>CATZGB010000077.1 GCA_958418815.1 uncultured Bacteroidales bacterium | reverse complement strand
GCAAAGTTAGGCGTTTTCTCCCATTCCACCAAATTTTTCAGCAAGAATTTTATGCTAAAAAACATAGTTTTTGAAAACAAACTGCTCCACAGCCTGAATACCAGGCAATTCAACAAATGTTAATTTTTTTCAGTCACAATGCGTGACATCCCGGCCTAACGCGCATCCGGACGCCCCATATGCAAAACGGAGCGTCCGGATGAGTCTCAACCACTTCAGGTATGGGCTTTCGACCTTTCTTGTTTTTAACCAAAAAGAGCCTTGAAAAAAATGGAATCTGCAAAATCAAGATTTCAATAGACCACCTTGCGGCCATCTACTATATATATACCATGGTCGGGATGGGCCACCTTGCGGCCGAAAAGGTCATAGACCGCCGATTGGCCGGTTTCGCTTTGGGAGATGTCGGCCGCAACCCCTTCAAGCCCTGAAACCGGCTTGCGGGGGGAAAGCCTGAAGACCCACTCATTGGTGTCGTAGGCGACTGTTGCGCGCGACACATTTATAGCGTAATCCTGGTCTGCCCCGGCGCAATTCATATATTTATATAGGCCGTCCTCATCCGCGTCGGTATAGATGTCGGTGTAAACCTCGCCTGTCTCTGAGTCTATCCCGGCCTTAAGCGCGCCAAGCTCGAAGCCGTATTTGTCGTCGGGGGCGGAACTCGCCGGGCTGGCGACATATTTCCACCTCCCTTCCGCGCTGAACGAGGTGGGGTCTATGCTGAGGTAACCGTCAGGGGCCGCCTTGCAGACGAGGGCAAAAATTTTGGGATCATCGGGCGATGGCTCGAAACGCCAGAACTGATAGTCGTATGCGGCATCTGTGGCCTCAACAGGCGGGGCCGACCATATCATGCCTGAATGGGCAGATCCTTCGGGATAATACTGGACACAACGACCGAGCCGAGTGTCCGAACCGTTGTACATCGTCACGAGGCGATACCACACGTCGGTGTCGGGGGTCTGAGCATCCTGCGCGGACATAGGCTGGACGAAGGAGGCCATTCCTGCAAGAACGAGGCTAATTGTCTTTACGCGTGACATAAGCAAAGTATTTTGATACACATTATTTGGAAATCATATCCGGGAGCACAAGACGCGTTCTGGTTACTGTCTCATGCGCATCCCTCAGCTATTTAAACTTCTGTGTCGCAAACTTTGTTCACTTCATCGCCAAATTTGCCGCGCCGGATGACAAAAACCGCCCCGGGATTCCCATTTGGGGGGAATCGCCGGGGCGGCTATTATCGATGACAGTCACCACCGTCGGGCGGCGGAGCCTGTCAATTGTTCACGGGGATGATTATTCGGGACGCTTGGTCTTCTTGCCGTAACCGTAAGCGGCGGCAGCGCCGAGCTCTTCCTCGATGCGGAGGAGCTGGTTGTACTTGGCCATACGGTCGGAACGGGAAGCAGAACCGGTCTTGATCTGGCCGGCGTTGGTGGCAACAGCGATGTCGGCGATGGTTGCGTCTTCGGTCTCACCGGAGCGGTGGGAGATGACGGCGGTGTAACCATTGCGCTGAGCGAGCTCAACGGCACGGAGGGTCTCGGTGAGCGAGCCGATCTGGTTTACCTTCACGAGAATCGAGTTGGCGCAGCCTTCGTCGATACCGCGCTTGAGGTATTTGACGTTGGTCACGAAGAGGTCGTCGCCCACGAGCTGGCAACGGTCGCCGATGAGGTCGGTAAGGATCTTCCAGCCTTCCCAGTCGCCTTCGGCCATACCGTCCTCGATGGAGTCGATGGGGAATTTCTCAACGAGGTCCTTGAGGAAAGCAGCCTGCTGCTCGGAGGTGTACTTGGGAGCGTCAGCGCCCTGCTTCCATGTGTAGTCGTAAACGCCGTCTTTGTAGAACTCGGAGGATGCGCAGTCGAGACCGATGGTGACATCCTTTCCGGGCACGTAGCCAGCGAGCTCGATGGCCTTGATGATCACCTGGAGGGCATCTTCGGTGCCGTCGAGGTTGGGGGCGAAGCCGCCTTCGTCACCGACAGCGGTGGAGAGGTTGCGCTCCTTGAGGACCTTCTTGAGGTTGTGGAACACCTCGGTGCCCATACGGATGCCTTCCTTGAAGGAGGTGGCGCCGATGGGACGGATCATGAATTCCTGGAAGCAGATGGGGGCATCGGAGTGTGCGCCGCCGTTGATGATGTTCATCATGGGGACGGGAAGCACGTAGGTGTTGCAACCGCCGATGTATTTGTAGAGGGGCATGTCGAGGTAGTCGGCAGCGGCCTTGGCAACGGCGAGGGAAACGCCGAGGATGGCGTTGGCGCCGAGGTTAGACTTGGTATCGGTGCCGTCGAGCTTGAGCATAGCCTCGTCGATGGCAATCTGGTCGAGGGCGCTCATTCCTTTGAGGGCCTCGGCGATGGGGCCGTTGACATTGGCGACAGCCTTGAGGACGCCTTTGCCCATATAACGGTTCTTGTCGCCGTCGCGGAGTTCGAGGGCCTCGTTGACACCGGTTGACGCGCCGGAGGGAACGGAAGCACGGCCACGGGCGCCGCTTTCGAGGATTACGTCGACTTCAACAGTGGGGTTGCCGCGTGAATCAAGCACCTCACGACCAATGATTTTTTCGATTTTCATAATTGTGTATTGAAACTTTTGCTAAAAAGCAGTTGGGTTATTTATAGTATCGTGTCAGGGACGCCGGAAGCACCTGCCGGCACGACTCAACGTCGGGTGCAAAGTTACGAAAAAAACCGGGAATATGTTGCCGGATTGATTAAAAAAGCGTAAATTTGCGGCGGAAAAAGGTGGGAGGATGCAAGCCATCCTCCCAGTCGTTCCGGCCGAATGGTGGAATGGTAGACACGAAGGACTTAAAATCCTTTGGCCATTGAGGCTGTGTGGGTTCGAGTCCCACTTCGGCTACAACGAATCGAGTAGGAGGTAAACACTAATCATAGGGTGTTTATCTCCTACTTTCATGT
>CATZGB010000076.1 GCA_958418815.1 uncultured Bacteroidales bacterium | reverse complement strand
GCCGTTCAGGAAGTTGGACTCGCCTTTTTATGGTTTAGCGGACAGTAATAATTTTCTATAATCCATTAGTTGAGAACTATGAGATTAAAGACCGCTTCATCGCCGGAAATGTTGTGGCGAAAGCCAATGATGTGAGGGCGTGGATTGACCGTGAGGAAGAACGCATCAAGAATTTTCCCGGATATGACGGAATTGAGCCGTTCATCGCCTTGTCGAAAGACTCCCTCAAAGCGTTGGAGGAAGCACGGCCCCGTCGTATCGAGTTTGACGAGCTTGATTTCAACTTCGGAGAGCGTTGGATCCCGACGGGCATCTACTCAGCCTATATGTCATATCTGTTCCACACCGATGTGAAGATTGCCTATTCTTCCTCAATGGATGAGTATTCGGCAGAGGCATCGAGAAAAAACATGACCATCTGGGAGGAGTTCTGTGTCAGAGGCTATTACCGCACATACGACGGTATGAGTTTGTTGAAACATGCCCTTCACAATACTGTTCCCGACATTAAGAAGTCTGCTGGCAAGGACGAGGACGGTCATGATATAAAAGTGCCTGACAACGAGGCTATCCAACTTGCCAATACCAAGATTGACGAGATAAGAAACGGATTTAGCGATTGGCTTGAAGCCCAGTCGCCTGAGTTCAAGGAAAAACTTGTTGACCTTTATAATAATAAGTTCAACTGTTTTGTCCGTCCGCAATATGACGGTAGCCACCAGACATTTCCTGATCTCAATATGAAATTATTGGGTGACAGGTATGGAATCCACTCCATTTACCAGTCGCAAAAGGACTGTATATGGATGCTGAAACAGAACGGAGGTGGCGTGTGCGACCATGAAGTGGGGACGGGTAAAACGCTGATAATGTGCATTGCAGCGCATGAGATGAAGCGTCTCGGACTGGCTCACAAACCGATGATTATCGGTCTTAAAGCTAATATCGCCGAGATTGCCATGACATATCAGAGTGCCTATCCCAATGCCCGGATACTGTTTGCCGATGAAAAGAGTTTCAAGGCGGACAACCGCGTGGCGTTCTTCAACAAAATCAAGAACAACGACTATGACTGCGTGATAATGTCGCATGACCAGTTCGGCAAAATCCCGCAGTCACCTGAGATGCAGCAGCAAATCCTTCAGGCTGAACTTGACACTGTTGAAGAAAACCTCGAAGTACTGAAACAGCAGGGCCACGATGTTAGCCGTGGTATGCTCAAAGGTCTAATCAAGCGTAAGGAGAACCTCACCGCGAAGATTGCGACCATTCAGTATCAGATGGAGCAGAACAAGGATGCAGTCGTTGACTTCAAGCAGATGGGTATCGACCACATATTCGTTGATGAATCGCATCAGTTCAAAAACCTTATATTCAACACCCGACATGACCGTGTGGCGGGTCTCGGCAACTCGGAAGGATCACAACGTGCGCTCAATCTTCTCTATGCCATACGTACAATTCAGGAGCGGACGGGCAAAGACCTCGGAGCAACATTCCTGTCGGGTACAACAATCAGCAACTCGCTTACTGAATTGTATCTGTTGTTCAAATATCTGCGTCCGAATGAACTTGAAAGACAGGACATCCGCTGCTTTGATGCGTGGGCGGCAATCTTTGCCAAGAAGACAACCGACTTCGAGTTCAATGTGACCAATCACATTGTGGCAAAGGAGCGTTTCCGCTACTTCATCAAGGTGCCGGAATTGGCGGCATTCTATAATGAGATAACTGATTATAGAACCGCTGAAGATGTTGGTGTTGACCGACCGGAGAAACGTGAGATTCTTCACAATATCCCTCCGACACCGGCACAGGAGGCTTTCATTGAGAAACTGATGAAGTTTGCCGAGAGTGGCGACGCCACAATTCTCGGCAGAGCACCGTTATCGGAGACAGAGGAAAAGGCAAAGATGCTCATTGCTACGGACTATGCCCGCAAGATGGCTCTTGATATGCGTATGATTGACCCCAACGCCGAGGATGCCCCGAACAATAAAGCTTCGCACTGTGCCAAGATGATTGCAGAATATTACAGAAAATACGATGCCCAACGTGGTACACAGTTTGTTTTCAGCGATCTCGGCACATACAAGCCCGGCGAGTGGAATGTCTATTCCGAAATCAAGCGTAAGCTGATAGAGGATTATGGGATTCCGGCGCATGAAATCAGGTTTATACAAGAGTGTAAAACCGAAAGGTCGAGAAAGGCAGTAATCGAGGCTATGAACAGTGGCGATGTGAGAGTTTTATTCGGCTCGACTTCAATGCTCGGAACAGGCGTAAATGCCCAACAGAGAGCGGTTTGTATCCATCATTTGGATACGCCGTGGCGTCCCTCTGACTTAACTCAGAGGGATGGCAGAGCCATACGAGCCGGCAACGAGATTGCCAAATTATATGCTGATAACAAGGTGGATGTAATCATCTATGCGGTTGAGAAATCTCTGGACTCATACAAGTTCAATCTTCTTCACTGTAAGGCTACATTTATCGACCAGCTCAAATCCGGCGCACTCGGAGCGAGAACCATCGACGAGGGTGCAATGGACGAGAAGAACGGCATGAACTTCTCGGAGTATATGGCTATTCTCAGTGGTAACACCGACCTTCTCGAAAAGGCTAAACTTGAAAAGCGTATCGCGGCACTGGAATCTGAGCGCAAAGCCCACAACAAGGGCATTTCAGATTCCAAGTTCAGGCTCCAGACCATCAGTCACGACATCGCAAACAACGAGGCTGCAATCAGTCGCATGAAGGAGGACGCAGCCCGTTATCAGTCGGTCGTACAGCGAGACAAAGACGGCAACCCTATCAACAATCTTACTATCGATACCTGCCATCTCTCCGACGAGAAGAATATGGGTATCCATCTGCAAGGTCTGGCGCAGCATACCGACACTCATGGTCAGTATCAGCGTGTCGGCGAGGTCTATGGTTTCCCCATCAGCATCATCTCGGAGCGTAATCTTGTTGACGGCAAGGAGACCGTTCAAAACCGCTTTGTGGTCGAAGGCAACTACAAATACAAGTTCAACAACGGATTCATTGCCATGAGCGACACTCACGCCGCCTGTATGAACTTCGTCAACGCTCTGGAGAAGATACCCGGCATCATCGAGCAGTATGAGGAACGCACCGCCAAGCTCAAAGCCGATGTTCCCCAGCTCGAAGCTATCGTCACCAAGCAGTGGGGCAAGGAGGAGGAGTTGAAGCAACTCAAATCGGAACTCGCCGCCCTCGACCGCAAAATCACCGCCGAACT
>CATZGB010000075.1 GCA_958418815.1 uncultured Bacteroidales bacterium | reverse complement strand
TTTACACAAAGATACGCAAAAAAATTGATATAAACTAATTTTCAACATCTACTTATAACATCCATTTCTTATCTATTTGGGTAAATAAACAGTTGAAAAATCATTGTCAGCGGAGAGACCCCGCATATTCAATGTTAAAACAACTCCACGGCAAAATAGTTGAGACCGCCAGGCAATCTTCCAGCCCGCCGCCAATAGACAAGGAGGCCACCCGGGAAAATCCCGGATGGCCTCCTTGGGTCTTATGGATTAACTGTGGGTTAGCGGATGGAAACCTTCAGCGCGCGGGCGGTGCCGTCGGCGAAGACCACCTCGAAGATGTGGATGCCAGGTTCCAGACGCATTGAGGCTTCTGAAAGCCCCTGGCCGTCGGCCCCGTCGACTGCGTTGCCTTGCAGGTCATACACGAGCAGACGCGAGATGGATGCCCCGGGGCAGCTCGCGGTCACCAGGCCGCCGTTGATGGTCACGACGAGGGCCTTGTCGGCAAGCGCGGGGGTATCTACACCCGACACGGTCGGGTCGACGTAAGTCTCCATGCAGTCGGGCACACCATTGTTGTCGGCGTCGCCGCGTGTGCAGATGCCGTAGAACTTCTGGGTGTCGGCCACCCCGGCGATTCCGGCGATTTCAAGCTCGATCTGGTCAAACGGTTTGGTCGGGGAGAAATAAAGCGCACGCTTTTCGCCCGAACCGGCCACCTTGACATCGGCGACACCCCAGTTGGCGAACTCATCGGTGACCGTAGAGTCGTCGGCCTGTGCCTCGGCGTCGAGGGCCATGGTTGTCGTGGCAAGAGTGGAGTCGTGGAGACGCACGGTCAGCCAGTCACCAGCCTTGATTCCGGCCAGGAGGGTGCGCTCGTCGACGATGATGCCGACATGGTTGGAGGTGTGGACACGACGGCCGAGGTCGACAAGCACCTTCACGCCGTTGCCCACCGACACGGTGTTCTGCACAGCCATGTAGCTGTCGTAACTGTCATCGACAAGATAGCTGAGGTTGTTGACAAACTGGGCGACATTCACCGCGCCGGCCTGGAGAGGAACAGCCGAGGCATGGACGTTGACAAGCTCGCCGTTGCATCCCAGCAGGGAGTTGCAGGGGGAGTCGGCCTCACCCACGAAAGGATAGAAAATCTTGATGTTGGAGATGTTGAGCTTCAGCACACCGCTGGTCCAGAGCTGGATTTCATCGACCATATGACCGGCAGGCACCTCGATGGAGTAACGCATCTTGGTGGTCTTGCTGGTGCCGATGGCCTGCACCGACACGGTGTTTGACTCATCGACGATATGGCGGTAGGTCTCCGTGCCTTTGTAATAGCATCGTATCTGGAGGAACTCGAGGGCCTTCACATTCAGGCCGTCGACACTCTCCTCCACCACGAAGCCCATACGGCTGGCGGCTGTGCCGTCGCTGATGACATCCTCGCTGTCGGCGCATTTAACACCGGTGATGCAGATATTGTCGGCAATCGAGAGGCCGCCGACATATGTGGCGTAATTGTTTATGTCATTGTCAACCAGGTTGGCGATGTCTTTGATGTCGCTGATCGACAACAGAGAGCCGCTTGAATCATAAACCTTGTCGGAAACAACGAAACGGTTCTCGCCGGGAGCGTTGACCAGCGGGTCGGCGCAACCCTCCTGACCGGGGTTGTCGGTGTCGGCATACTCGTCATAGTGGATTCTGACAATGCCGCCGCAATCCTCATGTCCGTCACCAAGCACTTTGAGGCGCGCCACATAGACACCCTTCTTGTCGATGCCAAACAACATGCCGTCACTATAGAGTTCAGCGCTGGAGCCTTCGGGCATCTCCTCCAACACCCACTCGACAGGGAGGTCGAGCGGATTGTCAAACGAGATCTGGTGGGAAGTAGTCCCGCGAGCCAGGTAGATGTCAGAGGAGTAGGCGATGTCGCAACGGTGGTTCTGTGTCGGAGGCTCCTTGATGTAGGCGTAATTGATGGTGGTGCCCCCCAGATTAACGTTAAGTCCCGCACCCATAAACAGTTTAGCCCCGGAAAACGGCTTTGTCGCCACTGCCGAGAGCCATTGCTCCTTGCCTCCGGCAAGATTCACATCAAGCACACCGGCATTGAGCGTCACCCTCTCGGTAGCCACATATTCACGTTTGCCTAAGAGCTTGGCCTCATAGTCAAGGCAATAGAACTCAATGTAGCTTCCGCTGCCGGCCCCAAGCGACAAAAGCCCTACGGAACGGACATCAAAACCTACTTCTGTGCCGGCAGGGAAAACCTCTTCCCCTTCAGCATTGCCGTCTACCACATGGAATTCAGCCGAACCTTTGCTTCCTATCGCCAGAATGGCCTCTGTCACGGCCCCCTTTTCGGGATCCTCTATAAAAGGAAGATATCTATTTAATGATGTAGGAATCGATCCCATAACCTCGCAGTAATCAAGCGACAGGTCGCGTCCTGTAAGCCGGTTGTACTTGGTTATGCCTCCTTCATGCTCCACATTGTCCCTGGTATAGTCGCGGTTCATGATGTGGCGGGCGGGAGCGCCTGCGAAAGCGTATTTAACCTTCAGGTCGCTTGTCACCTCAAGCTGCACACCTCCGGCCATATTGAGGGATATTTCGTCGAAAATCTCGGGAGCCTCGGCGGTGAGGGTCATCACACCATCCTTAGTGCTGATGTTTACGAGCGAGAGGTTGAGGCCCGACGCATCCTGTCCCTCCTTTACAGGGACGGTTTTTATCAGCTGGCCGTCGCGGTAGAAACCGATTGCCATGGCCTTCACAATGCTGAGCGAAAGGGTGGATGAACCGCTGGCAACCAGACAGAAACCGGCTGTCGTGCCCTTGGCGTAATAATTGCGGGAGTCGCGGATGGTCACCAGGGGGTCGACTGTAACCTTGGCGGCCACCCCTTTGGCGATTGTAGCCACATTGGTGAGGTCGTCATCGACGATATTCTCCATGTCGACATAGGCGTTGGCCACACCGACACTGTTGATAAGGCGGTTGACAAAGCATCCGTCGCCTGTGAAAGCATGTGAGTTGGAGAGATACCTGACGGTGAAGCCATCGGGGGTGGTCACCCCGTCGATTGTCTGGTAAAGATCCTGATAGATTGTGCGGCGTTTGTCAAGCGAGCCGATAACAGTGGGATCATCAAAAAATCCCGGATAGATGTTTGAAATGTCGGTTCCGTCTTGCGCGCAAAGCGGACTGACCGCGCATAATGACGCGGCCAACGTTATCATCCATTTGCTCATAGATAACTGTTGATTAAATTAGATTGACAGAAGTCCTATTTGGAAATTGCGGCGCAAATTTCGTAAAAATCCCCCTATTTACCCCCCCCATTTGTTAATTTTCGTTAACAAATTGTAGCCTTTTTGGCACATACAACACCCTGAAAGCCATAATGAACGATAAATCAACAGAATGTGGATTTTCCTCCATTCCCCTCCGAAACATCGTTTCAGACATGCAGCAGACTATCGGTGCCCGGTAAAAGTGTTTTTCTGTCTGTCCCCAAAGGAATCCAAGCGAAGTGTCCCTAGGGAAATCATGGTGAAATATCTCCGGAAGCATCCCCTGTGCGCTTCGCCCACGAATCCGTAGGATTCATTAACTATTAGCCGGGGGTTGGCGGCCGACAGGCCGGTAACCCCCGGTAAATACGCCAGGCGGGAGATTCTGAAAGAATCTTTTATAGATGTTGCCTTTAAATGAGGTTGTCTATATAAAAGATTCTTTCAGAATCCCACGCCTGATGTCGACGACCCCGGGTTGCCGCTTGGTCGCCCGCAAGGGGCTCCCGCGCGCCAACCCGGG
>CATZGB010000074.1 GCA_958418815.1 uncultured Bacteroidales bacterium | reverse complement strand
AGTTCGCAACCAAAAACGCTTTGATAAAGTCGGCCTATTTCGGACGGATACGCATTACAAGAGGCTCCGCCCCGTTTGCCGGATTCAGGCAAACGGGGCGGAGCTTCTGTTATGATAAGGTTTTGCTGAGCGAAGTCGGTCAGTGATTATTTCGGGGGAAGTTTGCCGGCGGCAGGTACACGGTACTGGGTCGCGACTTTCGCGAATGGTACATTGTCGGGTGTCAGTCCGGCCGCCACGGCCCGCTGGTAGATAGCCAGCAGAGTGCGGTTGTAGAAAGCGCGGGTCGAGGGCTTCAGACCTTCATCAGCCATAGTGTCGTTGAAATCAGCCATTATGTCGGATGAGATGTTTGATGGCCGTAGCCCCTCTTTCGCGACAGTCTGGAGATATTTTTTGAAACGGGAGAGGGTGGCGAGATATTTGTTGATTCGTGATGGGGGTATGCCGGCTTTCTTATCTTCCGTCACAAGATTCCGGAAGAAGTCGAGAAACGACTCTTCCCTGTTGTCGAAAGCTCGGTTGCGCTCAAGGGTCTCGACTGCTCCGTTGAGGGTGGCAACCACAGCAGCGACGCGGTCGCGGAAATCGTGGGCTTCACGATCCTCATCCCGTAGCCTGTCGGCTTGCAGGTCTGGGCCGAAACCATTGGCAATAAGCTGGCGCCATGCTCTGTCGCTCATTCCGGGAGCGTCGAATGTCCAAGTCAGGGAGTTGTCACCGTCGCCGACTGTGATTCTTGCCTGCCGTCGAGGGTTTTCACTGAGTGTTATTTCGGTCGCCATACGTCAAAGCGTGGTCAGGAGAAGTTGCCTTTGCAAACCTCCACGATTTTGTAGAGGTAGCGTAGCGACTCAAGCATGAAATTGGAGTTTACACGGTTTTTCTTGTAGGCGCGCCGGTGTTCGGCGTATATTCTGCGGTGTGACGAGAATCCTGAAGAGGAAGCTCCCCCGGTGCGCATCGTCACGAAATCAACCGGGATATACCGGGTCTTGATTTTGTGGAGATATATCAGCCGGAGAAGTTGCTCGAAGTCGGCGGCTATCTTGAAGGAGATGTCAAAGAGACCGTATTGATTGTATATCTCCCTGCGGCAATAGAATGACGGATGAGCGGGCATGAATCCCATGCGCATCTTCTCCCGGGAGAATCCTTTGGAGGAGTAATATCTCACGCATTTGTCGAGACGGCCAGGTTTGACATAATGGATGTCGCCATACACGGCGTCTATGCGGGCGGATTCAGGATCGGTGAACTCGGTTGCCACTCTCTCAAGCACGGTTGGTGAGGTGAAGAAGTCGTCGGAATTAAGCAGTCCCACAACTTCTCCGGAGGCGAGGGCGATGCCTTTGTTCATGGCGTCGTATATGCCATTGTCTCGCTCAGACACCCATTTCAACTCAAGTCCGCGGCTCCGGTATTCGTCTGCGTATTTCCTGACGATGTCCATAGTGCCGTCAGAACTTCCGCCGTCAACAACGATATGCTCGACATTGCCGTAAGTCTGCCTGACCACACTGCGAAGTGTGTCCTCGATGGTGGCGGCGGAATTCCAAGTCGCTGTGACAAGGGATATTTTGAAGCTCTTCATTGTCATGTGAATATCAGAAACCTATGTTGTATTCTTCGCGCAGAATCTGTTTGATTTTCAGCGGGTCGCCCCCGCTTTTGCGTTTTATTTCCAGCACTTTGGCATCAACCAGTGTGCGGTACCACCAGCCTTGAATGAATGAAAACAGGAAGCCCTCTTTACCTTCGAGGAATGCCCCCTTGAACAGGTAACGGTAAAAGAAATATGCCGCGGAGCGCAAGAAAAGAGGTTGACGCGCGTATTTGTGCTTCTTGTTTCGTTTGGCGAGGGCCTGGCGGGAAATCTCCTTGCTGCCGTCAGTCTGGGCTGCGCCGGTGATATTGTATTCAATGTCAAGCAGGTCGGCGGCTTCCCTGACAGCATAGTTGACATGTTTGTGGCAGAACCACGACAGGTTGTTGAGGTTGTGGTCGCAGAAATCGTTGTCAAACTCCACGATTCCTCCCTGTGTGAGCTGTATATGCTCATCCATAAGCCGTTGCTCACACCTGCCCTTGCCGTATCTGAAGATTCGCAGCAACTTGACCGGATAGATGCCGCGCTTCATCCATTTGCCGAGGAATATATGGCGGCGGTTGAGTACCACCCCCGACGTCTCCTCTCCAAGGGTCGGCAGTTTCTGGCGGATCTCCTCAACCAGCTCAGGAAGCAGATACTCGTCGGCATCAAGCCGCAGCACCCATCCGGTATCAGCCGGCAGTTGGTCAAGCGCCCAGTTGAATTGTAACGCGTGATTATTGGCCCACTTATGCTGAATGATTCTCACCTTTGGATATGTGGCGGCAATATCCAAAGTCTTGTCTGTCGAGTAGCTGTCTACCAAATATATAGTCTTGGCAATCGGCAACACATTCTCGATGCATCGTCTGATGTGGATTTCCTCGTCTTTGGTCAATATGACGACTGTCAAATCAAGCATAATATGTTGTGATAATTTGACAATAAATGTTTAAGATTCAATTGCAATTATGTCGGATTGCTCGTTTTTTGATTGGTTTTGCGGGGTTGCCCCCAGCAACAGTCCAAGAATCAATATTTTTGAATGTGGCAGAGCAAGCCCCAAGCACAGCACCTTCGCCAATGGTGACGCCCATTCCAACAAACGCTCGAGCTCCAATCCATGCGTCTTTTTGTATCTCTATTGGGGCTGTGATCAGTCTGTTGTCAGCATCATAAATATCATGCGAAGCAGTACATAACATTGCTCCTTGGCTTACAGTAGCATGCTCGCCAAGTATAATCGAGTCAACATTATAACATTCTACATTTGATGCCAAGCAACTGTACGGTTGCATTGTTAGGTTTGCTGGATAGTATATTCGAGTAGAACTGTATATAACTGCATTCGGGGCAATTTTTGCACCAAAAAGCCTTAATAAAAAGCGTTTCCATCCAGAACCGATTGACCGAGGTAACCATCTGGCTCCTAGTGTCCAGGTGAAATTCCACGCCAGTCTGATAATTTGATGTTTAAGCCCTAAATGGTTGACATAAGGATGGAGTCTGGATTCTGATTCAGCCATTGGTTTATTGCATATATTTGTTGAACGGTATCGAGCATGTCAGCCAGAACAGGGGGAACATCAGTGCCCCGGCAAACAGAAGCCATCCTTCGGCGATGCCGTCGACCAGGAAAAATGTCAGGAGAGAGATGGTCAATGGCGTCAGTAGTGAATGGCGTGTGCGGTATATGTTTTTTGCAGTGGCAGACATGAACCAGCAGAACAGGGCGGCTCCGATTATGCCGCCATAGCTTAGCAGCGACAGCCAGGAAGAGCCGGGTTCGAGATAGGTGAGTTTCCCGGGCTCGTTTTTCCAGGATGGCCTGGGATATTCGTTGGCGTAGCCGATTCCGATGAAGGGAGATGAGGATATCTCTTTAATTCGGGTTGCCCAGATTTCCTGGCGGGAGTATATCATGGAGTCATGGCTGTTGCCGATGGAATTTTTGTGGACTATCACCTGGAGGGCCATCGGCGACAACGCGGCGAGCGACAGTATTGCGGCGGTTGCCAAGATTCTCGATCGGATGCCTGCCAGGTGTTTTTTGAGGCAGTCCCTCATCAATAAGGTCTCGATGGTTATGGCTGCAATCATCGCTATTGTGGCAATACGTGAACCGGCCGCCACGCATGTGATAATACTTACGACAGTGAATATGGTCCAGTAAGCAGCGTGTGTCGGTTTGTTGGTTGCCAATGCTTTCTGGAGGGTGATGACAGATATAAATCCGGCAATCGGAGACAATGTCATCCCTTTGTCGAAAATGCCTTTGAATCCGTAATAAAAGAAAGTTGTGTCTGACATCTGGCGGCCTGTGGCCATACAATAAATCCAGATGGCAAAGGATGCGGCTACCATTATGGCCAGGATCCAGAACATCATCTTGCCGATACGCTCTCTCGCCAGACGTAGCCAGGGAGTGGTCAGAAGCGGGGAGAACGTGAGCATACCGATTGTGAAAGCGGCGAAACGTGACGCGCGCAACGGCAATTCAGGCTCGGGGTGCATAATCAGCGTGAGTCCGTAGTATATGACCAGGCTTGCGAGTGGGAGGCATAACGTGATTTGTTTTTCAATACATGCCGCCAACACTGTCAGAGACAGAGCTGTGATGACGGGCAGCGGTATATCTATCAAGCCTGAGCATCTTACACATATGGCAGATGCGAGGATTACAGACAGCGTCTGTACCAGTATCAGTCGTGTGCGATGTCCGGTGTGTAATGTCGTGTTATGATTGGGCATCGCACAAAGGGTGTCGTGATTTGAGCAGGTTGAATACAGATGAACAGACGCGGGTCTGGAAAATCATTGAGAGACCGCCGTAGGTCAACAGGCAAATGGCTATTCCCAGCCCGACCTGTATCCATTCTCCTGCTGCCACTAACTGGACTGAAAAGGCGGCTGTCGCCATCAACGCTGCTATTGTCAATGTTGGCAATATCAGTCGGCATTGCCTTAACAGGCCAAGGCCAATATGCCGGCCCGACAGATGGGCGTTTATGGCGAAATTCAATGCTGTGCCGCCCAAAAGTCCGACACAGACAGCCGACAGTCCGAACGGGATTGTGACGGCAAGCAAAGAAAGACCTACCGCGACATTGGCAATCTGGAGCTTGAGGTAGAGTCCGCCTTTGCCATATATCTCAAGAATCATGAAATTGATGGAGTTCAACGGGAAGAAGAGGAAGTATAGACACAGGATTCTCAAAAGCCTGGCGGTATAGAGCCATTGGTGACCGATGAGCGCGGTGGTCAGCGGAACCGCCAACGCGGCTATTCCCAACATGAGCGGGGCAATGAAAAACATCGACAGCCGTATGTATTCAGAAACCATTTCGCATAATTTGCGAGGGTCGTTCTGATAGCCGCAAAACATCGGGAAAGCCGCCCGGTTGACGATACGTGTCAGATTCTCGGAAGCCATGCTGCCGAGCTGCCGCGCGTTGGTGTAGCATCCCAGGGCATATGCCGAGAATATTTTGCCGATGGCAAGCACATAAAAACTGTTGTAAAGGCAGTCGACAACTTTGCTCATCAGCAGTTTGCTCCCGAATCCATATAGTCGTCGGAAAGCGTATGCCGAAAAAAGCAACTTTGGGCGCCATTGGGTGACCAACCAAAGGGTTATGGCTGTGAAAACCTGGTTGGTGAGTTGCAGGCATACGATTGACCACGCGCCATAGCCATTGTATGCCATATATATGCCTGCGAAGCCTGATGTAAGAGTCCCGACAAAAGTTGATTTAGCCTGGGTCTTGAAATCGAGCCGGGAAGTCAACACCGCCCGGTGGACAACCAGGGATGACTGTATGGGTATGCAAAGGGCCATCACCCGAAGCAATCCCGTGAGCCGTGGTTCACCATAGAATCCGGACACAAGCGGGGCTATGGCGAAGAGCAGCAGGTAAAGTATCGCGCCGCCCGCGATGTTGACGTAAAATGATGTCGACAGGTCGGCCTCGTTGCGGTCAAGCTTGCGTATGATGGCTTGCGACAGGCCCCCCTCGGCAATCAGTTGCGAGATGACGATGAAAAAGGCAAGCATCCCCACCAGACCATAGTCGGTAGGGGAGAGGACCCTCGCCATGAACACGAAGACAACGAATTGCATCCCCTGTACGGCAAACCGCTCGAACGCGCTCCAGGAAATGCCAGCCTTAAGCGTTTTGTAAGTATCCGTCCGAAATAGGCCGACTTTATCAAAGCGTTTTTGGTTGCGAACTTT
>CATZGB010000073.1 GCA_958418815.1 uncultured Bacteroidales bacterium | reverse complement strand
TCCGATGTAGAACACATCCGCGAATCCGAAGGATTCATTAACCATTAGCCCCGGGTTGGCGCGCGGGAGCCCCTTGCGGGCGACCAAGCGGCAACCCGGGGTTGCCGACATCAGGCGTGGGATTCTGAAAGAATCTTTTATATAGACAACCCCATCTAAAGGCAACATCTATAAAAGATTCTTTCAGAATCTCACGCCTGGCGTGGTGACCGGGGGTTACCGGCCTGTTGGCCGCCAACCCCCGGCTAATAGTTAAAGAATCCTCCGGATTCGTGGGCGAACCCCTTATATCGCCGTAATATCTGCCGAATAAGATTGTATATCACCGTAATGTCTGTTGAATAAGAGTGTATATCACCGTAATATCTGCCGAATAAGATTGTATATCGCCGTAATATCTGTCGAATAAGATTGTATAATCACCGTAATATATGCCGACGGCCTGTGTCAATTTTGACACAGGCCGTCGCGGTGATTAGGAGGGTGGAGAGGGGGAAGGAGGAAGAGGGGAGAGAGGGTAGTGGATCAGGGAACGCGGAGCTTGGTGGCGGTGCCGTCGGGGAGGGTCAGGATGTAGACCCCGGCGGGGACACGCAGCAGGGTGGCGGGGACGCGCAGCGGGGCCGAGCAGGCTGTGCGGCCGTCAGGTGTGGCCAGGGTAGCCATGCCCTCGGCCAGGGTGCCGTCGGGGATGGTGACGATGACGCGTCCGGGCGCGGTGGTGACCTTGACAGCCGCCGTGGCGGAGGTCTGGCTTATTCCGGATGCCTGGTTCACGTCGACGCGGTTGGAGAGGGGATGCAGCCCCGAATAGCTCTTCTCGGCGGCCACATAATATGTCGCGTCGCCGGGGAAATCGTCGGTGTAGCGGGTTGAGGTGAGGCCCGAGGCCACGGTCTCGCCGTTGCGAATCACCGAGTAGGTGAGCGCCGACGCGTCATCCTGGGCGGGGGTGTAGCTGATGTCGTCGAGCTGCAGGCCGAAGATGTCGCGGCTGACGTAACGAATGGCGAAGAAACGTGCGTCGGCGGGGAGGTCAAACTCCACCTCCTCCCAGTAAGGGGTCTTGTCGGCCTCTCCGGTCTTGGTGAGGTAGGTCGAGACGAGGGTGAAGTCTTCCACAGCGTCGCCTGTCGACGAGGCGTAAAGCTCGAGTTTCTCCTGGCCGTAGGCGTAATGCAGCGGACGCACATAGAAGCTCACCTTGCTGCCACCCTTGACCTCGGGTGAAATCAGCCAGTCGTCGGCGGTGGCATTGTAGTCAAACGGGGAGAACACAATCAGCGAACGGGCCGACAGCAGGTAGCCGGCATAGATGTATTCAAATCCGGCGTCGGCGTAGTCCCATACCTGCCACGCTTTGGGGAGTCCCATTCCGGGGAATGTGCGGCCCGAGAATCCGATGACACGCTCGCCGTCGAGGTCGACATTGGTGAAGAGTCCCAGCGAACCGCTGTAGTCCCATGGGGTAAGCCCCTCGCAGTTGAGCAGCCCGCTGTCGGTGCGCGGGGCCGACCAGGAGAGGTTGACAGTGGCCGACTCCCCGTCGCGCTCGGCGCGCAGGTTGCGGATCACATACTCATACTGCACCGTCAGCTCGGTCTCGCCGAAGGCGGTGTTGTTGTCGGGGTCGTTGTCATTGTCTACAGCGACGGTCAGGTCGTAGTATAGCGGGCCCTCCATTCCGGCGTCGAGGATTACCTTGTAGGTGAGTTCGACGGTCTCTGTGGGCGCGAGGGTCAGTTCGCGGCCTGGCGACACAGCCTCGGGGAATGACATCACATCCCCGTCGAGGGTGGTGAAATTGAGTTCGGGCACAGTGAATGTCAGCTCCTCGCGGCCATAGTTTGATGCGAGGAATCTCCAGGTGGTCTCTTTCTGGGCCACCATCGACTGGTGCGTGGCCATCTCGCGCAGGGTCAGCTCGCGGTCGAAATAATGCTCCATGCCGTATGCGTCGAGCATCCAGATCTCATCGTCGAAAGCCCCGGTGAAGCCGAAATCTATCACAGGCTCTATCCATTCGAGACCCATCAGCGAGGCGGGCAGGGGGAGGGAGCAGGTCTGCCATCCGGCGGTCTCGGCGGGCGGGATCGTGGCTATGGCCACCGGGCCGCCGAAGGTCATGGCGCTAACCTCGGTGGTGGCGCAATGGGGATGGTTGTAGAGGCGCAGCACCAACCGCGCGCCGTCGTCGGTGACGGTCGAGAATTTTGGCAGGTGGAGCGAGCCACGGGCCGCGCCCTCCTCCTGGGTGAACGCTATCAGCGCCTTGCCCGACTCATTGGCGGCCTCGGGAAGGGCTTCGGCGGGGTTCTCGAAATACCAGTCGAGGGTGTAGCTCGCGTCGGGCTTGTCCATGGCAAGGGGCTGCAGGGTGATTTCCCCGTTGGCGAATTCCTCCATGGCGGGTATCTCATATGGCTTGCCGAGCATTATCCCTTTCCCGACGGGGGTGGCGCACTCGCCGGCGACGTTGGTCGGGGTGACGGAGAGATAGTGCATGGCCAGGGGGTATGAGGCGGGGATGGTGTAGCTGTACTCACATATCCCCTCGGTCTGGCCCACGCGGGTGTATGAGCCCCCTCCCGATGAGTGGCGAATTATGTAGGTCATCTGCGCGGGGTCGGCATATCCTCCGTTGGCCCCCTCTGAGGTCTGGGTCCAGCTGATGGTCATCGTCAGGTTGTCCTCGCTGCATGTGGCTGTCAGTCCGGTGACGGGTGAGGGGACATCCTGGCCGGTGTAGACCCTGACGGCGGCGGGGTTGGATGTGCCGGCGGCGTTGCTGACCGTCACGTTGACGGTGCCATATCCCTGGCCATTGAGAATCTCGGTGGAGACAGCCTCGCCGGGCATTGCGGTGACCTGCCTGGTGTCCTGCGCGGTGGTCACACGGGCCTCCAGCGGGGTCTCGGAGTCGAGCGGTTCTCCGGCCTCGCTCATGGAGGGCATCGTGAAGGTGACTATGGCCTTCTCGCTGCCCATCGGGGCGGCGGTGGCGGCGAGGTCTGACACGGCCATGGGCACTGTGGTCTGGCGGCCGTCGGTCTCCACCGTGAAGTCGCGCAGGAAGAGGTGGAAGGCGTTTTTCTTCGATGTGGCGCGCACGGCAAGGTAGGTGGTGCCGGTGTGGACGGGGGCGAATGCCATCTCCATCGGAGTGAACGCCTCGTTGCGGATTTCAGGGGAGGCATAGAGCTTGCGCATCGACGCGGGGTCGGGGGTCTCACCCTCCCAGATCTCGTAGGTCTCGGTGAACTTGGGGCTTTCACCCATGCCGCGCACGTTGAAGGCGAAGCGCACCATGTCGTGCAGCGAGGTGATGTTGACCGGGGGGAGTATCAGCCAGTCGTCAGCGTCGTTGTCGACCGAGAAGTTGTAGCGCACGGCCCCAAACGGCTCGTAGTAGCTCCACACCCCGTCATCACCGTTGGCGTTGACGGCCTGGAACTCGTTGTATTCCTCGGCGGTGGGCTGCATCGAGAAGGGGAGGGAGTAGACATCCCCCTCGCTGACGAGCTGCAGGGAGATGCCGCGCACCTGCGCGTCACCCTCGGAGGAGAGGCCGAGGTAGCGGATGCCGCCGCGCGACACGCTGACCACACGGCTCACCGTGACGAACTCGTCGGCCCGGTCTACGGTGAAGAGATGGCGTAGCGATGCATCGGCCGGGGCGTTGCCCATGGAGATGGCCACAGCCTCCCCCTTGACCTCCATCGTGATTCTCACCTGTGAGTTGTCGGGGAGGATGAATGAGGGGGTGAACGCCGTCTGCCCGTCGGCCAACGTGAATGTGTCGGTGAAATCAACCGGGAGATGGCGGGCCGCAGGCTCGTCGGTGGCCTCAAGGCGGAAGTTCCTGACGAGCAGCTTGTGGCGGTTGGCCGGGGAGGAGCAGTGGAGGGCCGGACGATACAGGCCGGGCTGGCTGACGGCGACCACCACCTCGCGGCGGTAGGTCTCGGTGCCGACCTCCGGGTCGGCGAACACCTCGGCCAGCTGTGTGGGGTCTTCTCCCTGGCCGAACAACACCTCCATCGACTCCCCGGTGCCCCAGCATCGGGCATCGAAGGAGAACTTGTAGTTGCCTGCCTCGGGGATGTCGATTTCAGGGAAGAGGAGGTAGTCGTCGGCATCCATCGTAAGGCTGTATTCATAGGTCATGCCCTCGTTGGCCGGGTCATACTGCCAGGTCTTGCCATCCTTGTTTGCGTCTATGAAGCTGAAAAAGCGGCTCTCGGAGGCCAGGGGTGTCATCTCAAACGGCACAGTGAAGCTTTCCGAAGCGGCCGCCTCGATGAGGATGTTGCGGACATAGAGCGAGATGCCCCACTCGGGGGAGTTGCAGTGGACCATCACATAATATTCCCCGGGGGCTATGGAGAACTCGCCGGTCAGCACCCCGTAGTTGAGGTTGGGCACATCCGTGCAGCTGTACACGCTGGTAGCGTCGGCGGCGGTGCCGGTCGGCGAGAGGCATATCTCGAATGTCTCGGGACGCGCAGTCTGCTTGGCCTCCAGCGACAGGGAGTAGTTGCCCGATGGGGCGTTGAACGCCACAGGGCCGAGCACAAGGTAATCGTCGGCGGCGCCGCTGACCCCGATTCCCTCGTAGCATGCCGCCCCGTCGGGATACCCTTTCTCAAACTTCCAGGTCTTGCCGTCGCCATTGCCGTCGATGGTCTGGCAGGCGTCAAACTCCTCCTGGGTCAGCAGGGGGAAAGAGACCGGGAGGGTGGCGGCGGCCCTGGCCGCGCGCAGCCCGCGCGACTGGCCGGGGAGTATCTCCCTGAGGTTGCTTCCCGTGATGTTGTTTTTCTCCAGAGGGGGGCCTTCCCGCGACGGTGTGGGACTGATGGACGACGTGCCGCACAGCGGCAGTGCCAAAACGGCCAAGACAGATGATAACAGTTTGCGCATAAGTGATATATGATTAGTAGTGTCAGCGAAGTCGGTGGCGACCCTGTATGGATTGACTGGCGTGGAGGCCCGTGGTGTCACAAGTCTGGCGTGCCTCCCTCGCAAATTTAGCTAAAAAATAGACAAATGCCAGCTTTTTGACGGAAATAATTGCCCCATGTCGCGAAATATGCCAGTTGATAGCCGGGGGCTGACCTGAATATCTAATTTTCAGCGATTTTTCAGATTCAAGTGTTTAGATACCAGAAATAATCGCTATATTTGCCTATATGAAACTGATTGAACTGAATCTGCAACGAATATTGGACTTGTGCCGGAAGCACAAGGTCAAGACTTTGGCGGTCTTTGGCTCTATCCTCACTGATAGATTCAATGACCAAAGTGATGTGGATTTGCTTGTCGATTTTGAGCCGATAGACCACGACACGTTTGATTATGTCGGCAACTACTTCGACTTTAAGTATTCATTGGAGCAGTTGTTTAATCGTAAGGTGGACTTGATTGAATATGGAAAGAACCTCAATCCAATCTTCAAGGCGTTGGTTGATAAGAAAAAACAGTTGATATATGGATGATTATATAGCCGTTTACATCTATGATGTCAAGCGGGCCATAGAGGAAGTCGAAAGTTATTTTGTTGATTATCCTATGCGTTACGAAGTCTTTGAAAAGGACTATTTACGCAGAAGCGCTGTTGAGAGAAAAGCGGAGATAATGGGAGAAGCCATAAACCGTATTCTGAAAATCCAGCGTGATTTTCCTCTGCCAAATGCAAAAGCGGTGATTGACACACGTAACCGCATTATACATGGTTATGACTCTGTAAAACCTGAATTTCTGTGGAGTTTGGTTATACGCCATATTCCCGAACTTAAAAAAGATGTGGAGAGAATCATTGCCGAATATGGAATTTCACCTGAAACGATAGGAGAGTAAACACATAGGGACATGATTCCTGCGATACTTCTCTTGGATGATTCCAGGCACCAATAATAAGAGATCATCGAGGCTCAACGTATCCGTCCGAAAAAAGCCGACTTGATTATAGATTTTCAAGTCGGCATTAG
>CATZGB010000072.1 GCA_958418815.1 uncultured Bacteroidales bacterium | reverse complement strand
CAAAGTTCGCAACCAAAAACGCTTTGATAAAGTCGGCCTATTTCGGACGGATACCAAAAACAGGAATCCAATAACCAAAAAAGAAAAGAAAAAAATCGCCTCGCGACTTCCACCGGAAAACAATTCCCGGCAAAACATCGCGAAGCGACCCTTATACAGTCCAGAGGAGAAACCAATCAGCTCCCCTCTGACAAATCCACAAAAGAATCAGCGAATCTTCTCCTCGACCCACTTACGGGCATTGACAAACGCGTCAATCCAGGGAGTCACCTCATTGTTGCGGCGATTGTAAGGATAGAACCCACACTGCCAGGGGAAGATAGCCCTCTCGAGGTGAGGCATCATAGCCAGGTGGCGACCATCAGGCGAAGCTATCGCGGCCACGGCACCACGGCTGCCATTGGGATTGGCAGGATATGCGGAGTAGTTGTATTTCGCCGCGATATTGTAATCCTTCAGCGAACCGGGGAGGTTGAAACGACCCTCGCCGTGGGCCACCCAGATACCCAGCTTCATGCCTGAGAGCGAGCCGAGCATCACCGAATTGTTCTTCGGGATGGTCAGGCCGAGGAACTGCGACTCAAACTTGTGACTGACATTGTGCTCCATCGTCGGGCGACCCTTGCCTGCCGAAGGAATCAGGCCAAGCTCGACCATCAGCTGGCAACCGTTGCAGATACCCAGCGAAAGGGTGTCCTCGCGGTCATAGAACTTCTTGAGGGTAGCCTTTGCGGTGTCATTCCAAAGGAATCCCGAAGCCCAGCCCTTGGCCGAGCCAAGCACGTCGGAGTTGGAGAATCCGCCGCAGAACACTATCATGTTGACATCCTCGAGGGTCTCGCGGCCACTCATGAGGTCGGTCATATGCACATCCTTCACGTCGAAACCGGCGAGATAAAGCGAGTAAGCCATCTCGCGGTCGCCATTGACACCCTTCTCACGGATGATGGCGGCGCGCACCCCTGTCTTGCCGTCGCGGCGGTAAGCCAGACCGCGCGAAGCGAGCGAACCGTCAAAGGCTGCGGGAATCGCGTAGCGCAGAGGCTGCTTCTTGTAGTTCTCGAAGCGGAGGGCGGCGCAATCCGTGCCGCTCTGGATACGGTCGAGCAGGTAGGAAGGCTCAAACCAGCGGTCGCGCAGGTGGTCGATGCCCAGCAGACGCTCCTCGCCGTAATGCTCGACAAGCAGCACACGCTCGTCAGAGGGCTTTCCGACGAGGAAATGTTTCACACCGGCATCGGTGAGAATCTTCTCCACAGAGTCCTTCTTCGACTCCTCAAACTGGACGAGCACGGCGGGATTCTCGGCGAAGAGAATCTTGACAAGGTCGGTCTCGCCGTTCTGCAGGAATCCGGCAGTGGTGAACTCAAGGCCACCAGTGGTGTTGGCAAACAGCATCTCGAGCATGGCGGTCACCAGACCTCCGGCCGAGACATCATGCATGGCCAGCAGCTTGCGCCCCTTGACCAGCTTCTGCACGGCGTCGAAAGCAGCCGCGAAACGAGCCGGGTCTTTCACCGTCGGAGCGTCCGAACCGATGCGGTTGAGGGCCTGGGCAAACGCCGAGCCGCCAAGACGCAGCGCGTCGGAGGAGAAGTCGATATAATAGAGCAGAGTGTTCTTTTTGTTTTTCAGCACCGGGCTCACTGTGCGGCGCACATCGCCGGTCTGGCCGGCGGCTGATATGATGACGGTGCCGGGGGCAAACACCTTGTCCTCGCCATATTTCTGGGTCATCGACAGGGAGTCCTTTCCGGTGGGGATGTTGATGCCGAGGGCGCAGGCGAAGTCAGAGCATGCCTCCACAGCCTTGTAAAGGGCGGCATCCTCTCCGGCGTTCTTGCAGGGCCACATCCAGTTGGCCGAGAGCGAGACACTCTTCAGCCCCTTGTCGAGCTGGGCACCAACGATGTTGGTCAGCGCCTCGGCGACAGCCATCACCGAGCCTTTGGCGGAGTCGGCCAGGGCCACCTGGGGCGCATGGCCGATAGATGTCGCGATACCCGACTTGCCGGTGTAGTCGAGGGCTACCACGCCGCAGTCGCTCAGGGGCAGCTGCAGCTCGCCCTGACACTGCTGGCGGGCGACCTTGCCGGTCACCGAGCGGTCAACCTTGTTGGTCAGCCAGTCTTTGCAGGCCACAGCCTCGAGCGACAGCACATCCTCGACATACTGGAGGAGGTTGGCCTCGTCATACTCAGGCTCCTGGTAGACCATGTCGACGGTGGAGTCGGTCATCACGGTCTTGGGGGAGTTGCCAAACATGTCGGCCATCTCCAGGTCGATGGGCTTCACCCCCTTGCTGTCGGAGAAGACGAAACGGTCGTCGCCGGTGGTCTCGCCGACAACATACATCGGGGCACGCTCGCGCTGGGCGACACGCTCCACATAGGGGATGTCCTCGGCCTTGATGACGAGGCCCATACGCTCCTGGCTCTCGTTGCCGACAATCTCCTTGGCCGAAAGGGTCGGGTCGCCGACAGGGAGGGCATCGATGTCGATGCGGCCGCCGGTGGCCTCGACAAGCTCGGAGAGGGCGTTGAGATGACCGCCGGCACCGTGGTCATGGATTGACACGACGGGATTGGAGTCGCTCTCGGCGAGGGCGCGGATGACGTTGGCAACGCGCTTCTGCATCTCGGGGTTGGCGCGCTGCACGGCGTTAAGCTCGATGGAGTTGTCATACTGGCCGGTCTCGACAGAGGAGACAGCGCCGCCTCCCATGCCGATACGGTAGTTGTCACCACCCATCACCACGACCTTCTCACCGGCCACGGGTGTGCCCTTGATGGCATCCTTCTTGGCTGCGTAGCCCACACCTCCGGCAAGCATGATGACCTTGTCGTAGGCATACTTGCGGTCGTTCTCCTCATGCTCGAAAGTCAGCAGAGAGCCACAGATCAGGGGCTGGCCGAACTTGTTGCCGAAGTCAGACGCTCCGTTTGAAGCCTTGATGAGAATCTCAGCCGGGGTCTGGTAGAGCCATACGCGGGGATTCATCATCAGCTCCCAGCGGTGTTCGGGGCTGAGGCGCGGGTAAGAGGTCATATAGACTGCGGTTCCGGCGATAGGCAGCGAGGCCTTTCCGCCGCCAAGACGGTCGCGGATCTCACCGCCGGTGCCGGTGGCGGCCCCGTTGAACGGCTCGACAGTCGTCGGGAAGTTGTGGGTCTCGGCCTTGAGCGAGATGACGGTCTTCACATCCTTCACCTCGAAATAGTCGGGGCGGTCGGGATTGACCGGATAGAACTGGTCGACCTTGGGGCCCTCGAGGAAGGCCACATTGTCTTTGTAGGCCGACACCAGGCCGTTGGGGTTCTCCTGTGAGGTCTTCTTGATGAGCTTGAAAAGCGACATAGGCTTCTCCTGGCCGTCAATCACGAATGTGCCGTTGAAAATCTTGTGGCGGCAATGCTCGGAGTTGACCTGGGAAAATCCGAACACCTCTGAATCGGTCAGCGGACGGCCGAGCTTCGAAGCGAGCGACTCGAGGTAAGCCTCTTCGTCGGGGCTGAGGGCGAGACCTTCGCGCAGGTTGTATTCATGTATGTCATCGATTCTCACAATAGGGTCAGGCTTGCGGTCGACGGCAAACACCTTGGAGTTGAGGCCGTCGTAGAGGCGCGAGAGCATGCGGTCATACACCGGCTCCTCCCCCTCGGCGACACGCTCGAACTGCTCGATGCGGGAGATGCCCGAAAGCCCCATGTTCTGGGTGATCTCGACGGCATTGGTGCTCCAGGGGGTGATCATCTCGCGGCGCGGGCCCACGAAACGGCCTTTAACTGAGGTGGCCGAAAGGGCCTTGGCCCCTGAGAACGCCCACGCAAGTTTCTCTGATTCCGCCGGGGAGAGCTTGTGGTCGGTCTCGACGGCGAAGAAGGTTGTCTGACCCTTCTTGAAGAATTGAACCATATTTAGCTTATTGTAGAATGTTTCTGAATGGTCTTAAAATTCGTAGTCGACGCAACCTCGCGCCTCCTTGTGTCCCGCCAGCAGCGAGGCGGCGGCGACATGGGCGGGGTGCTTGGCGTAGACCTCCACGTCGGCCATGGTGGGGACAACGGCGGTCAGCACCACATCCCACTCCTCGGCGGGATTCTGGTTGAGACCAACCTCCATCGACTCCAGCACGTCGATTTCGCCGGGGAGACGGAGCAGCGCGTCACGAAAGGCCGAGGCCACCTCAAGCCTTTCGGCGGGTGTGCCCGAGAGTTTGAACATCACTATATGCTTTACCATATCGGGTGACTTTTAGAGTTTAAGGTATCTGACTGAGATATATGGCCGCGGTCAGGCCTTGGCATAGAGACGCTCGCGGACGGCGGCCACTTTCTCATCTGTTATATAGTCGTCGTAGTCCATCATCTTGTCGATGATGCCGTTGGGAGTCAACTCTATGATGCGGTTGCAGACGGTCTGGATGAACTCGTGGTCATGGCTCGACATCAACACCACTCCCTTGAATGCCTGGAGCGTGTTGTTGAACGCCTGTATAGACTCCAGGTCGAGATGGTTGGTGGGGGAATCAAGCACCATGGTGTTGGCGTTGCGGAGCATCATCTTGGAGATCATGCAGCGCATCTTCTCCCCTCCGGAAAGCACCGACGCTTTCTTCAGCACCTCCTCGCCCGAGAAAAGCATCTTGCCGAGGAAGCCTTTGAGGTAAATCTCCGATGAATCGTCGGAGAACTGGCAGAGCCAGTCGACGAGGTTCATGTCGGTGTTGAAGAACTGGGAGTTGTCAAGCGGCAGATATGCCGTGGTGATGGTCTGGCCCCAGTCGTAAGTGCCCTCGTCAGCCTTGCGGTTGCCCATGACGATTTCAAACAGGGCCGTCATGGCGCGAGGGTCGTGGCTCAGGAAGGCCACCTTGTCGCCCTTCTCAATCTGGAAGTTGACATCCTTGAAAAGCACCTCGCCGTCGACAGACGCCCCGAGGCCGTGAACCTCAAGGATCTTGTTGCCGACCTCGCGCTCAGGGGTGAAGATGATACCCGGATAACGGCGCGACGAGGGCTGGATTTCCTCGATGTTGAGTTTCTCGAGCATCTTCTTGCGGGAGGTAGTCTGTTTTGACTTGGCGACATTGGCCGAGAAACGCTGGATGAACTCCAGGAGCTCCTTGCGCTTCTCCTCTGCCTTCTTGTTCTGCTGCTGCTGCTGACGCAGGGCGAGCTGCGAAGACTCATACCAGAAAGAATAGTTTCCGGCGAAGAGGGTCACCCTGTTGTAGTCTATGTCGAGGGTGTGGGTGCAGACCGAGTCGAGGAAGTGACGGTCATGGCTCACCACCAGCACCGTGTTCTCAAACTTGGAGAGGTAATCTTCGAGCCATGCGACAGTCTCAAGGTCGAGGTCGTTGGTGGGCTCGTCGAGCAGCAGGTTGTCGGGATTGCCGAAAAGGGCCTTCGCCAGCAGCACGCGCACCTTCTCGTTACCCGAGAGGTCGCGCATCAGCATGTGGTGGCGGTCCTCCTTGATGCCGAGTCCGCTCAGCAGGGCGGCCGCGTCGCTCTCGGCGTTCCAGCCCTCAAGCTCGGCGAAACGCTCCTCAAGCTCTGAGGCGCGGATGCCGTCTGCGTCAGAGAAATCTGGCTTGGCGTAAAGGGTGTCCTTTTCCGACATGATGTCCCAGAGGACGGTGTGTCCCTGCAGCACGGTGTTCATGACCGTGCAGTCGTCAAACTTGAAGTGGTCCTGCTCAAGCACGCTCATGCGCTCGCCCGGTCCCATCGACACCGAGCCGTGGGTCGGCGAGAGCTGGTCCGAAAGGATTCTCATAAGTGTCGACTTCCCCGCGCCGTTGGCTCCGATGATACCATAGCAGTTGCCGGGGGTGAATTTCAGGTTGACATCCTGAAACAATACTCTTTTACCGAATTGTATGCCTAAATTGTTGACAGCTATCATTGAAATGGATGAAATATGGCCACAAAGTTACGAAAATTTCCCCGACCCGCCAAACGAAAGAGGGTATCCGTCCGAAATAGGCCGACTTTATCAAAGCGTTTTTGGTTGCGAACTTT
>CATZGB010000071.1 GCA_958418815.1 uncultured Bacteroidales bacterium | reverse complement strand
AATTTTACACTCGCGTAGTTTTTTAACATTTCAACCGGGTTTTGCAGCTGACCCCCGATTTGCATCTTAAGGGCTTTTGACATGACTTTGTCTGCCAGTCCTGAAATCTGCTCTGCCGTCATGGAGCCTTGTGGCGCTGGTCGGTTTGCCGGATCGCTGCTCCCCAATCAGTCGGATGGTAGAAGTCCATGGCGGTATGATTTTAGGATGTGGTACGTAGTGATAAAAAAAATAACCCGCTGGAGTCAGCGAGTTATCTTCTTTACTGGTGGCGGGAGGAGGACTCGAACCTCCGACCTTTGGGTTATGAGCCCAACGAGCTACCACTGCTCCATCCCGCGATACATCTTGCTCAATTTTATTGAGGTCAAGGATTGTTGTTTTCCTTTGACGTGTGCAAAGGTACGGACTATTTTTGAACTGGCAAATTATTTGACAGGATATTTGTGTTAAAAAGAGTTAATATGTAGCCCGTTGTGTTGTGAATCAATTGAGAATCAGTGTTATATGTCAGAATGCGCATCCAATACGGATGGATGCGAAATGCAGGTCAGGTAAAGACACCCGGGATTCAATGACAGTGGTCTGGACTGGATCCCCCTCAAATACTTCACCGGGAGAGTCTGTCACAGGGACTTCGGTCTGAACTGTGAATGGGCGCGTGGGCATATAGCTGTATGAGACAATTATGTGGGATGAGAATTTTTTCCCTCTGGCAAGCGTTATGCCTATTCCGAGTGAGCCGTAGAAATCGGTCTGTGAGGGGTAATTGAGGATGTTGTTGAAAGATACGCCTCCCCTAATGTCGAGGAAGCACAGCTGGGGCTGTGAGCTGAATGATGTGCGGGCAATCGCGTACACCGGATAGCAGCGAGAGGCGTTGCCGAGCATGGTGTGTATGGCCGCTCCCACGCCAAGGAGCCTGAACCATCTATTTTTGTAGCCGAAGTAGCCGGTGAGGTTGACCGAGGTCATGTCGTTGGCCGTGAGGTCGACAGAGCTGCCGATGTCGGCTCCCCAGGTGAAATGTCCGAGGGTGGACTCTTTGTCTACTTTGGCCTCGGCGGCGAGGCTTTCCTGGGGGATTATGAACAATACCGAGTCTTTGGCGGATGTGTCGGGGCTGGAGGCAAATAGGCTTGATGTGGCCGCGGCTATGAGCGAGGAGGTCAGTATGGCTTTTTTCATCGGTGAATGTGTGGTGAATGGTCTGCTCATGAGTTCTTGACAAGGCGCAGGCAGGTCCAGTTGTCGCCTTTTACCGTGTGGCTTGTCTCTGCCAGTCCGAGAGGGGCGGCGGCTTTCAGTATGACCGGAATGTCTTCTTCGTAGAATCCGCTGAGAAGCATTGTGCCCCCCGTTTTCAGGGCCTTGGCGTATTCCGCGATGTCGTTGGTTATTATGTTGCGGTTGATATTGGCGATGAACAGGTCTGCTGGGTCGCAAGAGGGGAGGAGCGACGCGTCGCCAAGGCGGATTGTGATTTCCGGATGATGATTGGTGACTATGTTCTCGCGGGCATTGGCCTCGGCGGCTGGGTCGATTTCGATGCCTGTGACGGCTGCGGCTCCTCGCATTGCGGCGAGTATGGCGAGGATGCCTGTGCCGGTGCCCATGTCGATTACGTTTTTGCCTTCGAGGGACATGGCCAGCAGTTGCTCTATTATCAGGGATGTGGTGGCGTGATGGCCAGTCCCGAATGCCATTTTCGGGTCTATGACGATGTCATATGGGCAGGCAGGTATGTCTTTGTGGAACGAGCTGTGGATGACGCATTGGTCGGCGACCACGATTGGCTGGAAATAATGTTTTTCCCATTCGCTGTTCCAGTCTTCTCCCTCTATGGTGTTGGCGCTGGTTGACAGCTTGCGGCCGGGCAAGGGGAAATCGGCGAGAATCTCTTCAGTAGTCTTGCTGTCGAACTGTCTGGCGGATATATAAGCGGTCAAGCCGGTTGAGTCTGGGACAAAACTCTCGTATCCGCCGTCGGCCAGCATCGCCGCGAGGATGTCGGTGGCAGTTTCGTCGCAGGGGGTGATGTTTACTCGGAGTTCAATGTAGTCGTTCATCTTGCGGTCTGTTTTGCCCGCAAAATTACGATTATTTTCTGAAACTCTTGAAAAAGTCGACGGCCTTTTTGGCCATGCGGAATGTGGTTATGGCCAGAGTGGCGTATTGCATAAGGGTCTCGAAGCGGTAGATGTTTGATGTCACGGCGGTCTCGACCGGGGTCGCTCCGGGCAGCACCGCGGTCAGCAGCCTCTGCTGCTCAATCTTGATTTTCATTGAGTTGACCATCTGTTTCATCCTTATTTCTTCGAGGGTAAGCGCCGGGGATTCGTGGTGGCCGTTGTGTTTGTGCTTGGGAGTGCCTGAGGTTTTCATTGTCGTTGATATGGATGAGGGGGTCAATATTTGATGCGGTCTTTGCCGATGTCCATTATGAGCTTGCTCATAAATCGGGCTGTAGGGTTGATTATCAGTGGCTTGCGGAGCAGGAATATCAATACTGCGAGGAGCAGGAAGAATCCGGCGAGGATTGAGGCTGCCGCGATGGGGGAGAGCGCCAGCTGGAGGAGCTGTAACAGGGCGACCGCGCCAAAAGCGACGGCTATTGTCACCAGCATGAATGCGATTATGAACAACACGGCGGCTGACAGCAGCAGTGTGAGTTTTTCAGCCACTGTGAGTTTGGCGCTCTCGATGTATAGGCTGATGAGTCGTCTGAATGATGATTTGAGCGCGTTGAACTTGCTGTTTTCCGCGCGTGCCTCCTGGTTTGATGAATTAAGCATTCTGTTGTGGTGAGATGGTTTGAACTCGGGCTTGTGGGTAGTTGAAACGGACAGGTGTCTGCCCCTTTGAGCGGCAGTGTGGCCAACCGGCAACGGCGCGGGCTGCCCGCGGATAGGGGGAGGCCGGCGCCGTTGGCGTGTTTACGCTATGGTCGTGTCATTTTTTAGCTTCGTTGATTTCGGCGGCGATCTGATCCACGATTTCCTCGAGCTCTTCGGCGCGTGAGCATTTGCACACACCGTATTTCTTGAGGAGGGTCTTGATTTGTCCGCGCAGGTCTTCGCCCTTTTCAGGAGCGAACAGCAGTGCTGCTCCGGCTCCCACGATTGCGCCGCCAAGGAATGCGGCAAGCAGGTTTGTTGCTCTCATCTTGTATGTTTTTTAGTTGTTTGTACGATTCTCAAGTTGTCATTTCTTCACGACTTCGGCTTCGATTTCCTCTACGAGTTCTTCGAGCTTTTCCTTTTTCAGGTTGATGCCTTTCAACTTCAGATAGTCGGCGATGTCGTCACGCAGGTCTGAACCTTTTTTGGGGGCGAAGAGGAGTCCGACGGCCGCTCCGGCGACCGCGCCGCCGATGACGGCGAGGATGATGTCTAAATTCTTCATAAGTGAAATGGTCATTAAGAAGTTTAGGATTCTGTATTTCGTTTTCTGTTACTATTATAACAACTCTTTGATGAGATGGTTTATTTCCCTGTCGGGATTTTATGAGACAATTATGCGAGAAATACACATTGTTTTCCAATGCGGATGGGCCAGGTATTGTGAAATTTTCATAATGACTTGTTCGGGCTTATGAAATCCGGAGATAATTCCGTATCTTTGTGAGATGGCCGTCCGCGCCGAGGTGTGCCAGGGGCTGTCTTCAAAGATCAAGATATGGGCAAAAAGGACAATACACATATTATATATAGGGAAACAGACAAGGATATGGCAAATATGACTGCCGACTCTGATGACATCGTTGTGAAAGGGGCAAAGGTCAACAATCTAAAGAATGTGGATGTCACGGTTCCGAGGGGCAAGCTTGTGGTGATAACCGGGCTTAGCGGCTCGGGTAAATCGTCACTGGCGTTCGACACCCTGTATGCCGAGGGGCAGCGGCGCTATGTCGAGAGTCTGTCGGCCTATGCGCGTCAGTTTCTTGGCAAGATGCCAAAGCCTGAGGCGGATTTTATCCGCGGGCTCCCCCCCGCCATTGCCATAGAGCAGAAGGTCAACACCCGAAATCCGAGGAGTACCGTTGGCACATCCACGGAGATATATGATTATATCCGCCTTCTTTTCGGCAGGGTGGGGCATACCTATTCCCCGGTTTCTGGACTTGAGGTGAAGAAGCATTCGGTCGCTGACGTGATAGCCGCGGCTACGGCGTATCCGGCCGGTACCCGCATAGCGGTAGTGGCGCCTCTTAGGGTGCCGGAGGGCCGCGACCTCGCCGCTCATCTGGAGATTCTTTCCAAGGGGGGGTATTCAAGGCTCTACCGCGACGGCAAGTTTTATGGGTTCGACGAGTTGCTCGCGTCGGGGGGAGTTCCGGCGGTCGACGACGGATATGAGCTGCTCATTGACCGAATGGCTGTCAGCGATGATGCCGATGAGCTTTCGCGGCTTGCAGACTCGGCGGAAACCGCTTTTTTTGAGGGAGACGACGCCATAGTGCTTGTGGCATGGGGTGCAGATGGCCTCCATCGCCATGAGTTCTCCAAGCGTTTCGAGGCGGATGGCATAAAATTCATCGAGCCTTCCGATATGTTGTTCAACTTCAACAACCCTTACGGAGCATGTCCTTGTTGCGAGGGGTTCGGAAAATGCCTTGGCATTGACGAGCGTCTGGTAATCCCTAATCCGGCCATGTCGGTGTTCGAGGGTGCGGTCGAATGTTGGAAAGGGGAGAAGATGAGCCAGTGGAAAAGGGATTTCATCCACGCCGCGTCGCAGGTCGGATTTCCTGTCCACAAACCCTATGCGGATCTGTCTCAGTTTGAGAAAGACCAGTTGTGGCATGGCGTGGGGGGCTTTAAAGGGATAGACGGCTTCTTCAAGATGGTGGAGGAGAACCAGTATAAAATCCAGTATCGTGTAATGATGTCACGTTACAGGGGCAAGACCTTGTGTCCGGAATGTCACGGAGGCCGTCTGCGCAAGGAGGCCACTTACGTCAAAGTCGGAGGAAAGGGGATTGCCGAACTTGTGGGCATGCCGATATCAGAGTTGCGTGACTGGTTTGGCAATCTGCAGCTGGGAAGCCATGACGCGGCGGTAGCTAAGAGGCTTCTCGCCGAGATAAACAGCCGCCTTGGCTTCCTTGTCGATGTGGGGCTTGAATACCTGACCCTCGACCGCCTGTCCTCTACTCTTTCCGGAGGGGAGAGCCAGCGCATAAATCTCGCGACATCGCTTGGCTCTTCTTTGATTGGTTCGCTGTATATCCTCGACGAGCCGAGCATCGGACTTCATTCGCGTGATACCGCCAAATTGATCGGGGTGTTGCGTTCGCTGCGTGAGCTTGGCAACACGGTGGTGGTCGTCGAGCATGACGAGGAAATAATGGAGGCTGCCGACTGGATCATAGATGTTGGCCCAAAGGCAGGCCGGCTCGGGGGTGAGATAGTGTTTGAGGGAACTCTCGCTGATTTGCCTTCGGCGTCCGAGAGCTACACGGCCAAATATCTCACGGGCGAGATGAAGATACCTGTGCCCGGCCAGCGGCGTAAATGGAGCAGTTATATAGAGGTGTGTGGTGCCAGGGAGCATAACCTCAAAAACATCGATGTGAAATTTCCCCTTGGAGTCCTGACTGTGGTGACCGGAGTTAGCGGCTCCGGCAAGTCGACGCTTGTCAGGGATGTGCTCTACCGCGCCCTGCTGCGCCAGTTGGGACTTGCCTCTGACGCGCCCGGCGCGTTCCAGAGACTTGCAGGGGATGTGAAGCGGATTGGCGGAGTGGAATTCGTCGACCAGAACCCGATTGGCAAGTCTTCGCGTTCCAATCCGGCCACATACCTCAAGGCATACGATGAGATAAGGGCATTGTTTGCCGCCCAGCAAGGTGCCAAGCAAATGGGCTTTACCCCGGCCTATTTCTCTTTCAATGCCGAAGGCGGGCGATGTGAGGAATGCAAGGGGGAGGGGAAAATCACCATCGAGATGCAGTTTATGGCCGATATCACCATACCGTGTGAGGCTTGCGGGGGCAAGCGTTTCAAGCGCGATGTCCTTGAGGTAGAGTACAGGGGAAAGAATATATATGATGTCCTGGAGATGACCGTCAGCCAGGCGATAGAGTTTTTTTCCGAGGATTCGTCGGCTCAGGCCGCGAAAATAGTGAGGCGTCTGAAGCCCCTGCAGGATGTGGGGCTTGGATATATCAAGCTTGGACAGTCTTCATCGACGTTGTCGGGAGGAGAGAACCAGCGCGTGAAGCTCGCCTATTTCCTGGCTATGGAGGTGGCGCAGCCAACCTTGTTCATCTTCGACGAGCCTACGACGGGGCTGCATTTCCATGACATCAACCTGCTGATGGACTCTTTCAATCGTCTTATCGCGAAAGGACACACCGTGTTGATTATCGAGCATAATCTCGATGTTGTCAAGGCTGCCGACCACGTCATCGACCTCGGACCAGAGGGAGGGGAGGCCGGAGGCTCGCTTGTAGTGGCGGGAACGCCTGAGGAAGTGGCGGAATGTAATGAATCTTACACAGGGCGTTTTTTGAAGTCGAAATTATAGAGAACATTTTTGCGCCTCAGATTGTTCGATTTTTAACGTTTGTTTAAAATGTTGATTAGCAGGCGGCTGGGTTGGATGTTTTGTAAAACTATGTTTTTCGGCATAAAATTCTTGCTGAAAAATTTGGTGGAATGGGAGAAAACGCCTAACTTTGC
>CATZGB010000070.1 GCA_958418815.1 uncultured Bacteroidales bacterium | reverse complement strand
ACATGAAAGTAGGAGATAAACACCCTATGATTAGTGTTTACCTCCTACTCGATTGTGTGGTTTGCCCACGAATCCGTAGGATTCATTAACTATTAGCCGGGGGTTGGCGGCCTCTGGCCGGTAACCCCCGGTAAATACGTCACGTATGAGATTCTGAAAGAATCTTTTATAGATATTGCCTTAAATGAGGTTGTCTATATAAAAGATTCTTTCAGAATCCCGCGCCTTATGTCCGCAACCCCGGGTTGCCGCTTGGTCGCCCGCAAGGGGCTCCCGCGCGCCAACCCGGGGCTAATAGTTGATGAATCCTACGGATTCGCTGACGTATTCAATACAGACAGGTATGGTTTCGATGACGGATTAATGTGTGGTTCGCCCACGAATCCGTAGGATTCATTAACTATTAGCCGGGGGTTGGCGGCCACCTGGCCGGTAACCCCCGGTAAATACGTCACGCGCGGGATTCTGAAAGAATCTTTTATAGATATTGCCTTAAATGAGGTTGTCTATATAAAAGATTCTTTCAGAATCCCGCGCCTGATGTCCGCAACCCCGGGTTTCCGCTTGGTCGCCCGCAAGGGGCTCCCGCGCGCCAACCCGGGGCTAATAGTTGATGAATCCTACGGATTCGCTGACGTATTCAATACAGGCAGGTATGGTTTCGATGACGGATTAATGTGTGGTTCGCCCACGAATCCTACGGATTCGCGGACGTATTCAATACAGGCAGGTGTGGTTTCGATGACGGATTTGTGTGCGGTTCGCCCACGAATCCGTAGGATTCATTAACTATTAGCCGGGGGTTGGCGGCCCCCTGGCCGGTAACCCCCGGTAACTACGCCAGGCGGGAGATTCTGAAAGAATCTTTTATAGATGTTGCCTTAAATGAGGTTGTCTATATAAAAGATTCTCCCTCGGCCAGCTTCTGCATAATTATCTGTTTGAATCTCTTTAAATCTCACCCAATCTATTCAAACATCTCTGTGAAATCTGCGGAATCTGCGTGAGGCTTAAGGGGGAGCGAAGCGACCACTTATGTTTTTCCGGGTAAACAACAGGGGGACTAACGGCGGGAGTCGCGCAGGCGGCGGGCAGGGAGGTAGCGGGGGAGGGAGGCGGCCCGGTGGAGGGGGATTTCGCGGCGGAGGTAGTCGAGGTTGAAATCGTAGGCGCGTTTCCCTTTTGCGGGTTGCTTGGCGGAGGGGATGAACGCCTTGTCGCGCAGGCGGTTGACCGAGTCGCAAGCAGGGGAGTGGTTGCCCGGTGAGACCGGCTGCAGGCCCTCCGGGACATTGTCGAGGGTTACCGCCTCTACCTCTGAAAGGGCCGGGAAACCGATTGCTGTCCACATTATGGTGCCCTTGGCCGGGTCTTCACCCGGAAGCGGGCCCTCGATGACGACCGACGCGCATGAGCTGCGGCGCGTTATCACATCCCCCGTGTCGGCGTGGCGGGTGGCGTTGCCGTCGGTGAGGTCGATGGTTTTGGCGGGGAGATACAGCGAGCGTGACAAGGTCTCCACCAGGTCCTCCGCCCCTATCTCCCCGGCCTCGGCCCAAGGACGCGGGGCCGCCGTCAGCGAGTCGAGCAGATGGCATTCCGCGCGGTGGCGCGACAGGCCGAGCCGTTTGCGCGTCCCTCCCGAAAAGGAGTAGTTGGTGCGTGTGAGAACCCCGTCGGCCCTACCCGTCCATTCCACCCCGAGCGTCAGCGCCGAAACCGAATCAAGCGGAAACACCGCCACCTCGCGGTCGGAAGTCTCGAAATATGCCCCGTGGCCCATGGCGTCGACAGCCCCGAAGTTGGCCTGCACACCACGCGGCCCAGGATGGTCGAGCAGCAACCGGAGGAAATCGGCCACGGAGCGACAGCGGCGCAACGCGTCGCTCATCACGAGCCCCTCGCGGTCTTGCCAGTCCCTGGCCGGGGCGGGGGTGTTGTAGCTGGCCGTGTTCATCACCGCGAATCCCGCCTCGTTGAAACCGATCCAAGCCTCCAGGCCGTCAGTGTCGGCGGCGTTGAACAGCGCGACGTATGCCATCGTCGAGTCTGTGGCCTCGAACCCCCTCACATAATTGTCGGGATGCCCCGAGTCGCGGTGCTTCCACAGCAGCCACCGTCCCCCGGCTCCGCGTTGCGCCCCGACCAGCGCCGAGGTGCAGCCCCACGCCGAGACCAGCGCAACCGTCAGCCAAGCCGCCGCCAGCGTCAGCCGCCTGCAATCATCCCTGAGCAGTCCGTTAATAATCGAAATGAGATTTTTCATATGTCAAAGTTAGGAAAAATCGGGGGAATTTTCATAACTTTGGCAATCAAAGCCTCTCAACCATTGGCTTAACCGATAATATTATCACTTGTTACGATGAAGAAGATATTGCTGACTGCGGCTATGGCAGCCGCGCTGGGCCTCCCCTCCGCGATGGCGCAGGTGGCCGACTCAAATCTCGGTGTGGCTGCTGACGGTGCGCCCCTGTGGCTGCGCGACGTGCGGATTTCCCCCAACGGAGACCTTATCGCTTTCACCTACAAAGGTGACATCTGGACCGTCCCCGTCACTGGCGGCGAGGCCCGGCAGCTCACAGTGCGCGACACCTACGAGTCGTCGCCGGTCTGGAGCCCCGACGGGACAAAAATCGCTTTCGCCTCAGACCGCAACGGCAACAATGACATATATGTGATGGATGCCAGGGGCGGTTCGCCCAGGCGCCTGACCTCCAACTCGGCCGGCGAGATCCCCGAGGGATTCTCCCCCGACGGCAAGGAGGTGTATTACTCGGCGGCCATCCAGGCCCCCGCCTCGTCGGTGATGTACCCCTCGGGGCGCATGACCCAGCTCTACGCCGTGGATGTCGAGACAGGGAAGTCGCGACAGGTGCTGGCCACCCCGGCGCAGATGATATCCTTCTCCCCCGACGGCTCCAAGATGCTTTACCAGGATGTGAAGGGATTTGAGGATGAATGGCGCAAGCACCACACCTCTTCGGTGACCCGCGACATATGGATGTACACCCCCGCCGACGGCAAGCACCGCAACCTGACGGCGCGCGCGGGGGAAGACCGCAACCCGGTGCTGGATGACACCACCGGCACGGTGTATTTCCTCTCGGAGCGCGACGGCGGCACATTCAACGTCTACCAGTTCCCGGTCGACAACCCCTCGCAGGCGGTGAAGCTCACCGATTTCAAGACCCATCCCGTGAGGTTCCTCTCTCGCGCCAACAACGGCACCCTCGCTTTCACCTATGACGGGGAGATATACACCATGGCCGGACGTGCCGCCAGGGCAGCCGGGCCGCAGAAGGTGGAGATTACCCTTGCCACCGACGACACCGAGCGCCCCCAGCGTGTCACAGTCAGGCCCTCCGGGGGGATGGTGTCTCCCGACGGCAAGATGGTGGCCTTCCTCAACCGTGGCGACGTGTTCGTCACCTCGGTGGAATATCCCACCACGGTGCAGGTGACCCGCACCCCCCAGGCCGAGCGCCATCTCTCATGGGGCAGCGACAACCGCTCGCTCTACTACACCTCGGAGCGTTCGGGCCGCAAGAACATCTACCGCGCCCGCATCGCCCGCAAGGATGACCCCGATTTCCCCAACGCCGTGGAGTTCACCGAGGAAGCCATCTTCCCCGAGTATGACGGCAAGGGGACTGCCACCGAGTACTCCCACCCGACCATCTCCCCCGACGGGAAGAAGATGGCCTACATAAAAGACCGCAACCAGCTCTGGATCCGCGACCTCGCCTCGGGCAGCGACCGCCAGATCACCGGCGGCGAGACATATCCCGGCAAGAATGACGGCATGGCGATGGAGTGGAGCCCCGACTCCCGCTGGCTGACCATGGAGATCATTCCCGACATGCGCGACCCCTACGGCGACATCGGCCTGGTGGAGGTGGAGACCGGCAAGGTCACCAACCTCACCAACACCGGCTACATGGAGGCCAACCCCCGCTTCGTGCTTGACGGCAACGCCATCATCTATTTCACCGAGCAGTATGGCCTGCGCGCCCAGGCCTCCTGGGGCTCGCAGGATGACATCATGATCGTATTCCTCATCCGCGAGGCCCGCGACCGCTTCATGCTCTCCGAGGAGGATTACGCTCTGCTCAAGGAGCAGGAGAAGAAGTCCGCCAAGAAGTCAGACGAGGGCGACAGCGACAAGAAGAAAGACAAGAAAGGGAAAAAGGCCGATGGCGATGACAAGAAAGCCGACTCCAAGGCTATCACGGTCGAGCTTGACGGCATCGAGGACCGCGTGATGCGCCTCACACCCTTCAGCTCTTCGCTATCCGACGCCATCGTCACCGGCGACGGCGAGACCCTTTATTTCCTCTGCAACGTGGATGACGGCTACGACCTCTGGAAGCTCCCCCTGCGCAAGCGTGAGCCAAAACTCGCCGCCAAGATGGGTTCGTCGGCCGCCGCTCTCCAGGCCGACAAGTCGGGCAAGCAGATTTTCGTGTTGGGCCGCGACATCAAGAAGCTCGACAAGGGTGACAAGCTGACCCCCGTCAAGATTTCCGCCACCCACGACATAGACCTCGCCGCCGAACGCGAGGCGATGTTTGACAACATGGCCGTGGAGGTGGGCGAACGCTTCTACACCACCGACATGCACGGCATCGACTGGCCCGCCATGACCGCCGCATACCGCAAGTTCCTCCCCCATATCAACAACAACTACGACTTCGCCGAGATGCTCAGCGAGCTGCTTGGCGAGCTGAATGTCTCCCACACCGGAGGCCGCTACCGGGGGGCCGCGAGCGCTTCGGCCGACCGCACCGCCTCGCTGGGGCTGCTCTATGACATGAACCACCAGGGCGACGGCCTGCTGGTCGACGAGGTGCTGGCCAACGGCCCCTTTGACAAGGCCGCGTCGAAGATAGGCAAGGGGGCGGTCATCACCGCCGTCAACGGCCACGTCATCAATGCCGGCACCGACCTGGGCGACCTCTTCAACAACCTCGCCGGCAAGAAGACCCTCGTGGCCTTCACCACCCCCTCGGGCGAGAAGGTCTCTGAGGTGGTGATTCCCTGCTCCTCGGCCAAAATCAGCGACATAATGTATCGCCGATGGGTGAAACAGCGCGCCGCCGACGTTGACCGCTGGTCGAATGGCCGCCTGGGTTATGTGCATATCGAGTCGATGAACGACGAGTCTTATCGTCCGATGTACGCCGACCTGCTGGGCAAGTACAACAACCGCGAAGGGGTGGTCATCGACATCCGCTGGAACGGCGGAGGCCGCATGCACGAAGACATCGAGCAGCTCTTCACCGGCCAGAAATACCTCACGCAGGTAATCCGCGGCAAGGATGTCTGCGACATGCCGTCGCGCCGCTGGAACAAGCCTTCGGTGATGCTCGTGGCCGAGCCTTGTTACAGCAACGCCCACGGTACCCCCTGGGTCTACCAGCACATGAATATCGGCAAGGTGGTCGGCATGCCTGTGCCCGGCACCATGACCTCGGTCAACTGGGTCACCATGCAGGATCCCTCGCTCATCTTCGGTATCCCGGTGATCGGCTACCGCACCGCCGAGGGCAATTACCTCGAGAACACCCAGCTCGAGCCTGACCTCAAGGTGGCCAACACCCCCGAGCAGATTGTCGCCGGGGAGGACAACCAGCTCCACGAGGCTGTGAACCTCCTCCTGCGCCAGATCGACGCCGCGAAGTGACCCGGGGCTGATTGAAAAGGCAAATCCAAGTCCACGCTCGATTGACCCGAGCGTGGGCTTTTTTTGTTAACAGTTCTGTTAACAAATATTAACGGGCTCGGAGAGCAGAAACCGATGAAATGTGTTAACTTTGCGACAGAAAACAATAGTCTTTCCGCCTGTTCGGGCTTGCAAGTCAAGCCAACGGCCTGAAAGGCGTCGGCAAGGGAAAGGGGCCTGAAGCCCCAAAGACTGGAATAGCCTGATCGACAATTGCCGCCGCGAAAAGCTTTCAGCAGCCGCCAAGAGCAGCCGCCGGTTCCTGTCAGACAGTCATCGTAGGGCTCCGGAAAAGCCCGAGGATCATCTTTATTAGTGAAACTTCAAGAAGTAAAAAGCAGGACAGAACAACCTAATCCTTAAATATCAGGCCCGCTGCCTCATCGGCTGTCTCACATCAGCTGCAAGGATGTCGGCCATACCTTTACGATTCTGATTTGACCAAGGGACGTGTGCCCCCGTATATGCGCGGCTTCCCGGCAAATCCTCCACCCCTGCTTTCTTGAATCCTCAAATTTCCGTTTTCCAACATCACCCACATCGTTGTGAAAGGCCGCCACGCCTTCTGTCCCCCCGCCTGATTCGCGATATGCCTCTGTCAGCAGTCGTCGTTATGCGCCGGATATTCCCCCCTTGTCGTGGCCAGCTGGCCGACCGGTCCCCCACACTGAGTTTTCTTTGTATGCAAATATCCACATTCACTTTATTTTCAAATCATTAATCAATCAATTCCCTTATGAAAAAAATCAAATTCCTTGCAATGATGATGTTCGCCATCGTGGCCTGTGCAGGCTTCACCGCTTGCGGCGACGACGAGGATGGCGCAAATGCTCTGGTAGGCACCTGGGTGGGCTCCGACGCTGAGAATCGTTATGATGAAATAGTAACGATGACCTTCACCAAGGATGGCAAGATGACCGCCACAGGCGTTGACCCGCAATCCCCCAACTACAACTGGAGCTTCTCAGGCTCCTACACGACCCAGGAGTCTGGCACCGACAACGTGGTGCTTATCTCATTTGGCGGATATTTCGCCGGAGAGGAGGATGAGTATTACGATGACGACATCGAGTTCCGTCCCTGCTATATCAATGGAAACACCCTGACCATCTTTTTTGATGGCGGCGACTATGTTCTGGTCAAGCAGTAAAAAGGCACATTAATCTGATAGACACACGTCAATACCGACGCTCCCCCGGCATATGTCAGCATCAACGACATTGCCGGGGGAGCAATCTTTTGTCTCGTCAGGCACGGGCCGGGCGGCGCGTTCAGTATGATTTCAGCGGGGGAAGGAACGCGTTGGGGATATACTCCATCTCGCAGGTGTGGCCGTCGCCTGACACCGCCGCCACATCAAAGCGGGGTGTCAGCCTGACGCGGTTGACGCGCAGGTAGACCTCGGCCGCACGGCATAGCAGCGCCACCTTCCTCGGGGTCATCGCCTCCAGCGGGTCGGTATGGCGGTCAGCGCGGGTCTTTACCTCGACAAACACTATGTCATCGCCCCTGGTGGCGACGATGTCGATTTCGAGATGGTTCATCCGCCAGTTGCGTTCGGCGATGGTGTAGCCCTCCAGCAGCAGTTTTTCCACCACCTGCTCCTCGCCCCATCTTCCAAGTTCGTTGTGTCTGGCCATAAGTCAAATACAGGTTTCCGCAGCCAAAGTTAGCAAATAAATCCAAATCCCCCCGTCCTCCAGCCCGAAATTTAGTCCCATCCCCGGATTTTTCCCGCGAATCCACCCGCAAATCGGAATAGCCGTGACCGAATCAGGATGGTCGATATCCCCGCGAATCCAAACAGGAATCCAAGTAGGCTTCAATCCAGAATCCATCTATGGTTCCACCCGCGAATCCGGAGGATTCATTAATTATTAGCCCCGGGTTGGCGCGCGGGAGCCCCTTGTGGGCGACCAAGCGGCAACCCGGGGTTGCAGACATCAGGCGTGAGATTCTGAAAGAATCTTTTATATATAGAG
>CATZGB010000069.1 GCA_958418815.1 uncultured Bacteroidales bacterium | reverse complement strand
AAGTTCGCAACCAAAAACGCTTTGATAAAGTCGGCCTATTTCGGACGGATACTTTGTTCATATCAAAGACAATGAAAAAGATTTTCAAACTTCCGGCACTATTGGCCGTCACAATGACAATGATGACATCCTGCGCGCCCAACAATACTGACACTGCGGACATACAAGACACCGCATCCGGCAACCAGGCACTTGAAAACATCATGACCCGTATGAGTGTGCGCAAATATGTGCCTGGAAAAACAATCTCTGCCGACACAATCGAGACCCTGCTGCGCGCCGCCATGGCAGCCCCGACCGCTGTCAACCGCCAGCCATGGCAGTTCATCGTGGTGGACAACCGTGAGTCTCTCGACTCATTGGCCAAGGCTCTCCCCCACGCCAAGATGCTGGAACACGCGTCAATCGCCATTGTACCTTGCGGAGATCTCGACAAAGCTTTTGAAGGCGAACCGTCATACTGGATTCAGGATGTTTCAGCTGCCACTGAGAACTTGCTTCTTGCCGCGCATTCACTCGGATTAGGAGCTGTATGGACAGGTGTATATCCGACAAAAGAACGCGTGACCGCCGTTTCCCAACAACTCGGGCTCCCATCAAATGTCATCCCTCTCGCAGTTGTCCCCGTAGGATATCCTGATGGTGAACAGCAGCCAAAGGACAAATGGAACCCGGAAGCCGTGCATTTCAACCATTGGTAAACAGCAATCGACACGCCTGATCAAGCCTTCCGGAGAGAGCAATAAAGCAATCTTGACATTTATTGCTTTTTATTAACTCAAGGCATTTGCGCATTCTTGGAATTATCACTAACTTTGTAACAATTCCAAGAATGTTAATTTATGACTGACCACAAAAGATATTCCGACAGCGAGCTGACAAAGATGATTCACTCGGCCGGGCTACGTCCGTCGGTGCAGCGCATAGCCGTGTTCAGCCTTGTGGCCAATTCAAAGAAGCATCCCTCGGCTGATGATATCTTTTCAGAATTGACAGCCATATATCCATCTTTGTCACGGACCACGGTCTACAACTCCCTGCACGCACTGGTCGATGCGGGCCTTGTAAGAGGGCTGGAGATTGATTGCGGCAACCGCCATTACGACCTCGCACCGCAGCCCCACCACAGCCATTTCATCTGCCGCCAATGCGGAAGGATATTTGACATGGCGATACCGTCTGGCATTGGAGCCGCAGCGTCACCCGGATTCTGCGTGGACAGCGTGGATGTCTACTTCAAGGGATTGTGTCCTGATTGCGTGGGACAATCACAACCAGGTCACTGACAGATAACTCATACACTAAACATAAATTATGAAAGACCTCAAAGGAACAAAGACCGAACGCAACCTTCAGCAGGCGTTCGCAGGCGAATCAGAAGCCCGCAACAAATACTCATATTACGCAGCAAAGGCCCGGGAGGATGGTTACGAGCAAATCGCGGCCATCTTCGAGGAGACCGCCCGCAATGAACGCGAGCATGCCAAGCTCTGGTACAAATATCTCCATGGAGGCGAGATTGCCGACACGATGGCCAACCTGCGCGATGCTGCCGAAGGCGAACATTATGAATGGACCGATATGTATGACCGAATGGCCAAGGAGGCAGAAGAGGAAGGGTTCCCCCAGATTGCATTCCGCTTCCGCGCTGTCGCCGCCATAGAGCGCCATCACGAAGAACGTTACCGCCGTCTTCTCGCCAATATCGAGGAAGGCATCGTGTTCTCACGTGAAGGAGACACCATCTGGGTATGCCGCAATTGCGGTCATATCGTCATCGGCAAGAAAGCCCCCGGCGCATGCGCAGTATGCGGCGAGCCTCAGAGCTTCTTCGAAATCGAAGCTACAAACTATTGATTTCAATCTGAATACCCCGAATAACACCCTATTACGCGACAGGCGCGCCACCTGATTTCGGTGGCGCGCCTGTCGCGTAATCTGTCTCTAATCCGGCCGCTAATCGCTGTTACGGGGATTGTTGTTCAGCATCTTGGTGTCCTGCTTGACAAGACACGGGTCAACCTTCCCGTCATCAGCCTTGTCTTCCGACGCGCCCGGGAAATGGTCGATGGCATTGACAAATTTCTTCGCGCCTTCTCCCACTTTTCCGGCCATCGACTTAACGCTGTCGATATTCACGCTATCGCCGATTTTCTCGGCTTTTTCAGCCACAGTGCGGGCAACATCTTCTGCCTTTTCCTTTAAGTCTGCCAACTTCTCGCTTGAAGCCAGATTCTTGATATCGTTGAAATCCATAATTCTTGGGTATAAGTTGGAAATTGTTTTTCCTATAAAACGCCCAAGTGACACAAGATGTTTAGATCAGAGGGCACTTGTAGAGCCTCCGCTATCATTCCCTTCCAATGCTCTATTCCACCGGCAATCTTAGGAGCTGGTCGATATAGTCGAGGATCTCAGAACGGCCGCGCTTGTCGACCGAACTGCTTTTGAAAACAGGCGGCAACTCCTCCCACTCTTCCAGAAGCTGGGCACAATAGTCGCCGGTCACCTTCTTCGCGGCGGAGGATGACATTTTGTCAAGTTTCGTGAATACTATGCAGAATGGCACACCATTCTCTCCCAGCCATCTCATAAATTCCATATCAATCTTCTGGGGCGCGTGACGACCGTCTATGAGCAGGAAGAGACACGTCATCTGTCGGCGCGTCAATATGTATTCCTTGATGATGCGGGCAATCTCCGCACGCCCCTCTTTGCTGCGGCGCGCGAACCCATAGCCAGGCAAGTCGACCAGATACCACTCTTCATTGACAAGGAAATGGTTTATCAGCAACGTCTTGCCAGGAGTCGAGGAGGTCATCGCCAACCCTTTATGGTTGGTCAACATGTTTATCAGAGAGGATTTGCCCACATTGGACCGGCCAATGAAAGCAAATTCGTGGCGCACTTCATCCGGACAGCTTTTCGCCGTCGAATTGCTTATCACAAACCTTGCGGTGTTTACTATCATTCTTGGTGTATATTTTTTTCCAAAATTAACAAAACTCATAGTAAAAAACAAATTTCCGCCTTTTTTGACTAACTTTGTAAGTGACTTTTCCCGCTTTTTCACCCTTTATGAGAAATCCCGACAGAGAGAAAGTTTTCAGGTTCAAGCGATTCGAGGTGGCCAACCATCTCAGCGCCATGAAAGTAGGCACAGATGGGGTGTTGCTTGGCGCATGGGCCCTTTCCCGAAGAGAAGGCGTCGGGCTTCTGTCTCCTGCCAGAATCCTGGATGTCGGATGCGGTACAGGCCTGATAGCCCTCATGATGGCCCAACGGTTTCCAGGCGCGGATATCTCCGGCATTGAAATCGACCCAGCCGCCGCGGCAGAAGCCTCAGCGAATTTCCGCAACTCTCCTTGGCCGGAACGCCTTACAGTGACCGAAGGGGATTTCACATCGGTTTTTCCCGGAGCATACAACAAACCCTTCGACCTGATTGTAAGCAATCCCCCTTTCTTCACAAACGGCGAGCATTCCCCGGAGGCAGCGCGCCTTGTGGCCCGTCATGAAAAAACGCTGCCTCTTGAGACTTTGCTCGACATATCCTCCAAGATTTTGTCGCCACAGGGTTCTCTCTGCCTGGTGCTTCCAGCTGACCGGGAAAACGATTTGAAATTCCTGTCAGTCGCCAACAGGCTTGCTGTCAGCAGGCTCACACTTGTCTCCACCGTGCCTTCCAAGCCTCCGCGGAGGCTACTTGCCGAGCTGAGACACGCGTCCGTCATTGAAGGTGGCATATCAACAGACCACTTGTCTTTACACGATTCATCCGGAGGTTTCACAAAAGATTACCACTCGTTGGTAAAAGATTTTTATTTGAATCTCTAATCAAACACAAATACATAATGACCAACCTACCATTCAACGCCAAGAATGGCGCCACGACCCAATTCAGGCTCCAACGCCCTGCCACCGCCCTTGGGCTGCTCGGATGCATGTTCCTGTTCTGCTTGGTGATATCAGGCGTTTTGCTGCCATTCATACCCCGCCTTGTCAGCCGTCCGGAAGCTGCAATAAAAATAACTGTCGTGATTCAAGATTTCCTTGTGTTCATCGTCCCGGCTGTGGCCACCGCGGTGATTGTCACAAGACTTCCAGCCAGGCTGCTGTGTGTCGACAAATGGCCAAAACCCGGAGTGGCACTGCTCGCCTGCGGCGTATTGATTTGCTCCATACCTGCAATGAACGCCATCATCGAATGGAACAAGAACTGGCACCTGCCGGAATCAATGAGCAGTGCAGAGGTTTTCTTCCGCCAGCTTGAGGATGGAGCCGAGGCCACGACCCGTATGCTCATGAACGGGGCATCCATCCCGTCTCTGATTGTCTCCGTCTTGATTGTCGGAGTCCTCGCAGGTTTCAGCGAAGAACTGTTTTTCAGAGGAGCGCTGCAGCGCATTCTCGGACAGACAAGCCTTAACATTCACCTTACGATATGGTTGGTCGCTTTCATATTCAGCGCGTTTCATTTCCAGTTGTTCGGTCTGGTGCCACGCATGCTGCTTGGGGCATTTTTCGGCTACCTTTTATGGTGGAGCAAATCCCTGTGGCTGCCGATACTTCTCCATATCCTCAACAACTCGATTGTTGTAATCGCGTCATACTTCGACGCGCAGAATGCCGACGACACAGCCTCCGGCCAGACAGGCATAGACAATATCGGAGCCAATCTCTCATCCTCATCCGACATAATACTTGTCATAGCGAGCGTAATATTCACAACAGCCGGGATATTCCTGATTCACCGTTATTACACTTCAAACCGGAAACATGACTGAATTTGAAAAAGAATGGGCAAAGATGCTCAACGGCGAGATTTATGAGGCCACTGACCGTGAGTTTCTCAGGCTCCTCGCAGTCACAAGGGACACATTGTGGGAATTCAACCATCTCAGGCCATCTGAAATTGCCCGGCAGAAGGAAATAATACGCGGGTTGCTCGGCAGCTGTGGCAAGAACTTCACCATAAACCAGCCATTCAGATGCGACTATGGATGCAACATACACATCGGCGAGGATTTCTTCGCCAACTTCAACCTCACAATACTTGACGAAGCCAAAGTCGAGATTGGCGACCACGCGTTCATAGGTCCCAATGTGAGCATCTTTACTGCATGTCATCCACTGGATGCCACTCAGAGGAACACCGGAGTGGAATGGGCCGAACCTGTATCGATTGGTGACAATGTATGGATCGGTGGCTGCGCTACCATACTACCTGGAGTCAAGATTGGCGACAATGTGGTGATCGGGGCCGGTTCGGTCGTCACCAAAGATGTTCCCTCTGATGTTGTTGTAGCGGGCAATCCCGCCAGGATCGTCAAATACCTACAACAAAAATGACACCCGGCTCCATCGCAAAATGAACTGCAACCCAAAAGTCAGACAAAAACTTTTGGGTTGCAGTTCATTATTATACACCGCCCCTTATAGAATTGGTTTTATGTCGGTGACATCCACTCCATTTGCAGAGCCAGGAGGCATCATAGCATTTATCAGAAGTGCCTCGGTTATTCCATAACGGTTTCCCGGCAATATGTCTTCGGGCCTGAGAGCGACCGACGATGCTATTCCTTGCTCCAGAAGATGCCGGAGCATGACACCTCGCAACAGTGGCTGCGCCGGCGTCAGAAAACCATCGGGAATTCGAAAAAGAAGATTGGAATATGATGTGTCGGTTACAAAACCGTTTTTTACGACAATTACCTCGTCGGCATCCATAATACGATTCCGCAGCGCCATAAGACTACTCCGGTCGGCAAATTTCAGATGATAGTCCAGGTTGTCGCCCTCAACCATGCGCAGGGTACAGACGCGTCTGACAGTGTACGGCTCGAATTCCACTCTCTCCAGTCCTCCGCGACCATACAGCACCCGACATTTGACAGTCATATCCCGCAACCGGTCCGGCACGTCGGGCAGCCATGTCATTATATCCCCCACCTGCGGCCACCCCATTTCCTCAAGCGTCTCCGCCATACGGAGCGAATGCAAGTCAAGGAGATGATATCTCCCCTCGCTCCATCTTATCGTTTCTATAAAACAGGCTCTTGTATCGTTCATCTCGTCAGATATACTTTGGCAATCAGTTCTTCATATTCCTCTTCACAATTACTGTTGACTGTAATGCCGCCTCCGCTGTGGAAGTATAGCCGCCCGTCATCTCCGCGCTGTATGCAACGAATCATGACGGCACTTTCCATCTCTTCGCCGTCGAAATAACCGAATACTCCCGTATACCATCCGCGCGGTGAGTCTTCCGCACAGCCAATCAGGGAGACGGTAGCCTCCTTTGGCGCTCCGGTGATGCTCCCCGCCGGCAACATCGGCAGGATAATATCGCCGAAATCATACTCTTTACCTTCCGGAAGCACGCCTGTCACCTCTGAACTGGTCTGAAAAATCTCGCCCCTCGATGTCGCGATACGCTCCAGATATCTGAAACGCTCTACTCTCACATCTCGTGATACAGAGTTCAAATCATTACGCATAAGGTCTACGATTGTATAATGCTCGCACATTTCCTTGTAGTTCTCCATCAGTAAAGACTCGGCATCCGGCAGTGAAGCATCGGCTGTTCCCTTCATCGGGTATGTGGATATCCTATCCCCTGAAATCCGGACAAAAGGCTCCGGAGAGAAACAGACAAACTCATTGGGAAGCAGCAGCTTGTACGGAGCCTTGGCATACAGGAATATAGTATCCAGGCCACACTGGCACTCAACCTCTGTGCGGGCCGTAAGATTGGCAAGAAAAGAATCACCGCGTCGCAGGCCTGCCATCACTGTGTCAAACATCCTGCCGTAGGCAATTCTCTCCGGGTGCGCGACCACACGCATATGCGGAAGCGCTTCAGAATGCTGCTGACAGCCGTGGCTGTTCCCACGGCCTCGCACATCCCATAATATTCCGCAGTCTGGAGAATGTGGATTGTCAACAACAAATCCCCGTCGGCAATCATAATCCACCCCCCATACGAAAGGTGTGCGGCTACGCCCCAGATCATTCATCCGTTTCTTTAATTCTGTAAAAGGTATGATCGACAATTGACGTTTCATGGCGCAAAATTACAAATAAGATTGCACGTCCGATAATTCTTCATTAATTTTACAGTCAATAAAACCTCAGTCCCTGTTTAAAATGCCATTATGAATCTTCTGATCATAGACAATCACGACTCTTTCGTCTACAATATTATCGGACTGCTTGAGAAGTGCATGCTGAAATATGGCTGGGATATCCGCTGGGATGTTGTCAAAAACGACGAAATCGACTGCGGAGTCCTCAAGACCTATGATGCCGTGATTCTATCTCCCGGTCCCGGACTTCCATATGAAGCCGGACAGCTGATGGAGGTTATCCGCCACTCGGAACGTCTCCGCATACCGGTGCTTGGAATATGTCTCGGATGTCAGGCAATCGCGCTACATTTCGGCGGCACTCTGATACAGATGGACAATCCAAAGCACGGCCATATGACACGCCTCATTGATGTTGATTCCTCCGACCCGTTGACAGGCTTCTGCGCTGGAGCAACCGCTTATGTAGGGCGCTATCACTCCTGGGTTGTGTCAGACGACAATCTCCCTGACACACTTTTCGTGACGGCACGTGACGAGGAAGGTCTGGTCATGGCGCTGCGTCACCGCGATCTCCCACTCTTCGGATTCCAGTTTCATCCTGAAAGCATTATGACGGAAACGGGAGATCGCATGCTCCACAATTTTCTTACAGAAGTGGCCAGACTACGACACTTGCGTGTGACTAATAACCATTGACCACTTCTGCCGTATCCGTCCGAAATAGGCCGACTTTATCAAAGCGTTTTTGGTTGCGAACTT
>CATZGB010000068.1 GCA_958418815.1 uncultured Bacteroidales bacterium | reverse complement strand
AAACACGAAAGTAGGAGATAAACACCTGCAATTAGTGTTTACCTCCTACTCGATTTATTCTGGTCGCCGATGGGCGGAGGGGATGGCGCTCAGTCAAGTTTCAGCACGGCCAGGAATGCTTTCTGCGGCACCTGCACCGACCCGATCTGTTTCATGCGCTTCTTGCCGGCCTTCTGCTTCTCAAGCAGTTTGCGCTTTCGCGAGACGTCACCTCCGTAACATTTGGCGGTCACATCCTTGCGGACAGCCTTGATGGTCTCCCTGGCGATGATTTTAGCGCCGATGGCAGCCTGGATTGCGATGTCAAACTGGTGGCGGGGTATCAGTTCCTTGAGCTTCTCACACATCCGGCGTCCGAACTGCACTGCGTTGTCGGCATGGGTGAGCGTCGACAGCGCGTCGACCGGTTCGCCGTTGAGCAGCACGTCGAGCTTGACGAGGCGGGAGTTGCGGAAGTCATGCAGGTGATAGTCGAATGAGGCGTAGCCTTTTGAGATAGACTTCAGTTTGTCGTAGAAGTCGATGACAATCTCGCCCAGAGGTATGTCGAAAATCAGTTCAACTCGGTTGCCTGATATGAATTCCTGTTTGACAAGCTCGCCGCGTTTGCCGAGGCAGAGGGTCATGATCGGGCCAATGAAGTCTGTGGTGGTGATGATTGAGGAGCGTATGTAAGGTTCCTCGATATGGTCGATGAGGGTGATTTCAGGCAGCCCGGAGGGATTATGCACCTCGCTCTCGTTGCCTTTCTTGTCAAACACCTTGTATGACACGTTGGGCACTGTGGTGATGACTTCCATGTTGAATTCGCGGCTGAGGCGCTCCTGGATGATTTCCATATGGAGCAGTCCGAGGAATCCACACCTGAATCCGAATCCGAGAGCCATCGACGATTCAGGCTGGAATGTCAGCGACGCGTCGTTGAGCTGCAGTTTCTCAAGGGAGCTGCGCAGGTTCTCGAAGTCTTCCGCCTCGATGGGGTAGACTCCGGCGAACACCATCGGCTTCACTTCCTCGAATCCGGCGATGGCCTCGGCCGGACGGTTGACATGGGTGATGGTGTCGCCTACTTTCACCTCCTTGGAGGTCTTGATGCCGGATATGATGTATCCCACATTGCCTGCCGACAGCTCTTTGCGGGGCGAGAGATCCATTTTCAGCACTCCGATTTCGTCGGCGTGGTACTCCTTGCCGGTGGCGACGAATTTCACGAAGTCATCCTTCCGGATTGTGCCGTTCTCAATCTTGAAGTAAGCGATGATTCCGCGGAACGGGTTGAACACAGAGTCGAAAATCAGGGCCTGCAACGGGGCTTCGGGGTCACCTTTCGGGGCGGGGACGCGCTCCACGATGGCCCGCAGGATATCCTCCACGCCGATGCCGGTTTTTCCGCTGGCCCGTATTATCTCCTCACGTTTGCATCCGAGCAGGTCTACAATCTGGTCTTCCACCTCGTCGGGATTTGCGCTCTCAAGGTCAACTTTGTTGATTACCGGGATGATTTCAAGGTCGGAATCGATGGCCATGTAGAGGTTGGATATGGTCTGGGCCTGTATACCCTGGGTCGCGTCGACAATTAGCAGCGCGCCCTCGCAGGCGGCTATCGAGCGCGACACCTCGTATGAGAAGTCGACATGCCCGGGGGTGTCGATGAGGTTGAGGGTGTATTCCTGGCCGTCAAGATGATAGTTCATCTGTATGGCGTGGCTTTTGATTGTGATGCCACGCTCGCGCTCGAGGTCCATGTCGTCGAGCACCTGCGCCTGCAGGTCTTTTGAGTCGATGGTCTTGGTGTATTCGAGAAGGCGGTCGGCCAGGGTGCTTTTGCCGTGGTCGATATGGGCGATGATGCAGAAATTTCGGATATTCTTCATTTGTTCAAAAATTCAGTGATGGCGGCCAGGCACTCTTTGGGGGTGGCGAGGTCGCGGCATAGGGTCTCGACCGGACACCATCCGGTCTTGTCGCGGTTGACGACATGGTCTATCACCTTGTCGTAGGTTGTCTTTATGTCGTAGCCGGAGAGCAGATTAAGGGCGAGACGGCTGATGACGGGTGTGTAAAGCTCCCTGACTCCGCCGAGAATCATCAGGGCGGCGGATCCTTTGCCCACAATCTTGTCGGCGACGCGCGCGCCCTGGAGCATGCGCGGATGGTCGGTCAGCAACCTGTGGAGGTCGGAGACTCCGCGGCCTGTGTATGTTGTGACGCGTCCGTTGTCTACCACAAGTGTGGTGTCTCCCTTGTCGAGGAGCGCGACCAAGGCGCTCATCGCCGGAGGCACGCCGCGCCGCAGGCTTTCGGCGATGACATCCACACGGGCCATCTCGCCGGGAATGTCGATTTTCTGAGGGCAATGTCCGACACATTCCTTGCAGCCCACGCAATGGGATGCCTGGCGCAGCCTGGGCACAGCCCGGTCGTAGCCGACGAGAAATCTGCGCCGTGCCTCGGCATAGTTCTCCGCCTCGGGGGAGTCGGGTACCTGGCCCTGGTTGACGCATTTGTTGTAGTGGGCGAAAATTGCCGGGATGTCAAGCCCGTAGGGGCAAGGCATGCAGTACTGGCATTCGTTGCATGGCACCGTCGGGTAGCTCGCTATGATTCCGGCTACTTTGTGGAGGAATACGGTCTGCTCCTCGGTCAGTGGCACCAGCGGACAGAATGAGCGGAGGTTGTCCTCCAGGTGGTCCATATATGTCATGCCTGACAGCACTGTCAGCACTTTGGGGTAGGTGCCGGCATATCTGAAGGCCCACGAGGCCACCGATTTCTGTGGCTCCTGCTCCTTGAGCAGCCTGACCACATGGTCGGGAAGCTTCGACAGACGTCCGCCGAGCAGAGGCTCCATTATTATCGCCGGGATGTCGCGTTTGGCCAGCTCGCCGTAAAGGTATTCGGCATTGGTGTTGCGCGGGTTGATTTCCTTGGCATGCTCCCAGTCGAGGTAGTTGAGCTGAATCTGCACGAAGTCCCATTTGTATTTGTCGTGCCATTCAAGCAGCATGTCAAAAAGGCGGATGTCGCCGTGATAGGAGAATCCGAGGTTGCGTATTCGGCCTGCCTCCCTCTCGGCCGCGAGGAAATCGAGCATCCCGTTGTCGATGTAGCGGGCGTTGAACTCTTTGAGCGGTTCGTTGCCCATCCCGACGGCGTGGAGCAGCATATAGTCTATGTGGTCGGTCTGGAGCAACCGGAGCGAGTCGCGGTACATCTGCTCTGACTTCTCCCGGGGCCAGGTCGATGGGTCGAAGTTCGACAGCTTGGTGGCGACAAAATATTTGTCGCGCGGATGGCGGCTCAGGGCTATGCCGACAGCCTTCTCCGACCGCCCTTTGCAGTAGGCGGGGGAGGTGTCGAAGTAGTTTACCCCATGCTTTATGGCTGTGTCGACAAGGCGGTTGACCTCCTCCTGGTCGATGAGGTCTTCCCCGGGGTTGTCAAAGTCGGGCTTGGTGGGCCAGCGCATGCAGCCGTAGCCCAGAAGCGAGACCTTGTCGCCGGTCGTGGGGTTGACCCGGAGGGTCATCCTGTCGGTCGGAATTGGGGTCTGGGGCAGCTGGCTTTCGTCGGTGTCCCCATCTTTCTTTCCCGAACAGGCTGTCAGCAGGGGGGAGGTGGCGAGAGCCGCCAGGGCGGACTTGCGGAAGAAATCGCGGCGTGATATGTCGAATTTCATGATGGTTTCAAATCAGACGGTTCGGTGGATTTCGTGCCCCTCGACATAAATCGCAGAGAAAGGACGTGACGGGCACAGGTTTTCGCAGGCCCCGCATCCTATGCATCGGGTTTCGTCTATGGCGGGAATCTTGCGGGAACCGGGGTTGGACGGGTCAGACGCCACCATCGTTATGGCTCCGACAAGGCAGTGGCGTGCGCAGTTGCCGCAGTCAACATCGTCGGCAAGAACCACGCAGTTTTTCGCCACCCAGACGGCGTGGCCAATCTGGGTAGAGCTTTTCTCTTCCCAGCTGATTGGCTTTATCGCCCCAGAGGGGCAGACATCAGAGCAGGCGTTGCATTCAGGGCGGCAATATCCCCTGTCGAATTCCATAAGAGGCTGCATGAAGCTGTCAAGGTCGGTCGACGGGCGCAGAACGCCGTTGGGGCATTCCGACACACACAGCTGGCAGGCGGTGCAGTGCTGTGAGAAGTTCTTTATGCTCGCCGCCCCGGCAGGCACCAGGCGGGTGGCGCGTCTCGGCGGTTTCTTGTCGAGGATTTCAGCCAGTCCGCCGTCGACGGTCTTCTGTGCCTTGACGGCGGCGGCACCTCCGGCAGCCATAGCTCCGGCGATGAGGAAAGACCTGCGCCCTGAGTCGGCGGGAGTAGCAGGCTTGGCGGCTTTTGAGGCCACAGCCCTGCGTGTCGTGTAGCTGATGGCCCCCTTGGAGCAGTCATCAACGCAGTCCATGCAGGCCACACACCGGCTCAGGTCGATTGTGTGGTTTTTCGCGTCGATGCAGGAGCTTTTGCAGCGGCGGGCGCAGCTGCCGCAGTTGATGCATTTCGAGGTGTCGATGACGGGGCGGAGGAGGCTGTGGCGAGACAGCAGTCCAAGCATAGTGCCGACAGGGCAGATGGTGTTGCAGTAAATGCGGCCTCCCCGCCATGCGAGAACAGCGATTGTGACAAAGGTCACTGTCGCCACAATCAGCAACGGGAGCGATCCAATCCAGACCTCGCGGCTGTAGACGGCGTAGCTGTCGTAACGTTCGGCCACCCCGGCAAGCAGGTTGTTGGCCCATATGGCCAGGGGCTGTCCGAGGTTCTGCACCATACGCCCATAGGCGCTGTATGGCGCGACAAGCGAGGCGATGGCTGTGAAGCCGGCCGCCAGCAATATGACAAACACCGCCAGCGTCGCGTAGCGCAGCAGGGGGTGGGGTTTGCTGTATCTGAAACGTTTTTTCTTCCCTTTGCGTCGCGAGGAGAGATATGAGACGATGTCCTGGAACACCCCGAGCGGGCATATCACCGAGCAGTAGACGCGCCCCATCAGTAGGGTCAGCGCCACAAGGGCAACAACCACAATGGTGTTCAGGGCAAGCACCGCCGGAAGGAACTGGATTTTCGCCATCCATCCCAGCCAGTGATGCAGAGTCCCGGTGAAGTCGAGAAACATCGCCGTGATGAGCAGCCAAAATATGATGGCGAGAGTTATGCGGATTTTACGCGGCATGAGATTCTGATATGATTGGTTGCGGATAAAACGTAGACAAAATTACGAATAATCCTCTGTTCAAGCGGGAGAAAGGGCCGCGGTTTAACATTTTTTGAGAATCATGCGAGGCGGAATCCGTCGTTCCGGTATGGTCAGAGGTTGGAGTTGTAGTAGGCAGGGTCGCCCGACACCTCCTGCCCGACAAACGGGGGACATGAAATTGGAGTGGATGGTGATGGCAGCTCGACTTCCGCCACTGTCATCTCCACCGGGCGTATGAAGTGGTCGACCTCCCACTCGAGGTCTCCGCAGGGCACGATATGGCGCTCTTTTTCAACCACATTGCCCTCGCAGGCCTTGGCAAGCATCTCCATCGCGTCTGTCTCAGGGATTTCATATTCCCATTCGTCGCGCGATATGCCCTCGAGAGTGGCACCTTTGACTGCGAGGAACCCGCGCCCGTCGCGTACCCTGACGCGTACTGTGCCCTCTTTGCGCCTGGAGATGTAACCTTGTATGATGTGGTGGACGGCGGTGGCCATGGCGCGGTATGAGTCATCCGTGACCAGAAACTTGCGTTCGATCTCTTTAGCCATTTCGGTGGATTTTCTTTGCGGTTTCTCCTGCCGCCTTGTCAGGCAGGGGATTTATGAGTAACTTTGCAAAGTTAAAACTAAAGATTGGAAAAAGCAAGATTGGACATATCGTGGTTGCGCCGCCTGATGCCGGCGGTGATTCTCCTGGTCATATGGCTTCCCGCCTCGGCCGCCTCCAGGATTCTGGTCGAGGTGGTCGATTCGCTATCAGGAGAGCCGGTGCCGTTCACTGCCATATATGTCACTGGGTCAAACCAGGGTGCTATGGCGGGGGAGGATGGCCGGGTATGGCTCAATATGACCAGGCCGCGGGCCGAACTGGTGTTCTCGGCGATGGGATACGCTAAGAAGAAGGTGCCGGTAGACCAATCCGTTACAGCCCTCAGGGTCTCGTTGTCGCCTGACGGGCATCTCCTTGACGAGGTCACGGTGAAGCGGGGCAAGGAACGTTATTCCAAGCGTGGAAATCCGGCTGTAGACTTTGCCAGGCGCATACGTCAGGCTGATTCCCTGACCGATCCGCGCCGCCGTCAGTATTACAGCTTCACCCGTTATGAACGTATCACTCTGGGGCTTAACAGGGTGGATATGGGGGGTGATGATTCTGCCGTCGGGGATTCTGGGAAGTCAAAGGGGCGTTTCGGTTTTGTCCGCGAGCATGTCGACACATCGGCGGTCACAGGCGAGCCTGTGCTTCCGTTGTCGGTCAAAGAGAAGGTCTCGCAGGTTGTGTTCAGGCGTGAACCGCGTTCGGAGAAGACTTATGTCCTCGGAGTCAAGTCTGCCGGGGTTGACGAACTTGTGGATGACCGCAGCATGCAGACGCTGATGGAGGACATATTTCGTGAGGTGGACCTGTATGACGAGGATGTGGTGATTCTCCAAAACCGGTTTGTCTCGCCGCTGTCGCGCATCGCCCCGGATTTCTACAAGTTTTATCTGACAGACACCATTACCGACGCAGACGGTCAGAGGCTGGTTGAGCTTGGTTTCACCCCGAGGAATTCAGCCTCGTTCGGATTCACCGGACGGCTGTATGTGGCCGAAGGGGATTCTACGATGTTTGTGCGCCGGGTCAGGATGAATGTGCCATCGTCGATAAACCTCAACTTTGTCGAGCATCTGCAGATTCTCCAGGAATTCGAGCGGGCTCCGGATGGCGCGAGGCTCAAGACTCTCGATGATTTCAATGTGGAGCTCTCGATAATCAAAGGGACACAGGGAATCTATGTCCACCGCACGACGGCGTTGAAGGACCATGACTTCGGGTTGCCCGAGCGCGCAGACCTCTTTGACCGGATGGGTGATACTTTCAGCGACCCTGCGGTCTATGCCCGCGACGATGATTTCTGGGAAAAAGAGCGCACGGTAGGTGCCTCGGCCAACGAGAGCCGTGTGGAGCAACTGATGGCGCGGTTACGCGGGGTGAAGCTGTATTATTACGGAGAGAAGATCCTGAAGATATTTTTCACGGGATATGTGGCCACCGGACGCGACTCCAAATTTGATATAGGGCCTGTGAACACATTTCTGAGCGGAAACTCGGTGGAGGGGGCGAGGCTGAGGTTTGGCGGTACCACAGCGGCGGCGCTGTCGCCCCACTGGTTTGCCAAGGGGTATGTCGCCTATGGCACCCGTGACCGCAAATGGAAGTACGGAGCCGAACTTGAATACTCTTTCAACCGCAAGCGCGACCACCAGCGGGAGTTTCCGGTGCATTCGATTATGGTGTCGGAGAAGTATGATGTCGACCAGGTCGGACAGCATTATCTTTTCACCAACCCCGACAATGTCTTCCTTTCGCTCAAGCGTATGGAGAACCTGCTGATGACCTACCGCCGCCAGACCCGCCTTGACTATACCCTCGAACTGGCCAACAATTTCTCTGTAAAGGCTTCGGCCAACCTGGAGCGGCAGGAGGCCACCAGATGGGTGCCGTTTGTCAACAGCCGTGGGGTGGCCGTCCCTCATTACGACGAGACTTACTTCTCTCTGGAACTTCGTTATGCGCCCGGGGAGAGGTTTTTCCAGACAAGGACCCAGCGCATACCTGTCAATCTTGACGCTCCGGTCTTCCTCCTGACCCATACTTATGCCCCGAAGGGACTGCTCAACGCGCCGTTCGCGGTCAACAAGACAGAGGCGAGTTTCTCAAAACGTTTCTGGCTGTCGGCATTCGGTTTTGTGGATTTTATGGTCAAAGGAGGTCATGTGTGGAGCAAGTCGCCTTACCTGAGCCTGCTTATACCCAATGCCAACCTGTCATACACTATCCAGCCTGAGAGTTTCGCGCTGATGAATCCCCTGGAATTCATCAACGACAGTTATGTGTCATGGGATTTGACCTACTGGGCCAACGGCGCGATACTGAATTACATACCACTGGTGAAGAAACTGAAGTTGCGCGAGGCGTTTGCCTTCAGAGGATGGCTCGGGTCGCTGAGCGACAAGAACAATCCGTTGAAGAGCCCCGACCTCTACCTGTTTCCGGTCTATGCCCCTTACGAACCGATGAATGGCAAGCCTTATATGGAGGTCTCAGCCGGAGTGGACAATCTTTTCAAATGTCTGCGGGTCGATTATGTATGGCGTCTTACCTATCGCCAGGGACAAACGGCATCTTCGCGTTCGGGATTGCGTATCGCCCTGCATGTCACATTCTGATGCCATCGCGCGCTATGCTGGCTGGTGGGGGGTTCCTATAAGTATGCCCCTATAAGTATGTCCCCTATAAGTATGGTGGTCATAGAAGGGTATCCGTCCGAAAAAAGCCGACTTGATTATAGATTTTCAAGTCGGCATTAG
>CATZGB010000067.1 GCA_958418815.1 uncultured Bacteroidales bacterium | reverse complement strand
TCGGCCAAAAGTATAATCCCGATATTGACTACTGGTTTGAAGATTAAGAGCAAAGCAGGTCTCTCCCAAAAAAACTGATGAGAATTTATCAACCGAGAGAGTCGATGCGTCCGTAAGTGCGCTATTACATGGTGCTGGAAAGCGATGTGGACGGTGCCCATGCCTCTCGCTTCCTTGGCAAATTACAGGATGTAATCAACTCCATTTAGTCAAATTACGTTTGACCTCCTTCAAATTATTGCGACCCCATTCCGAGAGTTGATTGAGTATGGGTATAAGAGTTCTGCCCAAATCGGTCAACTCGTATTCTGTGCGAGGAGGCACCTCGGCATATAGAATGCGCTTTACCAATCCGACTGATTCAAGTGTTTTCAGATGTCCTGACAATACCTTCGGAGATATATCGGGGATTGCCCTTGACAATTCGTTGAAACGCATTACGCCGAACTCGTCAAGTATGACAAGCAGGAGCATCGACCACTTGTTGGCGAAGTGTGCTATCACGTTCCTCATGGGGCACGTGGTGACACATGAATATTTTTCTGAAATTTTTTCGGTCTTCATCTGTCTGATACTGACTAAAAGTGAGTTTGAAGTAAGTGGCTACTTTGGAAGTAACCTCTTGCATAGAAATATTTTGATATATAACTTTGCGCTATCCAAAGGGTAGCAGTTATCCTTTGCAAAGTTAACACAAACATAATAAACCCACAAATTATGACTGAAATCAATATCAGCATTCCAGCATCGGCTCAACCTTCAGGCAAGGCTGTGTTCGTGATGCTTGGAACAGGCTTCGATGAAATCGAGGCTCTGGCACCCGTCGATGTCATGCGACGTGCCGGGATGGAGGTATTCACCGTCTCTATGACAGAGAACAGACTTGTAAAAGGAGCCACAGGCAACCTTATCGTTGCAGACATGAGTGTTTCTGATTTGTCCCCCGACCGGATAGACTGGCTCATATTCCCCGGTGCCGATAAATCGGAGGATGCGGTAAACCTTGACGAAAAGCTGAGCGAGCTTGTGAAAGCCCATTGGAAAAAAGGAGGCAACATCGCCGCTATATGCGCCGCTCCGGCTCTGGTGCTTGGTCCGCTCGGTATCATCAACGGGGTAAAAGCCACCGGTTATCCGTTCCTCAAAGAATACTTTGAAAATAATGGCGGGATATACTCTGAGGAGCCAGTGGTAATCGGAGACCGTCTTATAACCTCAAAGGGTCCCGGAACAACCCTCGAATTCGCACTTGCCATTGTTCGCAAGGCAAAGGGTCCGGATATGGAGAAGGCACTCCGAGAAGGTATGGTGATAGCCAATTGCAGATGCGATGATAATTGTACCTGCGGATGCAATAGTTAAAGCCTCAACGCCGCCTTTTGGCGGCCGAAATTTTTGGCAAAATGAAGGTGACGGAGGTCTTATGCTCCGCCACCTTCATCGTTGATATGGCATTGGCTATGCTCTTTTTGACTCGTCATTGTTATCTTAAGCGGAAACTCGTCGACTTTCAGTCCGTTCTGCTATCATCTTCTTGTTGGCGTTGATGATACCGGCTATCTGCTCTGCATATTCGCAGACTCCGTTGGCAAATGCTCTGCATTGGATGATTGAGAAGTCTTTGAGAGAGATTTCTACTGTGGCGATTGTTCTGCCTCCCATTGTGGCGGTGAACACAAGCGTATCTTCTTTGAGGTAGTAGCCGGATGAACCTACACAGATGTGTTGCTTTGTACCTTCATCGTAGTATTCGGCAACGCTGTCAAGTGTGTGGAGTCTGATTGTGCCGTCAGTCATAGACAAACCTATGTATCTGCCTTTCAGTTCCTCAAACTTGACTTGGTCAGCCTCCGCTTTCTTGCGGTTGGCTTCCTTCTGTTCCTTTACCCTCTGGCGATTGACCTTTTCCACATATTCATCGTGGGCGGTTTTGAGGTCTTGAGGTGCTATCAGCGAGGGGGAATTTAGGTCTTTGCCCATACGCTCCAACATCTTGATATAGTCAAACCACATTCTAACGTCCTTGAACTTATATCCGTTGCGCTTGGCTATCTTTATCGTGTTCCAATACTTGTCAATATCAGACTTATAGGCAGGTCTTGTGCAAAGGTATCGGAGCAACTCAATGTCATTGGCTTTCATCAGAGTCTCAGCTTTAGGGTTGGTCAGCAACTCTTGAAACAAAGTCACGGGGTGGATATGGTGGCAACTGCCTTTGAACCCGTTGCGCTTGATAGTGTCAGTGACCTTGATGCGGGGGTAAACCCATTGGTCGGCTATGTGATTGAAAGCATCGTTGTCGTTCCTTATCTCCAATGGTGAACCGAAAGCGAAAGAGTCGATGTAGTAGCCGAGTGTCCTCTGCAAACCTACTACGGTCTTGTTGCCCTTGGGGTCAATAAAATACTGACCGATTTCAAGATAGGCAGGTTTCACCTTCATACCCTTGCGCATTTCAACCATCATCAGGAACATTCTTACTACTTGATAGTCCTCAATGGTGGTGATTACATTGAAATAGGACTTGTCACGGATAACACGCTCTTTGGTGTCCTTGATTTCTATCTGTGTGCCACATTCGGGGCATAAACACATTCCTTTGCGGGTCTCAAACCACTCGTGACCGCATTTCATACAGGTACACATTCCGGATTTCAGTCGGTAGCCATAGTGACTGACAGTTGAGTTGAGTGCCCAATTCATTTGGGGAGTGGTGAGCGGGCGAAGTCGCCCACTCAGTTCCACTATATGCTGTTGTTTCTTATTTCTCGGTTTCATCGTCTTGGGGGTGTTTAGAACTCATCAAATAGGTTGGGGATAGAGTCAATCTCTGCTCCGGCTTTGGGAGCGGTGGCGGTCGGCTTGGGTTGAGCCTTCGGAGCTGACTGCCGTCTGATTTCTCGGAGTTGCTCCTCCTTGTATTGCTCCATTGCCTGCTCTTTGAGTTCGGCTTTATCCTCCTCGGTGAGTTGGTCTTTGGAGATTACCACCTTGCAGTTTGTGGGTTTGCCGATTTCATCTGCGGTGCAGTCGCCATCCCAATAATGCGTGGCGAGTGAAAATACCTCATCGTTGGTCATTACGCTGACCCCTTGACGCTTGACTTCGTTCAGTATGAACTGACAGCACTCAGAAAGGGACTTGGAGGGGTCTGCATAGCGGATAGCAAACAGATTGTCGCTCTCTGCACGGCTATCGAGATAGTTGCGGATAGCCTCGGTAAAATTCTCAGATGATTTCATAGTCGTATATTTTAGAAAGTTAATACCCAATAGATTATCAGTAATGCGGTTATGAGGGATATTACCCAGCCCGCACCTCGGATTACAGGTCTGGCTATCGCCCACACCAGAGTTCCGATTATTGCTCCGATGATGATTGTCACCACCTTTGCAACCTTTTTTATTTGGTTGAACCTGAGGCTTTGAGCTTCGCTTTGACCTTTTATGTGGCTGTTTGTTTTCATCGTTGCGACTTTTTTTTATTTGTATATCACCATCGGTTTTCGCTTGCTTGACACCTCAGAGGCGTGTGGTGAACAGAGGGGATGTTCGCCCTTTGACGGAAAAATACAAGCCGCAGGTCTGGAGATTTTTCAGCCAAAAGGCAAAAGAATATCCCCGGCACCGCACGTTTCCCACTGGCAAGCAAGTTAAAATCGTTGTTGATTAGACAATAACAGGAGCTACGACTCCGGCACGGTGAAAACATACAGTCACATAATTGCAATGAAATATTTGGTATTCCTTATCCGTTATATTATTGATTAGTCAATAATATTTCGTATCTTTGTCGTCATGAACAAAACCAATGAAAACAAGGATTTAGAGATAGATACCCTCGGGTATTATCTTGACAGGGCGTTGAATGTCATGGTAAAGCATCTCAACAAGCTTTTTGTTGAGTACGACATCGACTTGCAGCACGCCCAATACACAATACTAAAAGTCCTGTGGTGTGGCGACGGAATAAGTCAGGCTCAGTTGTCAAAATATCTCGGGAAGGATCCTGCGGCTGTCAGTCGGGCGTTGAACTATCTTGAATCAAAGGGATACATCAACCGGCGTGGCGCAAACGCCAAGACAAACGGGGTGTATCTTACTGAATATGCCAATTCACGCAGGACTGAAATAGAGGCTGTCGCCGACATGGTGACCGAGAAGGCAACCATCGGAATGACGCCACATCAGAGAAAAATGATAAAGGAATTATTGAATAAAATTTATACCAATTCAAAATGAGACCGTCAGACTTTATATCACAATATACCGAATTTTTCGGTGGCTCGGCTCCGCTACCCATCGCGGTTGTCTATTCCGACACTTCAATGGGAGAAACGTCAAAAGTGCCCGGCTGTATGTTCAAGCAATTCCATCGCGCCTATCGCGGTGAAACGGTGACACTTGATGCAGAGAACTTCACTTGTGGCGGGGGCAATGCATATTCAGGACTTGCACCGCTGCCGGAACGGGTGTTCAGCTTTGTGTCGATTTGTGAAAAATACAAACAATCGCCGGAAACGGCGCGAAAGAGTATTGAGGCAATAGGAGCGGAACTCTCCGAAAAGCCGTATCTCAATTTCGTTAGAATTGACAGACTTGACTCTTTTGACGACATGGAAGGACTGATATTCTTCGCAGCTCCGGATGTGGTCTCGGGACTGTTTACATGGGCGAACTATGACAGCAATGACATCAACGCCGTTCAGTCGCCGTGGGGTTCCGGATGCTCGACCACAATCACGTCATTGGTGAATGAGAACCGTAAAGGAGGCAAACATTGCTTTATCGGACTGTTCGACGTCTCCGCACGTCCATTCTTCCGTCAGGATATAATCAGTTTCTCCATACCAAAATCCCGGTTTGATGAAATGTGCGAGACTCTGTCGCAATGCTGTGTGTCAGGCGCACCGGCATGGCTCAAAGTCAGGAAAAGAATAAACTCAAAGTAATCCGCAACATGAGAACGCTGTCACCCAAGGGGATGAAGATACTCAAAGTGTTTCATCTCATACTCATAATGATGTGGACCATTGGAGTTGTCATAATGTGTCTTCTCTATTGGAAGCCGACATCAAGCGGACTTGAATATCTGCATAATCAGCAAACCGCCATGTTCATTGACTATGCTCTTGTTATTCCAGGAGCTTTACTTACTGTTGTGACGGGTATCATCTATGGTATATTCACAAAATGGGGATTTTTCAAATACAGATGGATTACGGTAAAATGGATTGTTGGGATACTCGTCATCCTGATAGGGACCTTCGGACTGCACCCTCTCGCCGAATCCATCATAGAACAGGCTGCCATAACGGCAAACGATTACGTTTGCTTTCCTAATGACTATTTCGGATCAAAACCGTATATCGTAAGATGTACAGCCGTAGCCCAAGGTTTGGCTCTTGTCGTACTAATTGTCGTGTCTGTATTCAAACCATGGAACAAAAAGGTCAAAAAATGAAGAAGATTACTAAACTGAGAATATGCAATTGGAGCCTACTCGCTCTTACTATTGCAATACTAATCTCAGGAATACAGCTGGAGGCCACACATAGCAGGGACATTTTATCGGTGTGGATACACATTCTGATAGGAATACTGTTTATCGCATTTGTTGTGTATCATCTGTTTCTGCATTTCGGCGAAAGCAACTGGTTTGAGAAAATTCATAAGCAAAAGAGTCAGGTAACACGCATACTGTGGTGGGTGGCACTTGTTACACTTATAACCGGAATAGTCGCTATGATCCATTGGGTCACAACATTCACTCATGCACCTATAGGTGGTGTGCATGGTAAACTTGGATTCCTGATGATAATCCTTTTTCAATCGGACATGTCTCCAAACGAATAAAATTCTTTAAGGGCAAAAAGAAAATAGCCCAGCTCAGTCCGGAAAGGCGAGTCTGTGATATGCCGACAACTCAGGAAGGCGGCACATCACTGTCTCGGCTCGTGGACTGCTTTCAAGCGGTAAGTGAGGGTGCGGTCGTAAAAACACTTATCCAGCAACGGCGAAAAAGAACACGGATGAACGGCAGAGAGTCTCAGAGGTAAAAGCAGCGTCCCAGATGATTACCTCGGAGGCGTTGCCGGTTATCGGTGTCCCGTCGGTGCCTATAGGCGCGAAGCGGTCGAAAGGTGTCAGTGCCTGCACCGTCACCTTTTGACGGCATCACGCCGCCAACCCTGAAGACCGCTCCCTCTCTTGCCGCGTAATCCAATGTCAAAACCTCGGATAAAGTTATTGTAAAAATTCAAGGTTGAATTTTACTGCTTGTAATATACTATCAATATATCTATTTTAAGAATATACAACTATTCATTTTGTATAATCAGATTTTTTGATTAACTTTGCGGTTGATTTTCTACAAAAATAATCAACCATGAGTATAGCAATCGCCTCAAAGCTCAACCATCTGCTTTCCGAGAGTATTCCCGGAGGGCTTCTATTTGCGGGTTGGCTGAGAAAGGAAGGATATTCTTCACAATTGTTGAAAAAATATCGGGATTCCGGTTGGCTTGAAGCACTTGGGAGAGGGGTTATGTACCGACGCAATGACAATCTTTCTGCACTGACAGCCGTTCACTGTTATAATTATCAGACTGGTAACAATGCCCGTGTCGCAGCTCATTCAGCTCTTGAACTACATGGATTCAGCCACTATATACCTATGGGTAAACCTCGGCTGATGGTCGCATTTGAATCAGGAAACGTGGAAGATTGGGTAAGAAGCGACAAGTATGATATGACCATAGTGCCGTTTCATACAGGAATCTTCAAAAATCCTTTGACACAATCATTTGACCAAAGTCGCTATACCATTAAAATATCTTCCCCTGAGCAAGCATTTTTAGAGTGTCTCTACCTTGTACAGGACCATTATAATTACATGGACCTATATTATATAATGGAGCAGTTGACTTCTCTGAATCCGGAGAAGGTTCAGACCGCTCTGGAAAATACTTCGAGCCAGCGTATCAAGCGAATGTTCCTGTATATGGCGGAAAAAGCCGGACACTATTGGTTTGATATGCTTGACCCTGACAAATTCGGGTTGACATCCTCCAAACTTAAACTCACAGACAACGGGGTCTATATATCAAAATACCGCATCACCGTCCCAAAAGAATTGAATGATTATGAATGACATATATCGCCGACAAGTTGCTCTTTTGATAAGAGTAATGCCACTTGTATTCAAGATAAAGGATTTCGCTGTCCACGGAGGCACCGCAATAAACCTGTTTCATAGGAATCTTCCGAGATATTCGGTTGACATTGATATAACATATGTGCCTTTGGAAAACCGCGAGACGAGTCTTAAAAACATAAATAAGCATCTTGCATCTCTGAAAACTGCAATCGAAAAAGCAGTTCCGGGTATTCGTGTCACCCATAAACCTGATGTATGGAAATTGCAGTGTGTCAAAGACGGAACTACAATCAAGATTGAAGTCAACGGAACAAAGAGAGGACTCTTAGGCGATATAGAGAAGCTACAACTATGCGAGAAGGCCAAGGATGAGTTCGGTCTGACCTGTTTTGCCAATATCGTGTCATGGAGCCAGCTGTTCGGTGGCAAGATTGCGGCGGCCCTCAGTCGTCAGCATCCGCGAGATCTATTCGACTGTCGAGGCATAACCTCTGACGATTTCAATGCGGTAAAGGATGGCTTTATGCTTTGTCTGCTCGGAAGTGACAAACCGATCATCGAATCCCTGCAACCTAATCCGATTGATCAGCGGGATGCTCTTGCCAACCAGTTTGAGGGAATGACTAACGAGCCGTTCAATTATGAGGATTATCAGAATGCGAGGCTGAATCTGATAGAGGTAGTCAACAATGGATTCACGGACGATGACAAAGACTTCCTGATTTCTTTTGAAGACGGAAATCCGGACTGGAGCAAGTGTTGTGCGGGAGATCTGAACGAATACCCATCGGTGAAATGGAAACTTAAGAATATAGCAAAATTGAAATCCAAAAATTCTATGAAGCATACGGCGGGTGTTGACAGGCTTATCGCATACTTCAAGCATAAATAACAGATTTAACACTTGGTATAAGAAGCGTTAAAAGGAACCCACAGACTTGATTTTCAGACGAAAATTTAGTAATTTTGCCACTATAAGAACACCCCGTTCAAGCATCGGCAAGAGAGCCGGTGAGACTGACGGATTTTTCGTTACCATCTCGTTACCACTGATTGACGACTGTTATCTAATGCATTGATATAACTGCATTTGGAGCGTAAGGAACAAGTCCCTCCATCTCCACTAATAAACCTGATTATCGGGTGATTACAAAGCTTGCACCCAATTTTGCACCCAAAACCGCAAAGTTGGGTGTTTTTATATATTCTTAACCTCTCGTGCTGGTCAAAAAGGGAGCGCCGTTAACATTTCCCGGCACTTGCTCCCTGTGTTACACGCTAAACCTCCCTTCTCAGTCTACCCGCCTCGCCTTTTTCTTTTGCCACGCTGCCAACTCCGTATATAGGTTTAGTCGGGCATATATAAAGCCAGAACCAAACCAAACTAATTATTTTTTTGATTGGAACTTCATATAAATCCCACTATCAGCA
>CATZGB010000066.1 GCA_958418815.1 uncultured Bacteroidales bacterium | reverse complement strand
AGTTCGCAACCAAAAACGCTTTGATAAAGTCGGCCTATTTCGGACGGATACGATTATCCCAGGGGGAAAGCCTGAAGACAGCACTCCAGATTCCTGATGGCGGCCGATATATGCCAGGAATAATGAAATGGCTGATAACATCTTTTGTCGGCTTGCCGTGGCCGGCCAACCTGCCACTGTGGTATGTCAGGGATTTGGCATTAATCATTCTCGTCTCACCAGTGCTTCACATATCGTTGAAATTCAGCAAAGGATGGCTTGTGGTCTTGCTCGGGATCCTGTTTGTCACATCAAACAGCGACAATCTCGGAATAAGGCTTTCGACCGGCTTGTTTTTCTTCAGTGCGGGCTACTGGCTAAGGTACACTGGGTGTGACATACTGAGGTTGTCGAAGAGCCTGTTTATCCCGGCCATCGCAATCTACATAGCCGGAGCGTCTTATTATTTCCTTGATTATGACATCACTGTCGACAATTCGACCGGAATGCCCTGGATAAACTGCCTTATGAAGAATCTGGCAGTAATCAGTTTCCTGCCCATAGCCTTCCACCTTGTTTCAAGGGCGGTCGCGTCGGGATGGGTCAAGGCAAGCCCGTTTCTCGCCTCTGCCTCATTTTTCATTTACGTCACCCATTATCCGATTAAGCACACGATAATACATCTGTCGGAGATGTTATCGGGAGGAGGGGGCACTAACGGGCTGCTCGCGTTGACCTTGGCATCGGTTGCCACTCCGCTGATATTGACCGCGATTTACTTCATTCTGAAAAAACAGTTCCCGACTTTTATGAGAATTATTGACGGACGTTGACAAACAAGACAACCGGGTCGCGGCAATCTCTGCTGCGACCCGGCCTGGTATTAGTGTATGATGTTATTTGTTCTTGAGATTTATGCGGATTGCAGTTTCTCCAGGGTTTGACTTGTCGATTGTCATAGATTCGATGTCAGATGCCGGAATGTCTTTCAGGTGGTTCCCGTCAAAACGTTCGCCGTTGACATAATAGGCCACATTGTCGGGCAGTCCATCTGGACTTAGCAGAAAGTGGATTGTCTCACCATTCTCCTTTATATGCACTGACGAATATGTGGATGAGGATGTCTTGCCGGAGTCATCGGTCACCGTAGAGACTGAGGTTGAGACCGAGGTGGATGAGGAACCGTCGCCGGCAGCCTTTGCATCCTTGGTGTCATCACCCATGGCACGGAAAGTGATGGGGATGGCATACCATACGGCTACACTCTTGCCGTCCTTTATGCCGGGAGTCCATTTCGGAAATGATTTCACCACTCTGATTGCCTCAGCATCAAGACGGGAATCCAAGGAGCGTATAACCTGCACGTCTCCAATCGAGCCGTCCTTTTCAACCACGAATTTCAGCACGACTCTTCCGCTGATATTCTCCGTCCCTTTGGGATGCTGCAGGTTGGCCACAACATATTCCATCAGGGCACGCGATCCTCCGGGAAACTCGGGCATCTGCTGGACAGCGGAAGACACCTCTTCTTTTTCTGCGTCGTCGGCTGCAGCCGCTTTCTCGTCGGTCGCAACCGACGGAGTGGAGACAGCAGAGGCAGTTACAGCTCCTCCAGAGGAGACCGTGGTGACGTTCATCACACGTCCGCTGGAGGAGGGGAGTGTCGTGACTGTGACTTGCTTGTCAGAAGGATTTTCGCTAACTTTGTCGGCGGATACGGCAGATGGCAGTTCGGCTGACGACACAGTCGACAGTGCCGAAGCTACGGCAGGAAGCTGTGAAATCCAGAACGCGGCCCCGAGAGCGGGCAGCAGCAGCAAGGGGCGCAATGCCCTGCGGCGCGATGTCTTTTGATTGTACATCATAGTGATACGTTTTTTAAGTTTACTGTGATTCAGGCTGTTGGCAAGTGACGGGAATCTCGCGCCGACAGCCTTTTTTATTAATAGCATCTGGTAATCTTTGACATTGACACCCGAGGAGATGACGCGGTCATCAGCCTGGTATTCATGTATGGTCTTGAGCTCTTCCCGCATCAGCCACGCGGCCGGGTTGAACCATTGCAACACACATACGGCCTGGGCGAAGAGCAGGTCAATCCAATGACAGAATTCCACATGGCTTTTCTCATGCATCATTATCATCGGTCCATATTGCTGGAAATCCACACGCGGGATGACGATGGTCTTGCAGAAGCTGAACGGGGCGACGCGGTCATCATCGGTCAGAATCACTTTGCGTCCGTCTGCCGTCATTTTCTCTCCGCGCCTGATTATGCCATAGAGTTTCACAAAATTGGCAGCGGTGAGCATTACGACCACCCCCATACCGACCAGATACGCGCATACTGCCATAAAAATCCAATAATCGGATGGGGAGGTTTCGTCAATCTCGACGGCGACGATGGGGATAGGGTCAATATCTATCGTGACAACCTGAGAGGAGGGCGAGGAGGCAAAGATGAGTGGCAACGCCTTCCACACAAGCGGCAAGCCCAAAGAGGAGAGATATATCGTCCATACCACCATACGGTTGACCTTGTGGTAGTTTTCAGAGGAAAGAGCCCATTTGTACACAAGATACATACACGCGAGCAGTATGGATGATGTCAAGGAGTAGGCGAGGAGCTGTCCCATAGTTTTGTCTCCTTAATGTTTGTTTTTGTCTATTTCCTCCATCGAGCGGCGCTCGACAAGGTCTATTATCTGTCTCAACTCTTCCACCGAGATTTTTTCCTCCTCAACAAGCGCCGATACCGCGGATTTGTAGGAGTTGTTGAAAAAATTAGCCACCAGGTCGCGGAAAGAGCGCTCTCTGAATTGCTCCTGACGCGAGATTGCATGATACCGGTGTGACGAGCCGATGACCTCGTGACCGATATGGCCCTTCTCCTCCAGAATCCTGACGGTGGTGGAGACGGTGTTGAAATGAGGTTTAGGCTCAGGATAGAACTCCAGCATTTCGCGCACAAACAGGGAGCCATGTGCCCAAAGTATTTTCATCACGGCCATCTCCTTCTCTGTGAGCAGTACTGGTTTTCTGCCTGGTTTGTTTGTTGTCTGTGGCATATTCGTAGGTTGATGTTGACGAGGCAAAGGTAAAACTAATTTTTTAGTTACGCAACTAAAAAATTAGTTTTGTCGCAAAAAAAATTAGCAAAGCCTCTGAAACCCCCGCAACGGGGATGTGAACTTTTCAGTCATGGCATATGTTTAATGGATGAAAAACGAAAACACATATCCTAACTACAGACATGGAATCAATTATCAACACCCACATTCCTGAATTCAAAGTTCAGGCTTATCACAACGGAGAGTTCAAGACCGTCACCGACAAAGATGTCCTCGGCAAATGGGCCATCTTCTTTTTCTACCCTGCCGACTTCACCTTTGTATGCCCCACCGAGCTGGAAGACATGGCTGAGAAATATGAGGCGTTCAAGAAACTCGGTGTGGAGGTCTACTCTGTAAGCACCGACTCCCATTTCGTCCACAAAGCCTGGCATGACGCGTCAGACAGCATCAAGAAAATCCAGTATCCTATGCTGGCCGATCCCACGGGACTGCTCAGCCGCGCGTTCGGTGTCATGATCGAAGAGGACGGGATGGCCTACCGCGGCACATTCGTCAGCAATCCTGAAGGCATCATCAAGCTTGTCGAAATACAGGACAACAGCATTGGTCGAAATGCTGAGGAACTCCTCAGAAGGGTAGAGGCCGCCCAGTTTGTAGCCACCCATGACGGTGAGGTCTGCCCCGCCAAGTGGAAACAGGGCCAAGCCACTCTCAAACCCAACATCGACCTTGTAGGCAAGATCTAAGGGTTGCCTCCAAGGCATCCGATCATAGCCAATATATGAGTTAACCCGGATAATCCGCTGTTTTCCACGGCACTGAATTATCCGGGTTGTTTTCAAAAACGCTTTTTATTGTAAAAAATCATGTTAGACCAAGATATATTAAACCAGTTGAAAGGGATATTCGCCGGACTAAAGTCTGACATCACCTTCAAGATGGTCGCCCGTGATGACTCCCCACAAGCAACGGAGATGAAGTCGTTTCTCGAGGATGTGGCATCCACATCTCCAAAACTTTCTGTGGACAACGTCCAGGCTGATGTAGAAGCTCCGAGGTTTGAAATCCTCAAGAACGGGGAGGCTTCAGGGATAAGTTTCTGTGGTGTCCCCAACGGACATGAGTTCACAACCTTGCTGCTGGCAGTGCTTAACGCCGACGGCCAGGGGAAGAATCTGCCCGACTCGATATTGCGAGGCCGCATCGAGGCATTGAAAGGCCCGATAAAGCTCCGCACGTTTGTGTCTCTGACTTGCACTAATTGTCCTGATGTGGCGCAGGCGCTCAATCTGGTGGCACTGCTGAATCCGGCTGTCGAGAATGAGGTGATTGACGGGGCCACTGTGCCCGAACTGGCTGAATCACTCAACATACAGTCGGTGCCGACGGTTTATGCCGGCGACCAGGTGCTCAGCGTAGGCCGCTCCACCCTGGGCGACCTCCTTGACAAACTTGAAGCGATGTATGGCACAGAGGAGTCAGGCGAAGCCACCCCGGTCGACAGGGAATATGATGTGGTGGTAGTAGGCGGAGGCCCGGCCGGCGCGACTGCCGCCATCTATTCCGCCCGCAAGGGGTTCCGCACTGCGGTCGTGGCCAAGGCGGTCGGCGGTCAGGTAAAGGAAACGATGGGAATAGAGAATTTGACATCAGTGCCGGAGACCACCGGCCCGAAGCTCGCCTCCGATATCCGCGAACATCTGTCGGCGTATCCCATCGACGTGTATGAGAACAGGTCGGTCGACAGCGTGTCATTCGACGGCAATAAGAAATCTGTAACATGCGGCAAAGAGACTTTTTTGTCTCCGGCCCTCATCATTGCATCCGGCGCAGGCTGGCGCAAACTCAGTGTGCCGGGCGAGGAGGAACACATAGGCAAGGGAGTCGCATTCTGCACCCACTGCGATGGGCCATTCTACGCAGGGAAGAAGGTGGCGGTCATCGGAGGAGGCAACTCCGGCATCGAGGCCGCGCTCGATCTCGCCGGGATATGCCCGTCAGTTGACGTGTTTGAGTTTCTTGACACCTTAAAAGCTGATGGTGTGCTTCAGGAAAAAGCCAAAGCCGCCGACAACATAAACATACATACATCCACCCAGGTGGTGGAGGTGCTTGGAGCCCCCGGCAAGGTGACGGGCCTGAAAGTCAAGGACCGTGTGACCGGGGAAGAGAGCATCTATCCCGTGGAGGGGGTGTTCGTGCAGATAGGACTTACAGCCAACAGCGCTCCGTTCAAAGACCTTCTGCCTATGACCAAGGCTGGAGAGATAATCGTTGACGAGCGTTGCCGCACATCGGTCAAGGGTGTGTATGCCGCCGGTGATGTCACCAATGTCCCCTACAAGCAGATTGTCATCGCGATGGGGGAGGGGGCAAAGGCAGCCCTGTCGGCTTTCGAGGATTCAATGCGTGGCGAACTGTCATAATCACGGATTACTCCTTTATCATTATACCTATATATGCAAAATTCGGCTGGCAGATGATTGCCGGCCGAACTTTTATAATCAAATTGCATCACCTCAAAAAGATTTTGTATGAGTTGCCATTAAGTGTAAGGACATACACCCCGGAGGGGAGTTCTTGGAGGGGAATGTGGCCGGATGCTCCTTGCGGGATGCTGGCGTTTATGACCGAGCATCCGGTTGTCGACGCGACAGACAGGCTGACGGCTTCTTTGTCTGAATCCACATACAGGTCGCGTCCCGATATAATGTATGGCCTGTCTTGGACTGCAAGCTTGTCACCGACCATTCCGGAGGCTATGGGCTTGTCATCAATGGTGACACGGTATGCGCCGAGCAGTGAGCCAGGCATATACGCGAAGAATGTCGTCTGCTGGCGGGTTGACTGCGCACTACGGCTTATCTTGTCGCCGTCCATATCGGTAACCGCTGATGGGATAGAGACGACTTTAGGGCGTAATGTCTCGTAGATTTCCGTGGTACAAGGATAGTCTTTCTCGGGAAATTTCCATAATGGTTTCAAGGAGGAGAATGTGGACGGATCGCCCCAGTGGGCTATCTTGAAGCGCACGCCATCATTGCCGTTTCGTGAATATGGCAACACCAGCATTTTCTCATCCCCAACATTTACAGGAAACGCACCGAAGCAATGGGGGTCAGAAAACGCAAATTCGGGATCGGTCAACAATTCGGTCTGATTCAGCATCCGATATGGTTCGCTGGCGTAAGATGAATGCAGTTCGCCGTTATCTTTGTAAAGCATGACGGGAGAGTGAGTGGTGGGAGCGGCTGTGGTGCCGAAGCCCTGGACGAGATGACAGTTGTCATCCACCTCAGACACAAACAGCATTCCTTTACAAGTAGTGCCTTTCGACTCGTTTGTGCGAGTTTCTAACTCATATTCCCCGGAATCATAACGAGTCACTTCTATATCCGGAATGTTATTCCCTTTTGAGAAAATCATCTTGCAAAGCGAGGGGAAGTATAAACTTTTTGTACTTATGCCGCCCCAAGAGTTCCAGCAACCAATCGAAAGCGCGAAATCACCAGACAGCAAGTTCCCCGTTATTCCATGCCATTCATAGTTGATCAGAAAGCGATTTCTAATTTCAGGCTCTTCAAAAACGGGAGTAATGGTAGTTATGTATTCAAAATCCCGGTCATATACCTGAATGAACATAGAAATCCGTTCGTCTAATGACACAGTCATCAACCCGACCACAGCTATGTGACCGGCCTCGTCTGACATCACATAACGTTCAAACGATGCTTTTGCAAGATCTCCCGAGAAGTCAGAATGCAGGTCGGGCAACGCCTCGCCGGTGGTGGCGTCAAATCGTCTCAATGTGATTGTCTCCCCGGGGACCTGATACTTTTCGACATATACGTACACGATATTGTCTATGACGAACAGGTTATGGTTGTTCTGATTGGGGTCATTGCGACCATCCCCATTGCCGGCCAGCGACATGTCCATCTCCCACAGGGCCTCCATAGCGGCATACTTGCCGGCTGATACCGCGTCTCTATGCAATTCGACTTCACCGAAGGTCGAAAGCTCATCGGAAGATGCAAGCCCAGCCCGTGATTGCGCATATGAGGCCAGGGAAATGTTCAAAAGCAACAAACCCATAAGGGTAACCCTTATGGCGCCGCAGGCGCCATAAGTTTCGTAGTCTTTCAACGACTGAGTTTGAAAATTCATTGTGTGTAAATTATGGATGGACCGCACCTGTTGTAAAGCACGGCGTTAGTATAACCTTTGGTTTTTTGCCAAAATTAAGACAAATAAACGACACTGTGAAATTTTATTTAATTTTTAACATTTGTGCCAATTTATCCGGTTCGTACCTGCGCGCACAAGGTGTATAAAATAAATTTTCGACCCTCGATTACACTTGCCTGCCGTGGAAATATTTGATTATTTAAATTTTTGTTTGTAATTTTGCAGTCGCTTTAACTCTCTCAAACGAGAGATTGAGATTATCTGTATGGTTATCTGAGAGTTAAGGCCAAGATTGCCGACTGAGCCCATGTATATGGAGATGACGGAAGCCGGACAAGCCCTTCGGCATTAAAACCGGTGACAATCAAGCTTCAACTCCCCTGGAGGCGAGACCACCGCCATGGGGAGGAGCTTGAGGAATATCCAGTCGGAACAGCCTTGGCAATTATTGTTGATTCCCAGAAATGAGACCCACCACACATTGGTACGCGATTAAGACACGGAGCGAGGCCAGCACAGAGGCCTTCCTCGAAAGTGTCGGCGTGACAGTGTACGCACCACGCAAGGATGTCAGGAAAGCCGACCACAGCTCCCAGACATCCTCGCGATACATAATACCGCGTGTGCTGCTTATGCAGACATCAGAAGAGGAAGCGATACGCCTGGAGAAAGAAAGCAGGGGAGAGGCTCGTGCGGCATCCCCGTTCTGGATTTACAGGCTGCCGGGGTCAGACCGCATACAACCCATCTCAACTGAGGAATTCAACCTTTTCAGGCTCCTGACGACTGACAATCCCGAGATGCAATGTGAGGTTTATGGCAAGACCGATTTCCATATCGGCCAGCACGTCAGGGTCACCGCAGGTCCCTTCGCCGGCTACTCAGGCTACACCCGTCGCATCCGCAACAACAAGCATGTCGTTGTCGAGATCAAAGGCCTCTGCGCCATCGCCCTCCCCTTCATCCACCCCTCCCTCCTCCAAGCAATCTGACCACATACTGTACGGCACACAATGGCAGACGGTCAATCGTTGAAACATAAGGCTGTAAGCGGAGTTCTCTGGCGTATCGGAGAGCAAGGAGCCAACCAGGTGATATCACTGGTCATATCCATCATCCTGGCGCGTCTGATTATGCCTGACCAATTCGGTATGATCGCGATGCTGACTGTCTTCACGGCAGTCGCTGGAGTGTTCATTGACTCCGGCTTCTCGGCTGCATTGATTCGGAAAATCGACCGCACGCAGGAGGATTGCAGCACAGTGTACTGGTTCACCATCGTTGTGGCATTGATTTGCTACGCGATATTGTTTGCCTGCGCGCCTCTGGCTGCTGATTTTTACGGGATGGCCGAGCTGTCATCCATTTTGCGCGTCACCTCCTTGGGATTGGTGATTGGCTCCATTGTAGGAGTGCAGCGCACATTGTTAAACGCAGAGATGAACTTCAAGGCGTTGACCAAATTCAACATCCTGGGAGCGATATTGTCAGGTTGTGTGGGAATACTGCTCGCATATCTTGATTTCAAAGTCTGGGCACTGGTGTTCCAGA
>CATZGB010000065.1 GCA_958418815.1 uncultured Bacteroidales bacterium | reverse complement strand
CGCGCTCGGGACTTTCACCCGTTAGATTATGCACATGTCGGGCAAACCAGAAAAAAAGAGATGCCACCCGTTGGAATGGGCGGCATCTCTTTTGTTTTTGGGGCGTAAGGGTCATCAGCCCCTATTGTTCAGCTCTTGTATATCAGAAGTCTTCTGGCCGGGAATCAATAGTTCCACTGGCATGCGATCATTCCGAGGTTTGTGTCACCGATGGTGCGGAGGTCGGAAATCATATTGTAACGGCAGTTGACGTAGGTCAGAGCCTGGTCGAAGGAGACATCAAGCATTGTCAGCTGGTTGTTGTTGCAAAGCAGACGCTGCAGGAAAGTCTGGTTGGAGAGGGTCAACTCAGTGAGGTCATTGTAAGAGCAGTCGACAAACAGGAGGTTGGGACAATTGCTGACGGTCAGCTCCGAGAGGTTGTTGTATGAGCATACGAGGTCAAGCAGTCGGGAGCAATTGTCGACCGAAAGCTGCTGCATGTTGTTGTCGGTGCAGAGGAAAGAACTCAGCGAGGGGAGGTTTGAGACAACGAGTTTCTGGATTTCATTGTCATCGACATTCAGGTTCTGGAGGTTGGTAAGTCCTGAAAGTACCAGGCCGGTCAGCTTGTTATAGCCGCAATAGAGGTTCTTGAGGTTGGTGCAGTCAGACACCTGGAGGCTCTCAAGATGGTTGCCCTGGCAATTGAGGGTCTTGAGGGTCGAGGAGTTGGAGACATTTAGTTCAACCAGAAGATTGTTGGAGATGTTGACTGTCTCGATAAGCGGGGTGGCCGTGATGTCGAGGTCGGTCAGACGGTTCTTGTAAATGTTGAGAGTCACAAGTCCCGAGCATCCGTCGAGGTCTGCGCTGCGGAGCTGGTTGCGCGAAGCATTGAGGTCGGCGAGGGCTGCGTCATTCTCAACCGAAAGGGAAGCCAGCTTGTTGCGGGAGACATCCACCTTTGTGAGCGCCGTGAATCCCGAGAGATTGAGGTTGCCGGCAAGGTGCTTGTCTTTCCATTCGATTGCGGTGACATGGCCGTTCTCGACGGTGACCCCTTCCCAAGTGGAAGGAGCCTTCATGTCGGCAATCTTCAGGGCCTGGGCGTTTGTGGCATCCTTCTCAGCGGGCTGGGCCAGGAAAGCCTGCAGCTGCTTGAGTTCGTTCTTGTCGATTTTCTGGGCGAAAACAGTCATGCAACCCAGCATGAGAGTCATCAGTAATAGAGCTTTTTTCATATCTAAATAGTTGTTAGTGAATGGTCATTAACCGTGTTTCAGTATGTTTATACCTTATAAACACACCTCTATGGAAAAAGTTGGCATACACAATCTTTTTTGTCAAACCTGCGAAATCGCATTCAGCCCGGAGAGGGCCTGTGCCGACTCCGGGCTGAATGTGGTTCAAAGGCTCGACAAAAACGTCAGAACGCCTTTATGCATATGTCTGTCACCCATATCCATAGCGGACAGAAAGCGATGAACAGTATCACCGACAACGCGAGCGACGATGTTCCGGTGGCCACATATGTGTCATACTCGTCGGCGATGATCACTCCGGAGAATGCAGGGGGCAACGCGCCGGCCACGACAAGCATCTTCAGGTTGAGGGGATCCATCTTGAATATGAGGCCGACCACCAGCAGAAGCGCAGGCATCACAATCAGCTTCATAATGGAACCAAGCACAGCCTGCCAGTTGATGGAAACCTTGACAGAGGAGAGGGTCACACCTGCGGCAAACACGGCCAGTGAGGCATTGGCCCCTTTGATAAGGTCAAACGAGGGGGATGCCCATTTGGGCCATGGAATACCCACAATCACCCATATCACCGCCAGGATAGGAGCCCATGCCACCGGCTGGGCGAGGGCGTGAAGCACCGGGGCCCATGCCGACGGACGTTTCTTTCCGGCAGGTGTGGGATTGCTCTTCTCCAGGGAGGCGTTGAGCAACGACAGGCCAACCGGGATGCCTACCGCGTTGACCACGATTCCCACGATGGCGACGACGAGAGCCACATACGGAGTGGTGCCGAATATAGGCTCCAGCACCGCGAAACCGAGGAACCCGATTGTCGACGAGCCGCTGATCAAGGCCATGATCGCCGCGTCTGCACCGGTGTTTTTCTTGAAACACCATTTGTAGACGTAGTAAACCAGCATGAAGCAGAACATCATCACTATCAGCGAAATCAGCGACAGTTTTATATCCTGCACAAGCATCTCGCGGGAGGCGTCGACTATCGACACGAACAGGGCGGCAGGCAACGCGTAGTCAAGCACCACCTTGTTGAACGCCTTGGCATTCTCCCCGTTGAAGATCCCCTTCTTGCCGGATATATAACCGGCAAGCATCACGACGATGATAGGGACAATCGCGTATAAAATTATGTGTAACATATTCCTTGAAACGTGAAAGGTTATAAGTCAGGGGGGAATTATACGGTTATGTCAATCAATGGGGCCGGATTGAGGTAACCTATGTGGCCGCTCTCCTTGCCGGAGTCGGCAGCCAGCTGCACGTCAATCAAGGCGGGAGCTTTTGAAGCGATGGCCTCTTTCAACGCCTCGGAGAACTCGTCGGGGGTGGTGACATAATAGGTCTTTGCGCCGAATGCCTCCCCAAGCTTGTCATAGCGCGCGTTGACATCAAGTGTGGTCGGGGCCGGGTCCGACGTGTTGTCGAGCGGTTTGCCTATGCCGTTGTAGATGCCGCCATTGTTGAAGACACAGACCGTGACAGGCAGCTTGAAACGGCATATGGTGGAGAAGTCCATACCCGAGAAACCAAATGCCGAGTCACCCTCGATGGCCACCACCGATTTGCCGGTGGCCACTGCGGCTCCGATTGCCGATCCCATGCCCATGCCCATGATGGCCCAGGTGGCGCAATCGACGCGATGGCGCGGGAGAGCCATGTCTATCGTGTCGCGCGTATCGTCAAGGGTGTTTGCCCCCTCATTGACAAGAATCACATCCGGGTTGGCCTCAATCACCGGTTTGGCCGCGCTCAACGCGCTCCAATGGGTCATCGGCACAGTCTTTGCGGCAAGCCTCTCGGCAAACTTCGCGTTTTTCTCCTTGGTGAGAGCCTGCAGACCGGGCACCCACGAAGAATCCATTGACAGCGACACCCCTTTGAGCCTGGATAGAATCGCCTGGAGAGAACTGCGGAGGTCGCCGATGACAGGAGCATCGATATGGCGGTTGCAATCTATTTCCTGCGGGTCTATGTCAAGCTGTATGAACTTTCCGGCGGGATTCCATTTCCCCTGGCCACGGCTGAGCAGCCAGTTGAGGCGCGCGCCCACGAGAACCACGACATCGGCCTCCTCCATTATCTGTGAGCGGCAGGCAAGCGCGCTCAACGGATGGTTGTCGGGCAGAATACCCTTGGCCATCGACATCGGGTAATATGGTATGCCGGTGGTCTCCACCAGCTCCTTCAGCAAATCCTCAACACGGGCATACGCGGCCCCCTTGCCGAAGAGGAATGCGGGCTTCTTGGCTGAGGCGAGCAATGACACGGCGCGCTCCACTGATTCGGGAGAGGGAATCATATCGGGACATGGGTCAACAGGTGTCTGCAACAACGCCTCGGCGACATCATGGTCAAGCACCTGGCCGAGGGCCGGAGTCGTGATGTCGAGATACACGCCGCCAGGCCGTCCGGAGACCGCCGCGCGGTAAGCCCTGACAACTCCGACAGGGATGTCCTCGGCTTTGTTGACACGGTAGGCCGCCTTGACAAGCGGCTTGGCCATATTGAGCTGGTCAAGCCCCTCGTATGTGCCTTGGTCAAGGTCGATTGGTTCGCGCACGGAAGAACCAGAAATCTGAATCATAGGATAGCAGTTGACCGTGGCGTTGGCAGTAGCCGTCAATCCGTTAAGGAACCCGAGCGACGACACCGTCAACAAGACTCCGGGCTTGCCGGTAAGGTAGCCATGGGTCTGGGCGGCCATACCTGCCTGCTGTTCATGGCGGAACCCGACAAAGCGGATTCCCTGGCCCTGGGCGATATATGCGACCTCTGTGACCGGTATGCCTACGAGTCCGTACATTGTGTCGATGCCGACTTTCTGAAGGGCGCGGGCAAGTACATACATGCCGGTGACCTGTTCGGGGAATTTGGGAGCTGTCTTACCGCAGCCACAACCTTTGGCTGTGGAGGCTGACATTGTTGAGTTTGTGTCTGACATATAGGTAGGTTTTGAAATTCTGGATGTTGTGTAAAAACTAAGTTGTTAAGTTTTCAAGCGCCTGCCCGAGACCAGCCACTGACGACGGTCGACAGGGGGGCCGGCCGTGGTGCAGGTGCCGAAAACGAAACAACCTAAACCTAAAAACTTAACAACTCTATGTCACTGCGACATATGTCGCAAGTCTTCGTCGGATGTCACGACTTGGCCAAAGGCGCGGTTGTGCCGTTCTTGGCGAATGCCGCGATTTCATCGTCAGAATATCCGTATGCCTTCAACACTTCGGTCGTGTTGCCGCCAAGTGTCGGGCACGGGCCATAGGTGGGTTGGAAGTTTGACAGAGTGAAGGGGACACCCACGGTGACAAACTCACCGATTTTGCCACCCTGGTTGATTTTGACAAGGGTGTTGCCGTCATAGAGGGTTTCATCGGTCATTATCTCCTTGGTGTTGAGGACGGGAGCCACAGGCACACCGGCCTTCGACAGGATTTCGGTGACCTCATATTTGGTCTTGTCAATCGCCCACTCACCTACACGCTTGTAAATCTCCTGTTTGTGACGGTCGCGGGCATCGGCGGTGTTGAAATCAGGATTGGTCAGCCAGTCTTCAAACCCGAGAGCCTTGCAGGCCAGCTCGAAATCCTTGGCTCCACGCTGCAGGATGATGTAGGCATAAGCGTTGGGGTCGGTCTCCCAGCCTTTGCACTTGTAAGTCCATCCCAACACGCCAGAACCCTCCTGGTTGCCGCTGCGCGGGACAAAGTCGCCGAACTTCTGGTCGGGGTACTGCGGGAACTGGGTCAGGTAGCCAATGCGGTCGAGAGTCAGCTGGTCGCGGGTCTTGATTCGGCAGAGGTTGAGGCAAGCATTGTGCATCGACTGGTAGACGAAGCTACCTTCGCCTGTGTGCTGGCGCTGCAGCAATGCTGCCAGGATGCCAATCGCGCAGTGCATACCGGTGTTGGAGTCGCCGAGGGCCGCGCCAGACTGGGTGGGGATATTGTCTGGCCCCTCCCACCAGCCGGTGGTGGAGGCGGCGCCTGCGGTAACCTGTGCCACAGGCTCGTATGCCTTGAGATCTTTGTAACGAGAGGAAAGGGGGAAACCCTTTATGGTGGCGTAGACACAGCGGGGATTGATTTTGTGGACATTCTCCCAACTGAACCCGAGCTTGTCCATGGCTCCAGGATGCAGGTTCTCGATGAAGACATCGGCTGTCTCAAGGAGCTTGGTCAGAATCGCCTTACCGTCGGGAGTGGCCGCGTCAAGGGCGAGCGACTTCTTGTCGGAGTTAAGCTGCAGGAAATAGTAGCTGGGACAATCCGGGTCAAACTGCAACTCGTCGCGGGTCGCGTCGCCTGTGCCTGGACGTTCGATTTTGATTACTTCGGCCCCGAGCCATGCGAGAAGCTGGGTACATGAGGGACCGGACTGCACACTGGTGAAATCTATCACCTTTATGCCTTGTAGAGGAGCTGTATTCATAGTTTTCAGGGGTTCTTGAATCTGGTGTTGTTTACTTTCAGTCGTATGCCGGGCGGGCAGCCTTCTGATTGTCTTAAATCTGCTTTTATAACATCACCCCTGACCTTTTGGTTCAGAAAAATCATCAACAAAAGACAGCTCTCCCTGCCGGAATGACACAGATGAGGCTGCGACAACCGACAGGGAGAACTGTCTTTATCGTGAATAATGGAAGCTTGTCAGAACAACAGCGCGACGCGATAGGCGGCAAATGCCAGCAGCCACGCCACGGCTGTGTTGTACAGAACCGTGAAAGCGCCATACCCCCAATGGCCTGTCTCCTTGACAATGGCCACCACCGTGGCCAGGCAGGGGCAGTAAAGCAACGTGAAAATCATGAACGCCAGTGCCGCAGCCGGGGTGAAATCAGGTAGCCCGGTAGCCGGATTAGGCGCTGTCAGACGTGCCGACAGAGCCTGCTCCGTGGCCTCATCAGAGCCGGTGTAAAGCACCCCGAGGGTAGAGACCACGATTTCCTTTGCCGGCACTCCGGCAACCATGGCCACTGTCCCTTGCCAGGAGCAACCAAGCGGCTCCATTACGGGCTGCACGGTTTTGCCGACACTTTCAAGATATGAATCCTGGCCGGGATCATCAGCATTCCCAAGAGGGAAATAGTCCAAGGCCCAGACTATGACTGAGGCCACAAGGATGATACCACCCATCTTCTGGAGGTATTGCTTCCCTTTCCACCACATATGGCGAAGGGATGTCTTCATTGTCGGCACACGATATGGAGGCAGCTCCATGACAAAGGGTGTCTCGTCGACTTTGAAGAAGAAACGGCGCAGCATGCGGGCAGTAGCCATGGCCACCACCACCCCGAGGACATACATCCCGAGAAACACAAGCGCGGCATGGGCACTGAAAAATGTCCCGATGAGAAGCACATACACCGGCAGGCGCGCCGAGCATGACATGAACGGGGTTATCAGCACCGTGATTATCTTTGACGAACGGCTCTCGATGGCGCGGCAGGCCATGACGGCAGGCACATTGCAGCCGAAGCCCATCACGAGAGGGATGAACGACTTGCCGTGCAGGCCGATCTTGTGCATCAGCTTGTCCATGATGAAAGCCGCCCTGGCCATGTATCCCGAGTCCTCCATGAACGAGATGAAGAAAAAGAGAATCATGATATTTGGCAGAAAGACAATCACGCCACCCACGCCGCCAATCACGCCGTTGGCCAGGAGGTCTTTCAACGGGCCGGGGGCCATCTTTTCCTTCACAAGCGCTGCCAGCCAGTCGACACCCTCCTGAATCCAGTCGGCAGGATAAGCTCCCACAAAGAATGTGAACCAGAAGATGAAGGCCATCACGCACAGGAAAAGCGGGAACCCGAACAATCGGCTTGTGACAAACGCGTCGAGGATATGGGTCGTCGAGACCGCCTGCTCCTGGGGCTGCTTCATGGTCTCGGCGAGGGCGCCTGAGATGAAGCCGTATTTGTCATCGGCAATCAGCGACGATATGTCCTCTCCGGGATTATGGCGCTCAAGATACTCAAGCTGGCGGTCGCGCAGGTCAAGCAGCTCGTCGGCACTCTTTGACTCCCTGACGAGTTCCTCAATCTCGGCATCACGCTCCAGCAGCTTTATGCCGAGATAGCGCGCGCAGAATTGCTGGTTGATTGTCTTGTCTTGTTTCAGGGCGTCCTTGATTTCAGACAGAGCCTTCTCGAGGTCCTGGCTGAGCTTGACATGCACATGGCGCACAACCTGGTTCTTCCCTTCATAAACCTGTATGATGGTGTCAAAAAGCTTGTCGACACCTTCACCGGTACGGCTGACAGTGGGTACCACGGGGACACCTATCATATTTCCCAACGCCTCGAAATCGAGTACCGCGCCTGACCGCCGCAGTTCATCATACATGTTCAAAGCGATCACCATCGAGTGGTCCATATCGATGAGCTCGGTGGTGAGATAGAGGTTGCGCTCGAGGTTGGAGGCATCGACCACATTGACTATCACATCGGGATTATGGTCTTTGAGGTATGTCCTGACGTATCTCTCCTCAGGGGAGTAGGCCGACAGGGAATAGGTTCCCGGCAGGTCAACAATGTTGAAAGTGTAGCCGCCATGTCTGAACGTGCCGGTCTTCGAGTCTACGGTCACACCGGAATAATTGCCGACATGCTCCTTGGCCCCTGACGCGATGTTGAACAGCGATGTCTTGCCACAGTTGGGATTTCCGATCAAGGCCACATTGATGGTGTGGCGGCGTCCCACAAACTCCCCATGGCTATGCTCGTCGAGAGCCCCGTCATCAACCATGGTGTGGTCAGACGCGAACGCCAAATGACCGGCCGCATCCTTGTCTGGCCTGCCATCCTCTTTCCCGGAAGCCACATTTATGGGCATCACCTCTATGAGCGACGCCTCTGTACGACGCAAAGAGACCTCATAATTCATAAGCCGGTATTTGACCGGATCTCGCAGCGGGGCCGCCAGCAACGCGGTAATCTTACGGCCTTTCACAAAGCCCATCTCCATCACCCTCTTCCGGAAAGCCCCGTGACCAAGGATTTTCACAATGACAGCGGATTCGCCGGTTTTCAGATCTGATAATCTCATCTTGTCTCGGAAATATTCTTATAAATGCGCTGCAAAGGTCGTAAAAAATAACTCACAGTGCAAAAAATCAGCTTCACAGCCCAAAATCAACCCCCGAATCTAACTTTATTTAACACTTCCCCGCCCCTCTTATTCCGAATCAGTCCGGTTAAGGAAACCTCACCCCCACTATTGTATAAAGATTACTATTGGATAGATTACATCCTAAAGCAGCACATAGATACCGCATTCTAAGCAATGTGTATGATTTTGCACGTTCAATCCCCTCAAGACGCCATGTGTCATTGTCATAGGCGCAGATGTGAGGAACGGGGCTGTCCAACTTCTTGCCGTCGAAAAATCCTTGGGCATCAGAAGTTGTGATGGCGAATACCATCACAAGAATTGCCAGGATGCAACGCTTGAAAACCGCGCAATCTATCTTGTCAAGAATGTTCAGTCTCATGATCTGGTGGTTAATTACTGGTGGTTAATTATTTGAATTGGTCAAAGTACCATTTGCCATCCACCTGTTCGAGGGTATCCGTCCGAAAAAAGCCGACTTGATTATAGATTTTCAAGTCGGCATTAG
>CATZGB010000064.1 GCA_958418815.1 uncultured Bacteroidales bacterium | reverse complement strand
TTTACACAAAGATACGCAAAAAAATTGATATAAACTAATTTTCAACATCTACTTACAATAATAACCAACGATAAACAAGAATAACCAACAATCAATCTTTTATCCAATCAAAACAAATCTTATGAAGAAAAACCTGTTTGCTATCCTGGCATTGCCGGCATTGGTGGCGGTGTCATGCTCCAATGAGGAGCCGATTTCGCTTGAGGGTTCCTCGGAGGGTAATGTCACCTTCGTGGCCCAGCTCCCCGGCGGCATCAATTCGCGAAGCTTTGCCGACGGCACAACGGCCACACGCCTCTCTTACGCGGTCTATGAGGCCGGTACCACCATTCCGCTGCTCAAGAGCGGCGATCCCGGCGCGCCTGCTGCCACATTCACCGGCCTGCAAACCCAGCTTTCGCTCAACCTCGCCCAGGGCAAGAGCTATGACATCATCTTCTGGGCCGACCAGCCCGGCAACAGCGCCTACACCTTCGACGCTACCACGCAGAGCATCACCGTCAACTACCAGGGGCTGAAAAGCAACGACGAGACCCGCGACGCGTTCTTCCAGGTAGAGAAGGGCCTCGCGGTCAATGGCCCCGTGCAGAAGACCATCAGCCTTTACCGTCCGTTCGCCCAGATCAATGTCGGCACCAATGACCTCTCCGCCGCCGGTGTCTCCCTCGGCGAGACAAAGCTGACCGTCGACAATGTCTATTCCAAGCTCAACCTCTTCACCGGTGTCGCTTCCGACCCTGTCGAGGTGATTTATGACTTCGCCGCGCTTCCCGAGGGAGAGACATTCCCCGTGGCGGGCTACGAGTATCTGTCGATGAACTACATCCTCTCCGGCACCGAGGTGCTTGACGGCAATGTCAACACAACCCAGAAGGAGCTTGTCAACTGCTCGTTTGAGGTGATTGACGCCAACGGGCAGCCCGTCAACGCCCTTACCCTCAGCAACCTCCCCGTGCAGCGCAATTACCGCACCAACATCTACGGCGCGCTTCTCACCTCACAGGTCGACTACACCATCGAAATCAAGCCCGGTTTCAACGAGCCCGGCTTTGACCACGAGGTCATCGACATCCCCGCCGGCAAGATTATGATGGGCAGCCAACTCTTCGAGACCATCGGTGACGCGCTCGCCGCCGTTTCCGGCACCGACGCTGAGCTGATGCTCGGTGAAGGCACATTCACCCTCCCCGCCTCCTTCAACGCCCTCGCTTCTGTCTCCATCGACGGCGCAGGCGTGGCCAAAGTGGTGTATCCCGAAGGTGTGTCCAACATCGACGCTACCGGGGCTGCCGTGACCCTGAAGAATGTCACATTCAGCACCCCCGCGCTTGCCGGGTCTAGTTTCCCCGGTTTCAGCAACGCGAAAACCGAGACCTATGACAACGTGAACTTCGTCGACGGCTGTCTTGCCCCGCTTTGCGAGGAGCTGGTAATCCGCAACTCGACATTCACCGTCAACCCCGAGGCCAACCTCGATACCCAGTACAAGTATGCCCTCAGCTTCCGTTACCGCAACGGCGGTAAGGTGCAGAAAGGTACCATCACCGACACCAAGTTCATAACCCATATGGGTACCGCCGTGACCGCCTACAACTGCGCCACCGACCTGACCTTTGAAGGTTGCAGCTTCACCAACACCTTCTCTGGCGACGCCCTCAAGGATGCCCAGTCGGCAGTGGTTTATGCCAACGCCCAGGCCACAGGCGAGTTCAAGCACACCCTGGTGATGAACAACTGCTCGCAGACCGGTTTCCTCGGCCATTACCTTTCCGACAGCAAGCTCTGGGCTGCCAAGACAGGCCAGATGCTCTCAGTGACCATCGACGGCGTCGAGCAGGTGCAGCCGATTGTCAGCTCCCTTGACCGCAAGAATTTCACCCTCCATTCCCCCGCCGCCCTCGGCATCATCGCCAAGATGGTCAACGAAGGATACTGGCGAGACGGAGTCTTCGCCGCTGACCGCATGTCGGGCTGCACTGTCAAGCTCGCCGCTGACATCGACATGGCCGGAGTGGCGTTCACCCCCATCGGCGTTAACATCAACGCTTATCCCAGCAAGCATTTCGCCGGGACTTTCGACGGACAGGGCCACACCATCAGCAACCTCACCGCCTCTGACAACACCTCCAACTATGCCGCTGCCGGACTTTTCGGCGGCCTTGTAGGAAAGGTGAGCAATGTGATACTGCGCGATGTCAACATCTCCAGCACCCATTATGCCGGTGGCATCGCGGGATATGTCGACAATGAGACCGGTTCGGTCATCTCAGACTGCCAGGTGATCGGCGGCACCATCACCTCCACCACCGAGCTGGTTGGCGGTTCATGGGACAACGGTGACAAGGTCGGTGGCATCCTCGGCTACGGCTGCGTCAACAAAGACGCTGTCACAGGTTGCCACGTGGAGAATGTGACCATCAAGGCATACCGCCATTTCGCTCCCATCGTGGGCTACGCCGGCAACTCAGCCAACGTCACCGGCAACACCGCCACCAATGTGACCCTCGTCTGGGACGGCACCAACGATTACAAGAACTTCGGCACTGTCGACAATGTGCCTTTCGGTGAAATCGTGGGCAATGTCAAGGGCGCTCTTGCCGGCAACACCGCCACATCGATTACACTTCCCCAGTAAACTATGTGATGCACACACGCCAACGTGGTATTCAGGAGGCACATTCAGACTGAACACGCCTCCTGAATATCAATCCACCAGAGGGGACTCAGCGATGCGTCCCCTCGATTTTTTCAGGCGCATGTCCCTTGCCATATAATATGCTGATATGATTATGTCAGTGTGGGGGATGGTCTGAGAGCTTTTTTGTGCATTTTTGATATAAAGATTGTAATTGGTTTTATTACAGGGGAATATGAACGATGTTGAATTTCGTGAGGTGTCCTTTCTGAATTTTTTTGAAGATTTTTTTGAAAAAAGTTGCCAAAAATTTTGGTAGTTCGGAAAAAGTGCGTACCTTTGCAACGTCGAAAGGGAAACACCTCCCTGATGACCGCTAACGGCGATTTAGTGTAGTGGCCTAGCACGCCACCCTCTCACGGTGGAGACCCGGGTTCGATTCCCGGATTCGCTACAAGACCCGTTAAAAGAGGCTTCCCGAAAACCGGGGAGCCTTTTTTGTCATAAGCATCCTTGAGTTGCCTGTGGCAAAACCATCCGGTCGCCTTAATGTGGTTTATGATTCCATTATCAAGAATCAGTCATAAGCCATGTCAGGCCCGGCCAATAATCATTTTTTTTGATTTCAACCTATGTCAGGCGAAAAAAGAAAAAACGATGTGACTCCAGACCCTGCCGCGCCGGGCAGGGAGAAGGGGATATATATGAAACTGTTCAGCACATTCGCCCGAATCGGCGCGTTTACCTTCGGTGGCGGATGGGCGATGATTTCCCTGATCGAGAGGGAAGTGGTGGAGAAACGTCAATGGATTCCGCGCGAGGAGTTTCTTGATCTTCTCGCGGTGGCCCAGTCGTTGCCGGGCATCCTGGCGGTTAACATATCTGTGGCGGTCGGCGACCGTCTCAGGGGTATGCGTGGCAGCGTTGCCGCCGCCCTCGGCACCATATTGCCCTGTTTCCTCATCATACTCGCCATCGCCGTGTTCCTTACCCCCGACCTGATTCAGAACAACCGCGTGGTGTCGGCCATCTTCAGCGGGATACGCCCGGCTGTGGTGGCGCTGATTGTCGCTCCGGTGATCACCTCGGGCAAAGCCGCGCGTATCGGCTGGAAAACGGTGTGGATTCCGGTGGTGGCCGCCTTGCTCATATGGTCGAAATGGCCGGTTGTGTCCAATCCCATACTGTATGTGATACTGGGGGGCCTCGGAGGCTACCTCTGGTTGCGCCGTCAGGAAAAACGCCTGCATGTCGCCAAGGGAGGCCGCCTTGAGGATGACACCGACATCGAGAAACTTGATGAAAAAGAGAAGGAGGAGGGTCTATGATATATCTTAAACTCATATGGAGCTACCTTAAAATCGGCCTCTTCGGCTTCGGAGGCGGATACGCCATGCTGTCTCTGATAGAAAGGGAGATTGTTGGCCCGGGATGGATCACCCCCAAGATGTTCACAGACATAGTGGCCATATCCCAGATGACCCCCGGCCCGATAGGCATCAACTCGGCCACATACATCGGGTATGCCGCGCCGATACATGCCGGATTCGACAACCCGCTCTGGGGGCTGCTCGGCTCGTTGGTCTGCACCCTCGTGGTGGTGCTCCCCTCCTTCCTCCTGGTCTCCTACACCAGCCATTTCATATCGTGCCACAAGGAGAGTGTCCTCATCCGGGGCATATTCGCCGGGCTGCGTCCGGTGGTCATCGGCCTCATCGCCTCGGCTGCGCTGCTGCTGATGAACGGGGAAAATTTCGGCACCTCGACATCCGAGATACTCATATCGACAATCATAGCCGTCGGCGCGCTCGCCACGGTGCTGCTCACAAGGATACATCCCATCCTGGTCATCATAGCCGCCGGAGTGGCCGGTCTGGTGATTTACTATTGAATCCACTCCCAACGTATGGCCTGACCTCATCCAGCATATCATGTCTACCTACCGCGAAACCATAGAATTCCTGTACAGCCAGACGCCCCAGTTCCAGCAGATAGGCGCGGCAGCCTACAAGCCGGGGCTTGACACGGTGACACGTCTCGCCGACGCTTTCGGCAATCCTCATCGCCGCCTGCGGGCCATACATGTCGCCGGCACCAACGGCAAGGGTTCGACCGCCCACTCGATTGCCGCCGTGTTGCAGTCGGCCGGCCATCGTGTCGGACTGTTCACCTCCCCCCATCTCCTTGATTTCAGGGAGCGCATCAAAATCAATGGCGTGATGATTCCCGAAGAGGAGGTCACAGGGTTTGTCGACCGCTTCAGGGGGCTGGCGGCCCGGGCACGGGAACGGGGAGAGAAGCTCGAACCCTCGTTTTTCGAGCTTACCACGGTGATGGCATTCGACTGGTTTGCCCGTGAGGGGGTCGACTACGCCGTCATAGAGGTGGGGCTGGGGGGGCGTCTCGACTCCACCAACATCCTCACTCCGATGCTCTCTGTGATCACCAACATATCATTTGACCACACCGCGCAGCTTGGCGACACCCTCGCGGCGATTGCCTCAGAGAAAGCCGGGATAATCAAGCCCGGAGTGGCGTGTGTGGCCGGAGAGTCAGCCGGTGAGGTGCGTCGGGTTTTCGAGGAGAAAGCGCGGATGACCCGGAGCCGCTTGCTCCACGCCGATGATGAGCTGCCGGCCCGCGACATGGTGAGAAGCGGAGACCACATCGCCGCCATGACCCCGATGGGGGGCGTGGAATACGGCCTGACCGGATATTGCCAGGAAAACAACCTGCAGACCATACTCACCTCGTTGCTCGAGCTGCGCCGTCTCGGGGTCGCAATCCCCGACAGCGCCGTGGCCGCCGGACTGCGCGATGTCGTGTCGCTCACCGGGCTTTCAGGCCGCTGGATGAAAGTGGGGGAGAACCCCGCGGTGGTCTGCGACACCGGCCATAACGAAGGGGGCTGGCGGCATATATCGCGCCAGCTCGAGGCCCACCGTGGCCCCCTGGTGATGATCCTCGGTTTCGTCAACGACAAAGACATCTCCCACATACTGCCGATGGTGCCTGCCCGGGCCGAAATCATCTACACCCGGGCCTCTGTCCCCCGCGCTTTGCCCGAGGACAAGCTCGCCGAGATAGGGCGGCAGGCCGGACGGCCCGGAATGACGGCTCCGACTGTGGCCCTGGCCATGGAGACGGCGCGCCTCCGCGTCGCCGCTCTCGCCGGCGACTGTGGCCGGGGGGAGGCTCCGATGATATTCGTCGGGGGGTCGACATTCGTTGTTGCCGACCTGCTGGCTGCCCTCTCCCAGGACTGATGTAATGGAAATTAACCGTGTCGCGGAGAACTTTAGCGACAACCGGGGCGTTAAAAAGATGTTAAGTTTTTACGGAACATCCAAAACGCCTGAACTATGCATCTAACACCCAAAGAGCTTGACAAGCTCAAACTGCTGTCGCTCGGAATGATTGCCGAGCGCAGACTCAACAAGGGATTGAAACTCAACTATCCCGAATCGGTAGCGTATATCACGTCCTGTGCCCTCGAGGGCGCCAGGGAGGGGAAAACAGTAGAGGAGGTGATGCACGACGCCGCCAATGTCCTGAAAAAAGAGCAGGTCATGGAGGGTGTCGCCGACATGATCGACCTCCTGCAGGTCGAGGCTGTCTTCACCGACGGCTCCCGCCTTGTCAGCATCCACCATCCCATCAAGTGACACGGAGCGATTATCCGCATCAGACCTTTGAAAAGTAACCAAGAATTCAGAAAGCAATGAGCAACAACGACAATTCCGCGAAGGCTCCCGCAACCGCTCCGAAAGCATCCGACAGTTACGGTACACCTATGGGTGTTTTCCAAGGGAAACCCCAGATCGCATATCCCAACACTCCGGGTTTCACCCCCAAGGAGTATGTGCCGGTCGGCGGCGTGATTCTCGCCGACACCCCGATAGAGTACAATGTCAACCGCCGCACAATCACCCTAAAGGTGCGCAACACAGGTGACCGACCCATACAGGTAGGCTCGCATTTCCATTTCTTCGAGGTCAACCGTTACCTTGAGTTCGACCGTCCGAAAGCCTACGGCTATCATCTCAACATACCCGCCACCACTGCCGTCCGTTTCGAACCAGGCGACGAGAAGGAGGTGGAGCTGGTGACATACTGGGGCAAGCGCCGCGTGATAGGGTTCAACAACCTCGTCGACGGCTACACAGGCGGGGAGGACTTCCCGACCTATTATCCCAAGTATCTCCGCGCCGTCGAGCTGATGAAGGAGTATCAGTTCAAATCCACTCCCGAAGAGACCGACGCCCCGCAGTTCACCGCCGGAGACAGCCCCAAGGATTGATTCCGGGGTGAGTCATACCGCTTCTCAACAACCTCAAACCAGAATACGAAATGGCAACTATATCAAGACAAGAGAACAACAATCTGTTTGGCCCGACCGTGGGTGACAAGATCCGTCTTGCCAACACAGACCTCTACATACAGATTGAAAAAGACCTCCGCGTCTACGGCGACGAGACCGTTTACGGCGGCGGCAAGACCCTGCGCGACGGCATGGGGACAGCCAATGAGATAACCTCCGAAGCCGGGTCGCTCGACCTGGTGATCACCAATGTCACCATCCTCGACCCGATACTCGGTGTCATCAAGGCTGATGTCGGGGTCAAGGATGGCAAAATCGCCGGTATCGGCAAGGCCGGCAACCCCAACATCATGGAGGGGGTCACCCCTTCGCTCTGCACCGGCCCTTCAACCGATGCTATTTCAGGCGAGCATCTCATCCTGACAGCCGCAGGAATCGACGGCCATGTGCATATGATTTGCCCACAGCAGGCTTATGACTGCCTCAGCAACGGCATCACTACCCTGATTGGCGGCGGCATCGGCCCGACCGACGGCTCCAACGGCACCACCATCACTTCAGGAAAGTGGAACAGCGACATGATGCTCAAGAGCACCGAGGGGCTTCCCATCAACATGGGATTCCTCGGCAAGGGCAACACTTCCTGCCGCAAGACCCTTGACGAGCAGATTGAGGCCGGTCTATGCGGTTTCAAGATTCATGAGGACTGGGGCTCGACTATGGGTGCCATCCGTGCCTGCATGGATTCCGCCGAGCAGTATGACGTGCAGGTGGCCATCCACACCGACACCCTCAACGAGTCGGGATATGTCGAAGACACAATCGCCGCCATCGACGGCCGCACCATCCACACCTACCATACCGAAGGCGCGGGCGGCGGCCATGCCCCCGACCTTATGAAGGTGGCATCGATGAGCAATGTGCTGCCATCATCCACCAACCCCACGCTCCCTTACGGCATCAACTCCCAGGCCGAGCTGTTTGACATGATTATGGTCTGCCACAACCTGAATCCTTCGATTCCCTCTGACGTGGCATTTGCCGAGAGCCGTGTGCGCCCCGAGACCCAGGCCGCAGAGAACATTTTCCATGACCTCGGCATCATCTCGATGGTTTCGTCTGACTCGCAGGCGATGGGCCGAGTAGGAGAGTCGTTCATGCGCACGTTCCAGATGGCTTCCTATATGAAGCAGGTGCGTGGCAAGCTTCCCGAGGATTCCACCGAGAATGACAACTTCCGAGTCCTCCGCTATCTCGCCCAGATAACCCTCAACCCCGCCATCACCTACGGCATCTCTGATGTCCTCGGTTCAATCGCAGTCGGCAAGATGGCCGACCTCGTGCTGTGGGAGCCGGCTTTCTTCGGCACCAAGCCCAAGATGGTCATCAAGGGGGGATTCATCAACTGGGCCAATATGGGCGACCCCAACGCATCGCTGCCCACTCCCCAGCCCAAGATCATGCGCCCGATGTATGGCGGTTTCGGCAAGGCCATGCCTCAGACCTGCCTGCGCTTCGTCTCCAGGGCCGGATATGAAAACGGCGTGAAGGAGCGTGTCGCCACCGACAACATCTTCCACCCCGTCCATGGCACCCGCCAGATTACCAAGGCCGATATGGTGCTTAACGGAGCCATGCCCCAGATCGAGGTTGACCCCGAGACCTTCAATGTCTACGTCGACGGCGTTCTGGCCACAGTGCCTCCCGCCAAAGAGCTGTCGCTCGGCCAGCTTTACTGGTTCAGCTGACACGCCACACCACACAAATGTTTATCACGGAGATGGACCTTCACGGCCCACCTCCGTGTTTTTTGTCATTGGTGTCTGATGTCGAATCCATCGGCGAATCTATTCGCGAATCCATCTGTGAATCCATCCGTGAATCCATCTGCGAATCCATCCGCGAATCCATCCGCGAATCCGTAGGATTCATTAATTATTAGCCCCGGGT
>CATZGB010000063.1 GCA_958418815.1 uncultured Bacteroidales bacterium | reverse complement strand
AAGTTCGCAACCAAAAACGCTTTGATAAAGTCGGCCTATTTCGGACGGATACGAAGCTGGATGGCTTGGGGGAGATGGGGGTGGGAATGGAATCGGCCCCCGCCGAGGAATGGTTTCCTTGGCGGGGGCCGGGTGTCTATGGGATTGGATTTCCTTCCGGAGAAGGTGAACGAAGATTAGTCGTTGTTGTGGCGGGGTCCGTCGAAGTTGCGGCGGGGACGGTCGTCACGGCGGGGGCGGTCGCCACCATCGTTGCGACGGCGGTCGTCGAAGCTGCGGCGGGGACGGTCGCCGTTGCCTTCGCCACGTTCGCGGCGGGGTCCACGGGGACGTTCGGCGGGCTCTACATAGCCTTCGGGCTTGGGCTGGAGGGCACGCATCGACAGGCGGTACTTGCCGGTCTTCTTGTCGATTTCGATGAGCTTGACGGTCACCTGGTCACCCTCCTTGAGTCCGCTGGCTTCCATGTCGGGGAGGCGTTCCCAAGAGATTTCAGAGATGTGGAGCAGGCCGTCGCGGTTGGGCATGAACTCGATGAACGCGCCGAAGTCCTGGATGGTCTGCACCTTTCCGGTGTAGGTCTTGCCCTCCTCGGGAAGCTCCACGATGCGGTTGATCATCTCGAGGGCCTTGTCGATGGCAGCCTTGTTGGCCGCTGCGACCTCGATGTGGCCCCCTTCGGGAATCTCGTCGATTGAGACGGTGGCTCCGGATTCCTCCTGGATGCCCTGGATGACTTTTCCGCCCGGGCCGATGACGGCGCCGATAAGCTCTTTGGGGATGAGCATGGTGACGATGCGGGGCACGTGGGGCTTGTAGTCCTCGCGGGCGGCGGGGATGGTCTCCTCGATTTTGTCGAGGATGTGGAGGCGTCCGTCGCGGGCCTGGTTGAGTGCGCGCTCGAGGATTTCGTAGCTGAGGCCGTCACATTTGATGTCCATCTGGGTGGCGGTGATGCCCTGGCGTGTGCCGGTCACCTTGAAGTCCATGTCGCCCAGGTGGTCCTCGTCGCCGAGGATGTCGGAGAGGATGGCGTATTTGTCTGAGGAGTCGTCAGAGATGAGGCCCATGGCGATACCGCTGACGGGGCGTTTCATCTTCACACCGGCGTCGAGCAGGGCGAGGGTGCCGGCGCATACGGTGGCCATCGACGAGGAGCCGTTGCTCTCGAGGATGTCGCTGACAACGCGGGTGACGTAGGGGAACCCTTCGGGGAACATGCGCTTGAGGGCGCGGTGGGCCAGGTTGCCGTGGCCGATTTCACGACGGCCCACGCCGCGCTGTGCCTTGGCTTCGCCGGTCGAGAAGGGGGGGAAGTTGTAGTGGAGCAGGAAGCGCTCGCGGCCCTGGTTGAGCACGTCGTCGAGGATCTTCTCGTCGAGCTTGGTGCCGAGGGTCACGGTCGAGAGGCTCTGGGTCTCGCCGCGGGTGAATACGGCTGATCCGTGGGGGCCGGGCACATAGTCCACTTCACACCAGATGGGGCGGATCTCTGTGGTCTTGCGACCGTCGAGGCGGATGCCTTCGTCGAGGATGCAGCGGCGCACGGCGTCGCGCTCCACGTCGTGATAGTAACGCTTAACCAGGGGAGCTTTCTCGTCGCGCTCCTCTTCGGGGAGAGATTCGATGTATTCTTCGCAGATTGCCTTGAAGGCGTTCTCGCGCCAGTGTTTGTCGGCGCAACCGGCCTTGGCCACGGCGTAGGCCTTGTCGTAGGTCTTCTGACGGACATCCTCGCGGAGGGCTTCGTCGTTGACCTCGTGGCAGTATTCGCGCTTGACGGTCTTGCCTGCCATCTCGGCCAGCTCGAGCTGGGCCTTGCACTGCTCCTTGATGGCAGCGTGGGCGGTCTTGAGGGCTTCGAGGAGGTCGGTCTCGGAGACTTCGTCCATCTCGCCTTCGACCATCATGATGTTTTCGGCGGTGGCGCCTACCATCAGCTCCATGTCGGCTCTTTCAAGCTGCTCGAAGGTGGGGTCGATGACAAACTGGCCGTCGACGCGGGCCACGCGCACCTCCGAGATGGGGCCGTTGAAGGGGATGTCGCTCACGGCGATGGCGGCGGATGCGGCCAGGCCGGCGAGCGCGTCGGGCATGTCGTTGCCGTCGGCAGAGAACATGATTATCTGCACGAAGGTGTCGGCATGGTAGTTATCGGGGAAAAGCGGACGCAGCACGCGGTCGACCAGACGGGAGGTCAGCACCTCGTAGTCTGACGCGCGGCCTTCGCGCTTGAGGAATCCGCCGGGGAAACGGCCGGCAGATGAGAATTTCTCTTTGTAGTCAACTTGGAGGGGCATGAAATCCACCCCCTCGCCGGCCTCTTTGGCCGACACCACGGTGGCGAGCAGCATAGTGTTGCCCATTCGGAGCTCCACCGCGCCATCAGCCTGCTTGGCGAGCTTGCCGGTCTCGAGAGTGATCTCTCGGCCGTCGGGCAGGGTGATGGTCTTTTTAACTGGATTAAGCATTACAGATCTGTTTAATTTTTTTCTAACTGCGATAAATCGCGCAAAGTTAACAAAAAAAATCGAAACAACCTAATCCCCAGTCCCCTATTTTCACCTCCCTCTTAAAATTCGGCATCAAATCTGCGTGAGGCTAATTTGTTTTCCCAACGGCTTGGTTGGGACGGTCAATTTATCCCTTGATGGGCAGGGTGGAAGACTCCAGGTGCTCATCCCAAATGACAGAGGCAAGGTATTTGTCGCTACGACATTGCAGGTCGCTTACCCCATGCTCTATCAATTCTGATGTCTCGGATTGATAATATATGTCGGTGGCTTCTTGAAGTGATACTCCATACAGCTCACACAGGCTTTTTATGATGTTGGCGCACTTGTTGGCGCGAAATGCCAGTTTGCTTTCTTCGGTCATAATCGTATGCTCTCTATGTGCTTAAGACAGCTGTCAAGCATCTTTTGTGAACGGATGCAATATTGTATGTTTGGCTTCTCATATCTGAGCAAACCCAGTGTCTCCTCTTCCGACAGCTCTCCCTCGAAATAGCGGTCAAGGGTCTGTATCATAAAGTCTTATCACGACAACACTCCTTTCTCCCTCATGTAATCTGTGAGGTCTTCAACGAGGTAGCGTGAGCTGAAAGTATGCAGCACATCATACGACGGCACGATATAGCCGTAAAGTATCCCCGACTGTTTTAACCGCCGGTAAACTTCGCGCTGGCTTATGTTCAGCACTTGCGCAAGCTTGCTGATGCAATATGTCACAAATTCAAGAGTCTTGATGTCCATGCTTTCAGATTGACAATGGCTGTTCAGCTGTAAAATTAGTGAAAATATTTTCACCCCGCAATATGTAAACCGAATTTCAGTACAATTGATTGGCGATGGGGTGAAAATATAAGACAATCAGCGCGATGAGTATGGCGAGGGCCGCCGTGATGAATTTTGCCATGGCTTTTTGGCTGCAAAGTAACGAAAAACGGGCCACAAAAAGCATGTCAAGCCGTAGCGTTGTTGACAGGGATATGGCGCGAATCGCGCGGCACCGGTGGAGAGGGGTGCCGCGCGATTCGCAAAAGGGGAGCATGTCGTCAGCGTCGTCCGCCAGGGCCGCCGGGTCCGCCGCCGGGAGGGCCCCATCGGCGTTCGGTGCGGGAGGCTGGCTCGTTGCCCTTGCCGAATGTGTTGAAGCGGTAGGTGAATGTCACCATGAAGTAGCGGGTCAGCGAGTTGTACTGGCTGTCGTCGATGTAGTTGGCGGTCACCGAGCGCTGTATGTTCTGTTTCTGCTGGAGCAGGTCATAGACCTTGAGCATGATGGTCGCGGCCTGTCCGCGCAGGAACTGGTATGAAATGGAGGCGTTCCACATCCATTCGTTCTGGTTGAATCCCTGGGTGTAACCTTTCGAGGCGGTGTAGTTGAGGTCAGTGGCAAGCACCAGCCCGAAGGGGGTGTAGTAGGTGCCGTTGAAGCCGGCCCCGTAGTTGTGTACCGTGGGTGTGTTGACCGCCGGGAGCGAGTTGTTGGTCAGGCTCAGGCGGTAGAAGGGGCGCAGCTCGAGCTCGAGGTTGGAGGGGCGGAAGGCCAGCGAGGGTGACTCGGCGATCATCAGTGCCCGTGAGCGGTTGCGCTCGCCGTTGTTGTAACCCATCCTCTGGTTGAACATGGCGAACACGTTGTTGTTGAAGCTCCAGGTCTTGCGTGAGCCGAATGGGAGGGAGTACATGTTCATCACGCGGAAGTTCCACACGCCGCTGACATTCTCGTAAGTGGTGGTGCGTCCGCCGCTTGTCGCGTCATAGTCGGTGCGCGAGATTATCGAGTTCTGCTCGATAGACGCGTCGGCCATCGACATGATGGAGCTTTGGTTGGAGGGGTTGTATTTCTGGAAGCGCAGCCGCATGTTGTGGCTGAAAGTCGGTTTCAGAGAGGGGTTACCGATCACGACGTTGAGCGGGTTGGAGTAGTCGGCCACGGGCTGCAGCTGGGTCATTGTCGGCTGTGAGGAGCGGCCCATGTAGAAGAGGTTTAGGCTGCTCTGCTGGTCGAACTTGTAGCGGAAGCGGGCGAATGGGGCGAAGTTCCACACCCAGCGCTCGGGTATGCTCTTGGCTCCGTTGATGAGGTTGGTCGACTTTGACATCGATGGCACCAGTGAGAGGCCCGCGTCGAGGTTGTACATCTTCGACACCTTCTTGTATCCCACGCGGATGTCCTGGGTCATGAAGTTGTTGCGGAAGCTGTTGGAGAGGGAGTCGACATATTCTGAGGGGCCGAGGATGGCGTCGTAGGGGTTCTCCACAGGCAGGTATGGGTCGACGGGGAGCTGGCGGTTGACAATCTTGTCGGCGTTGTTCCAGCGGTACTGGATGCGGTAGCTGAATGTCAGGAAGTTGCCTTTGCGGACATCGCCCAGCGGCTCGGTCCAGCTCAGTCGGGCCGACACGTTGTTGGCCCAAGTGTGGTTGTCGGCATACTGGTTGTAGATGTCTATCGAGTCGCTGCCCATCTTGTTGAGCAGGCGGTAGAAACGGTTGTATGACAGCGAGCGGTCATCCTCCTTGACATCTGAGAACCGGTAGTTGGCCATTATCGAGAATGAGCGTCCGCGGTGGCTGGCGAAGTTGTGGTTGTAGATCAGGCGGCCGCCAAACTCCCAGCTGCGTCCCGAGGCGTTGGAGGAGTTGAACGAGCGGGTCACGCGGGGCAGCCCCGGCTCTCCGGCGAAGAGGGTGTCGACCTCGAGCGAGCGGCTGTCGTTCTGGTTGAAAGAGAATGTCGGGCGGAAGTCGAAGGTGTTGAACGAGTCGGGCTTCCATTCGACGCGGAAGTCGGCCCTGACGTTGTGGCCCTTGTCGGTGGCGTCAGACGAGGAGTTCTCGTAAGACACCGAATCGGGGAAAAGGTACTGGCGGTTGCGGCGTGTGATGGTGTTGCGGTCGGTGTGGGAATACATCACGTCGCCACCCACCCTCAGCGTCTCGTCGTTGCCGACATTGAAGTTGACACCAAAGCTCTGGGAGTTGTTGATGCCCTGGTCTCCCCCGAAACGGCGGAAACGGTTGCCGTTGCCGTCGGTGAATCCCAGGTCATTGGTGTTGTTGGCCGAGCCGATGAGTGTGATCTGGTTGTTGTTCCAGAAGCGGTTGACATTGAAAGTCGCCTGGTAGCGGTCATCGGTGCCGTATCCGGCCTCGACGGTGCCAAACCAGCCGTTTTTCATTCCCGGCTTCACGGTGAGGTTGATCACCGTCTCATCCTCGCCGTCGTCCACTCCGGTGAGGCGCGCCAGGTCGCTCTTGCGGTCGACCACCTGGAGCTTGTCGACCATGTTGACAGGGAGGTTCTTGGAAGCCACCTTTGGGTCGTCGGCAAAGAACTCCTTGCCGTCGATGAGTATCTTGGTGACCTCCTTGCCGTTGGCTGTGATTTTCCCCTCGGAGTCGACCTCGACCCCCGGGAGACGCTTGAGCAGGTCCTCGACCACGGCGTTGGGCTGGGTCTTGTAGCTGTCGGCGTTGAACTCGACGGTGTCGGTCATCACCTTGATGGGGGTCTTCACGCCGATGGCGTTGACCTCGCCGAGCATAATCGACGAGTCTCCGAGCCTGAGGGTGTCGGCTTTCACCGAGGCGTTGGTGACGGTAACGTCGCGGTAGCCCTTCTGGTAACCGATGTAATTGGCCTCGACGATGTATTTCCCTTTGTTGACGCCTGCCAGGGAGAACCGCCCGTCAAGGTCGGCGACACCCCCGGTGACAAACGACGAGTCGCGGGCCGCAAGCAGCCTGACGGTGGCGTCAGACAGCGGCTCGCCGCTCTCGTCGGTGATGACCCCGGACACTGTGTAAGCCCAGGCGGCCACCGCCGCCAGAAGTCCGGGCAAAACCATAAAACCTCTTTTCACTCTCATATCAATAGTAACCTGATGGAAATCATGACAAATATGGAAACCTGGCCGTGGCCAATGGGGTCTCCACGGAAATATTGACGCAAAGTTACGGAATAAGTTTAATACCCTCCCGGCCCTATTTGACCAATCACCGTTTTTCATAGAGAAACCGGCCCTCGGGCCATCGGGCCAACATTTTTTAACAAAGGCGTGTCGGCCCGGGCTATCGCCTGGCAGGCTGAATGGCTCAGGACATCACGTCAAAAGCCCGCGTACAAGGATGCACGCGGGCTTTTGACGTGGCCGGATGACTCCGCTCGCCTGTCAGAAGATGATCTGGAGACGGGCCTCGATGGTGTTGACGTGGCGTGAGGGGAGCAGCCCTTCGACCAGTCGGTTGCGCACGTTGGTGTAGGAGTAGCGCAGACGGGCGATCATGTACTTGTTGATGTAGTAGTTGAAGGTACATGACGCGTCGTTGGAGATGCCGCCGAAGATGCCGGCGCGCGAGTCAGAGGCGTTGGTGTAGTTGTAGCCAAGGACGAGCTCGAGCGACTTTGCGGGAGGTGTGGCCATGCCGCAGTCGGCGTGTGAGTAGCCGTAGATGCCGCCGAAGAGGAGGGTGCGGAAGAGACCGTAGGCACCCTGGGCGCGGTAGTTGTGGAAACCATCCTTGCGGGCCACATTCATGTAATAATACTGGGCCTCGAGGGCGAAGTTGTTGTGGATGAACAATACCTCGGGGGTCATCTTGAAGAGTCCGCGGGCGTGGTCGATGTCGGCCGTCAGCAGGTTGACTTTCGACACACGGCTGGGGAAGTTGGAGCTGTAGGAGAACGCCGAATGGTCATCCTCGGTGGGTGTCGAGTAGTTGAGCGAGCATCCGATCTGGAAAGCGTTGCCCTCGGAGTGAAGCGGGCGCCATACCAGGCGTGTCTGCGCTCCCCAGCCCTGCTTGTCCATCTCGGTGGCGTTCTCTTTCATCGCGTTGGCCTCGGCGAAGGCGGTGACAGCGGCGAAATACTGCCCTTTGTCAAAGACATATGACAGGGCGAGCAGACGCGGGTTGGCGTAGAAGAACTCGTTGGAGGAGGGCTCCTCATATGATGGTTTCATCGATGAAGAGGTCTCGGAGTTGAGGCCGAACTGGGGCACGAAATAACCTGCCTTCACCAGATGGTTCTCGTTGAAGTCATATTCGATGAACACATCCTTGAGGCTCACTTTGCCATATCCGAAGCCGACATCGATTTTGGCTTTCCAGTTGCCGTAACCGGCTTTCACGCCAAGGCGGAGGTCGGGGATTGCCACGCCGTCGACAAATTTCTTGTCGCCCGCGTCGGCGTTGTAGTCGTCATTGCCGCCGAGGTAGACCGCCCCGTCCATGAGGATTCGTCCGGTGGGTTTGATGGTGAATTTGGGCTCGGAGGATTCCTGGGCCGTTGCCGACATGGCCAACATCGAGGCCGCGGCGATTGCTAATATTGAGGATTTCATAGCTGACTGTAAATAAAAGAAACGTTTTTCTGAGGGTTGGGGGTGTTTTATGCCGGGCCGGCTCCCTCGTCGGTGTGGCCGGCCCCTGGCTCAAGGTGTCTGTCAGTCGGTCGTGGTGGGAGTGGGGACGGGGGTGCCGGCGGCCACTTTTCCAGCCTTCTTGAGGTTCTTGAATTCAGCCTTGGCCTTGGCGAGCTGTGCCTGGAAGGCAGGGTCGGCATGCAGACGGGCCACGGTGACAGCTCCGGTGATGCGGCCTGCGTCGACATCGCTCTGGAAGTGGTAGCCGCAGATCACACGGCTCTCGCCCATCTCATATCCGCGCTTGAGGATTTCATTCTGGCGCTCGGGATTGATTTCGGCCAGCACCAGGGCTGTGGCCCATCCGATCGAGGTGTGGCCCGAGGGGTAGGAACCGTTGGTGGAGAGTTCCTGCTGCTGCTCGGGGTTGCAGGTGTCCTCTTCGTAGAAAGAGAAGGGGCGCTGGCGGTTGTAGTAGTTCTTCGCCTCGCGGGTGCCGAGGTCGCCGGCGTCCTCACGCATCCCGACAATCAGTTTGAGGATTTCAGGGGCGGTCTGTTCGTCGATGTTCACGCCGAACGCCTCTGAGAAGGCCATCGGCACACCGTTGCCTTCAACTCTGGCGTCACGGAAAGCCTGTGCGCCGCGCTCAGTGTTGCGCTGTGTCTTGCCCCAGCTGTAACGGGCCTGGTCGTTGAGGAATGTGATGGATGCTCCGTCGGGGGGAGGGGGGAGCAGCAGGTAGCTGTTGGGGACATCCCCTTCCTGGAGGAAGAACAGTTCGGGAGCTGTGCGGTGGTCTTTTATTTTCTTGGCAGGGGCATCCTGTGAGAATGCGTAGGAAGAGGAGAGTGCCAGCACCAGTGACAGAGCGGCGCCGCGCAGCAGCATTGAAGCGAATTTTTTCATCATGGCTTTAAGTAGTTTAACGAATGGAAACAAATCAGGTTGTAAGCGGAGCCTCCAGACCACCGGGTGACGGTTGCTGATGACAGCGTTTATACTTCTTAACATCACGTGAGTTCGATATAAGGAATCAGAACAAAGTTAGCTGGTTATCTGTCACAAAC
>CATZGB010000062.1 GCA_958418815.1 uncultured Bacteroidales bacterium | reverse complement strand
CTAATGCCGACTTGAAAATCTATAATCAAGTCGGCTTTTTTCGGACGGATACTTTTGTAATTGTCCTGTGGTTTGTCTGTCATAACAGGTGGAGGAAGTCCGGCGTTTCTCCTCCTTTCAGAATCCAACTATAAAGCATTTCCATTTTTTCACCAAGCGATGCTACTGAGTAGCGCTGTGAAATCAGTTTGCGCCCATTTGTTCCCATATCATTCAGTGACTTTTCACCGATGTGATAGCTTTCCAATATAGTCTTGTTTATTTCTTCCTGGGAATTATCAATCCACCATCCGCACTTGTTTTCAGGTAGTTCCTGCCAAGGCATTCCTTTGGATGCGATTACAGGCACACCGCGTACAAGAGCTTCGGTCACGATATTACCGAAGTTCTCGAAATCACTGGGTACCGCAAGCACAGACAAGGACTTGATTGCGTCGTCTTTTTCTTTGCCCGACAGGAAACCTGTCATCTCGACGTTTGTGAGTCCCAGACGAGTGATTTCGGACTTCAGAAATTCCGTATATCCGGCATCTCCACCTCCTATGATTCTCAGTCTGGCATTGGATGGAAGCTGCTCTTTAAGGTCATACATAGCACGTATAAGACGCTCAACCCTTTTGCGGGGATGCAGACGTCCAAGGTAGCCTACTGTGAATATGGGTTTGTCGGGAATCGGAATGTCAATGACTCCGGTTGTCTCTATAGGATTGGGAATTATAGCTACAGGTGTCTTGAACCCAAGATTCCGGAAATGATCCATTTCCTCCCGGCATGTGCATTGTACAGCGGCGGCATTCGTGAGTATCTTACGTTGATATAGTGCCATAGACAGCCGTTTGATTAACGCATTATGCGCAATCGCCTCAGGATAAAGCATTCCTCTGAGTGTCACCACGTATGGCTTTCCAATGCTGCTGGCATATGATGAAACCGTAAGTCCATGCAGCATCCATATTCCTTGGATATGGTATATGTCAATATCTTTGATGTCACGCAGCAGCTGTCTTAAGCCAGGTACATATGCGAGGGTGCCAAATTTTGAGTGCTGGGTGTATACAGGATTCGCGTCGTCATCAATCAGACGGTCTCCTTCAGGCAACGGCGCTGTTATGGCTGTCACATTGTGCCCGCGGTTTCTGAGACCCTTAATCGTGAGCCATGTGCTTAATGCGGGTCCACCTGCCCATACATCAAGAGCTCCGGAATGAAGAATGTTCATCGTTGATAAAGTCGGTGTTTCTTCTGGATTTCTGATATGTGTTTGTTAAGGATGGCGGCTTGCCTGTCACAACTTATGGCATTCTTATATTCAAGATTGTTCTGCTTGGCGACGGCAAGATATTTTGGGTTTTTCAAGAGGGGAATCAAGCACTCGGCCAGAGCATTTGAATCTCCGGATGGAAAAATCGCACCTCCATTGGAATCCTTGATAAGAGAAGCTGCTCCGAGGCCGTCGCTGATTACCACAGCCTGGCCTCGTTGTATGGCTTCATTTATTCGTATACCCCATGGCTCCACCCGTCCGGGAGCGACGAGGATGTCAATCTGAGGGATAAGCTTGTCGTATTCCTCAGCATCCAACACTCCTTCAAATCTGACAAGGCCAGAGAGTCCATAGCGTTGTGCCATCGATTTTAGTCTTGTCTCCATTCTTCCACGCCCGGTGATATGGCATACAAAATTATCAATGCCTTGTTTTGATAATTTTCTGATAGCCTTTATCAGGATATCCACTCCTTTGTAATGCTCAAGCAGTCCGGGACAAAGCAGGTGTATCAGGCCGTCTGATGCTTTGGCATACTGTATTTCTTTTCCCTCATCTGTGAAGTAGCCATAAGGATAGATGTCATCGGGACTGAATCCCAATCTTTGGAATTGCCTGAAATCTCGCTGTGAGTTTCCTGATAGACACATCACCCCGAGGCTTTTGGATGCGATATCGCGAGTATGGCGCGGCAGAAGCAAACGGATGTATGCGCTCTTGACTATTTTCCGCATTCCATTCTCGAGGTTGAAATACGCCTCCGACATATTACAGAATGCCACATTCTTTGAAATGGCATATTGTATCAGTTCTCTCATTCTTGGCGTATGTGTGATGCCGTTAAAGATATGCAGGCGGTCGGCATATTTGTCAATCAGAGATCTACCTGTCGTAATCCAATCCTCGTCAGAGATGATAGTGTGGTTGGGAAACAATTTGCCTTTATCTGCCCATCCCATTGCCTTGCGTGATGCGCTTAGGCTTCCTGTCACCACTATGCATTCAGAATCGCATGTCTCGCAATAAGCTTTGAGGACATTGATCATTCCGGCACATGGAATGTTCCACCAAAAAACAGTCTTTTTATATGTAGCTTTCATCTTGAACCAGGTTGCTTCAATTTTTTGTCAGAAGAATCATAAAGCCCATATAGCGCGGGCATAACATATATCAGCGGACTTACAATGGAGCCAAACATCATGGAGCCAATGACAGATGACAATGCCGCGACACCAAACGCGAGTCCATACGGTCGACGTTGTTTATATGAGCGGGTTACAGTCTTGACAACAATCGTAATCAGTATCACATACAAGGCAGCCCCGAGCACTCCGAAATCGCAAAGGGTAAGGACAAGACCCGATTGCATTGGTATAAGGGCATTGCCGATTGTCTGGCCTGGAATATGGAATGTATATTGCGCGGTTCCGTAGCCCAGCAGACGCGATTCGGGATTGGGATCACCGATAAGATGATCGAGCACTATTCGTTCCTGACGGTCATCTTCCATCTCTTCTTGTGCGCGTCCAAACGAACGTTCATATAACAGGTCCATAAATCCTGTGCTTTCAGTCTGCTCTTGTCCAGGGATTGTATCTATTTTTTGCCATTCAGACCATAGACTTGCGGCCAAAATTGCCACAATTCCCAAAGGCAATAGTTTGCCTGTAAGATTTTTCAGAGGAAGGAACCACAAAATGACCGGTACAGCGATGGCAAATGTAATCAGTGCGGCAGATGAGAAAGTATAAATCAGCACGAAAACACCGGCACATAATGCCGCCAGATGGTATTTGGGATTGTTGTACCGGTATATCTTCTGGCTGAACATCACAAGGGATGCGAGAAGATATGGAAGAACAAAAAAGGCCAAATTCTTTGGCTCCCCGCAGACACCATAGATTCTTAATATAGCTGTGCCTCCGGAATGAAAGACAGCCTCTGCATTTGTGGAGCCATCCTGACGTAAAAGGGGCATAAATTCTATGCCGGCCTTAAGACACAAGAAGTGTAGCAGGCCAAATCCTATGGCGACTTCAACAGCAAGACAATATTTTGGATACAAAGCTTTTACAAAGCCACGGGGTAGCAATGCTCCGAAGAAAAGCAGGGAGGCAGTCGTGAGATACGTGTAATTGGTGTTTATTATTCGTGAGATTTTACTGATATGACGTGCATATTCCTGAGGAACGATGAACGCGAGCATATCGCCTGCCAACAGCGCAATCATCAAAAGCACCACAAAAGGTCTTATGGCATTATTTACCGGTGTCTTTCTTCGAGGGCCGCTGAGGAACAATATGCTAATCACCATCCCAAGGGCTATAACCTTTGTTGGGAACCAGATGGTAAAAGTGAATTGATAACATACAGCAAACGTCATCCCCCAGAAATATAATACGAGGAGGTTGAAAAATTTTCGGTTAATGACGAAGTATACTGTCAATATCAAAAAGATATAGAACCCTACTTTTTGAAAAAGAATCCAAATCATACTGTGTTATGGGGCTTTGATTGGATTAAAGTTGAGATGTCAGTTTGTGTATTAGTGACATATATTTTTTTGCAGCATTATGATATGTGAAATTTGATGCATAATCCATAAGCATAGCTTTTTGCGGTGGAAGTTTGTCTAATTGAAGTATGGCCTTTGTAATATCTTCAATGTCAGTTGGAGAGAACAAAATCGCATGCCCATTTGCGATTTCAGGGAGAGAGGTTATGTTGGAGCATGCGACATTTATACCCTGAGAGAATGCTTCGATTACCGGTAGTCCAAAACCCTCATATAATGAAGGAAATATCAGGCCGCGGCTGTTGGCCACGATGCTGCGAAGAATATCGTCATCTTGGAATGGGATATTGTGAATTCCATTACAAAACTCATTTTTGATATCGGACATATATTCCTCTACTCCTCCAATAAGTAACAGGTCTGGCAAATCCTTATGTGAGTTTTGGGCTTTGCGATAGGCCGTGATAAGCCGCATGATATTTTTTCGTCGAGAAATCAAGCCCCACCATACAAAATATGGGCGCTCGGGAATAAGATTAAGTATAGAGGGACTAATATCGTTTGAGTCCTCTCTGTTGAACCAAAAAGGATTGATGCCATTGTGAATTACTTCAACAGGAGTCTTAAGAGATGGGAAAAAAAGCGAAATGTCGTTCTTGGTAAATTCCGAGATGGCTACGACAGTCGACAGTTTAGGTAATTGACGGCGTAAACTATGCCGAGTCCAATATTTGAAGAATGTAGAATATTTTCCTGTACTTAGGCCTTTCAATGTGGAAAGGTCGGCAAGAGAACATATTTGTGGGCCTTTGAAATTCGGGAGTAACTCGATATGCCCTGGATTAATAAATATATCTACGTCATCATCCAGGGTCACATAATTTAAACCCAACATCTGCTTTAAAACCACAACCTTATGTTTCTCTCTGAAGAATCTTACGTTTACGTTCGGGAGATTATTTATTTCATTATAGAAACTGCAAAGTTGATTGGGGAAAGGACGTCTACTGTAATATAATTGGAACGTTATCTCAGGATTGCTCTTGATTAAACTCAAGGTCATCCCTCGAACAGGAAATCCACTTGTGTAAGAAGCGAAGCAGTTTGCGGAAATTGCAATTTTCATATGCGTAATAGCAGTGGGTGTATTAAGCTTGGCGAGTGATTACAAATAGCCGAATAAAGGTATACAATGTTTTAATCGATCTACCAATATTCCAATTAATCTACTGACTGCAAAAGCCAATGATATTTTTAATAAGATGTCAAATGATTCTATTCCGGTTTTAATGACAAAATCGTAAGCTTCGAATAGTGGTATGTGTATACACATTAATCTGAGAGAATCGCGTCCTGCTATAGAAAAAAAATCACCAAGACGGCAAGGTTGCAATTTAATTGATAAACAATAAATCAGATAAGAACCTATTATGCCGATGAAAAAGAAAGGAATAATGCTGAGAGCATTGTATATTCCATAATCTCTGAAGGCCATGTTTATATTGCCATTGAAGTATACCAAGATAAGATACAACACAGTTGCGGGTATTACGATATTATTGTATGGCCTGTCTATGTGTCTTTTGAAATAATGGCCGACAACAATAAACAGAGACGCTATTAAGAATTCATCCAAACACCACGGTAAAAAGATTGGCAGATAGCAACATGCCATTGTATAACCTAAGAATAACAGGGCGATGATTGGCTTTCTGCTACTTTTAAGGGAGATAAAATAATTAACAGGTATAAATGCTGTGAAAAGTGCCGGTAAAAACCACAATGGCCCGTCAACCAAAAACTTCACGTTATTGGTTGACGGAGTGGCCATTAAAGTAAGTCTGCCATATAAGATTCCAATCCATCTGTCAAGTGGAGCTTCTGATACCTCTCCTATAAGGAGTGATTTTATTGTGTGTACGAACGTGAATAAAATTGCATAAAATAAATATGGGTATAACAGGCGTTTTGCCTTTGATTTAAGATTTATGCCACGATCTGTAATCTTTATCGTGTATCCTGCAGTGATAAAAAACAATGGAATATAAGAGGCAAACAAAAATATTCCGATAGTATGAAGTCGGCAAGTATGGGAAAGCATAATCAGGCAAATCCCAATCCCCTTCATAATATCTAACCATTTCAATCGCTGCATGCCACGTTTCTGATAATGGATCAAATTGTCTGATGTCAAAACCTTAATCTTTTAATGCGAGTGGTTAGACTGCTTGTGCCTTATGAGACGTTGTGACATTTTCTTCGAGACAAAGAGGTCTATGAAAAGATATACTTTCAAGTATGGATACAGTAGGGGAAACGCCTTGAAATACGATCGGCGCATCTGTTTACGTAATGCTGCGTCCTTGTAATACTTGTTATCGGGGTTGAACATAAACGTTGACCATAGCAGCAGGCTGCGAAACGCGGCCTGGGATTGACAACCCTTGATGCCGGATTGTCTCAGATAATTGTCAAGATATGTCAGTGTCTGGGCTATGGCATCGAAACGCTCGGGCCTTACATTCCGCATTACAGAATGAGGATTGTCCCGGTAACAATATAATCTCAAGTCCGTTTTCTTGACTGTCAATGGATGTGCCACAGACAATTCAAGGTTGAACATTGTGTCTTCTCCAATTTTAAGCCCGTTGCGCATCAATTTGATGTTGTTTTGAATCAAATCCCTGCGATATATATTCCCCCATACAGTTGACAGAATCTTTCCTGCCAGAATCTGTCGGGGAATTTGTTCGGAAGAGAAGTGTGTGACGGTCTCTTTTGCAGTCGGACCGATGGCATTCAGGACAGAGGTGATGTCTGAGAACGTTTGGAAGCCAAATGAGATAATGTCATAAGCCGAATCTAAATGCCTGTCAAGCTTTTCGAGAGTATAGGGCAACAGTATGTCATCGGAGTCAAGAAACGTGATCCATTTTCCGTTGGCCATCTCCACCCCTTTCATTCTTGAGCATGCTACCCCGGAGTTTTCTTGTGTCACAAGTTTGATTCGAGGGTCATCCCGGTAGCTGCCGGCTATTGCCGCAGAAGCGTCAGATGAACCATCATCGATAATAATGAGTTCCCAATTGCTCAAAGTCTGGTATTTCACGCTGTCAATACATTCCTTAAGGTATCGTTCGCCATTGAAAACCGGTATGATGATGGAAATCATTTGGATTTGTCTTCGCGAGTTATCGGAGCCCAAAATAATGTAAAATCCGCCAAATCACGACCTTTGCTGTCAGCGGTTTGGGGTCTGTCATGGATTTAGCGTTAATTTTTTTGTCGCGCCAACCTCCCGACACACGGTGTATGCCGTAAACCTTGTCGATTGACTTATATAAAGGACGGCAAAAATAATAGGATGGATAGACTTTTACTCCATTGCTCAGTGTCTGGGGCTTGTCCTTTTTTGAAGGTCGCCAGTCAAGTCCATATGCTGTTGCTTTCTGCGCCTGCATTTGTGATATCGTTGTCTGGTCGAGAATGGGGCTGCCATCTTTGCCTTTGCCGGTCACAAAATGCCGTCCTTCATAATAGTCAAGGCATTCTTTTATGAACGGATGTCCTTTGACAGCTCCCATAAAATGGGATGTTAGATATACATATCCATCTGGATTGACCCAACTCTCTTTGCCTATAAAACATTCGTCTGCCAAAAAACGGTCGATATTTTTGAATAATTCGACATCGGTGTCAAGCCATATACCTCCATACTTGTTGATTGCGAATAGGCGGGTGTAGTCGGCAGCAAAAGCCCATTTCCGCATCTGTATTGCTTCCCTTACAAAATCGGAATCAATTTCCTGCGTGAGACGGTCCATGTCCCACAATACAAACTCGTAGTCGGGAAGCAATTTTTTCCAGGTCGATATGTATGCTTCCACATCAGAGGGAAATGCTTCTCCGCTGAACCAACTATAATGTATAAGTTTTGGAATCATCGCGTATATCTCTTTTGACTAATGATTATCTATTGTCCATCATATGTGAAATGGGACGGTCCGTTTCTGTTATAATCTTAAATCAGGCATGCCCTTTTAAGTATGGCATCTTGTTAAAATTAAAATACCAGCTTAGTCCTGCTTTGTCGACTAATAGAGATGGGTAAAAACAAATCACAAGTATTATAATTGATAAAAATGGCGCAACAACCATTTGAGATAAAAGAGTTTCAATCGAGATTGACTCCTGGAAATAATGCGCAAATATGGTTTCAAGTACAATTGTCTGTATTATGTATATTTGTAGGGTATGTTGTCCGATAACACTCAAAACAGTAGTTATAGCATTGCTTTGTTTGGCATTTTTGAATAGTTGGTAGAAAATAAATGTGATTGCTAATGTTCCGGAAATCCCTATAAGGAACGAATATAAACAATCACCATATATGTTCAAACCATCTGGTGTAGTAATCAAGTCTATGTGAGGATAAAGAATGTTTGAGCTTAATCTGAATGACAAACAAACAAAACAAAGCCCAAAGAAAAGTCCTAAATATTTTGAGTAAGGCAAAATATATTTCTGATATTTATTTAAAATCATTCCAATTGCCATACATGGTAGCAATTTGTGGAGTTGCAAGAAATGTAAATGTGGTATTAAAAGTGTTAGTTGACTTATTATTATGGCTATTATGGCTATATAAATGTGTTTTTTTGTAAATAAATGTGATAGTAAGATAATGATGTTGCAAGCAAAGAGGCTTTTTAAGAACCATAGTCCCCACCACCATTGATGCATAAAACCATGTTGTATATGGACGCCAAGCAATATTCTAATACCAATAACAATAGCCCCCCATATCAATGCGGGGAATAAAATACTATAAACTCTTTTTTTCAGATATTTTAAAGGATTATTTAAGTGCTTTATTGAAATCATATAGCCTGAAATCATCATAAAAAGAGGCATATGAAAACTGTATATGCTAAGATACAATGGAGAGTTCAGGTAATTATGGTTAAAGCTTGTAATAATGTGACCGAGGATTACAAGAAAGATGGCAAGGCATTTTATAAGATCAATCCATATAATTCGATTGATGCTGTTACCCATATTTTCTGTATTGAAAGTTAAAAACATTATAGTTGACTTATAAGTCGGATGATGTATGTATCCTAAAATTGGGGGCGTGGTTTCTGTTGTAAAACGTCCCGGGTTGCTGATAGATAATAAATTTAGATTCAGGCGATAATAAATTAGTGCGATTGCGAAAACGCTTAAAATCTAAATTTGCTTTTAAGTCGACGTTTCACGCCGGATGGAATATTTCCGAGGGTTAATTTAATACTCATTTTTGGGTCTAACCAAATGTAACTTGATATGAAATCAAGATTTTCATAGAATTTTTTTGAAAACAGGTGTTTACATCTCAATACAAATTGTCCACTAAATACCAGGGCATCGCAATGTTTATAATGCTTGTCAAAATGCTTTGATATAGCAATTCGGTTTTTGAATAGCTGATAATTATGGCTGTCGATATAGGCGGTTGCTCCAGCCGGATGACGGCGATACACGCTCACGACATCGTCCATACAGAATATTCTGCCGATTTTCCCGCATGACAGGAATAATGAGATGTCTCCCATCACCGGCTTTTTAATTCTTGTAAGTTTCTCGAACATTGGAGAACGATATACCTCGCTTCGGAATAATGTCGTTGCGGTTGGCACTGTCCATTTCTGATACAGTTCCAGTGGGCTATATTCTCTGTTTTCAAGATGAGTGAAGAAGTTTGCTGACTCTCCGGTATAATATATCACCTTGGTTTTTGCGAACACCAATGAATAGTCCGGGTGGGATTCAAGGAAATCGACCTGTTTCTGGAGCTTTAGGGGGTCAGTCCAGTAGTCGTCTCCCTCACAGAGTGCTACATATTTTGCACCGGAGGCTTCCACGGCCGCGTTCATAATTCGTCGCAGGGAACCATCTCGTTTGGAGTATTGGTTCTCTGTCTCGTAAATCGGCTTTATTATGTCAGGATATTTCGCGGCATATTCGCGTATGATGTCGGGGGTGCCGTCTGTGGATGCGTCATCGTGGACTATTGCGACGAACGGAAAGTTTGTCTTTTGCATCACAAATCCTTCCAGCGCATCACGGATATATGGCTCGTGGTTATAAGTTGCGCATTTAATGGCTACAAGATACTTATTCATAAAATAAATGTCTAACCTTTATTTGTATTCTGGGGGAAGATTCACCTGAGTTCACGGTTTTCTCAAATTCGCCATTATACCGGAGCATTTAATCGCGTTGTTCATCTGCTGAGGTTCTTTAGGAATTTGGCCGGACAGCCTGCGTATATCGAATAATCCGGCATGTCCTCAAGCAAGGTGGAGCCTGCGCCAAGTATGCAATGGTTG
>CATZGB010000061.1 GCA_958418815.1 uncultured Bacteroidales bacterium | reverse complement strand
CTAATGCCGACTTGAAAATCTATAATCAAGTCGGCTTTTTTCGGACGGATACCTTCTGCCATAAACAATCCGCAGGCCAGCACCAATTATGCTGCCTGCGGATTTCACTTATAGTTGACTGGTATGAAAGTCAATGACCGTTGTTAGTCTTCGTTGTTCTTCTCAGCATACTCTTTGAGCAGCTTCTCCTGAACATCTCCGGGAGTCAGCTCGTAGCTCGAGAATTGCATAGTGAAGGATGAGCGGCCTCCGGTGATGGAGCTGAGAGCCGTCGAGTAGCTCGACATCTCCTTGAGAGGAACCTTGGCGGAAATCTTCTCAAATCCGTTTTCGGAAGACATGCCCATGATTATCGCACGGCGGCCCTGCAGGTCACTCATCACATCACCCATGACATCCGACGGAACCATGACCTCTACGTCATAGACCGGTTCCAGCACTTTCGGATTGGCTGCACGGAAAGCTTCCGAGAAAGCGTTTCTGGCCGCCAGGCGGAATGAGATTTCATTGGAGTCAACCGGGTGCATCTTGCCGTCATAGATGCAGACGCGTACATCTCTGGCATATGAACCGGTCAGGGGGCCTTGCTCCATTCGGTCCATAAGACCCTTGATGATGGCGGGGATGAAACGTGCGTCAATCGCTCCGCCGACGATGCAGTTGTGGACTACCAGCTTGCCACCCCACTGAAGAGGAATCTCCTGGGTGTCACGGACACTCATCTTGAATTCCTGATTGCCGAAGCGGTAGGTGTCAGGCACAGGGGAGTCTTCGCTGTAAGGCTCGATGATGAGATGCACCTCGCCGAACTGCCCGGCGCCACCCGACTGTTTCTTGTGGCGGTAGTCAGCGCGTGCGGCCTTGGTGATGGTCTCACGGTAAGGTATGCGTGGTTCCTCGAAGAGGATTGGAAGCTTGTCATTGTTCTCAACGCGCCATTTCAGGGTGCGCAGGTGGAATTCGCCCTGGCCTTTGAGGATTACCTGCTTGAGCTCTTTTGACTGCTCGACAACCCATGTGGGATCCTCCTCGTGCATACGCGTCAGGATGCCTGCGAGCTTTTCAGCATCGCTCTCTGTGACGGGGCGGATAGCACGTTGGTATTTCGGTGCGGGGTACTTGATGAAGTCAAACGCGATTTCACAACCCTTCTCGTCAAGGGTGTTGCCAGTGCGCACATCTTTGAGCTTCACGGTCGCACCGATATCGCCGGCGCAGAGTTTGTCGACAGGGGTCTTTATCTGGCCGCACACGCAGAATATCTGCGCCATACGTTCTTTGCCGCCACGGGTCACATTGTCGAGGTCGACACCCGCCGTCAGGGTTCCTGACATAACCTTGAAGTACTGGACTTCACCGATATGCGGCTCGACAGTGGTCTTGAACATGAAGATGCTCAACGGGCCGTTGCTGTCGGGCTTGACCTCGTTTCCGGCTGTGTCGACAGGAGCGGGCATATCCTCCACGAAGGGAACGACATTGCCGAGGAACTCCATCATACGGCGCACACCCATGTCTTTAAGAGCGCTGACACAGAACACCGGATAAATCGAACGGTCGACAAGCCCCTTGCGGATGCCTTCACGCATCTCGTCTTCTGTCAGATGCCCCTGGTCGAAGAACTTCTCCATCAGGGTCTCATCATTTTCAGCGGCAGCCTCCACCAGTGTCTGGTGCATCTCCTGGGCCTTCTCCATCTCTTCGGCCGGGATATCCTCGATGGTCGGGACTCCGCCGTCAGGACCCCAGGAGTATTTTTTCATAAGAAGGACATCAATCATGGCGTTGAAGCCGGGGCCACACTCCAGAGGATACTGGATGGGAACCACACGCGCGCCGAAGATTTCCTTCATCTGCTCTATGCAGTTGTCATAGTCGGCCTTCTCGCCGTCAAGCTGGTTTAGGGCGAAAATCACCGGTTTTTTGAGCTGGGCCGTAGTGCGGAAGATGTTCTGCGTTCCGACCTCCACTCCATACTGGGCGTCAATCACTATGACACCGGTGTCGGTCACATTGAGGGCTGTAATGGCATTGCCCACGAAGTCATCCGCTCCAGGGCAGTCGATGACGTTGAGCTTCTTGTTGAGAAACTCAGCGTAGAAGATCGTGGAGAAAACCGAGTAACCATACTCTTTTTCCACCGGGAAGTAGTCAGAGACCGTGTTTTTGGCATCGATGGTGCCACGGCGTTTTATTACTCCACACTCGTAAAGCATAGCTTCGGCGAGTGTGGTTTTCCCGGCCCCCTTGCTACCAAGCAAGGAGATGTTTTTGATTTCGTTGGTTTGATAGACCTTCATGGCAATCAGGTATTATGTTGAGGTAAGAATTTTTTACGGTCTAAATTTAGTAAGAAACTTCGGCTTGACAATAACTTTTTATATGTTACAAAACACATTTGCGCAAAAAATCGCCATATTCGCACGAATTTTGCCAAAAGGTGGATTTTTCGTAACTTTGCAGCCGATTTTCGCCCCTATGGGGTCTTTCCCTGCCTGTTTATGAAAAAAGAGCCCAAAATCATCACCATGGGTCAGATTGACCTCACGCGCGCCGGTGGATTCAAAGCCCCAGATATGGGATGCCTTCCTGTCATCGCCACACGCAACCTTGTACTCTTTCCCGGAGTGGCAATACCCATAGCCCTCGTCAGAGAGTCATCGCTCGCTGTCGCCCGCAATGCCCAGGAGGGGAAGCTCACCATCGGCCTATGCTGCCAGACGGATCCACGCACCGAAAATCCCGCCACCCACACCGACGTTGCCCCTTATGGAGTCTTTGTGGAGGTGCTGCAGATTTTCGACCTACCTGACGGCACTCGCTCGGCATTCCTTCGCGCCACAGGCAAATTCAAGGTAAAAGGAGACTCATTGGAGTCATCAATGCCTGGCTCGACCCTAAACCTGGAGGTGAGCCGCGTTAACGAGAGCAAGTCAGGAGAGCCTGAAAGCCTGAAGACCCTGGCCGAACTCATATCAAAAGCGTACAAGGAGCTTGTGTCACACACCGACTCAGACCAGATACAGGCCATAAATCCCGAGTTGCTCAGCGATCCGGCGGAAATCATAAACACCATAGCCACCCACCTATCGGCTCCAGCCGAAGTGAAAATAGAGCTGCTCGCGGCGTTCCGCCTCCTGACCCGTGGCGAAAAGCTGCTCAGAATACTCAACGACGAGTTACAGAAGCTTTCCATCGCCAAAGATATTATGGAACGCGCGCGCGAGGAACTTACCCAGGAGCAGCGTGAGACTTTCATCCGCCGGCAGATGGATGTCATGCAACGCGAACTGTATGGCGACACCGACGATGTCGAGCAACTGTCAGAGAAAGCGGCAGCGACACGCATGACCACACAGGCAAAAGAAGCCTTCAGCAAGGGTCTCTCTCAGCTACGCCGTCTCAATCCTTCCTCGCCAGACTATTCGGTGACATACAACTACCTCACCACTCTCCTCGAACTCCCCTGGATGGAACAGACTCAGCTCAACACATCCCTCCCGAAAGCCAAGGAGGAACTTGAGGCCAACCATTTCGGTATGGAGAAGGTCAAGGAGAGAATCCTGGAACAGGTGGCTGTCACTATGGCCAACCCTGATGGGAAAGCTCCTATACTGTGTCTTGTGGGCGCGCCTGGTGTCGGCAAGACCTCCCTGGGCAAATCGATTGCCGAGGCTCTCGGACGCAACTACCAGCGTGTGTCTCTCGGAGGTGTGTCAGACGAGGCAGAAATACGCGGACATCGACGCACTTACATAGGCGCGATGCCTGGACGCATAATCGATGCCATCAAGCGCGCTGGCAGCGCAAACCCTCTTCTGCTGCTTGATGAAATCGACAAGCTGTCAAGAGACATCAAAGGCGACCCGTCATCAGCATTGCTCGAAGTGCTTGATCCTGAGCAGAACCACAAGTTCCATGACAATTTCGTGGATATTGACTTCGATCTTTCCAAGGTCCTTTTCATCGCCACGGCCAACACCCTCGACACCATCCCCCGCCCATTGCTCGACCGTATGGAGGTCGTTGAGGTGCCAGGCTACCTGCTTGAGGAAAAAATCGAGATAGCCCGTCGCCACCTCGTGCCGCGCGTCATCAAAATGGGAGGAGCCCTGCTCGAAGGCCTGAATTTTTCAGACGAAGCTCTGGCTTCGGTCATAGAGGGCCACACCTCTGAAAGCGGTGTGCGCCAGCTTGAGAAGACATTGTCTTCAATCGGCCGCAAGTTATTGGTCAAAAAGATGTCTGGAGACGATGTCTCCCTTGAGGTCAAATCTGCCGACGACGTGAAAGCCATACTCGGGCCGGAGCGCTATTCCCCGCAACGCTACGAGACCTCCTCCCAGCCTGGAGTGGTGACCGGGCTCGCGTGGACCGCCCATGGAGGTGAGATACTGTTTATCGAGTCATCACTTTCAAAGGGGAAAGGTGAAAAGCTGACCCTCACCGGCAACCTCGGAGATGTAATGAAAGAGTCAGCCGCCATCGCGCTGCAATATGTGAGGTCTCACGCTGACCAGCTCGGCATACCCGCTGTGAAATTCGAGGAAAACAACCTCCACATACATGTCCCCGAGGGAGCAGTCCCCAAAGACGGACCCTCGGCTGGAATAACCATGGCCGTGTCAATTGCCTCCACCTTCACCGGACGTATGGTAAGGCCCAGACTCGCCATGACCGGCGAAATAACTTTGCGCGGACGAGTAATGCCTGTAGGCGGTATCAAGGAGAAAATACTTGCGGCCAAACGCGCCGGCATCACCGACATCATAATCTGCAAAGAAAACAGCAAGGACATAGAGCAGATTGAAGTAGCATATCTCGACGGCGTGACATTCCATTACGTCCAGACTGTCGACGAGGTGCTTTCCATCGCCCTGTTGTAAATTTCGCCGCGCACACGCAACTTTGTTCTGCGACCGCGCGTCAAACATCAAAAACACCTTTGCAATGATAAGCAACCGGACAAAACGCAACATATGGCTCGCCTTCACAATCATCGGAGGCGGCATCGTAATCTCTCGTGTCATTGATTTGATGGCCGGAGGTGATTGGTGGCGTCTGCTCTCCGGGGCAGCCCTTTTCCTTGTCGTGCTGAAAATTTATCTTTCTTACCGCATAGCGGTCAAAAACGGCAACCTGTATGGACCTGTCAGTCCATTCAGACAAAGAAAGCCTTAATCCTTGACCTGCTCTGACGAAGTCGCGGAGACAACTGGCTGCGACGAACCGCGCGCGTCGAATTTCTTACGGTAGAAGATGAAGCTGCGACCCAGGTATTTTTCTCTCACGACCGGATTCTCCGCAAGTTCTTCAGAAGTTCCCTGAAACAGGATTTTGCCTTCAAACAGAAGATACGCCCGGTCTGTGATACGGAGCGTCTCCTGCGCGTTGTGGTCTGTGATGAGAATCCCGATATTCTTCTCCTTCAACCGATAGACCACCTCCTGGATATCTTCCACCGCGATGGGGTCCACCCCGGCGAATGGTTCGTCGAGCATGATGAACTTCGGGTTTATCGCCAGACAGCGGGCTATTTCCGTGCGGCGGCGCTCACCACCCGACAATTGGTCGCCAAGGTTTTTCCTCACCTTCTGAAGACGGAACTCAGAAATAAGACTCTCAAGCTTGTCGCGTTGCTCTTCCTTCGACAAACCTGTCATTTCAAGAATTGACTTTATGTTGTTCTCAACAGAGAGTTTCCTGAACACCGACGCTTCCTGTGCAAGATACCCGATTCCGTTCTGGGCCCTGCGGTAAACAGGATACTTGGTGATGTCCTTGTCATTTAGGAAAATACGTCCCTCATTGGGCGTTACAAGCCCAGTGGTCATATAGAAAGTCGTGGTCTTCCCAGCTCCGTTAGGCCCGAGCAGACCGACGATTTCACCTTGCGTGACATCAATCGAGACATGGTTGGCCACAGTGCGGCTTCCATATTTCTTGACAAGATTTTCGGTGCGCAGCACCATCTTTTCTTCCTGCATGTACTCTGTCATTACTTGCCTGCGGCCTTTTTGAGGCGACCGTCTATATAATCCGTCAGCAGCCCGATGGCCACGGAGTTAGTGCCACCCTGAGGAATAATCAAGTCGGCGAAACGCTTGCACGGTTCTATGTACTGGCAATGCATCGGTTTGAGGACATCCTCATATCGGTCAATGACCATCTGAGGGGTACGCCCACGCTCGATGCAGTCACGGGCTATCACTCGTATAAGGCGGTCATCGGCATCAGCGTCAACGAAGCACTTCACATCCATCATCTGGCGCAAGACAGGATCGGTGAGAACCAGAATACCCTCCACGATTACCACATCGCGGGGCTCAACCCTGACGGTCTCCTCCTGGCGGGTGCAGGTGAGGTAACTGTATGTCGGCATGTCAATGGCTTTTCCCGCCTTGAGCTGCCTGAGGTGCTCCACCAGAAGGCTCCACTCGATGGCGTTCGGCTCGTCGAAGTTTATCTTGCTCCGTTCCTCCGGCGGGATATGCGAAGAGTCCTTGTAATAGGAGTCCTGCGGCATGACGGCCACCTCTCCGGCGGGGAAACTCGAGAGAATCTTGTTCACGACAGTCGTTTTGCCAGAGCCGGTTCCTCCGGCGATACCGATGATAAGCATTATTCTTGTGGGATAAAAGGATTATTTTGAGGGCGAAATTACGAAATTTTCACCGTATAATAATAGCCGGATGGCATTTTTGTGGAAATTTTCTTACCTTTGTGGTAGGAAAACAGATTCGGCCTTAATCTCCGAAGTGTTTGTAAGTTACAACAACCGACTTATTTCCAACTGATTATGCTAATAACAACATCACTGGGCCAATTTGGCAAATACTGCCTGTTTATTGCCAAGGCTTTCTCCATACCTGACAAATGGAAAGTATTCTCCCGGCGCACCTTTCAGGAGGTGACAAAACTTGGGGTTGACTCCATCCCGCTTGTCATAGTCATCTCGGTGTTCATCGGCGCGGTCTGCACAATCCAGATGAAACTCAACACATCGAATCCGCTTATGCCCGCCTATTCCGTAGGCCTGGCCACCCGCGACATCGTGTTGCTGGAATTCTCCAACTCCATACTTTGCTTGATTCTCGCGGGAAAAGTCGGCTCAAACATCGCCTCCGAAATAGGCACAATGAGGGTGACGGAGCAAATCGACGCACTTGAAATAATGGGGGTCAACTCCGTCAACTACCTTGTGTTGCCCAAGATTGTGGCTTTCGTCGGATTCATGCCAGTGCTGAGCGTCTTCTGCATCGGCACATCAATTCTCGGCGGCTACCTTGTCACCATTTTCACAGACCTCATATCCACCGCCCGCTACACCTATGGCATACAGGCTTTCTTCAACGAATGGTATGTCTGGTATGGCCTCATAAAAAGCCTCGTGTTCGCCTACATAATCGCCTCGGTCGCTTCGTTCTTCGGATACTATGTGAAAGGCGGAGCGTTGCAGGTCGGCAAGGCTTCGACCAACGCCGTGGTATCATCCTCTATTATGATTCTCCTGTTCGATGTCATACTGACCAAAGTACTGCTGCAATGATTGAAGTCAAAAACCTCACCAAGTCATTTGACGGGAAAACCATCCTGCACAATGTCTCCGCGACCTTCTATACTGGCAAGACAAACCTTATAATCGGACAGAGCGGCTCGGGCAAGACCGTGCTTATGAAATCAATCGTAGGGCTGGTCACTCCCGAGGAAGGAGAAATCCTGTATGACGGACGCGACTTCCTGAAGATGGACACACGCCAGGTCAAGGACTTACGCAAAGAAATAGGAATGCTGTTTCAAGGCTCAGCACTGTTCGACTCCGAAACAGTGCTGGGCAATGTTATGTTCCCCCTGACAATGTTCACATCAATGACAAGGGGGGAAATGCTCGACCGCGCGAGATTTTGCCTCGAACGAGTCAATCTTCAGGGAGCGGAGAAAAAATTTCCGTCAGAAATATCAGGAGGCATGCAGAAACGTGTTGCCATAGCCAGGGCTATCGCCCTCAATCCCAAATATCTTTTCTGCGACGAACCAAACTCTGGCCTCGACCCGCGCACATCCATCCTGATCGACGAGCTTCTGCACGACATCACCCACGAATACGGCATCACAACCATAATAAACACCCATGACATGAACTCCGTGCTGGGCATTGGTGAAAACATCATCTTCATCAACAAGGGACACCGCGAGTGGGTCGGCGACAAGGAGCGAATCTTCACCACCACCAACGAGGCGCTGAACGACTTCGTATTCGCCACACGTCTCTTCCAGAAGGTGAAACACTACATAATTTCCGAAGACCACAAAACCAAATGACAGCCTCCGGGCCTGCCCCTTATCCTAAATGGAATCAATACGTCATCTTTACAAAATAGGCCACGGCCCCTCCAGCTCCCACACCATCGGCCCTCGCAAGGCCGCTGACATGTTCCTCCAGGAGATGCCCTCCGGAACAGCACGCATAAACGTGACCCTTTTCGGCTCACTGGCGGCAACAGGGAAAGGCCACCTTACTGACAAAGCAGTACTCGAGATACTCACGCCTGTGGTTCCGGCCGAAATCATCTGGAAGCCCGAGATCGTGTTGCCATTCCACACCAACGGCATCCGTTTCGATGCATTATCCTCAGAGGGCACTCATCTGCATTCTCAGACCTACTACTCCATCGGAGGCGGCGACATAGTCCGCGAAGGCGAAAGCCGCCAGCCGGCAGACTCCATATACTCCATGACAAAAATCAAGGATATACTGCAATGGTGTGAACAGACCGGCCTGAGCTACTGGGAATATGTAGGCCAGACCGAAGGGCCTGAAATATGGGACTACCTGCGAGAAGTGTGGCACGTCATGAAAGCTGCCGTCGAACGCGGCATAGAAGCCGAGGGGGTGCTTCCAGGCGGACTCGGCGTAAGGCGCAAGGCGGTCAGCTACTACGTCCACGCAGCCGGCTACAACTCGTCGCTCAAAAGCCGCGGCTTGGTATATGCCTATGCTCTGGCTGTCAGCGAAGAAAACGCCTCTGGAGGCGAAATCGTGACGGCTCCGACATGTGGCTCGTGTGGCATCGTCCCGGCTGTGCTTTATCATCTGCACACCTCCAAAGGATTCTCTGAGAACCGCATCCTGCGCGCTCTCGCCACTGCGGGACTGTTTGGCAACGTGGTGAAATTCAACGCCTCGGTATCTGGCGCGGAGGTCGGATGCCAGGGAGAAGTCGGTGTGGCCTGCGCAATGGCTGCCGCCGCGGCCTCACAGCTGTTTGGCGGCACTCCGGCCCAGATAGAATACTCGGCGGAGATGGGCCTTGAACATCACCTCGGACTCACTTGCGACCCCGTCTGCGGGCTTGTGCAGATTCCATGCATCGAACGCAACGCCTATGCAGCCGCCCGCGCCCTCGACGCAAACCTGTATGCCGCATTCTCCGACGGCCAGCACCGGGTTGATTTCGACCGCATAGTTGAAGTTATGAAGCAGACAGGCCACGACATCCCGTCGTTGTACAAAGAGACATCCCAGGGCGGTCTTGCCGTAATCTGACGTGCCCTGACCGTACCTGTCTCAGTGAATACAGACTTGTCATAACCACTCTTGCTCCACCACAGGGGAAATTTTTTCTTCCGCCTTAAAATGTTTTCCTGAGTCGCGTGTCTTTATGAATAGAGCAGCTCATATCAACAACTTCAAACTTGAAACAATGAAGAAAATCATAAAGACCATCGCCACTCTGTCAACATTCATCGCCGTAATTCCGGCCATCGCAGGGGGCATCATCACATTCCTCTGGAACTCTATCCTCACCAATGTCTGCGGATTCGCCTCGATATGCTTCTGGCAAGGTGTCGGCCTGTTCTTTCTCGGACAAATCATGACGGGTGGATTCGTGTTTGCTCTTTTCCTTATCGGCGGCAGTATCCACAAGATATTCCATCATAATGCCGACTGGCATTCCCACTGGCACAACATGACCCAGGACCAGCGACGAGAGTTCGTGGAACGTCGCCGCAGGGAGCATTTCGGATTCCGCAATCACAAGACACCCGATGCTGATGCGGCAGAATGATGGCATAGAAAATATCATCGCCGAACACACCCCTCCCCTTTTTCGTTACATCCGGTCAATGGTACATAGCCCCGAAGACGCGGAAGACATCCTCCAGGAGGTATTCTATCAGCTCGCACGCGCATCTGGCAATGGCGGTTCTGAAATAGAGCGCGTGTCATCATGGCTCTATAGAGTGGCACGCAACACGGTGTTGAATTTCTGGCGCAAGAAACGCGAAGTCTCCATTGAGACAGAAGACCTGGCATGTGAGGACATCGCTGCCACCCTCTTCTGCGGCCCGCAGGATTCACCCGACATCATCTTCCTGCGCCGTCTGGTATGGCAGGAGCTTGACGAAGCTTTGGCCGCATTGCCGCCTGAACAAAGCGAGGTGTTCTGCATGACAGTATTTGACGGAATACCGGTAAAAGAGATATCCAGGGCCACAGGTGTTCCCGTTGCAACCCTCCTTTCAAGGAAACATTATGCTGTGAAATTTTTGCGCAAGAGATTCCACGAACTCTATGACGCTTTGATTTCACAGGGCTAACCCCAATTAAAAAATTTCTGATGTGGGCATTGATTTGCTCCACAAACCCATCGGGCACAAAATAGACCAACAAACAATGGATTATCATGGAAAAATCAAACAGATGCCCGTCATTCTCATCAAAAAACTGCACGGCTTGCTGGAAGTGTGTGGACGCTTGTCCGCGCAAGGCCATCACCAAAATCAAATTCCTGTGGCACCGACACGCGAAGCCGCTTCATTTCAAATGTATCGGTTGCAACAAATGTGTCGCAGTCTGCCCCAACGGATGTTTCAAAAACACTACTGTCCACTAAAAATGGACGGGGTTAAAAATTAAATAAATTCGGTTCA
>CATZGB010000060.1 GCA_958418815.1 uncultured Bacteroidales bacterium | reverse complement strand
TAATGCCGACTTGAAAATCTATAATCAAGTCGGCTTTTTTCGGACGGATACGTTTTTATGTGCATAAGAGCCATCCTCCCGGTCTTACGGCCTAATCTACAAAAGGGTCTCACGCAGATTCCGCAGATACGCAGATTCCCGCGGATTACTCGCGGATTACTTGTCCACGAATCCGTAGGATTCATTAATTATTAGCCGTGGGTTGGCGGCCGACAGGCCGGTAACCCACGGTAAATGCGCCAGGCGGGAGATTCTGAAAGAATCTTTTATAGATGTCGCCTTTAAATGAGGTTGTCTATATAAAAATGTCTATATAAAAGATTCTTTCAGAATCCCACGCCTGCTGTCAGCATCCCCGGGTTACCGCTTGGTCGTCCGCGAGGGACTCCCGCGCGCCAACCCGGGGCTAATAATTAATGAATCCTCCGGATTCGCTGACGGGCCTGGAAGTTCCTGGAATAGTTCAATGAGGGGAATAGATTTACGGGATGGGATAGATTTACGAGATGGGGATAGATCATGCGGGAATGGATTGGAGGATAGGAATCCGGATGGCGGGCGCATTGTGAAAATCGGGAGGGGGGCGGTGGCGGGAGCGCGGCGAAGCACCGGGGTGTCTGAGCCCGGAGGGCGAGTTCCCGGTGCGCCGCGCGGAGCCACCAGGCTCCCGACCAAAGATTTTCACGCGCCCTTGGCCTTTTGGTTCTTTTGGGCCTGCCAAAAGAACGAACAAAAGAACGAAACAAGAACAATAATATTTACAAATTTTATGATGCTCATTTGCGGGAATTTTCGTATTTTCGCGTGTTATTAGGTATAACCCCCTTACCCAGAAATCACGTTATGGAAACTTCCGACCGACATATAAAGGTAAAGATAATCAACAGCTCACACCACCCCATGCCCCAGTACGCCACCCCCGGGGCCTCCGGTATGGATGTGCGCGCCTACCTGCCCGACAAACCCATCGTGCTCGGGCCGCTGGAGAGGGCGCTCGTGCCTACCGGGCTAAGACTGCAGCTCCCGCGCGACTTCGAGTGCCAGATACGCCCCCGCAGCGGCCTGGCAATACGCCACGGCATCTCGCTGGTCAACACCCCGGGAACCGTCGACAGCGACTACCGGGGAGAAATCGGCGTGATACTCATCAACCTCTCCAACGAGCCGTTCACCATCAACGACGGCGAACGCATCTGCCAGATGGTGATAACCCGCTACACCCGCGTCACCTGGGAACCGGTAGACCGCATCGACGAGACCGAGCGCGGCGACGGCGCATTTGGCCACACCGGCGTGAACTGACCCCCTGCCAATCCTCTCCCATCCACCTGTCACAACAAATCAAGACCCCACAGAGTGAGAAAAACAGAATACACCCGCCTGATACCCCTGATCGTGATGCTCCTGGCATTCGCCGCCGGGGCCTTCCCGGCCGGCAAAGGCGGCAAGGCCGACAAAGCTGTCTCCCGGGCCGACACAGAGGCCCGGCGCAAGGCCGACTACATCTTCATGGAGGCCCTGTCGCGCAACGCCAACGGGGAGGATGACTCATACTTCGAACTGCTCAACGGAGCCTACGAGCTTGACACCACAGAGACCTCCGTCGGGCAGAACCTGGGCTACTACCTCATGGCCCTGGGGCGCAACGACACCCTGCTGGCCCGCAAGGGATACGATATGATGCGCCGCCACTTCGACCTCCATCCCGACGACTATTACAGCTCGATTTTCTACGGGATGATCAACAACTCGCTGGGAAACACTGACGAGGCGATACGCGTCTGGACGATAGTCGACTCGCTCAACCCCACCAAACCCGACGTGGCCGTGAAACTCGTGGAGTCGCTCCAGGAGAAGCGCGACCCCGAGTCGCTGCGCCGGTCGCTCGGCATACTGGAGCGCATAGAGCGCGCCGAGGGGAAAGACCTCGGGCTGACCTCCCACAAAATCAGGGCGATGCTCGCCCTGGGCGACACCGCCGCGTCGCTCGCCGAGATACAGGCGCTGATGGCCTCTTCGCCACGCAACATACAGTATCAGCTCTACGCCGGCGACATCTTTCAGGCCCTCGACCGCCCCGACAAGGCGATAGAGTATTACGACCTGGCCTGCGCCACCGACTCCACCAACGGGCTGGCCTATTACAAGCGCGCCCAGTTCTACCTGCAACGGGGCGACTCAGCCGCCTACGACCGCGAGACGAGCCACGCCCTGCTCAAGGAGGACCTTGAGGTGGAGGCAAAGACCGAGATGCTGCGCGACTATGTCGGGCGGCTCTACGCCGACTCGCTGAAACGGCCCCAGATACAGAGCCTCTTCGAGTCGTTGCTCACCCAGCACCCCCACGAGGCTTCGTTCCGCGACCTCTATTCCTCATATCTCATCGTGGCCGGCGACCTGCGCGGGGCCGCCGAGCAGCAGGAATACGCCGTAGACGCCGACCTCTCCAACGCGGGCCGCTGGCGGTCGATCATGAGCCTCTACGGCCAGCTCGACGACTCGCAGAGGGCCATCGAGACCGGCCTGCGGGCCCTGGAGTTCCTCCCTGACGACGAGGTGATAAACCTGCTGATGGGGGCCAATTACCAGCAGCTCAAGGAGTATGGCCCGGCGATGGAGTATTTCAGGAAAGCGCTATCGCTGGTCGACAAGGAAGACATCTCGACCCGCTCTCAGCTCGTGGCCTCGATGGGCGACATCTATTATGCCCGCGAGATGCCCGACTCGGCATTCATCTATTACCGCGAAGCCGTCAGCCTCGACCCCGACAACCTGCTCGCGCTCAACAACTTCGCCTATTACCTCGCCGAGAACGACCAGGACCTTGACCTGGCCGAGCGATACAGCGCCATCTGCGTCCGCGCCAATCCCGAGAATGACACGGCCATCGACACCTACGCATGGGTCTTCTACAAAAAGAAAGACTACGTCAAGGCCAAGGAGTGGATTGACCAGGCCATCGGCCTGGAGGCCGACAAGCCCCAGGCCGACGTGCTCGACCATGCCGGAGACATATATTTCATGAACCGTGAGGTGGGTAAGGCTGTTGAATTCTGGGAGAGGGCCCTGAAGCTCGACCCGGGCAACCAGACGCTGAAAAAGAAGATACGCCAGCGCACCCCGTTTGTCGACTGAGCCGGCTGAGCCGCCGCGCTCCCTTTTCCTCTCTTCCGTCCTCCCTCGCTCTCTCCCTCCCCCTCTCTTCCTCTCTCCCCGTTTTTTCCATTCATCCCCTCTCCTCAGCCTATGCAAAGATGTCAAAAAACTGCCTGAAAATAATCGCCATCATCATCCTGGCTGCCACATTCGCCGGTTGCCGCTCACAGAAAGGGGCCTCGACCTCCGGAACAGACCTGCGCGAGGGGGTGGCCCTCCCGGCCAATGCCGCCCTCAACAGCCGCTACACGATGCTCACCGAGTCATGGAAGCCTTGGACCGACGTGGAGGTAGGGGTGAAACTGTCGCTCCACTCCCCGGCCAAACTAAACGCGGCGGGGAAAGCCTGGATGAAACGCGGCGAATGGATTTCCATCTCGGTCAGGATGCTTGGCTTCGAGGTGGCCACGCTATGGGTCGACCGCGACTCGGTGGTGGCCGTCGACAAGTTCCACAAGAAATATGTCTCCCAGCCCACATCGCGCCTGCTCGGCGACGCCGGGGTCTCCATCGAGGACATGCAGGACCTGCTGCTTGGGCGCGCGTTCTTAGCCGGGAAAGGCACCGCGTCGGTGGCCGACCGGAAGAAGTTTGACTTCGAGGAGGCGGCCAACGGATGGTATCTGCTCCCCAGGGAGCAACCCGAGATGTTCAGCTACGGGTTCCTCGCCTCCAACACCTCCAATGCCCTGCGCGGCGCGATTGTCGAGGTCAAGGACTTCGGAGCGGTGTCGGCCAACTATAACGACATCTTCGAGAGCCGCACCTGCGGCTGGTTCGCCCAGGAGGTCAATGTCGAGACCTCGCGGGGGAAGAAAATCAGCGCGACCCTGAAATGGGACCTCAACGGCTCGAAGTTCAACACCGGGGTGGTCAAGACATGCCGCATCCCCGACAATTGCGAGCGTATTGAGATGTCGGCCCTCACCTCGCTGCTCAAAAGTTTCTGACCCCTAAACCAACCGCCAATCATACGCCGTGTCAAGGTTACTGACCATACTGCTTGCCTCTCTGCTGCTGATGATGCCAGCCGACGCCGCCTCCCAACAGAAGCGGAAGACATCTTCACGTCCAAAGACCGAGTCGCCGGCCAAGGCTGGCTCCGGCAAGAAAAACGCAGCCAAAAAGCCTGCCGCCAACTCTTCCGGCAAGAAGAAAACATCGACCGCCAAGAAGCCGGCCAAAGGGAAAGCCGCGTCTTCAAACCGCTCAGAGAAGGAGGTGAGGCGCGACAAGTCGCGCGCCGAGACCGAAATCAAGGAGACGCGCCGCCAGTTGCAGCTCAACGCCGAAGAGACCTCGCGCAAGCTCAGCCAGCTCAACCTGGTGGAGGGGGAAATCGAGCAATGCAACACCCGTATCGGCGAAATCTCGACCCGTCTCGACTCCATAAACTCGCAAATCTCACAGCTCAACGACTCCATCGAGGCCCTCGACAACCATCTGAGACAGATCACCGCCACTTATGTCAAGGCGGTGAAACGTTCGCAGGGCCGTCGCCAGCAGATGAGCGCGCTGGCTTTCATATTCTCGTCAGACTCTTTCGCCCAGGCTTACCGCAGGCTTCGCTACCTGCGCCGCTTCGCTAAGTGGCGCGAGAAACGGGCCTCGGAAATCACCGCGGCCCGCGAGGTGCTTGACGGCAAACGACGCCGCATGGCCTCGCTGGCCGACGCCGCCGCGAAGTCAAAGAATGAGCTGTCGCGCGAACACGCCTCGCTGGTCAGGAAACAGACCGAGACGGCCAACCTCGTCGGCGAACTGCGCCACCAGGGGAGCGCCCTCAAGGAAATCATGGCCCAGCAAAGGGCCAAGGCATCTGCCCTCGACCGCGAACTCGACAATGTCATAGCGCGTGAGGCAGCCAAACGCGAGGAGGCCCGCAGGGCCGCCGAAGCTGAGAAAGCCCGCAAGGCGGCTGAGGCTGAGGCGGCAAGGAAAGCCGCCGCGGAGGAGGCTGCCCGCAAAGCGGCCCAGGAGGAGGCCGACAGGAAGGCCCGCGAGGCCGCCCAGGCTGAAGCAGCCAAGAAAGCCGCCGCGGAGGAAGCCGCCCGAAAGGAGGCCCAGGCCGAGGCTGCCCGGAAGGAGGCTGAGAAGGCTCGCAAGGAGGCACGAAAGGAGGAGGAGCGACAGGCCGCCGCCCGCAAGGCCGCCGAAGCCGAAGCCGCGAAAAAAGCAGCGCAGGAGGCCAAGGAGGCCGCCCGCAAGGCTGAGGCCGAGGCCAAACGCGCCGAGGAGGCACGCAAAGCCGCCGAGGTGAAGAAGCGCAAGGAGGAGAAGCGCGCCAAGACAAAGCCTGTGAAACACTCGGGCAAACCCGGCGACAGCCAGCCTGCGGCCGACGGAGGCCAGGCGGCTCCCACTCTCCATACCCCCGACCACTCATCGGAGAGCGGCACCGCATCGAAGAGCGTGGAATCTGGCGCAGACTTCGCCTCGCTCAAGGGTTCGCTCCCCTTCCCGATAACGGGCCGCTACACCATCGTCAAGCGTTTTGGCCGCCAGCAGCACCCGTCGCTGCCCCATGTGGTGACCGACAATGCCGGCATCGACATCGAGACCGCCAAAGGGGCCGCCGTCAGGAGCGTGTGTGACGGAGAGGTGTCGGCGGTGTTCCGCCCCGAGGGCTACAACACCGTGGTCGTGATACGTCACGGCTCACATATGACCGTCTACGCCAACCTCGCGTCTGTCTCTGTCTCCAGCGGCCAGAAGGTGAAAGCCGGACAGAACATCGGCACGGTCTTCTCTGACCCCAACGACAATGGCCGCAGCATACTCCACTTCGAGGTGCGCGACGGCCGCCAGAAAGAGAACCCCGAGCTATGGCTCCGCAAATGAGATGTGACACCCCCGCCGCTCCCCGCCGCACCAGCCTCTCAGCCCGGGTGCTGAAGGTCATGGGGCTGTTCAGCGGGGTGCAGGCCCTGACAATCATATGCTCCATTGTCAGGACAAAGCTTGTGGCCATATGGCTCGGCCCGGCAGGCATCGGCCTCTTCGGGCTTTACAACTCGGTGATGGAGACCATCTGCTCGGTCACCCAGGCCGGAACCGGGACAGGGGTGATACGCGAACTGGCGATGGCTCCGCGGGAGGCGCTCCCGAGGCTGGTGACGGTGGTCAGGCGATGGGGATGGGCGCTCGGCCTGGCCGGGGCGCTGCTTACCCTGGCGCTGTCGCCCGCGCTGAGCCGTTTCACATTCGGCGACGACAACCACACCGGGGGATTCATCGCGCTGTCAGTGGCCGTGCTGCTGCTGACCCTCAGCTCTACTGAGGGTGCAATCTTCCAGGGGCTCAAACGCTACACCCGCCTGGCCAAATCCACTGTCTGGGGAGCTGTGGGGGGGCTGGCCGTCTCCGCCCCCATGTATTACTACTGGGGACTCGACAGCGTCATACCCTCGCTGCTGGCCTATGCCGCCGCCATCTGGATCTGCCGGGGACTGTACCATGAGAAGACCCCGTCGCCCGGTTCGCCGCTCGGAATGAAAGAGACCTTCTCGGCAGGAAAGGGCTTCGCCATGCTGGGCATCTACATGACCGTCACCACTTTCGCCACCAACGCCGTTTCATACATCTTCATGTCATACCTCAACCAGCGGGGTGGGGTCGAGGCCGCCGGGTTTTACCAGGCAGGGTTCACCCTTGTCAACCGTTACGTCGGGCTGGTGCTGGTGGCCGTGGGCATGGAGTACCTGCCGAGGCTCTCGGAGGTAAGCCGTTCGCCACGCCGCACCGAACTTTTCCTCTCCCATGAGATTATACTTATAATGCTGGTGATGTTTCCGGTGGTGACCATCTTCGTGGCCGCCGACGAACTCTTTGTCAGGCTGCTTTACGACAAAGCCTTCCTGGTGATGCTGCCGTTTGTCACCTGGGCCGTCATCGGCACCATCTTCCGCGCCTGGTCGTGGTGTCTGGCCTACGTCATCCTCGCCAAGAGCGACGGGGTGGTGTATCTCGTGACCGAACTGCTTTCGGCCATCGTGGCCATCGGGCTCAACATCCTCTTCTACGACCGCTGGGGCATCCGTGGCCTGGGCTACGCCTACACGCTCTGGTATATCTTCTACCTGGCTGAGGTCTGGCTGCTGTGCCGCAGACGTTACCGACTGAGAATCAGACGCAACGCCATCTGGCTGCCCGCCATGCTGTTCATAGCCTGCGCCGGAGCGGCCCTCTGCCGCGAGCTTGTCGGATGGTGGGGAGCGCTCCCCTTCGTCATCCTCTCGCTTGTCGTCAGCGCCTATGGGCTGAGGCGGCTGCTCGGAGTCGGGCCGGCCCGGATAATCGAAAAATTTGTCAAACCCGCGAAAAAAGGTTAACTTTGCGTGGATATGGGAGCCTCAGACAGAGCCTCCCGCAGTCAGCGAAGCAAGCCCGCTTCCGCAAAAACAGACTCACGCCGATGAATGTACGTCCAAAAAAAGCTCTCGGCCAACATTTCCTGACCGACCTGTCGGTGGCCGACCGCATAGCGTCTACCCTCGACGAATACAAAGGATTGCCCGTGGTGGAGGTAGGCCCCGGAATGGGGGTGCTTACCCGCTTCCTGCTTGACAAGGGCCATGATGTCACAGTCGTCGAGCTCGACGGCGAGAGTGTGGCATACCTCAACGCCAACTTCCCGCAGCTGGCGGGCCGCATCGTCGCCGACGACTTCCTCCGCCTCGACCTGGGGGAGCTTGTCCCGGGCGACGGCAAATTCTGTCTGATAGGCAACTACCCCTACAATATCTCATCTCAGATATTCTTCCACGCCCTCGACTGGAAAGACCGCATCGTCTGCTGCTCAGGCATGCTCCAGCGCGAGGTGGCCCAACGCCTGGCGGCCCCTCCCGGCACCAAGGCCCGTGGCATACTCAGCGTGCTGCTCCAGGCCTGGTATGATGTCGAATACCTTTTCACCGTCGACGAGCATGTCTTCAACCCGCCGCCGAAGGTCAAATCGGGCGTGGTGAAACTTGTCCGCAACGATGTCACCGACCTGGGTTGCGACCCGGCCAGGTTCAAGACCGTAGTGAAGACCACATTCGGCCAGCGCCGCAAGACCATACGCAACTCCATCCGCCCGCTGTTTCCCGCCGGAGCGCCACTGCCCGACTCGCCGCTCATGGCCATGAGGCCCGAACAGCTCTCTGTCGCCCAGTTCGTAGAGCTGACCAACCTGCTGGGCTAATCCGCCCCCTCCGGCCAATCCCGTCAACCAATCACCCGCACAACCGCCAATGAAGGAATTCGACGAGGATTTCCTCGAAAAAATAAAGAAAATCATAGAGGCACACGACGAGGCCGCCGCCCGCCGCGAGCTTGAGGAGATGCACCCGGCTGACATCGCCGAGCTGTATCAAGACCTCGACCTGTCGCAGGCCGAGTACCTCTACCGGCTGCTCGACGGCGACAAGGCCGCCGACGTGCTGATGGAGCTTGACGAGGATGACCGCCGCAAGCTCCTGAGCGACATGGACCCCGAGGAAATCGCCCGCCTCTATATCGACCATCTCGACACCGACGACGCTGTCGACCTCATACAGGACCTCGACAAGGAGGACCGCGACGAGGTGTTGTCCCACATCGACGATGTGGAGCAGGCCGGCGACATCATCGACCTGCTCAAATATGACGAGGACACCGCCGGCGGTCTGATGGGCACCGAGATGCTGGTGGTCAACGAGAACTGGTCGATGCCCGAGTGCATCAAGCAGCTCAGGATGCAGGCCGAGGACATGGACGAGGTCTATTACGTCTATGTGGTCGACAACGACGACCGCCTGCGCGGCACCCTCCCGTTGAAGAAACTCATCACCCACCCCTCCGTGTCGAAAATCAAGAATGTCATGGAGACCGACCCGGTGGCTGTCAAGACCGACATGCCCCTCGACGAGGTGGCCATCGACTTCGAGAAATACGACCTCGTGGCCATGCCTGTCGTCGACTCGATAGGGCGGCTTGTGGGGCATATCACCGTCGACGACGTGATGGACCGCGTCCGTGAGTCATCCGAGCGCGACTACCAGCTGGCATCAGGTCTCTCGCAGGATGTGGAGTCAGACGACACCATCTGGCAACAGACCCGCGCCCGACTCCCCTGGCTGCTCATCGGCATCCTCGGAGGAATAGGCAACTCACTGATTCTCGGAAACTTCGAGCAGGGCTTCGCCACCAACCCGGCGATGGCCCTCTTCATCCCCATGATCGGCGGCACGGGCGGAAATGTCGGCATCCAGTCGTCGGCCATCGTCGTGCAGGGCCTCGCCAACGGCTCGCTCGACCTCAAGGACACCGGCAAACAGCTCTTCAAGGAGGTAGGCGTGGGTGTGGTCAACGGCCTCATCATCTCCCTGATAGTGTTTCTCTACAACGTCTTCAGCCTCTCACCCTGGAATCCCACCACCCTGGCTGTGTCGCTCTCGCTGATGGCCGTCGTGCTGTTCGCCTCAATCTTCGGCACCTTCGTGCCCCTGACCCTCGAGCGGTTCAAAATCGACCCCGCCCTCGCCACAGGCCCCTTCATCTCGATCACCAACGACATCATCGGCATGCTCATCTACATGCTCATCTCCGCGGCCCTGATGAACGCCTTCGCCTGACCCCGCAACCCATTCCCCCCTGATTGATGGATTTTCTTCATTCCGTAGAGTTTTACGTCATAGTCCTGCTGGTGGCCGCCCTGGCTGTCGGCCTCCTGGCCATGCCCTCGGGCCACGGCCCGGTCGAGACAAGCTTCGCCGAGGGATTCCTCACATATGACCAGGCCGCAGGCCCCGAGCCCCGGCTCGAACTGGAATGCCTCCCCGACGGCAACGTCAAAATCACCCACCACGGACTCCCCGACACCCTCGACAACGCGGCGACCGCCGCCCTGGCCATATCCCGCAAGGGATTCGACATGACCGTGGAGGAACGCCTCACCCCGGCCTCTCGCCCCCTCCTGGCCTCGGAGACATCGGCAGTCAACACAGCCGTCTACATCCTCACCGGCCTCGCCCGCGAGCGCTACCACCTCCGGTTCAACTCCGACTCCACATCTTCATTCACCACCCTTACTTTCGTCAACCGCCCCGGCCTGCGCTCCACCCGCGTCTTCCGCCAGGCATGACCCGCCGCGGGGCCGCTTTCCTCCACTCCCCTCCCCGTTATTTCCCTCATTTCACCTGCATTTTCCTGCCGACAAAGGTTAAAATGCGGCAAATCCTTGCAGAAACCGAAAAAACTCACTAACTTTGCAGCGCTTTAGGGCGCATTGCGCCTTGGGCGAACAGGATTGTCTTATGGTGTAATGGTAGCACTGCAGTTTTTGGTTCTGCCTGTCTTGGTTCGAATCCAGGTAAGACAACACAAACAAAGGAGTCAAGCACTTGTTGCATGGCTCCTTGTTTGTTTCAAGTCCTCTCGCCAATCCATCTCCCCCTATGCAAACGCACGACAAAAGAAAAGCACGCAACATTATTTAACCCAGATGTGCCATATTGTTGCCCACGGCAGGACTAATTTTGCAGATGAAAGTCATGACGACTTTCCCCGTAACTAAAAATCAAACTGCAATATGGCATTCATCATCATGATATTATGCGTTTTCGGCTGGCTCGGGCAGGCGCTCAAAGATGGAGCCGACATAAAGTAACCTTCAAAACCCCCAATTACCATGTTTGGCATAATTCTTTGGATCATCCTCATATTATTCATCGTGACATGTGCGTGTCCGGGGTTCTGGACATTCTTCCTCATCTCAACCGTGTCGATATGGACCGTCTACTTCGCCCTCAAATGGCTGTTTTCAAAGTTAGCGGAGTATCTGAGGAAACATTGACAGAGACTCTTCCCAAAACCATCCAAGTGGGTATTCCCAAAACCATCCAAGCGGGCGTTTCAGGCATCACCCAAGTGAGCGTTTCCGCAACCATCCAAGCGGGTATTTCAGGCATCATCCAAGCGTGTGTTCCAGGAATAACACCCAAATAATACGGCCCTATGTGCGGTTCACCCGCGAATCCGAAGGATTCATCAATTATTAGCCGGGGGTTGGCGGCCACAGGCCGGTAACCCCCGGTAAATACGCCAGGCGTGGGATTCTGAAAGAATCTTTTAT
>CATZGB010000059.1 GCA_958418815.1 uncultured Bacteroidales bacterium | reverse complement strand
GCTAATGCCGACTTGAAAATCTATAATCAAGTCGGCTTTTTTCGGACGGATACACCGAAGCCGTCGTCGGGGATTTTCCCGGCGACGGCTTCGGTTGTTGCGTGTATGACGGTTGGGGCTTCTGCCCGCAGGTCGTGTCAGGGGCGTACTTCCAGTGTGGGGATGTCGTGGAGACGCATCGTGAACTGGAGGGTGGAGTAGGGAGGTATCAGGTCGTTGGGGGTGGATGATCCGTAGGCCTGGTTGTAGGGGAGGATGATTTCCACGGAGTCGCCCACATGCATGTTCTGGAGGGCGAGCTGCCATCCGGCCACCACCTGGTTGACAAGGAAGTATGTGCCGTTCTCGCTTGTGGAGTCGGCGTCGAACACCTGCCCGAGGTAGTTGCGTCCGATGTAGCGGGCGCGCACGGATGATGTCAGCAGCGGCACCAGGTTTCCGGCGGTCTCCGAGCGGTCGTTGAACCAGTGGATGAGGATGTAGCTGTTGGCGTTCCATTGGGGCTGGAGACGTTCGTAATACTTCGTGCCGTCGGGGTTGAGGCGTGTCTCCTGCTGGGCGATCCAGGTGAGGTTGGCTTCGCGGTATTCTTCGTAGCGGTCCCAGATGGTGCCGATGTCGGTGTCCTCATCATCGCTGTCGCTGCAACTGCAGAGGGCGGGAATGAGCAGCATCGCTCCGGCGAGATATGTCAGTGATTTCTTCATTGCAAGTCTTTGATAAGAAAAGAGAGATGTCTGTAGGCCTGGCGTTCAGGAGGCTCAGAATTCCACTTTGGGAGCTTTGTTGGCCCCCTCTTCGGCCTGGAACATGTCTTTTGGCCCGAAGTTGAACATCGACGCCCAGATGCTTCCGGGGAAGCGCAGCACCTTCTTGTTGTAGGTCTCCACCTCCTCGTTGTAGCGGCGGCGCTCTGTGGCGATGCGGTTCTCGGTCGATTCGAGCTGTTCCTGGAGGTTCATGAAGTTGGTGTTGGCCTTGAGGTCGGGGTATGCCTCGCGGACGGCGTTGACATAGATGTCGAGGGCGCCGCGCAGGTTGCTCTGTGCCTGCTGGTAGGCGGCGATGTTGGCCTGGGCGGAGTCGCCCGAGATGGCGTTGGCGTCGTTGTATGCCTTGGTCAGTCCGGCGCGCGCGTCGGTCACATTCTGCAGGGTGGTCGACTCGTGGGCGGCGTATCCCTTGACGGTGTTGACGAGGTTGGGAATCAGGTCGGCGCGACGCTGGTACTGGTTCTCCACCTGGCCCCACTGTTTCTTGACGGCCTGGTCTGCGTCGACCATTCCGTTGTAGCTCGAGCAGCCTCCGAAGAAGAGGAACACCAGCAGGAGGGCGATGACGATGCCTGCGATATAGCTTTTTTTCATTGTCTTATGGTTTTGAGATGTCAATATCCGGGGGTGTCTTTGATATCAACATCCGGGACGCGTGTTATGTTGCCGACACGCGTCCTGGAAGAGATGGGTCGTTGGAAATCAGCCGAGCTTGCGCAGCAGCGAGTTGAGCGACACGCGGTCGTGGATGAGGCTGTGGAGGTCTTCGACCTTCACGCGGGTCTGGGCCATGGAGTCGCGCTCGCGCAGGGTGACGGTGTTGTCCTCCAGGGTCTGGTGGTCGACGGTGATGCAGAAGGGTGTGCCGATGGCGTCCTGGCGGCGGTAACGTTTGCCGATGGAGTCCTTCTCCTCGTAATGGGTGTTGAAGTCAAACTTGAGGTCGTTGACAATCTCGCGGGCCTTTTCGGGCAGTCCGTCCTTGCGGACAAGGGGCATGACGGCGCATTTCACGGGGGCGAGGGCCTCGGGGAGGTGGAGCACCACGCGTGAGTCGCCACCCTCGAGCTGCTGCTCCTCGTAGCTCGAACACATCACGCTGAGGAACATGCGGTCAACGCCGATTGATGTCTCGATGACGTAGGGGGTGTAGCTCTCGTTGAGTTCGGGGTCGAAATATTGTATTTTCTTGCCGGAGAACTTCTCATGCTGCGAGAGGTCGAAGTCGGTGCGGGAATGGATTCCCTCCACCTCCTTGAAGCCGAAAGGCATCTGGAACTCGATGTCGGTGGCGGCGTTGGCGTAATGGGCCAGCTTGTCGTGGTCGTGGTAGCGGTATTTCTCGTCGCCAAGGCCGAGGGCCTTGTGCCATTTCAGGCGGGTCTCTTTCCACTTGCCGAACCATTCGAGCTCGGAGCCGGGGCGCACGAAGAACTGCATCTCCATCTGCTCGAACTCGCGCATGCGGAAGATGAACTGGCGGGCGACGATTTCGTTGCGGAACGCCTTTCCGATCTGGGCGATGCCGAAGGGGATGCGCATGCGACCGGTCTTCTGCACGTTGAGGTAGTTGACGAAGATTCCCTGGGCGGTCTCGGGGCGGAGGTAGACTGACATGGCGCCGTCGGCGGTGGAACCCATCTCGGTCTTGAACATGAGGTTGAACTGGCGCACCTCGGTCCAGTTGCGGGTGCCGCTGACGGGGTCGACGATTTCCTCGTCGAGGATGATCTGGCGCAGTTCCTCGAGGTTGTTGTCGTTCATGGCCTGGGCGAAACGCTCATGGAGGGCGTCGCGCTTGGCCACGGTCTCGGCCACACGGGGGTTGGTCTGGCGGAACATCGCCTCGTCAAACGACTCGCCGAAACGCTTGGCGGCTTTCTTTACCTCCTTGTCGATTTTCTCGTCATACTTGGCGAGCTGGTCCTCGATGAGGACATCGGCGCGGTAACGCTTCTTTGAGTCGCGGTTGTCAATCAGGGGGTCGTTGAAAGCGTCGACGTGGCCCGAAGCCTTCCAGATTGTCGGGTGCATGAAAATCGCCGAGTCGATGCCGACGATATTCTCGTGGAGGAGGGTCATGGCCTCCCACCAGTAGCGTTTGATGTTGTTTTTGAGCTCTACGCCGTTCTGGCCGTAGTCGTAAACGGCTGAAAGGCCGTCGTAGATTTCACTTGACTGAAAGACAAAACCGTATTCCTTGGCGTGGGAAACGATTTTCTTGAACACGTCTTCTTGCTGTGCCATTGTCAGTTATGCGGGTTGTTTGTTTTGTTTTCTGTTTTGACGCGGAGCGGCCGTGCGGCGATATGCCGCCATCGGCCCGGCTCCCGGATTTAAGCCACAAATTTACGAATTTTTCCCGAATCCCCCAAATCCGCCCTGCGCCCCGCTACATTGACTGGAGTGTCAGGTGTGTCAGGAGAGTTTCACCACGTTGGATGCATAAGCCGAGAATCGCATCCGCTCCAACGACTGGTTGTTTATCGGGAGCGGGTCGGGCAACTTGTCGTAAATGGCCATGAAGCCGTCGGCCATCCCTTGGGGAGACTCAATACCGACGCATCCCTTTGCGGAGACATAACACAGTCTTTCCCTGAACGAGTCAAGATAATCTTTGGCATCGGGAATCTTTGACAGGAACCTGACGGTATTCAGAATCTGAATGACCGCCTTATGTTTCTTGCTGCCAATCGCCCCCTCGGATAATTCGTGGATTATGAAGTAATCTTGGGAATCCAGGGTGTGGACTATGAAGTCGGGACGGCTCATGCCTTTCGCCCAGTCACCCTGCGGGGTGTTGAACTGGTTGAGGTATTCCTCATATCTTATGAAGCGCAGTTCATGCCTGCGGGGGCCGTTTCCGTTGAAGTATGTCGCAGTCCCGGTGGCAGCGGCGCGTTTTATCGAGCCGCCGATCCCTTTCACATCCACGATGTCAAAGACATTGTCGGAAATGTCTTCGTACAAGACTGTTGCCGGGGCCGGATAAGGTGTCTTCAACGCTCCCGAACGCCGGTCGTTTATGGCCGCGAGGATTGTTGATTGGAGCAGTGAGACAATCATTTCACCAATGAGTTGTATTCGTTGTATATCTCTGCGATGGGGTCAGAGAGAACACTGGCGTCGATGATGTCCGTTCCGTTGTCTTCGATGTTCATGCGGGTCAGTGTCCCTCCGGCTACGAGGTAGACATCGACATCATTGGCAGAGAGGCTGGCGACCCCCTGTGACGCGTGACGGTGGCGTGCGGTGAGCAGGTTGAGGTAGTTGACAATGTAGGGGCTGTGGGTGGCCATCATCAGTGTCACCTGGTAGTCAAGCCCGTGATGGAAACATCTCTCCACAAGAAAGTCAATCAATGCCGTCTGGTTGTCAGGATACAGGCTCAGTTCAGGTTCCTCGATGAAAAGATGCACGCGCCGGTGGGGGAATTCCCCTACATTCATCCCCGCGCGGAACTCCTTGAGGTTGTCATTGTCGGTGAAGTATCTGAAAAGCGCGCTGTTGAGAGAGTCTTCCAGGTTGTATTTTTCGGTGAAATATTGTACGATCACCCCCAATGGGGTTGCCGTCTGCATGCCGGATGAGGCATTGCGCAGGTGTATCGTGTATTCCCCTTCATCGCTTGTCCCGGAAATCTTGTATTGAAGTCCGGCGTTTTTTGTCTTCTCCACACTGAACTCCACTCCAAGGAAATCCATCTTGAGGTGTGGCACATATTTGAGGGCGGTGCGGAAGTTTTCAAGCGTGTCCTGGAGGTAAAAATTGTCCTTATGTCGGTCGACGGTGCTTGACAGGATATCCGGAATGATGGAACGCTTGTCGCTTATGAAGCATATCTTCTCAAGGCTGAGGTCGGCCGCGTCCATGGCTCGGACATTGACGCTTGTGGATTTGCGTTCCATCCTTATCTCATATCGCCCGTTTCGGTATGTTATGCGGGAGTCCTCCCTCAGGTATTCAAGCAGGCCGGAATTCCTGAGAAGCGGCATAGTCTTGAACCCGAGTTTGGTGTTCTTTATGCCCGAAAGTTTGATGAAAGACCGGAGGTTTACCCGCTTGAACATCCATCGGAACAGGGAAAGCACCTTCATTATCGTACTTTTCCCGCTTCCGGATTCTCCGATGAACACGGTCAATGGCCGGATGTCATTTATCTCAATGTCGACAATCGGGCCAAAATTCTCTATCCGGAGATATTCTTTCATTATCATGAGGGATTATATGTTGGGTCAATATGCCTGAATGCAAAATTACAAAAAAAACGGGAGAATGGAGATGATATCAGAAAAATGATTGGGAATGGGGATGCGGACGTGGTTCATGAGGTCAGCTGGCCGGAGACGAATGAGGCGTAGCGGCCCCCGAGCGACATCAGGGAGCGGTGGGTGCCCTGCTCGGTGATGCGGCCCGAGTCCATGAACAGGATGAGGTCGGCGTTGCTGACGGTGGAGAGGCGGTGGGCGGCGATGACCATGGTGCGCCCCTCCGAGAAGCCCGAGAGGTTGGCTACGATGCGGCGTTCGGTCTCGGCATCGAGCGAGGAGGTGGCCTCGTCAAGGAGGATGACCGGAGTGTCGCGATAGACGGCGCGGGCAATCATCAGGCGCTGCCGTTCACCGCCGCTCAGCTCCATACCTGAGGGGCCGATTAGGGTGTGGAACTTCAGGGGGAGTTTGTCGAGGAGCGAGTCGAGACAGGCAGTGCGGGCTGCCTCTGCCACTCTCTCCATGTCTGGAGCTTCCTCCCCGAGGGCGATGTTGCGGGCTATCGAGTCGGAGAAAATGTAGCCCTGTTGCGATACGCTTGTGCAGATTTTTCCCCATTCCTGGGGCTGGAGCGTGGCCACATCCGCCTTCCCGGCGGTGATGGAGCCATCTTGTGGATGGTAAAGCCCCTGGAGGAGCTTCATAAGGGTGGATTTGCCGCATCCGCTCGGGCCGACGATGGCGGTTGTCTTTCCCCGGGGAATGGTCAGGTCAAGGCCGCTGATTACCGGCCGGCTGTCGCAGCCGGGGTACTTGTATGTGACATCCCGGAGGATTATGTCGCCGTCAAGGCTGTTGATTCTCCCCTCAGTGGTTTCGGCAGGCTCATCCATCACGTCGTTGCTGCGGTCGAGGGCGATGGATGTCTGTTGCAGTGAGGACAGTGAGGAAGAGATGGAGCTGAAACCGGTGGCGAGCCGTCCGGAGACAAACGCGACGGTCACCATCGTCCCGAGGGTCATCGCGTCGCCGATGACAAGAGTGGCGCAAAGTCCGGTTATGGCCAGGTCACGCGATTGGTATAGCAATGACGCGCCGCCCCCCTGTATGAGCCGGATGTTTTCGGAGCGCCGCCGCAGCAGGTTGAGCCGCTGTTGCAGCGTGCGCCAGAGCGACACCCGGTGGTTGTGGGCGTTGTGGATTTTCAGGTCAGAGATGCCGTTGACCAGTTCGTAGACGTTGTTGTTGTTACGGCATTGGATGGTGCGGATGTCATAGTCCACGCTGCGCCTGCGTCGGAGCATCCATCCCTCCCAGGTCAGTCCGGCAAGTGTGAGCAGAAGGAAACCGAGGAAAATCCATGGATTGAACCACAGCAGCAGCGCGGAGAACACCGCGATGTTGATGATTGTCAGAAGCAAAGTGGTCGGGGTCTGGAGCATGAACTGCTGGGTCTGCTCCTGGTCGTAGGTCTTCTGGATGAGGTCAGAACTCACCCGCGAGTCGAAGAAACGCAGCGGCAGGCTGACAAGTTTCGTCAGATACCGGTCCACGGCTCCGGTAGAGAGCTGCAGCCCGAGTTTGTTGACCACATATCCCGAGACTGATGTGGTCAGCTGGCTTCCCGCGAATATGGCGATCTGGGCGATGACCAGCAGCCACACAAGGGGGATGTCGCGCCGGGCGATGCCCTCGTCGATGGTCTTCTGCATGAGCAGCGGGACAAAGACGCTCGCTCCCAGCGCGAGCAATGCCAGCGACAGGATGAGCAGGTAGGTGGAGCAATGCTCCCGGATGCTGTCGCGCAGGGCGCGGAAAATCTTTCCCCGGCTGTCGTCGGCGGGGAAGCTGACGGAGTGGAACTCTTCGGTCGGGGCGAGAATCAGGGCTATGCCCCTCTCGCCGTCGCCGCAGAAATGCGCGTCGAACTCCTCCCGGGAATAGGCCATCATCCCGGCTGCCGGATCGGCCACGAAGTATTTGCCCTTGCGGACTTTCCACAACACGGCGAAATGGTTCTGGTTCCAGTGGAGAATGGCCGGTAGGGGAGCATCCCCCAACAGCCCGGAACCGAGTTTCACCCCGTATCCTTTCATGCCGATCGATTCCGCGCACTCCTTCAGCCCCCTGACGGAAATGCCGCCGCGCGACAAATCCGCCCGGGAGCGCAGGAACTTCACGGGAATCTTTCGGCCGAAATGCCGGGCGACCATCCTCAGGCAGGTCACCCCGCAATCCGACTGCTCGATTTGGTGGTAGTAGTGAAATTGTCTGAAACTCATAGATGTCTTATTCTCCACCCATGCCGGATGTGCCACTCATGTCTCGGGTGTCAAATTTTTTCCCGAACGTCATATCAAAGCGTAACATCACGACACGTTGGCTACCGGTGTTTTTGCTCCAGCTGGAGTATGCGTCACATTCAAAGTGACTTTTGGGTCGCGAGTCGAACAGGTTTACGACAGAAAGCGTGACTGCTCCTCCCCATTTGAAATTCTTGCGGATGTCGAGGTTCATGTCAGTAAGCCATCCGCGCCTGAAGAACGGTTCATTGACGGGAGACTCGCAGCGCAAGGATATATTCATGCTCCAGTCACGCGCCTTACCCATATAGAAACTATTGCCGAGCATCATGTTCCACTGCGAAGAGTTTTCGGAATGGATGCCAAAAGATTCGGGTAATCCGTATTCGGAGAAATGCTGGTAAGACCACCCTATTTGCCCCGTCAGAATCCATCGATAGTTGAGGAAGATATTTTGATAAGAAGCGAACAGGTCTGTTTTTGAAGTTTTACCGATGGCCAGTGGCCCGCTTGCAGTGATTCCATTCCCGACCGGTAGTGCCGCCCATCTTGGGGTGTTACTTTTGAAAGAAGACTTCCCTCCAAACACTATTTTCTGTAACAGTATGTAAGTCAGGCTGACATCATGGCTTTTCTCCGCCTTCAAATCGGGGTTGCCTTGGGTGTATGAAGTCGGGGTCTGCCATTTTACGATTGGATTGACTGAGCCATAGTCGGGTTGGCGCAGATTGCTCTCATATCCGGCGGTTAATATATGATTGGAATTTATGTTCAGACTGACTGAAACTGATGGCAAGAGGTATAAATTAGAGTATTTTCGGTGTATGTCCTGCACATACTGATCTATGATTCTTTCATACCACATTCCCGTGCCTCCGATTCTGGCTCTGAGGATTTCAGAAAAGTCATACTCCAACGCCACGAATATGTCGGCGTGGCTTTGTATGTAACGGAAGTTATCTGTAATGTGCATATCTGGCGAGGATGTCGGATTATTGCTCTCAAACATTTTGTAGTGTTGTCTGTCATGATATGCTTTTGTGCCGAGCTGGAGCGACAGCTTGTCATTGAACACTTTGTTCCATGCCGTTTTGAACTGGACTGATTTTTTTGAAAATGGCATTCGGTAAGCCAAAAGCGGTGATTCCGGATTATAATGCGTCGATTCCTGCTCTTCATCAAAATAGAAAGCTGCTTTTGCCCAGAAATTGCTCCCGAGGGAGTCCAAGTCATGGTCATAATTCAACGTGACGCTTCCGAAGGGTTTGTATGGCTTGTGGGTTTGCTCAAAAGTCTCCTGCGAGGAGCCGGATGGCTGATACAGGGATACTACGTTGGAACAGGCTTTGGTCTCAGCCATATCTAACCGCATATTAATCCCTATGGAATTGCTGTGGCCAAGGTCGAGATTGCCGCCGAGACTGATATCAAACCAGTTTCTGTCGGAGGTCTCGGTGCTCTCGTTTGTCCTGACCATATCGGGCTGTCCTGTGTTTTGGCCGTAGGTCGTGTAAGAGGAGTGGTAATCGCGTTTTTCCCTGGTCTCGTTTGCGTGAAAACTGGCTGAGAACTGCCAGCGGTCATATTCGCCGTAATAAAACACTTGCTGTCTGGATGAAAGGCGGTCATTCAGATGGTGAAGAAACATATCCGCCGTGACCAGGCTCCCTTTTTGTGGTGCCATTATCACGTTCACTATTGACTCATGTTCCGAATCAGCGATTGTCGGCTGCATTATTATCTCGACACGCTTTATCCGCGAGGGGTCAGCCGCTTGCAGCAGCTTTATGGCGGCATAGTCTCCTCCTATGGGCTCTTTGCCGTTGATAAACACAGTTGTGCTCTCTTTGCCTATGATGCTTACCGCGTCATCTCTCTTGTTGATTCGCAATAAAGGAGCATATTCAAGAAGTGAATATCCGTCGTCGACATAAGAGGCGATGTCTCCTGGGTAAAAGGTGAATTTTCCCGGAGATACTTGCAACGATGGAGGAGTGACAGTCACTTCATTAAGCTCGAGATTCGAATTCTCCAGTCTGAGCTTGCAGGTTGTCCCTTTTACAGCCGTCGTATCAGTTTTTCTGTATCCGATTCCCTCGGCTCTTAATATCGCCTTTTCAGGAACCGTACCACTCGTGAAAGCGAAATGACCATTGGCGTCAGTCATCGTGCCGCTGATAAATAAGCTGTCCGGCGACTGCATCATTACTACCGCAATACCTTCCAAAGGGTTGTCTTTCGCATCGACCACATACCCGCTGATTTGGGCAGAAGCAGTCTTTGTCACCCCTGTGATTAAGAGAAAACAAGCCAGATATTTGAGTAATTTATACATAGAACTGTCAATCGGTCATTTGATGAACGAGTGTATTATTGATTGCATTATGAATTTATATGTAAAGATTCAAATTGTTGCAGAATCAATCCGTCTTTCCTTTTTTCATCGTAACGCAGGGGGCAGCCAAGCTCCTTTGCGCCCTCAATGTTTTTTTGTCTACATCCACTAAGGCATATGGGGGCAATCCTGCATACGCGGCACGCCGGATGCGAGAATTTCAATGTCGCCCATTGAGCTTCCTTTCCCTCATCCCATATCAAGTTTCCGTCTGTGTCAAGGCACCCGCATCGGTTTTCTTTTATGAAATCACGAGCAGTACATTTGTAAAAGTCTCCGTTGAAATTGATGCAAGCAGAATTTACCTTGTCCCCATAACAACTGTTGGTTCTTGGGTTCAACATATCAGGAATGCAGAATCTCATTCTGTTGGAAATCAGTTCCATCTTGAAGTCGTTAAGGAAAGACTTTATAGTCTCATCTCCACCGTTGTGAAAATCTTGCCATACACGTTGGAAATTGACATGTATGTTTTCCGGGTGACGTATGTCACATCGCAGCAGGTCGTTGATGATATTTTTTGCAGAGGAGATATTCCCAAGAGTGTAATTTATTCTCAATGTGATAACTACTCCATTATTCGCCAGTTGTTCTACATTGTGTATTATTTTGTCATAAGACCCTTTGCCGTCACTTGTGAATCTGACTCGGTTGTGAAATTCTTTTCCTCCGTCCAGTGTTATCTGAAAACTGCACACATATTGTTTCAGAAAATCAATGATGGAAGGAGTGATAAGGAAAGAATTGGATGTAAAATGAATCTTCAAGTCAATTCCTCTCTCGGAACATAAGTTTTTGGAATATTCCATCAAAGGTTTGCACACATAATCGAACTGAAGCAATGGCTCGCCTCCAAAAAAACTGAGGTAAAACGTTTCGACGGGCGGCTTGAGAGTGTTGTTCAGGTGTTTTTTTATTCGATTGAATATGTCCTTATTCAATGTTGTGTCTTTCCCGTGCTTTTCATAACAATACCAGCATCTGAAATTACAATCCAAAGTAGGATTGACTGTCAGTTCGTAACTGCTTGGGTCAAAATCCAGGTTGTTGATGTCATTATCAAGTATTGTCAACTCATCAATATCATTGTTGATTATAAAACCGGTGTCTATAAGACATTGAAGAGTCGAGTTGCTGAGATTGCCGAAATCACCTTCATCACGCAGATTGGCGACAATGGAGGATATAGAGGATGGCATAATGAGATAACGTCTTGTGAATGCGTTGTATGCCAATACTTTGTCGCTCGGTAAGGTAATAAAGTTGTTGAACTTGCTAAGTTTCATAGGCATAATTTTGTTGATAAACACCTAAAATATTCGCCACTAAGTATATTCGTGCCATTACATCGTACGTTTTGTGTGCTATCCTTTAGTCGAAGACAGCGCACAAAACAAATACGAGTGTAGTTATTATTGTTCGTTACGTTGGTAGTTGTGACAAATTATTGTCAATAATTGTCAGTAGCAAACCTGCTGACAATTACTTCCGACAATGTATTTGTTGTCACAATCTTTTCCGTTTTTGGAACCGGAACAACCAATGCTTGAATTTACGCAGCTTCCTTTGTTGGTGCTGCAAGCTCCAATTGCGTCATTTCTGCAATTGCCGCCGTTTTGCCAATCTGTCCCGAGCGGATCAATGGCTCCATAAGATTCCATTTCGAGGTCAATAAGAATTATTCCATCTGTAGTGGATGGTAATGAGAGACTTTCGATGAAAGCATTTACTCTTGCAAGCTGATTGTCTTTTTTCATATGGCCTGTATCTAAAAAAGTGAGAATGAAATTGATGATAGGAGGGAAAACACACCTATTTTGTTTGAGTAAAACTAATCATATCACAAAGATAATGTTTGAATTGGAAATGTGCAAATAATTTCTATGAAAAAATAAAGATTGAAAACTTTTTGCTATGATGAATTGGTGTTTGATGGAAAGTTGCCAAGACTGCTGGATGGAAGTATGTAATGAAAAGTGGAAGGAATGGCTACAATGCCAGCCAGACATAGGTTATGGCTCGACGATATGTAATCGCGGAGTTGGGAACGGAACAGGCCTATGAGGTCAGCTGGCCGGAGACGAATGAGGCGTAGCGGCCCCCGAGCGACATCAG
>CATZGB010000058.1 GCA_958418815.1 uncultured Bacteroidales bacterium | reverse complement strand
CCTGGCGTATTTACCGGGGGTTACCGGCCTGTCGGCCGCCAACCCCCGGCTAATAATTAATGAATCCTACGGATTCGTGGATGGATTCGTGGGGTGGATTCGTGGATGTTTTTTTGGGAGGCGTGGACGGATTCGGGAGATGGATTCGGGAATGGTTTGGGGATGACGTGGGTGGAATCCGGGGCATCAGGGGGCGGCGTGGGGTGGATTCACGGGCGGTTTCGGGGGTGTTTTTTGGAGGTGAGGGTGGAATCCGGGACATCAGGGGGAGGCGGGGGCGGATTCCGGGGTATCGGGGACGGATTCGTGGATGGTTTCGGGAATGGTTTTGGGAGGCGGGGGTGGAATCCGGGACATCAGGGGGCGGCGTGGGGTGGATTTCGGGGGGGAGGTGGGGGGAAAGGGACAGCCCCGCCGGCAGGCGGGGGCCTGTCAGCGGGGCTGTATTGGGGGGATGCTCCCCGCGCTGTCACCGGCGTTGGCCGGAGGGGAATCAGCGGAGGTAGAGCTTGGTGGTGTTGACGATGTAGAAGCCGGGGGCGAAGTCGGTCAGGACATTGGTACCCTCATACACCTCGCGCACGAGCGAACGGCCATCGATCGAAGTGACAGTGACAGTTCCGGCCACAGGACTCTCGACGACGATGGAGCCGCCACGGGTGTAGATTTTCATGCCGGGAGCGGCGGTGACATCAGCCATGCCAGACTGCATGAAGCCGTTCTGGTTGTACACACCGTAGTTCTGGGCTGTGAAGTCTCCGGTCTGACTGCCGTTGCCGCCGTTGTTGAAGATGATCATCGGCTTGGCGATGTTGTCAGTGGTGGTGAAGGAAACTTTGTAAAGGTTGCCCTCGAGGGTCATCTTGGTGCCGGGCCAGCTGCCGAGGTATTCCTTGTTGCCGTTGCCGTCCCAGAAGTAAGCGTAAACCGACGACCAGTTTGACAGGGAGTTGTCGTAGTAGTAGACATACTCCCCAGCGTCACCTATCGGGGGAATGGGATCATCGGGAATCTCGCCTGCGCCCTCGATGGTCTTCACATAGCCGTTGAGGGTGTAGTAACCGCCGTTGACAAACTTGAAGCCGTCTTTGTCAGACTGGTTGTTTCCGGCGTTGCTGAAGATGATCTTCGCGTCATCGGCGATTTTGCCGGTTCCGGTGTAAGTCCATTTGTAGACATTGTTTCCGAGGTAGGTCATGCTCTGGCCGGGCCAGCTGCCGCCGGTGTAGTTGGAGCTGCTGCTCCATATCCAGGCGGTGGCGGGGTTCCAGGAGTCATGTTCGAGGAAGATGGCCTGCTCACCCTTTGCCATGGCAGGGGCGATGACCTCTTCGGGCTCCTCGCGGTCGCCACCGACAACCACGCCGCCGCCGACAGGTTTCTCTGTCCAGGTCTCCTCGGGCATTGTCTCGTCGGGCCATTCGGTCCACTGGCCGTCGACGGGCGCGCTGCCATAGAGGTATTTGCCGTCAACGCCTACCTTGCCGGGGGCCTTGGTCTTGTCGGTGTCGAGGACATAGACGCGGAGGTTGCCCTTGCCTGAGCAGGAAGCGGTCAGGGTGCCGTCGGTTACGGTCTTCACGTCGCCGGTGATAGCGTCGACATAGCGGCCGTTGAGGACACCGGTGAAAGTTGCGTTGCCGCTGATGGTCACCAGCACGTAAGAGTCGGTGGTGGAGTCGGTGTAGCGGCGCTTGAAGGCCATCTTGCCAGAGCATCCCTCATTGCTGTACTGACCCTTGCGGAGAGCGGGGACAGCCGCGCGGATTTTGTTGAGGCGCTGGATATGGAGGGCCAGGGGGTATGAGAGGGTCGAGGCGAGGTTGCCGGTCGCGCCGTTGTACTCGGCGAAGTCGGTCACGTTGACGTCACCCTCGATGTATCCGCCGAAGTAAGCGCGGCCTGAGTCCTTGAGGGCGATGACCGCACCCTTGTCGATGTCTTTACCTTTCTGGAACTCAACCTCCGATCCGTAGTAGATGCAGGGGATGCCTCGGAAGGTGAACATCAGCGAGAGGTTCTCGGCCCAGGTGTCCTGGGTGCCGGTGAAGCGGTAGTTGCTGTCGGGAGCGTAGTCGTGGGAATCGACATACACCACATTGTATGTGGCGTCGTTGTAGAGCCAGTCTTGCGAGCGCACGCCATAGGCCCCGGCGGCGGAGTTGAAGTTCCAGTGCATCGCGAAGTCGATGACATTGAGGCCGGAGTGCTGGGAGTGGTCGGGGGTGTGGTATTCGTTGCCGTTGAGGGTGGCGTTGTCGCTGCGGCGCAGGATTGAAGAGGCGTGGCCCAGGTCATCGGCAGCCGACTGGAGGACAGACTCCCAGTTGGTGTGGCCCGAGACGGTGAAGTAGTCCTGGGAGCCTTCAGTCTGGGTAGGGATAGCCACCACGCTGTCCCATGAATCGGGGTTCATGTCCCAGGCGTAGTCCTTGTTCTCCTTCCAGGTGTAGTAGCAGGGGGAGCAGTTGTAGTTGTCGCCGCGGTAGATCACCTCCATCGAGCGGGCGCAGACCTCGCCGTACATGAAGAAAGGGGTGTTACCACGCTTGGCCTTGGCCTCGGGGCTTTCGGCGGCTGCGTGGAGCTGGGGGATGAACATCTTGTTGAAGGCCAGACGGGGAATGTGGCCGGCGGTGTCGATACGGAAGCCGTCGACACCCATCTTGATGAAGCGGGAGTAGCACTCCACGAGGTAGTTGGTCACGCGGGGGTTCTCGGTGTTGAGGTCGACGCAGTCACCTGCGATCTGTCCCCACCAGCGCGAGGGGTCGTCCCAGTCAAACCAAGCCTTGTGGTGGTAGAGGTTGTGGATGTCCTTGTTGGTGAAGTCAGAGTTCTTCATCAGGGCCAGACGCGCGCCATACTGGTCGGCGGCCTTGAGGGAGAGGTAGTTGTCGGGGAGGACGCCGCCGTTGCTGACGGTGAGGGGCTTCATCGAGGCGTTGATGTCGGCCAGGTCTTTGGTGTAGTCCTTCTCAAACATCGGACAGAGGTTGGCCTCGCCGAAGTTTCCGGTGTGCTGGATGACGATGTCGAGGATGAGCTTCATGCCGCGCTTGTGGACCTCGTCGATGAGTTCCTGGAAAGCCACGTCGGCGTCGGCGGCTGTCGCGTCCTTCGACGTGTAGCGGTGGTCGACCTTCGAGAAGTCCATCGCGTGGTATCCATGGTAGTCGAGACCGGAGGCGTTCTCCACCACGGGGGTGATCCACACGGCGGTGAAGCCCAGGGCCTTGATGTAGTCGAGTTTCTTGATGAGGCCCTTGAAGTCGCCGCGCCACTCGGGGTCTTTGACGTTCAGCACGCCGTCCCAGCAGTATACGTTGTTGTCAGGGTCGCCGTCATAGAAACGTGTCGTCATGGCGAAATAGATGGTCTCGTCGCGGAAGTCGTCGCGCGAGCCGACGAATGTAGCCGCCGGAGCTGTTCCCGCCGTCAAGGCCATAAGGCCACCGAGCAGGTACCTGTTCATATTTTTCATGAGAGTCGGTAAGGGTGTAAAATGATGGTTAAAGAAATGAATGTAAGTTGTGAATGTAGACGTATGGTATTAGTTACGCTGCCGCAAAGATAGGCATTTTCCGCGTAATCCACAAACGGGCCACACTGTTTCCGCGTCAAATAGCAATCATGGATGGCGAATGGGCGCCGCCGTCACGTCAGAAAGGGCTGAAACGCACGGCCAGGGCTGTCTGGTCGCCGGTGAAGGGGTCGGGGCGGCGGCTGTCATAGGCCAGGCGGCCGTTGACCCATGTCTGCTCCACGGCGAAGCTTGTGCGCATCCCGGCGAAGGGGGTCCAGCCACACGCGCTGACCACGTCGCCGTCGGTAATCTCGCGGTCGGTGTCGGGGTCGACCACGACGATGTCGGCCCAATAGTTGGGGCGCAGGAATCCGCGGCGGTCGATGTTGTAGAGCAGGGCGGGGTTGTTGCACATCCTCTCCACCACCTTCTCGTAGGCGAAGTGGCCGTCGCGGGCGAGCTGCAGGGTCAGCGGCAGGGAGAACTGCACGGAGGGCATCCCCGAGGCGGCTGTAAGCGCGTCGCCCTGTTTCTGGGCCTGGAGATGGGGGGCATGGTCGGTGGCGATGATGTCGATGCGACCGTCGTTGACGGCGCGCAGCAGGGCGTCGCGGTCGTCGGCGGTCTTTATGGCGGGATTGCATTTGGTCAGGCCGCCGGTCAGGGCCACCGATTCGTGGTCAAACAGCAGGTAGTGGGGGCATGTCTCGGCTGTCACACGCTTGTTGGCCAGGGGTCCGGGGGTGAGGAAAGCGAGCTCGTCGGCTGTGGTGACATGCATCAGGTGGAGACGCGCGCCGGTCTGGCGGGCCAGCTCTATGGCGTGGCCGGAGGCGACGGCGCATGCCTGGCGCGAGCGCAGGATGTGATGCAGCCCTACCGGTATGCCGTCAGGGTATTCACGTTTCAGGACCTCGCGCGACGCGGCTATTATCTGCTCGCTCTCGGCGTGGCAGGCTATCACCCCCTTGAATGAACGGAAGAGGGCGGAGATGGCCGAGTCGTCGTCGACAAGCATGTTGCCGGTCGATGAGCCGAGGAAGAGCTTGACTCCGGGGACACGCGTGGGGTCGGCCTTCATCAGCTGGTCGAGGTTGTCGTTGGTGGCCCCGATGAAGAAGGCGTAGTTGGCGACGGAGGCCTCCGCCGCGCGGGCGTTCTTCTCCTCCCAGGCATCCAGGGTGGTGGTGGCCGGGCGGGTGTTGGGCATGTCGAAGTATGTGGTGACCCCTCCGGCTATCGCGGCGCGGCTCTCGGTGGCGATGTCGCCCTTCTCTGTCAGGCCGGGGTCGCGGAAATGGACATGCTCGTCTATCACCCCGGGCATGACCATCTTCCCCTCGCAGTCGACGATGTCGTAAGCCTCGGTGTCGACATCACGCAGGTCTATGCGTCCGCTGTCGACGCGGCGTATCATCCCGCCCGACACCACGATAGTGCCGATGAAGCGGAATCCATCGTTGAATATCAGGCCGTTTGAGAATAATATCGGTTTCATCGCTGGGAAATGTGACAATTGGAGGGGGAAAGGGATATGCGGGTTGCCTGCGGGCCCGGGCGGTCAGCGCTTGGGTGGATGCGGATATTTGCGCGTCCAGGATGAGATCTTGAGCTTCATCACCCCGAAAAACGCCTCGCTGAATATCCCGGAGGACATCTTGCTGGTGCCCAGCACGCGGTTGACGAAGACAATCGGCACCTCCCCTACTTTGAAGCCGCATTTCGACGCGGTGAATTTCATCTCTATCTGGAAGGCGTAGCCCTTGAAGCGGATTTTGTCAAGCTCCATTGTCTCCAGCACCTCGCGGCGGTAGCAACAGAAGCCCGCCGTGGTGTCGGCGACATCAAGCCCGGTGACGGCCCTGACATATTTCGAGGCGAAATAGCTCATCAGCACGCGCCCCATAGGCCAGTTGACGACATTCACCCCGGTAAGGTAGCGCGAGCCGACGGCGACATCCATACCCCCCGTGGCGCACGCGTCGTAAAGTTTGAGCAGGTCTTGGGGGTTGTGGGAGAAATCAGCGTCCATCTCGAAGATGTAGCTGTAGCCATTGTCGAGGGCGCGGCGGAAACCGGCTATGTAGGCGGTCCCCAGCCCGAGCTTCCCTTTCCTTTCGAGGAGGTCGACACGGCCCGGATACTGCGCCATCTTGTCGCGCACGATTCCGGCGGTGCCGTCGGGGGAGTTGTCATCGACCACCAGCACGTCGAAGCGGCGCGGCAGGCCGATCACCGCGTCGATGATGGCCGCGGCGTTTTCCTTTTCATTGTACATCGGGATGATGACCACGGAGTCGCTTCTGGCTTCCACTTGAGTCTGTGTTTTGGGGGATGATGAATATTCGGGTTCCGATTCTCCCCGCAAAGTTACATACTTGTTTCAAGACCGCCAACTTATCGGCCCGAAATCTCTCCCCCACTATATTAAAAAAACAAAAAACGATTACCCCCGGGGCTGCCTCTCCGACTGCCGCTCCATACGAAATCAACCCGCGTCAACCCACGTTCAGCACAAAAATGACAAAAAACACCCAAAAAAATTTTCAAATCAAGAAAAACTTCGTAACTTTGCCCCTCGATAAAGGAAGCGCGCCCGCAAGGGGGAAGCGCCCCGCCACAGAGGAAAGATGCCGGAGTGGTCGATCGGGACGGTCTCGAAAACCGTTGTACCCTTACGGGTACCCAGGGTTCGAATCCCTGTCTTTCCGCAAAAAAGCTGCAAGTCATCGACTTGTGGCTTTTTTATGTAAAAACGGGGATGAGAACCCTGCAAGGGTTCGTTATCGCGCAGCGCTTTCGAAGCGATATCCATCTTTGGGATTGCGATATACCCCAAAGGGTATAATTTTGCGTCGGACGAAATATTTTATACCCGTTACGGTGTAATTTGAGCCGCATTTATTATCTTTGTACCCAAAAGGGTATATTTTATGACTCAGTTGGCAAAATATGTGAAAGAGATGCGTAAGCAGTTCGGGCTTACACAGGTTGATTTGTCCCAGAAATCTGGGGTGGGTCTGCGGTTTGTGCGAGAACTTGAACAGGGAAAGGAATCCCTCCGACTGGATAAAGTCAATCAGGTATTGGCTTTGTTCGGAGCCGTCATGACACCGGAAAAAATATCTGAATCATGAGACGGGCGCGAGTGTATGTAGGAAAGAGTCTTGCAGGAGTGCTGACTGAGGATGACTCGGGCTATGAGTTCAAGTATGAACACGACTATCTGCAATCTGAGAATGCCGAGGCTGTCAGTCTGACAATGCCATTGACTGAAAAACCATATCGCGACAAGGTATTATTCCCATTCTTCGACGGACTGATACCGGAAGGGTGGCTTCTTGATATCGCAGAACAGAGTTGGAAAATCTCTGCCCGTGACAGATTTTCTCTGCTTCTTGCCTGTTGCAAGGATTGCATCGGAAATGTCAGCGTAATACCACTCGAAGGTAAGGAGGTTGAAAATGCGTAAGTGTCTTTATTGCTATAAACCGCTCGCTGATGGCGAGGTGGATTATCATAAATCGTGTGCCCGCAAAATATTTGAGTCTACGACTGTGCCGGTGCTTCCTTATACCAGAGCCAACATCAAGGAACTGGCGCGCGAGATTGTAACAGCGAGCACAACTGTGACCGGAGTCCAGGCAAAACTCTCACTCGACATCGCAAGGGGCCATGCCGGAGAACCGCAACGCTTTACTATTGTCGGATTATGGGGACGGTTTATCCTCAAACCTCAGACCGACCGATTTGCCAATCTTCCGGAGAATGAGGACCTGACCATGCATATGGCAGAAGCGGCAGGAATCAAGACTGTTCCACATTCGCTGATACGCTTTGCCGACGGCGAGTTATGTTACATAACCCGCCGCGTTGACCGAACCAAGAAGGGCGACAAGATTGCGATGGAAGATATGTGCCAGTTGTCGGAGCGTCTGACCGAGGATAAATATAAAGGCTCATACGAGCGTATAGCGAAATTGATAAAACAATACTCGGCAGCACCGCTATTGGATGTCGTCAACTTCTGGGAAGTAGTGGTCTTCTCATGGCTGACAGGCAATGCTGATATGCACCTGAAGAACTTCTCGCTTTACCGCCCGGCGGACAATTACATGCTGACTCCGGCGTATGACCTCATATCCACTTCAATCGTGATGCCTGACGATGACGAGGAACTCGCACTGACGCTTAAAGGCAAGAAAAAGCGGATAAAAAGGAGCGACTTTGAAAACGCCATGCTCGATAGCGGGATGGATGACAAGGCTATTTCAAACCTCTTCAAAAGGTTCCACAAAGTCATTCCGAAATGGCAAAACTTAATTGACGAATCTTTCCTGTCAGATGAAATGAAACAGGCATATCGGGCGCAGATAGAGTCGATGGCTGGCCGCCTTTTCTGCGTAGGGGAGCAGTGAACAGACAATTCCATCATCCTTATGCCCGGGAGGTCCATGCTTTATGACTCTGTCGGCAAAAAGTTGATGAAACCGGCCTGGATGGAGCCTGCGATATTGTGGTCATCAGGAAAAATCGGTAACTTTGTGACCTGATACAGGCCCCGGCTCTTGCAGAGACGGGGGCCTGCGATTGGCAAACCTTATCAAATATGGCCGCCCGACGGCGGCCTGGAGCCCAAAAAACATTTCCTTAGATGAAAATACCTTTTGAAAAAACAATGGCCATCGCGGCAGCCGCATTCATGGGTGTCGCCTGCTGCATAGCGGCGACCGGAAGGGATGCCGCCACCGAGGCCCGCATAGATTCCCTGATGGCCCGGATGACGATACAGGAGAAAATCGGGCAGCTCAACCAGCTCAACGCGGCGCGGTTTGACACCCTCGGCGCGGCGGTGGCCGCCGGAAGGGTCGGCTCGATCATCAATGAGGTCGACCCTGAGGTGGTCAACGGCCTGCAGCGCAAGGCGGTGGAGGAGTCGCGCCTCGGCATTCCGCTGATTTTCGCGCGCGACGTGATACACGGGTTCAACACGGTGTTCCCGATTCCCCTGGGGCAGGCCGCGACCTGGAATCCCCAGCTGGTGGAGGAGGCGGCCCGCATAGCCGCCGTGGAGGCCACAGCCTCGGGAATCCGCTGGACTTTCTCCCCGATGATGGATGTCTCGCGTGACGCGCGCTGGGGCCGCATCGCCGAGTCGGCGGGGGAAGACCCGCTGCTAAACGAGCGGATGGGGCTGGCGATGATACGCGGCTACCAGACCGACAACCTGGCCGACCCGACGGCGATGGCCGCATGCGCCAAGCATTTCGCCGGCTACGGGTTCAGTGAGGCGGGAAAGGACTACAACACCACCTGGCTGCCGCTGCCACTGCTTGAGGATGTGGTGCTGCCGCCGTTCGAGGCTGCCGCCGGAGCCGGGGTGGCCACATTCATGACATCATTCAACGACATAAACGGCGTGCCCTCGTCGGGCAACAGCTGGCTCATGCGCGATGTGCTGCGTGACCGCTGGGGATTCGACGGAGTGCTGGTCAGCGACTGGAACGCCATCACCGAGATGATAAACCACGGCGTGGCCGCCGACAAGCGCGACGCCACGATGCTGGCCGCCACCGCCGGGGTCGACATCGACATGGAGGGCCACGCATATCCCGACGCGATGGAGACGCTGGTCAGGGAGGGGAGGCTCGACGAGACGGTGGTTGACGGACTGGTGCGCAACGTGCTGCGCCTGAAATTCCGCCTCGGACTCTTCGACAACCCCTACATCGACCTGTCCAGGCCGTCGCCCGCCTATGCCCTGGCCCATTTGGCCGCCGCCACAAGGGCCGCCGAGGAGGGGACGATTCTGCTGAAAAACGGCGGTATGCTCCCACTGGGTTTGAAGCCTGGCAAAGTTGCCGTGATCGGGCCGATGGCCGACGCGCCCTACGACCAGGGGGGCACCTGGGCACCTGACCTGCAGCGTGAACGGTCGGTGACCCCGCTGGCGGCCCTGCGCCGCCTCTACGGCGAGGAGAATGTCATCTACGCCCCCGGACTGGGATATACCCGCGACAAGAACCCTGACGGCATCCCGGCAGCTGTCAAAGCCGCCCGCGAGGCCGACGTGGTGGTGTGTTTCGTCGGGGAGGAGGCTGTGATGTCGGGTGAGGCCCACTCGATGGCCGACCTCGGCCTGAAAGGGGCCCAGACCGCCCTGCTTGAGGCTGTGTGTGCGACAGGCAAGCCCGTGGCGGTGGTGTTCATGGCCGGCCGCCCGCTGACCGTAGGCAGGGAAATCGACATGGCCGACGCGGTGTTGTACGCGTTCCATGGCGGCACCATGGCCGGGGAGGCCCTGGCCAACATCATCTCAGGCAAGGCCAACCCCTCGGGCAAACTGCCCGTGACGATGGCCAGGATGACCGGACAATATCCGATGTATTACGCCCACAAGAACACTGGCCGTCCGCCGGAGTGGACCGTCGACCTCGACGCCATCCCGGTGGAGGCTCCCCAGACCTCGACCGGATGCACATCTTATTATCTCGACGCCGGGAAAGACCCGCTCTACCCCTTCGGCTACGGACTGAGCTACACCACCTTCGACATCTCGGCCCCGCGCCTGTCTGCCACCTCTATGGCCATCGGTTCCGAAACCCCGCTGACTGTCGAATGCACCGTCACCAACACCGGCGACCGGGAGGGAGCTGAGACCGTGCAGCTCTATGTCCGCGACCTGGTCGGCTCCCTCGCCCGTCCGGTAAAGGAGCTTAAAGATTTCCAGAAAGTGACCCTGCGCCCGGGCGAAAGCCGGGTGGTCAGCTTCACGCTCTCCCCGTCGCAGCTCTCTTTCCACGGCCTTGACGGCAAGCCCCTCATCGAGGCTGGAGAGTTCCGGGTGTGGACCGCCGGCAACAGCGTCGACGGCACTCCCGTCTCTTTCTCCCTCACCGACTGACGCAATTCCTTACTTATCAAGACATATATGAATCAAAGACATCTGCTCCCCGCCGTCGCAATGATGGCGGGAGCATTCCTGACGGCCTCGGCTGCGATCGGCGGCCGGGTCGACAAGTCCAGCCTGCGGTGCTGGGAGGAGGGGGAGGCCCCCCAGGTATCGGTAATTGTCAGCAACCCTGACGGGGAGGCTGCCTCCACCACGGTGAGCCTCGCCGTGCAGACCGACACGAAGCTACCTGCCGGAGAGTTCTCGCGAGAGGTGACTGTCGCGCCGGGCGACACCGCCCGCATGGTTTTTGACAACCTTCCGGTGTCGCCCGGTTTCTACCGTGCGACGGTGACGGTGGGGGAGACAACACTCGACCCATTCAATTTCGGTTATGCCCCGACGGCGATAGCCTCCCCTCTCGACCGCCAGCCCGACTTCGAGGCATTCTGGAGCCAAGCCCTCGACGAGCTTGCCGCCGTGGCCCCGGAATACAAGCTCACCCGCGACCCTTACCGCTCGTCTGAAAACAAGAATGTATACCTGGTGGAGATGAAATCGCTCCCCGACTCGACGGGTGGAGAGCCGGTGGTGATACGCGGCTTCTACTCCGAGCCGGTGGCCCCTGGCAAATATCCGGCCCTTATCACCTACCAGGGTTATGACGGCGGCACATCCCAGATTTATTACGGCAACCCCGACGACAATCCCGGATGGATTGAGTTTTATCTCTCCACACGCGGACAGCTGCTCGACAACCGCGACGGCAAGAACCACTACGGCGACTGGTTTGCCTGGAACTTCGGCGACAAAGACCGCTATTATTACCGCGCCGCGTTCATGGATGTGGTGCGCGCCATCGACTTCGTCACCTCCCGCGAGAAGACCGACACCGCCCGTGTCTACTCACAGGGACAGAGCCAGGGAGGAGCGTTCACCGTCGCCTCGGCTGCTCTCGGCGGAGGCCGCATCAAGGCCATTGCCCCGGCGGTCACCTTCCTCGGCGACTTCCCCGACTATTTCCGCATCGTCCATTGGCCGGCCGAGGTGGCCCGGCGTTGCCAAAAGGAGAAAGGGCTCTCTGACCAGGAGATGTATCGTTTCCTGTCATACTTCGACACCAAGAACCTCGCCCCCTGGGTGACATGCCCCGTGCTGGCCACCTTCGGCCTGCAGGACCCTGTCTGCCCGCCCCACACCAACTTCGCCTCATTCAACCTCTTCGCCCCCCCCGACAAACGCTACATAATCATGCCGGAGAACGGCCACTGGGTCACCCCCGACTGGTATGGCCGTTTCATGGAGTTCTTCTCCACCCTCCCCACGGCCTCCCCCGCCGACTGATCCGCCCCATGAACCACACCCCAAAAGCCAGACAAAGCTTTTGGGGTGCTTTTTATGAAACAAATCCGCTGACCCGCAAATGACACACCGGAGGCCGTTCGCCGGGGGGACATTAAGAAAAAAGCGAGCCTTGGAAAAATCCAAAGCTCGCTTTTGGTGGAGTACAGCGCACCGAAAACAATGGAGCCATGAACAATCATAAAAGTTCAGTTGTTTGATATTAGGTCAATTACGCTTGTGTGATGAATTGTTAACAATCGTAAAGCGTATTTTGACATCGCTCAAAATGGGTGTAAATTTGGGTGAGAAAACAAGTTACACCCATATTATGAATATCAAACGAAACAATACATCATTAGTGTCCACTAAAAAATCATAAGAGTTCTTTGAAATTATTGAAATTCAA
>CATZGB010000057.1 GCA_958418815.1 uncultured Bacteroidales bacterium | reverse complement strand
CCCCGGAACCTCCGTCCCGAAAAGCGAGTGCAAAGTTAGGCGTTTTCCCCGAACCAGCCAAATTTTTCGGCAAGTTTTTTCAAGAAAATTTCAACACGGGGAGGAACAGCCTACGGTTGTGGCTGGAGGACAGGGGGTTGGGCGCGGCGGCGAAAAGAGCGGCCAATGGCGAAGCCCGCGGCGCTCTCCCCTCCCTACGGTCAGGCACCGAACTGCACGGAGGGGAACGGGGAGTTTTTAACCAGGGAGGATTTTCTGGGCTCAGTTCAAAAAAGGGGGGATTTTTCAACTCCGGCGGGGGATTTTTTTGATTGGAGCGGGGTTTGTTGTAAATTTGCGCCACGTTATTTCTATGCATATTTCCAAAAATATTTTTCATCAACATATATTATTATAATGAGAATCGAGAGGATTGACAGACTGGATGACCCACGGCTCGCCCCCTATGCGTCACTGACCGAAGCCCAGCTGAGAAACCGCCTGTCGCCGGGCGAGGGACTTTTCATCGCCGAAAGCCCGAAAGTAATCAGGGTGGCGCTCCAGGCGGGATTCACGCCGCTGTCAATGCTCTGCGAGGAGCGGCACATTGAAGGAGACGCGGCAGACATAATCGCCCGTTGCCCGGATATGCCTATATATACAGGCGCGCGCGAGGCGCTACGCGAGCTCACCGGCTACACCCTGACGCGGGGAGTCTTGTGCGCAATGCGCCGACCCGCCCCACTCACTCCTGAGGAGGTATGCCGCGGCGCGAAGCGCGTGGCTGTGATAGATGAAGTGACCGACACCACCAACATCGGGGCGATATTCCGCTCGGCGGCCGCATTGGGGATAGACGCGGTGCTTCTCAGCCCCACGGCCTGCGACCCGCTAAACCGACGGGCCATAAGGGTGTCGATGGGGACGGTCTTCCTGCTGCCGTGGGCATACCTCGACAGCACAGACTACCTCGCCGAACTGCGCCGCCTCGGCTTCAAGTCCGTGGCGATGGCCCTTAGCGACGACTCCGTGGCAATCGACGACCCCACACTGGCCGACGAGCCTCGCCTGGCCATCATCCTCGGCACCGAGGGGGAAGGGCTGCCCGACAGAATCATCTCGGAGTCGGATTATGTGGCTCGCATCCCGATGTCGCGCGATGTCGACTCCCTGAATGTGGCTGCCGCCTCCGCGGTGGCGTTCTGGCAGCTCCGCGCCAGGCAATGAATCGCAATCCTAAAATCCTCACGCAAAAAAAGACGGCGGTCGCCTCCCGACAAACCGGGGCGACCGCCGCTTACTTTGGAATAGGGCAACCGCCGTCAGCGCGGCGCTGCGCCATCTGCTTGAATTTTGGGGCGGATGTCGCTTCCAACATCCCGAGGGAGGTTTTTGACCTCACCCGTCATCATTATCCTTTGATTGATTAACACTTGCCGAAGCCTGATGGTTCGCGCCCCGCGTGTCGGGTGCTCTACTGCCAGCGGGCTACCAGCCTCCACGCGAACCTCCACCGCCGGTCATGCCTCCGCCGAAGGAGCCGCCGGAGAATCCGCCTCCGCCGCCGAATCCTCCGCCACCACCTCCGAGAATCACCGGAGGAGCCACCACCTTGGGAATCTCATAGGGGTGGTTGGTGACGTTATGGCAGTTGAAGCAGCGGTAAGTCTTCACCCCCTGCCCTTTCGACATTGTGGTGGGCTGACGCGTGATGCGGTCAGAGACCAGCGCGGCGGTGCGCGCCCCGCAGACATGACAGACCGAGTAGTTCTTCTGTCGGTTGATAAACGGGATTATCTCGGTCTGGTTGCAGGTCGGGCAGAGCCAAACATCGTAATCGACCGAATTGAGCCGTTCCTCGGCATCCTGGGCGGGGGTGAGGTATTTGTTGTCGGTCTCCTCATCGAGACGCGTCATCGGGGTCGAGCAATTGGAACACAGGCGCTTGCGTGTACGGATGCGGCGCATCGTCACCAGCCACAGTATCAGCACCGGGGCCAATATCCCCAGCGTGGCGGCTGTCAGCACCATCACCGTCAGCTTGCTTTTCTCAAACAGATGGTAAGCCTCGGCGGTGTCCTTGCCCCGGCTCCTTGCAAGCTGGCACAGATAATACACCCCGAAAGTCACCAGCAGGATAAGGCACACCGAGAGGTAGACCTTGAAGAAATCATCCTCGCCGCCGGCCCCCTGGTCATTCTCATATTTCGACATGAGTTCGGCCCGTGCCTCCTCATCGGTCAGCACCCGGTTGATGTCTGTGGCTGCGGCCACCACCCCGCCGTCATAATCCCCCTCCTGGAAATAAGGCTTCATCGTCTGGTTGAGTATAGTCCAACAGAGGGCATCGGGCAACACCCCCTCGACACCATATCCGGTGCGTATCACAAATTTCCGGTCATCCCTGGAAATCAGCATAATCACACCGTTGTCCTTGTCTTTCTTGCCCGGCTTCCACAGCTCGAAAAGCTCTGTGGCATAGTCGTCGATGTCCTCGCCGTCGAGATTGTCGACGATGACCACCACCGGCTCGGCCGAAGACTGGCGCCACGCGTCGGCCATCAGCGAGTCGACCCGCGCGACCGCGCCAGGCGAGAGCATCCCCGCCATGTCGGTGACAAAGCGTGTGCGGTCCTTGACATGCACATTCTCGACATCCTTGACGGCCACGGCACCGGCCAGAAAAGGGATAAACATCAAAAAAGATATGAGGAATCTTGTCATGAGAAACGGTTTTATTATATCACAACGCCACAGGGCACGCCGCCGGTTCACACCGCAGGCAGGCTCATGCCGTTGAGTTTGCGGAACAGATCGAGGGCGTAGACATCGGTCATGGCCGAAACATGGTCGACCACCCCCTGGAGTTTGGAGAAAAGGTCTGCCGAAGTGACATCATACTGGTCGGGCACCTGCGACAGGAGCAACCTTGAGTAATTCAAGTCGGGATTGCAGACAGCGTGGACGAGCTTCTCAAGCAGGAAAGTGATGATGCGGTTACCGGCCAGCTCGACATCCACCACCTCCCGCGCCCTGTAAATCTTGGCCCAGGAGAGGTCGTTGCACCGTTCGTAAGCCTCGCGAAGCCGTTGAGGCACATGGCCGAGCAGCCTGCCGGGGAACTCTCCGGCGAGAATCGCCTCCTCATTGTCGGCGAACACTCGGGCACAGGCGGTCACCAGCTCCCCTATCACACCCGACCGCAGATAGGCGATTTTCTCGTTGGGGTCGTCAAACCGCCCCATTATCTCGAGGCTACGGGCCCGGCGCTCCTCGGGAAGGAACGACAGGAAAAGCCCGATGATTTCCTCAGACCCGACAATCTTCAGCTTGTGGGCATCCTCAAGGTCCATCACCTCATAGCATATGTCGTCAGCCGCCTCCACTATGTAGACCAGCGGATGGCGGGCGAAAAGGGTCTCCCCGGCGGGCGCGTCGAGCATCGGTATCCCAAGTTCCGAGGCGATGCGCCGGTAGCTCTCCGTCTCCGAGGTGAAGAAGCCAAACTTCCCCTTGTCCCCGGAGAGGCCCGAGGAGTAGGGGTATTTCACTATCGAGGCGAGCATCGAGTAGGTCATCGCGAAGCCTCCGCTGCGCCGCCCCTGGAACTGATGGGTCAGTACCCTGAGGGCATTGGCGTTACCCTCGAAATTCACCAGGTCGGCCCACTGCGCCGGGGTGAGACGGTCTTTCAGAAACGCCCCCTCCCCTTCCGAGAAAAATGTGGCGATGGCCTTTTCTCCTGAATGGCCGAAAGGGGGATTGCCCATGTCATGGGCGAGGCATCCGGCGGCAACTATGTCGCCGATCGATTCCAGCGCCTTGGCCGCCGGGGTCGACTCATGGCGAGGCATTATCAGGCTCACCACCTCATTGGCCATCGACCGCCCCACCGAAGCCACTTCAAGGCTATGGGTCAAGCGGTTATGCACGAAGATGCTGCCCGGCAGCGGGAACACCTGCGTCTTGTTCTGCAACCGCCTGAACGGCGAGGAGAACACAAGCCGGTCGAAGTCGCGCTGAAAGTCAGTGCGGCTCCCACGCTTGGGGTCGTGGTAATCCTCCAGGCCGAAACGCTTGTCAGAGACCAGACGCTCCCATCTCATCATATTCCGTCGGTTGTCAGCCATCTGGTGTCAGGAGTCGGCCTGGGTCTCCCCCAGGTCGTCATATTTCTGGAAAAGGAAGTCGTTGTAGGGGAAACGCTCCATATGTATCTCCTTGGCCTTGGCGTAAATACGCTGTTTCAGCTCATCGATGTTAAGCCCCTTCTTGGCCGAGATGAACACACAGTCGCCCGAGCCGAGCCGGTTCATCCAGGTCTGTTTCAGCTCCTCCAGGGGGATATTCTCGCGCGAGCGCGGAGTCAGGTCATCCTCATCCTTGGCCACATGGCTGTATGCGTCTATTTTGTTGAACACCATTATCATAGGCTTGTCGGCCGAGCCGCAGACCTCGGCGAGGGTCTTGTTGACCACCTCGATCTGCTCCTCGAACTGGGGATGGGATATGTCGACCACATGCACCAGCAGGTCGGCGTCGCGCACCTCGTCGAGGGTCGACTTGAACGATTCCACCAGGTTGGTGGGCAGCTTGCGGATGAAACCCACCGTGTCGGTGAGCAGAAACGGCAGGTTGTCGATGATGACCTTGCGCACGGTGGTGTCGAGGGTCGCAAACAGCTTGTTCTCGGCAAACACCTCGCTCTTGCTCAACAGGTTCATCAGCGTCGATTTGCCGACATTGGTGTAACCCACCAGGGCCACGCGGGTCAGCTTGCCACGATTCTTGCGTTGCAGGGTCTTCTGGCGGTCGATGTCGCTCAGCTGCTCTTTCAGCCAGGCGATGCGCCGCTTGATGATACGGCGGTCGGTCTCGATCTGGGTCTCGCCCGGGCCACGCATACCGATACCACCCTTCTGACGTTCGAGGTGGGTCCACATACGGGTCAGGCGCGGAAGCAGGTACTGGTATTGTGCAAGCTCCACCTGGGTCTTGGCCGTCGCCGTCTGCGCGCGCTTGGCGAAGATGTCGAGAATCAGGCTCGACCGGTCGAGAATCTTGACCTGCAGCTCCTTCTCTATGTTGGCGATCTGCTTTGTCGAGAGGTCATCGTCGAAAATCACCATTCCGATGTCGTTCTTCTCGACATATTCCTTTATTTCCTCAAGCTTGCCTTTGCCGACGAAAGTCGCGGAGTTGGGGGTGTCGACCTTCTGAGTGAAGCGCTTGACCACCTCGCCCCCCGCCGTGTCGGCCAGGAACTCAAGTTCGTCGAGATATTCATTGACCTTCCCTTCGGGCTGGCGCGGGGTAATCAGCCCAACGACCACGGCCCTTTCGGTGGTTTCCTTCGAGATTACTAAGTCTTTCATCTATGGGATGTTTGTGTGAGAAAGCAAAACTGTTTGCTTTGGCGGGGGCTGACGGAGCGCCACAGGGCGGCCAACGTCATCCTCCCTGCAAAGTTAACAAATTTCGGCGGGAATTTCCGCAGCCACCTGAAAATTCATACCGACAGCTCCCTTACTGCCGCCTCGTAATCAGCCGCCGAACGGGCTTTGGCTATCCGTTTCAACTGACGGTGAGGCAACTGGGCATAATCCCAGAAGCTCTTCATCCGCGACAGCAGCTGCGCCTCGCCGCAAAGCACTCCACGGTAATATCCCCACAAAAGTCCGTGAAGACGCAACATCCCCTCAAGCCGGCGGCGGTCGTCCCACTCCTTGCCCTCGCGCCACTCCCTGAACAGCGACGGACGGCCCAGCAGCCCACGCCCGGCCATCACCCCGTGGAGCCACGGCCAACGTCCCGCCACCTCCTCCAGCTCACCTGGCGTATGTATCTCGCCGTTGAACACCACAGGCTTACCGACAGCCTCGGCCAGCTCCTCGAATCCGTCGAGATGCAGGTCGCCCCGGTATTGCTCCCGGGCCGTGCGCGGATGGATGGTCACATGCTCCAGCGGCATCCCCCTCAACACTGACGCGACATCACGCCATTGCCAGGGGTCATCCACACCGAGCCGCATCTTCACCGAGTAACTCACCGGCCTGTCTCCGGCGACGTAGGCCGCCACCTTCTCCATCTCCTCCCTCCTGAGCAGGAACCCGGCACCCCGGCCTTTGGCGACCTGCGGCGGGAAGGGACATCCCATATTGAGGTCGATACGGTCAAATCCCTCAGCTTTCAGCGCCTCGGCGAGCCGGCGCATCTCCTCCGCGTCTCGGAAGATTATCTGGGGCACAAAACCGACGGTCTCTGCGTTGAGCGGGGAACGGATGTCGCGCATCGTGCGCCTGGCCGGCTCCCCCTTCTCCCATCTCAGGAAAGGGGAGAAACAGCCGTCAGCCCCGCCGAAGACCTCGGTATGGAAATGGCGGTATGGCGCATCGGTGTAGCCCTGCAAGGGGGCTATGAACAGCTTCATTTACGCCCCCCTTTCACCATTATGGAGACAATCACGGCCACGGCCAGCGCCCACGGATAATACAGGTAGCGGAACGGCTCGGCAGGCGACAGTCCGGCAAGCGAGCAGGCAAGGAGGGTCTGCGCGCCATACGGGATAAGACACTGCACGATGCATGAGCAGGTGTCGAGCAACGACGCGCTTTTGCGAGGCGTGATGCCAAACCGGCGGGAAATCTCCTTTGACAGAGGGCCGACGGTGATGATGGCCACGGTGTTGTTGGCCGTGCAGAGGTTGACCAGGCTGACCAGCAAGGCCATGCACCCTTGCGCGCCACGTTTGCCCCTGACCCGCGCGGTCAGCACCTGCAGCAGCCAGTCGATGCCTCCGTTGGCCTTGACAAGCCCGAGCATCCCGGCCGACATCAGGGTGACCACTATCAGTCCTCCCATCGACTCGATGCCCCCTCCCATGAAGCCGCATAGAGACAACGCGCTGTGGCCGTGGGCCATCCCGACGACCATCGCGGCCACTATGCCTCCCGACAGCACCAGTGTGACATTCATCCTCGCCACAGCCGCCACTATCACTATCAGGTAGGGCACCACCAGCCACACCGACGGCGACCCGGCATCGGCGACCTGGGTCACAGGCGTCATGCTGTTCTCGACGAGATACACCGCGAGGGTCACCGCCGCCGCCGGGAGGGCGAGCCAGATGTTGGCCCTGAACTTGTCGGCCATGTCGCACCCCTGCGAGCGGGTGGCAGCGATTGTCGTGTCGGAGATAAACGACAGGTTGTCGCCAAAAAACGCGCCCCCGATGACCACCGCCACCATGAAGGCCGCGCTGCCGTCTGACACCGCAGCGATTTCGACAGCCAGCGGGGTCAACGCCACCACCGTGCCAACCGAGGTGCCGACGGCGAGCGATATGAAGCACGCGGCCACGAATATCCCCGGCACCACCATCGATGACGGGAGCAGCCCCAGGGCAAGCTCCACCGTCGCCTCCACAGCCCCGATTTCCTTGGCCAGGGAGGCAAAGGCCCCGGCAAGGATGAAAATCCAGACCATGTAGATGATGTTGGGATGGGCGGCGGCTTTGGAGTAGGTGGCGACCCTGTCGGCCAGGCTCCCGGCCGAAATGGCGACGCCCCACGCAGAGGCACACAGCAACGCCACAGAGAACGGCATCCTGTAGAAGTCGCCCACACAAGCCGACACCACCACATACAGCGCCAGAAACAGTATCACGGGGGAGATGCCAAGCAGTCCCCTGCCGGGATTTATCCGTGTATTCGAGTCAGCCAATATCAGATGGGGTATTTGAGGGTATCAGATACGGAATTTGAGGGTCTTGCCGTCGAAGCGCAGGACATAAAGCCCAGCTGACAGCTGGCCGAGGCTGTGGATTGACTCCCCGGCAGGAGCGGCGATTTCCATGACCATCCTACCCTCTGGAGTGTAAATGACAGCGGTCATGGCCATGTCGCCGCGCAATGTCAGCCGGCCATCCCTTACAGACGCTGCCGCAAGCCTCAGTCCCTCCTGTGCCATGTCAAGCGACGCGGCGGAATAACGGACATACAGGCGGGTGGTCGCAGTCTTTCCCTGGGAATCAGCGACAAGGTCAATCCATCCGTTCTCAGCGGAGGCATCCTCAGCCTGTTCCACGGGGGACTGCCCGGGGCTTACACGCAGCACCCTCCCTGCAATCTCGGCAACGCCGCCTTCGCCAGGCAGCGACACACCGCCGACCTGGTAGTTGATTTCAGCGTCGGGGGAGTCAGGGTCGGTGGCGAATCCCAGCAGGTCAACCTCCGTGGTCTCCACGCCGTCAATGACCAGCTCCTCTGCCGGCTTGAACTCCGGGGCCTCGTCGTCGACAAACACAGGAAGCGAGGGATACCATACGGCAGGCTCCATCCGGTAATCGGCGATCTTGGCCCCGTCAGACCCCAGACGGCGCAACACATAGTCAGTGCGCGCGTAATCCTTGAACAGCGAGAGATACATATCCCCCGTGACAGGAGATGTCCTCATCGAGCATCCGTAAATCATCCAGGGATTCTCCCCCGCGGGCAGCTCCTCGGCGTTGAGGTCAAGCACCTTGGAGAACTCCCCTTTGTCGATGTCATATCTGAATACCGCGCTGTTGGAGAACCAGGTGTTGGGGCCGCCGTTCCAATAGAGGAAATTGCCGGTTGCCGAGGCGTGAAACCCGTCAGCGGTCCAGGCATACCAGGAGTTGGCCGGGGGATAGATGCCGTCGGGCACCGCCACTGCCTCAGCCTGTCCGCTCACCGGATCATACTTTATCAGATAAGGAGCGGCCTCCCCGGTGGCGTTTGTGTCGGCGGTGACGCTCATCCACAGGTTGCCGTCATTTCCTGTGACAATCGAGCCGATGCCGTTTGCTTCACCAAGCCCCTCGGGAAGATTGTCACCAAGCAAGTCGGCAAGGCTCATCCCGGCGGCCTTGTCAGGCTGCAGCCCGGGGATGCTCACCAACCCGAATGTCTGCGATGCGATGTAGAAATCATCCCCCACCCTGGCGATTGAGCCGGTCTGGTAGGGATATTGGTAAGGATAAGGCGATGCCACCCCGTCGGGGCTGCATATCGCGTCACATTCCTGCATGAGGGTGTTGTCACCGGCCATGTAGGTCAGTATGCCGTCGGAAGTGGTCACAAACGCCTTGTCGCCGAACGGCATCACCGCGCGGCCCTGCACACTCTTTCCCCGCCCGTTGACAAGCTCCACTGAGTTGAGATACACCAGGGTCGAGGCATCAAGCACGGTCAGCGTGCCGGCCATGTTGTAGCTGCCGGGAGCATCGGGATGGTTGGAGACCACATACAGCCTGTCGCCGTGGAAACGGGCATGGCATATCGCCCCGGGTATCTCACGGCGCGGATTGGCCTGGCGGAAAGCGCGGTAAATCCAGCTCCCCTCACCCTCCGGACTGAAAAAATTGATTGAGCCGTTGCCGGGATTGCCGGTGGTCTCCTCGTTCATGATCATCACACCGCCCGCGTAAGGGCTCTCTGCAACTGCCTGGAAAACCGCGCCGGAGAGCAGCGCGGCGGCAAGGAATATGGAAATTCGCATCTTGATATGGCGTTTGATAGTATTGTCGTTGCAAAATTAGTGATTTTTTTCTAAATTTGCGGTTTCTAAAAAGTGTCAATCATACGAAACAGAACATACAGATGGAGAAGAACTTCAAACGGACTCTTGTCACCACTGCCCTCCCTTACGCCAACGGCCCGGTACACATCGGCCACCTCGCCGGGGTATATGTCCCCGCCGACATCTACACACGTTTCCTGCGCCTGCGCGGCGAGGATGTCAAGATGATCGGAGGCAGCGACGAGCATGGAGTGCCCATCACCATCCGCGCCCGCAAAGAGGGCATCACCCCCCAGGATGTCGTCGACCGATACCATAAAATCATAAAGGACTCTTTCGAGGAGCTGGGAATATCATTCGATGTCTACTCCCGCACCACCTCCGAGACCCACCGCGAGACCGCGTCGGAATTCTTCCGCCACATATATGACAAAGGGGGATTCATCGAGAAACCCTCGATGCAGCTCTACGACGAAGGCGCGGGCCGATTCGTGGCCGACCGCTACGTCATCGGCGAGTGTCCCGTCTGCCACGCCCAGGGCGCATACGGCGACCAGTGTGAGAAATGCGGCTCGTCGCTGAGCGCCACCGACCTCATCAATCCCCGCTGCGCCGAGACCGGCAACATCCCCGTCCTGAAGGAGACCCGCCACTGGTATCTCCCCCTCGAGAACTACCAGAAAGCCCTGGAGGAATGGATTCTTGAGGGCCACAAGGAGTGGAAGACCAACGTATACGGCCAGTGCAAGTCATGGCTCGACCTGGGGCTCCAGCCCCGCGCCGTCACCCGCGACCTCGACTGGGGCATACCCGTGCCTGTCGAAGGGGCCGAGGGAAAAGTGCTGTATGTATGGTTCGACGCCCCCATCGGCTACATATCCAACACCAAGGAGATACTCCCCGACAGCTGGGAGAAATACTGGAAAGACCCCGAAAGCCGCATCATAAACTTCATCGGCAAGGACAACATCGTCTTCCACTGCATCATCTTCCCGGCGATGCTAATGGCCTACGGCGACGGCTACCAGCTGCCCGACAACGTCCCCTCCAACGAGTTCCTCAACCTCGAGGGTGACAAAATCTCCACCTCGCGCAACTGGGCCGTGTGGCTCCACGAATATCTCCGCGACTTCCCCGGCAAACAGGATGTGCTGCGCTACGTCCTGACCGCCAACGCCCCGGAGACCAAAGACAACGACTTCACATGGAGCGACTTCCAGAGCCGCAACAACTCCGAGCTGGTCGCCATCCTCGGCAACTTCGTCAACCGCGCCGTGGTGCTGACCGGCAAATACTTCGACAACGTCGTGCCCCAGGCCGGCCAGTGGCTCGATGTCGACAAGGCCGCCTTCGCCGAAATCCGCGAAGCCGAAAAGGCCCTCACCGCGTCGCTTGAGACATTCCACTTCCGCGAAGCCCTCCGCCAGGCGATGGAGATAGCCCGCGTCGGCAACCGCTACCTCCAGGAGACAGAGCCATGGAAAGTCGCCAAGACCGACATGGAGCGCACCGCCACCATCCTCAACGTCGCCCTCCAGATCTGCGCCAACCTCGCCGTGGCTTTCGAGCCGTTCCTCCCCTTCATGGCAGGAAAACTGCGCGGAATGCTCGGCCTCGACGGGCTGACATGGGCCGACCTCGGACGCGAGGACATCGTCAAGGCCGGCTCCCGTCTGGGAGAGGCCGTGCTGCTCTTCGAGAAAATCGAGGATGATGCCATCCAGGCCCAGCTCGACCGCCTCGCCCGCATCAAGGAGGAGAACAAGCTCGCCGCATGGAAGCCCGAGCCGCAACAGCCCGACGTTCCGTTCGACGACTTCCTGAAGATGGACATCCGCGTCGGCACCGTCATCGAATGCGCCCGCGTCCCCAAGGCCGACAAGCTCCTGCGATTCCTCATCGACGACGGCATGGAGAAACGCACCATCGTCAGCGGAATCGCCAAGCACTACGCCCCCGAAGACCTCATCGGGAAACAGGTATGCTTCATCGCCAACTTCGCTCCCCGCAAACTCAAAGGGGTGGAGTCGCAGGGCATGATTCTCTCCGCCCAGAATCCCGACGGCTCACTCGTGGTGATCTCCCCCTCAGCCCCCGTCACTCCGGGTGCCCAGGTCAAATGACATAAACGTGCTTCCCGCCACCCCGGCGGGAAGCACCTACTTCAAACCCAACGCTAAACCACAATCCTGTCATAGTCACTCGTTATGGAAAAAAACGCCAGCAGGAAACCCAGAATCCTGATCATATACACCGGCGGCACAATCGGCATGATTGAAGACCCCGCGACCCAGACCTTGAGGCCGTTTGACTTCTCCCATCTGATTGACAATGTGCCCAAAATCAAGATGCTCGACTATGATATCCGACATATACAGTTCAATCCCCCGATTGACTCCAGCAACATGAACCCCGCCCACTGGCAGCAGATCGCGGAGGCCATCGGCAAGAACTACAACGATGTGGACGGATTCGTGGTGCTTCACGGCACCGACACGATGGCATACACCGCGTCGGCCCTCTCTTTCATGCTCGAACACCTGCGCAAACCGGTCATCATCACCGGCTCGCAGCTTCCCATCGGAGAGGTGCGCACCGACGGTGAGGAGAACCTGATCACAGCCCTCCAGATTGCCGCCGCGACCGACCCCGTGAACGGCGAACCGATGGTGCAGGAGGTGGCGATTCTCTTTGAGAACTACCTCTGGCGCGGCAACCGCTCGACCAAGATGAGCGCCGACAACTTCAACGCCTTCAAAAGCAACAACTACCCCCCGCTCGCGAAAATCGGACTGTCGATACATTTCAACCCCGACGCGCTCTGGCGCGTCAACGACCCGCACCCCCTCAACGTCCACACCGGGCTCAACACCGACATCATCATCATATATGTCTCCCCCGGGCTCACAGAGACCTCGCTGCGCCAGCAGCTCCAGACCCCAGGGGTCAAAGGGATAGTGCTGAAGACCTACGGAGCCGGCAACGCCCCGACGGAGCCTTGGTTCAACGACGCCATCCGCGAGGCAGTCGAACGCGGCACAATCATACTCAACGTCACCCAGTGTGTCAACGGCGCGGTACACCAGAAACGCTACTACACCGGCGACCGCCTCGCCCGTGCCGGGGTGATCTCGGGCCACGACATCACCACCGAGGCCGCCCTCACCAAGCTGATGTTCCTCTTCGGTTCCGGACTGACCGCACGCCAGGTCAACCACCGACTCCTCCACCCCATCTGCGGCGAAATGACCATCTGATCCCCGCGCCTCCCCGACGCGCCCCCCGTCCACATCCCGACTAATCTTTTTCTTCAAATATCATCCGCGGGTATCAGCATATCCGTATCCGTCCGAAAAAAGCCGACTTGATTATAGATTTTCAAGTCGGCATT
>CATZGB010000056.1 GCA_958418815.1 uncultured Bacteroidales bacterium | reverse complement strand
ATTGAATTTCAATAATTTCAAAGAACTCTTATGATTTTTTAGTGGACACTAATGTTTCAAAAACAGAGATTGATATACTGCCGATGAAATCCCAGCCAGTCGCTTGCCTGGCATAAACAGCAGACGGAGTGCCGCATTGCGACACTCCGTCATTCTTTCCCGGTTTAATCCGGATATTGCCTTAAGCCTTCACTTTGTCAACAACAGCCTTGAAAGCGGCGGGGTTGTTGAGAGCCAGGTCGGCAAGCACCTTGCGGTTGATTTCGATGCCGGCCTTGTGAATGAGTCCCATGAGCTGAGAGTAAGAAAGACCCTCCATACGGGCAGCGGCGTTGATTCGCTGAATCCAAAGCGAACGGAAGTTGCGCTTTTTGTTCTTGCGGTCGCGGTAAGCGTAGGTGAGACCCTTTTCCCAAGTGTTCTTGGCAACGGTCCACACGTTACGACGGCAACCGAAGTAACCGCGGGTTAATTTGAGGATTTTCTTACGACGTGCGCGGGATGCTACGTGGTTTACTGATCTTGGCATTGTTTTGACAAGTTTTGAATGTCAGCGGCAACGGCCTTGATTGTGTTTGACGGCGTTGCTCTTGCGGCATGACATCCGGTTAGTAGATTTCGGACCACTTGGTGTTGCTCAGGCCGGTCCGGTTGCCTTCGCCCTGACCGCCGGCGTCAAGAGTAGCGCGGATAGTCGGGGATGATTGTTTTCTGGGGCTAAACCTCAGGCTCTTCGGGTTGAAGAATACAGTCCGCTGGGAAAGGGACTGATTACTTCAGGCCAAGTAATGCCTTTACGTTGGCTTCGTCTACCTTGTTGACTGTGCCGAAGTGGGTGAGGTTTCTCTTCTGCTTCTTGGTCTTCTTCGTCAGAATGTGACTCTTGTAAGCATGTTTTCTCTTGATCTTTCCTGTTCCGGTAAGGGCGAACCTCTTTTTGGCACCGGAATTAGTCTTAATCTTTGGCATTTTTGTTAATTTATGATTTGATTAGTTTGGTGTCACAGACACCATCATATACAACGCGCAATCAGGCTTTTTATTGCCTTGACGGATGTTTTTTCAGACTTTTTTCTTGGGAGAAAGCATGATTGTCATTCTCTTTCCCTCGAGGACAGGCATCTGCTCTACCTTGCCAAGCTCTTCAAGGTCGTTGGCGAAACGCAGCAACAGCACTTCGCCCTGCTCCTTGAAAAGAATCGAACGTCCTTTGAAGAAGACATAAGCCTTCACCTTGGAACCCTCCTGAAGGAAGCTCTGGGCGTGTTTGAGCTTGAAGTTGTAATCGTGGTCATCGGTCTGCGGGCCGAAACGAATCTCCTTCACCACGACTTTCGTCGCCTTTGCTTTCTGCTCTTTCTGGCGCTTCTTCTGCTGATACAGGAATTTGGAGTAGTCAAGGATCTTGCAGACAGGCGGCTGAGCGGTGGGTGAGATTTCCACCAGGTCAAGCTCCATCTCATCGGCAAGCTTGAGGGCCTGCTGGAGAGACACGACACCATTTTCGACATTGTCGCCCACGAGACGCACCTCCTTGGCGTGGATGCGCTCGTTGATGTTGTAGGGTTCCTCTTTGCGGGGAGGACGCGGGCCTGTCAATGGAGGACGCATCCCTGCTGGACGCGGGCCGCCGAAGCCTCCGGGACGGGGACCACCGAAACCTCCGGGGCGCGGGCCTCCGGGGCGCGGGCCGGAAAATCCTCCCGGACGTCCGGTGCTGGCGCCGGCCGGGCGCGGGGCGCCCTGGCTGCGCTGGCCGTATCCTCCCTGGGAGGACGAGGTGTGTTGGCCGCTTCCGGCCTGTCGTGGAGCCGAGCCGCTGTGGCCCTGGCTTCCATAGCTGGAGGGTCTTGATCCTCCGGAGTTGATGGGTTTCTTATCCATTCAGTATTGGTTGGTGATTCTTTTTAAGGTGAACATCCTCTACCGGGATTTGTTCTTTGCCCGGCGTGATTACTGGAGTTCTTTCACAAGGCGGTTGATTTCCTCGGCAAATTCGGCGACCTTCATCGTGCCCTTGTCGCCTTCACCCTGCTTGCGCACGGAGACCTCGCCGTTTTCAGCCTCTTTCTCCCCGACGACAAGCATATAGGGAATACGCTTCAACTCGTTGTCGCGAATCTTTCGGCCGATTTTCTCGTTTCGGTCATCGACAGTCACGCGGACATCAAGCTCGTTGAGCTGACGGGCAACCTCGTAGGCGTAATCATTGAACTTCTCGGAAATCGGCAGGATGATTGCCTGTTCAGGCGAAAGCCAGAGGGGGAATTTACCCGCCGTATGTTCCAGCAGTACGGCGACGAAACGTTCGAGCGAACCGAAAGGCGCGCGGTGAATCATCACCGGACGGTGTTTCTGGTTGTCGGCTCCGGTATATTCAAGCTGGAAACGCTCGGGCAGGTTGTAGTCAACCTGGATTGTGCCGAGCTGCCAGCGGCGTCCGATGGCGTCCTTGACCATGAAGTCAAGTTTGGGGCCATAGAAAGCGGCCTCGCCAAGCTCCTTGCGGGCGTTGAGTCCTTTTTCCTCACAAGCCTCGATGATGGCCTGCTCTGCAAGGTGCCAGTTCTCGTCCGAACCGATGTATTTCTCTTTGTTCTTGGGATCTCGCAGTGATATCTGAGCCTCGTAATTGTCAAATTTCAAGGCGTTGAAGATATAAAGGATGATATCCATCACTTTCAGGAACTCATCCTTGATTTGTGACGGCGCGCAGAATATGTGGGCGTCATCCTGGGTGAATCCCCTTACACGGGTAAGACCATGCAGCTCACCGGTCTGCTCGTAGCGGTACACCGTGCCGAACTCCGCGAGGCGCAACGGCAGGTCGCGGTAAGAGCGGGGCGATGTCTTGAATATCTCGCAGTGGTGAGGACAGTTCATGGGTTTGAGCATATACTCCTCCCCTTCCTGCGGCGTATGTATCGGCTGGAAGGAATCCTTGCCATACTTCGCGTAGTGACCCGAAGTGACATAGAGCTGCTTGTTGCCTATGTGGGGGGTGATTACCTGCTGGTAACCATATTTCTTCTGAATCTTGCGGAGGAACTGCTCAAGACGGTCACGCAGGGCGGCACCCTTGGGAAGCCAGAGGGGAAGACCGGCACCCACGTTGGTGGAGAAAGCGAAAAGCTCCATCTCTTTGCCGAGCTTGCGGTGGTCGCGCTTCTTGGCCTCCTCGAGCAGGACAAGATACTCATCGAGCATCTTCTTTTTCGGGAAGGTAATACCGTAAACACGCACCAACTGGTTGCGCTTCTCGTCGCCACGCCAGTATGCTCCGGCGAGCGACATGACTTTGCAGGCCTTTATAACACCTGTCGAAGGGAGATGCGGGCCACGGCAGAGGTCTGTGAACGCGCCCTGGGTATATGTAGTGATAGAGCCGTCCTCAAGTTCTGAGATAAGCTCACATTTGTATTCCTCCTTGCGTTCGCCAAACATCTTTAAGGCATCAGCCTTCGAGATGTCAGCCCTCACAATCTGCTCGTCACGACGAGCCAGCTCAAGCATCTTGGCCTCTATCGCGGGGAAATCAGCCGCAGTGATGCTGTGGCCGTTGGGGTCTATGTCATAGTAGAAGCCGTTCTCGATTGCCGGGCCGACACCGAATTTCACCCCGGGGTAAAGTTCCTGGAGGGCCTCGGCGAGAAGGTGGGCGGAAGAATGCCAGAAAGCATGCTTGCCTTCAGGGTCATCCCATTTGAAAAGTTTGATGGAAGCATCCTCATTGACCGGACGGCTCAAATCCCATTCCTGGTCATTGACAGATGCAGCCAGCACATCTCGGGCGAGCTGCGGCGAGAGGCTGCGGGCGATTTCAAGGGGTGTCACCCCGGCTTCGTACTGTTTTACCGAATTATCGGGAAAAGTAATGTTAATCATTCTTATCTTCGTGTTTATCAATCAATTGCCACCAACAACGTGGCAACCAAACAACAATATCTTCGCGTCCTGACGCATGCTGGAGCTCCTCAAAAACGACAAGGGAGGGGTATTCCAACCGGTCAAAACGCAAAAACCGCCACAAAGTTAACAAAAAAAATCAAATATCACTCTTTTTAACAGTGCTTTTATTCATCCATTTATTCATTATGCGGCTGATTTCAAGCACACGTTCTACAATACGCCTCTCCCCCACGCAACAAACGTCGGCAAAAATATCGCCATTTCTCTGTCTGCATTTCCTGACATCAATGCCAAAATCCTCAGAGATTGGCAGGGAAAGCCCTCTTGTAGCGTCATTCTCCACAAATATTTTTGGATTTCTGCAAAAATATTTGTTTGTCCCGTAAAATAATGGTAACTTCGCCATTGAGATGGATTTTCCGGCCAGCAACTCCGACCGGGAAGTCCCTGTCGACGTGAAATGTAATATTACTAAAGTCATGGAGATTGATATGCCCGATCTTGATTCCTCCATTTTTAAAATCAACCTTCCGACCGGAAAGCCGGCTGTCGGGTCATTGCTTGTGGCCGAGCCGTTTTTGCGTGAGGAATATTTCAACCACGGGGTCATCTCGCTTGTCGAATATGAACGGGGCAAGTCGGCTATGGGGCTGGTGCTTAACAAAGCCACCGGTTACACATTGGGAGAAGCGATAGAAGGCATCCAGGATGAGATAGACATCCCGATTTACTGCGGCGGCCCCCTGTCATGCGACCGGCTGTTTTATCTCCACTCCCTTGGAGATGAGTTTCGTGGTGCCCGGAAAATCGCCGAAGACCTATATATCGGCGGTGATTTCAAGCAGGTCAAAAGCTATGTCAACATGGGGCTCGAGACGGAAGGCAAAATGCGCTTTTTCGTCGGATACAGCGGCTGGGACCCTATGCAGCTTGAGGAGGAGATCGAGAAACATGTATGGGCCGTGGCGCCCAAACCAGCCAACAAAGAGATTTTTATGGAAGACGGAGACTCGTCATGGTACAGAATCGTCAGACTTTTGGGCAAACCATACAGAAACTGGCTGTATCATCCGGTCAATCCGCAATACAACTGAAAAAAACGAGGAGACTCACAGACCATCGGGAACCCCATTCCGGTGGTTTTTCATATCCCGGCCACACCGACGGCTGACTCATATAAAGAATTATCGCTGCCTGTGAATGGAAATCGGATAAAAAGCTGTAACTTTGTGAAAACATAATCACGACAACTCCTAAACAAACCCAACCCTACACAAACCGACATGTTGACGAAAGATGATATGGCCCAGCTGGGCCAGCGTGGAGTCTCGGAAGAGACACTTATGACCCAGGTCGAACGTTTCAAGACCGGTTTCCCATACCTTAAAATATATGATTCCGCACGTCCCGGCGAAGGAATCACTGTGCTGACGCCACAGGAAGAGGATGAAGCTGTCGCCAGATGGGACAAATACTTGTCCGACGGAGGCGATGTCTGCAAGTTCGTACCCGCATCAGGGGCCGCTTCGCGTATGTTCAAATCGCTCTTCAGCTTTGTCGACGGCGACAAGGACACAGCTCCCGAAGGTTCCGATGTGGACAATCTCCTGAAGAACATCCACGACGTGGCTTTTTTCGGACAGCTTGACGAACAATTGCGCAAAACCCACAGCGGCAAAGGAGTAGACGAACTGCTGGCCGTAGGCGCACAGAAAGAGGTGATAAAAGGAATCATCGGCCCGGAAGGACTTGACTACGGCAACCTGCCGAAAGGCTTGCTGACATTCCACAAGTCCGGAAATGACACACGTACCCCCGTGGAGGAACAACTTATGGAGGGAGCCCAATCAGCCCAGCAGGCCGATGGCTCTGTGAACATGCACCTGACCGTCTCCCCCTCACATCGCGAGGCTTTCGCCCAAAAGCTCGCGGAAGCAGTTCCGGCCATCGAGGCGCGTATGGGAGTCAAGATTTCCGTATCAATGTCAGAGCAAAAAGCTTCGACCGACACAGTCGCCGTGAATGAGGACAACTCCTTGTTCAGGGAAGATGGCCGTCTCGTGTTCCGTCCCGGAGGGCACGGAGCCTTGATACAGAACTTGAATGAACTTGACTCGACGGTGGTCTTCATAAAAAACATCGACAATGTGGTGCCTGACAACCGCAGGGAGTCCACACTTCTATACAAAAAGGTCATCGCAGGTTACCTCATCGAGCAGCATGACAAAGTCACTGCTTTCATTGATCTCATCGACAGCCGCCAGTATTCCGAGGCAGACCTTGAGGGAATCGTCGCGTTCATGCGCGAATGTTTCTCTTTTGATGCCCCCGAACTGTCGACACTAAAGGGTGAAGACCTGGCCACATATCTGCGTGTCAAGCTCGACCGCCCGATAAGGGTATGCGGCATGGTAAGGAACGAGGGAGAACCAGGCGGAGGACCGTATGTGACATACAACGCCGACGGGTCGCGTTCGTTGCAGATTCTTGAAAGCACACAGATTGACCTGTCGAAAACAGAAAACCGCGAGATGATGGCAAAAGCCACGCATTTCAATCCTGTGGATCTGGTATGCTACATCAAAGACCATGAGGGCCGCAAATATGACCTCCCCGCATATGTCGATGCCGAGACTGGATTCATCTCCTCCAAATCGCTGCACGGGCGCAACCTGAAAGCCTTGGAGCTACCCGGGCTCTGGAATGGAGCCATGAGCGACTGGCTAACCGCGTTCGTGGAAGTGCCGATTTCCACTTTCAATCCGGTCAAGACGGTCAACGACCTCCTGCGCCCCCAACATCAGGGCTGACATAGAGCAACAGCATAACTACAAAAGCGGCTGCCGCACCGTGATTTCAGGTCACAGGCGCGACAGCCGCTTTGATTTTCACTTTGAATAAAGACTCTTTGAAAGGTCCTGCCTGTCAGCCCCGGCCTTGCTTTATGAACCTGGCGAGTCCATAGACATACCGCCGGAACCCCGGACGATAACACACAAGGCGGCTGAACCACACCATATGCGGATTGATCACCTTTACCGCGAAGCCCACATATATCATTGCGAAAAGCGTGGCGACCCCGACAACATTCCACAACCAATGGCCGAAAAACAGATAGCTCAGGACAACAGCCGATATGACAAGTGCGCTGTCGACATATATCTTGGCTTTCGGGAACGGGAGGCCGCTCACTCTGCTTATCGCTACTGTTATCCCCTCGCCCGGCATTGTGACCGAACCGCAACGGATTTCCATCGATATGCCAAACGCAAGAATCGTGCATCCGGCCAGCTGGGCCACAATTTGGCTCCATATGGTTGAGTAGTCAAACATAGAGGTCACAGACATGTTCAAGTCAAGAAAATAGCCAAACACAAACCCAATCACGAGTTGCAGCAACTGTACAAGTTCAAATCTTTTCCTGAGAATCAAAATCTGGAGCGTAACAAGCAGGCAGTTCATTATGTCTGTGTATTCCCCGATTGTCAACGCGGCAACCATCCCGCTTTCACCGGCCTGCGACATAACAAATGGTATGGTCGAAATCACGCTGCACCCCAAGTTTGATCTCACGCACAACGCGACACCGAATGTCATTACAAACAATGACACCACAAGCAGCATATGCTGCCACACGAAAGAAATTGCCTTCTCTTTACGAGAATCAGATTTTACAGCTGTTTCCATTCACAAGTTTTTATCACACAAATTTACTCAATTTTGATTACCCGAGCAAATTAGCCGAACACCATTACGGGCGATGCAGAAGACTCCTGCATCGCCCGTAATGGTCAGGCATACCTGCAATGTCGTCATTTGCGAGGAGAACCACCACGGTGTCCGCCACCCTGGTTTACCAAGGGCTTGGCATCCTCAGTGAGTTTCAGCTCCGACCCGTTGGAAAGCTCGATCTCGTAGCCTCCGCGTTTGCGGGATATCTCGACAATCGATTGGCCTGAATAGTTGGCCTGCACGTGCTTGGTGATGGCAGACGGGACAATAGCCGAGGGAATCGAGTTTCCACGGGCAGCTTTCACATCTTTCCATGTGCCGTCTTCACGGAATTCAACTTCCGCGCCACTCGTGAAGTCCACTTCATACTCCATGCCTCGACGACCTTGGTCTTGCTCTACTTTGCGGATTTTCTCACCAGGAAAATATTTGGCAATGAAGCTGCGGGCCTCTTTGGGAAGCTGGTCTTGTGTTATGGGTGTGCCCGCGTTGACAACACCTGTGACGGCAGCGAAGGCGGCAAACGCCATAAAAAGAATCTTTTTCATTGTTGTCTGTTTATTTATTATTGTATACACTGTTGAATGTCTCGCTGTATTTACGCCCTACGGGTATCGATGTTTTATGGCCTGACAAGTATATCTGGCGGTTTGAGAAACGGTCAATAGCGTCCAGGGCAATGATGTATGACCGGTGAACTCGCATGAAACGGTCTCGTGGCAGCAAATCCTCCATTTCTTTCATCGTGATCTGTGATATCACCATCGGAAGCCCCCTGCGGAAAACCTTCACATAATTGTCCATGGCCTCGATGAACATCACGTCATCAAGAACCACGATGACATTCTTGTGCTCCGACTTGAGGGTGATTGTGTCACGCCGTTCGGCCAGCTCCTTTTTGGATTCAATCAAGCGGCGGGCTTTATCAAGAGCCCTTTCAAAACGAGAGAAGAATATCGGTTTTTGCAGGAAGTCAATAGCGTCGACCTCGAATCCGTCAATGGCATATTGCGCATACGCGGTGGTAAAAACAAGGCATGTCCCGGCTGGAAGTGTCCTGGCCAATGCGACCCCGTTGTGGGAATTCATCTCGATGTCAAGAAACACGATATCCGGACGGTTTTGCTGGATATACTCCATACCTGCGACAGGAGATGAGAAACTTTTCAGGACGACATCCCCGATACGGCTGCAATATTCTTCAAGGATACTGAGCGCAATCGGTTCATCATCTATGGCAACGCAGTTAATCATTATTCAAATCAATCATTAGTTTGACATTAAATGTGTCGCCCACCTTGGCGATGTCAAGGGTGTGGCGTGACAGATATAGCAGGTCGAGGCGCCGGCGGCAATTCTCGATACCCAGATGTTCACCAATCCGTTTCACGGGAAACACATGATTGGATGTGGAGAACAAGATTTTTCCCTGACGCTCCATAAGGACAATGGATATTTTGCTCTCTTCGACTGAAGACACTCCATGTTTGAAACAATTCTCCACGAATGTTATTAGAAGCATCGGGGGTATGATAAGGTTCTCAGTCTCCACACTGACTTCCAGAGATACCGATGTCATCTCGTTGAGCCGCAGAGATTGCAATCCGACGTATTGATTTATGTAATCAATTTCTTCCGCGAGAGGAATGAAGTCGCGGTGTGAAGACTGATGGACGTATCGCATCATTGATATGAAACGCTCGAGAGACAGCAACGCCTTGTCGCTTTTGGTCAACACCAGCCCATAGAGAGAGTTCAGGGTGTTGAACATGAAGTGGGGCTTTATCTGGGCCTTGTAAAGCTGTATCTCCGCTTTGTCTCTCTCGACCTCCACTTCCCGTCTGCGGAGCCGCTGCAAGTCGGCCTGTGTGAGCAGCCCCACCGCAAAACTGAAGGCTTCCACTATCATGAAGAGCGACCATACTGCCTGTTGGTATTGCTGAATCATCGGAAAGAACCGGTAAATCCCTTCGTCATGGATATTGGGCTTAGGCGTGTACAGGTTGGCACACGAGAATCCCATTGTGACGACCATGGACATAAGAATCATCAAAAAGCCAACTGTCTTTTCCTTTCTGCTGCCAAACAGGAACGGCACTGTGAAGAGCCTGTTGCATGCATAAAGGGCATACAGCCACACCCCCAGCGAAATCACGAAAGGGGGAAAATTATGGAACCAACGTTCGACAGGAAAGATCAGGGCCATAAGCGGCAACACGACCACGCAGAACACGAGATCTATGTAACTCGACACGTTTTTCATTCTTGCAAAGTTAACTTTTTTTCAGACACTGAGCCTCTATGGCCGACGGCTGTTGGCCACCAGTTAGGTTTCATTTGTCATTATAAATTCAGACTTGTATCATCCCTTATGGTTTAATGACCTAATTTTGTGATAAAACAGCATACTACTAATGACCGTAAAGAACTTCATCGACCGCCCGGTGCTTGCCGGGGTCATATCCGTCTTGATTGTGATTTTGGGCCTTATAGGCCTGTCGCAATTGCCAATAGAACAGTTTCCAAACATCGCGCCCCCAACAGTGAGAGTGTCGGCGACATACACGGGGGCAAACGCGGAGACGGTGCAGAAAAGTGTGATTGTTCCGCTTGAGGAGTCGCTCAACGGAGTGGAAGACATGATGTATATGACCTCCACCGCAACCAACACCGGCACGGCCACCATCACCATATATTTCAAGCAGGGCACTGACGCGGATATGGCCGTGGTCAATGTCCAGAACCGTGTGGCTTCTGCCCAAGGATTGCTTCCGGCCGAGGTGACCAAAAGCGGCGTGACGGTCAGGAAACGACAGAACAGCACCCTGAAGTCAATCACGTTGTACAGCCCGGATGACACATACGACACAAAATTCCTCACCAATTACATGAAAATCAACATCGAGCCGCAAATCTCGAGAATCCCGGGAGTAGGCGAGGTGAATATTTTCAGCGCGGAATACGCCATGCGTATCTGGCTTGACCCGGCCAAGATGTCTCAATATGGTCTTGTGCCGGCAGATATAGACAAGGTACTGTCAGAGCAGAACCTGGAGTCTCCGACCGGCACCCTTGGTGCTGAGTCGGCAAACACATTCCAGTATGTGCTAAAATACCGGGGACGATACGAGGACACCTCCGAATATGAGAATCTCGTGGTAAGGGCTTTGCCCGATGGCCAAGTGCTGAGGCTAAAGGATATCGCCTCAGTCGAGCTTGGCTCGGTCAACTATGCCATGCTCAGCAAGACCAGCGGACACCCCGGCGCGAATGCCATGATAGCCCAGACCGCCGGTTCCAATGCCAATGAAGTCATCATGGAGATTGACCGCACCCTTGACGAGATTCGTGAAAACCTCCCGGCCGGCATGGTGCTGACCGACATATCGAGCACGAAGGACTTCCTTGACGCATCCATTTCAAAAGTGATAGAGACACTTGTCATCGCCCTTTTGCTGGTAGTGCTCGTGGTGTATGTGTTCCTCCATGACTGGCGCGCCACATTGATTCCCGCCGTGTCCATATTGGTGTCTCTGATTGGCACGTTCGCGTTTATCTACGCCGTGGGATTCACCCTCAACATGCTGACACTTTTTGCCATTGTACTGGTGATAGGCACAGTTGTCGACGATTCGGTGGTGGTCGTGGAGGCAGTGCAGGCAAAATTCGAATCAGGAGAGAAAGACCCATACGATGCCTCTGTCTCGGCAATGGGAGGATTGTCAGCCGCCCTTGTGACCACGACTGTGGTTTTTATGGCGGTGTTCATACCCGTTTGTTTCATGGGAGGGACTTCCGGCACATTTTACAAGCAGTTCGGACTCACGATGGCAGTGGCCGTAGGCATATCACTGGTGAACGCGATGACCTTGTGCCCGGCCCTGAGCGCGATTCTGATGCGTCCTCCAAAAAACGTCAAGGGCCGTCCCGGGCTTTTGCAACGGTTCCATTATGCATTTGACCAGTCTCTCAACGTTGTGACGGGCCAATACCGCACAGGGATAGAGTTCCTACTGAAATTCAAATGGATAGTAGGCATATTGCTGATTATTGCCATCGGAGGTCTGGCATGGCTTGTCTCAACAACAAAGACAGGTCTTGTGCCACAGGAAGACATGGGCACCATAAGCCTTAATGTGCAGGTGGCCCCGGGGAGCAGCCTTGACCAGACCCAGCAGGTGATGGATGAAATCGAGGAAGCGATAAAAGACATTCCGGAGATCTACATATACTCGCGCGTGACCGGCAAAAATGCCCGTCATGACCAGTCGGCATCGGCAGGTTCTTTCAACATCAGGTTGCGCGACTGGAGCGAGCGCAAAGAGGAGGGACAAGACATCAATTCCGTGATAAAGGAGATTTATCGTCGTACAGCAAAAATCTCCTCCGCACAGATCAGGGCTTCCCAATCGCCGATGATTTCAGGTTACGGTACCGGCAGCGGCTTTGAGCTGTATGTTCAAGACAGGTCGGGAGTATCGACCGATGAGTTGCTTGAAGTGACCAGGTCTTTCCTTTCCGAACTCAACAAACGGCCTGAGATATCAGGAGCCTACACCACATTCGACACCAAGTATCCCCAGTATATGGTGGAGGTCGACGCGGTGAAATGCCTCCAGTATGGCGTGTCCCCCTCTGATGTGCTGTCGGCTCTTGCTGGATATGTCGGAGGCAGCTACTCATCAAACCTCAACAGGTTCACGAAGCTCTACCGAGTGATGGTGCAGGCCTCCCCAGAGTCTCGTCTCAACACTGAATCCTTGAAAAACATGTTTGTGAGGACCGGCTCGGGCGAGATGGCCCCGATTGACAATTTCATCACCCTCTCCCGCGTATATGGCTCGGAAAGCCTGTCAAGATTCAACCTGTTCCCTGCGATATCAGTCTTTGGCGAACAAGGAGACGGGTACAGCTCTGGCGAGGCCATCAAAGCCATAAAGGAGACGGCGAAGTCAAGCCTTCCCCAGGGATTCGGTTATGAGTTCGGAGGCATGTCGAGAGAGGAATCGTCAGCGAGCAACACCACCATCATGGTCTTCAGCATCTGCCTCGCATTCATATATCTCATCCTATGCGCATTGTATGAAAGCGTGACGATACCATTCGCTGTGATAGCGTCTGTCCCGTTCGGGCTCGCTGGATGTTTCCTATTTGCTCGTTGGTGGGGCCTGGAGAACAACATCTATATGCAAATCGGAATCATCATGCTCATAGGCCTTTTGGCCAAGACCGCGATTCTGCTGACAGAATATGCCTCCGCCCGCAGGAAAGAGGGTATGAGCCTCGTCGACGCGGCTATTTCCGCTGCCAAAGCGAGATTCAGGCCAATTATAATGACATCCGCCACTATGATTTTCGGAATGATCCCCTTGATGTTCGCGACCGGTGTAGGAGCAAATGGCAACATCTCGGTCGGAGTCGGCACTGTTGGCGGTTTGCTGTTCGGCACACTTGCCCTGCTGTTTGTGGTTCCGGTTCTGTTTGTGGTTTTCCAGTATCTTCACGAGCGCATCATGCCGAAACGACAAAGAGGTCGTGCTGCCAAATAGTAATTGATTTTAGTGATTTCTTTCACTACTGTCCACTAAAAATGGACGGGGTTAAAAATTAAATAAATTCGGTTCA
>CATZGB010000055.1 GCA_958418815.1 uncultured Bacteroidales bacterium | reverse complement strand
TAGGTGTCAGCCCTAATTTTTCAATCGTTCAAAAAAAGTTTAGCGGACAGTAATATAATTCTTATAATTCTTGCAGAAATACGGCACGGCAGACGCATCTTAAATAAACTTAACGGCTGTTGACCAATATAAATAACGTGAGTTCTGATTACTTATATCGAACTCACGTTATGATAGGATAAAGTTTAACTTGTCCAACTTTTTGGGGTCAGCTCATCTTGACACAACCTCGTCTTTATTCCAACTCCATGCCGATGGGATTGGTTCGTATCCACTGTACGGCTTTTGTCATATTTTTAGCCGCTTGATTCCTCATCTCGAATTTACTGGTTTGGTCGCCATATTTCAAGACGGCGGTTTGCCCATTTTCAGCGAGTGCGGCAGCCAGCATATCGACAACGCGATTGTCTTTCAGGTTGATTATGAGCTCTCCATATTCATTTGCGTTGCAGGGTAATTTCATTGTGCCGATGAATAAATCACAGCTTTTGGGATTGCCATTGCCGCAAGTGATGTTAAGAGAGGCGCCGTCTTTGAAGAGATCAATCTGAAGATTGTCACTTCCTCCATCAAAAGAGGTAGAGCAATATTCGGCCTGCCCCATGTTAAAGTACATGACTTCCCACCCTTCGGGAGGATCGTTGCGTTCTTGAGCATTTGTTATGAACGGGAGGCTCATCATGATGAAGGCAAAGATGAGGGCTACTTGATAGAAATGGGATTGTTTCATAATGTTGGTTTATGGTTATGATGTCTGTTTATGTACGCCTGGCATTCTGCGGCATACGTAAGGTCGCACAAAACGTGTGGATGTATGGCCCCAGACCCAGATGAAAAATAGGCATCCTGTTTCACTTGTCGTATGTCATACGCGCTTCTTGCCGAAGATGGCTTCTATCAGCTGGGCGATAAAGATGTATGAGAAAAGGGTCCAGAGGACTTTTAGTGGCCATTTGACAATTGCCCAGATGAGTTTAAAAGGCCATTTCCACCACCATCCGGGGCCGAAAAACTTACTGTTTTGGGAACCGCGCCGAGATGACGAGGATGTGGCACTGGTTCTGTCACTTCCTCCGGCATTGTATTCCCAGGGGATGGGGGTTTTTCCGGGAGTGGAGGGCAGATGTGCCGCATGCTCTCTGATGGAACCGTTTTTCAGTACGGCATGAATTGATCCGTTTTCAGCCCATAGCAGTTTTTCAATGGGCTGCCCTGCATTATAGGCCGGAAACCAGGTTCCGCATTTGCTGAGACGTTCTATGACGTTGCCGTTTATGCGGACGGCACACGCGTCAATGGAGTTGAGTCCCCAATCGTCTTGAAAATGATTTCCTTCACCGATTATACGATATTTTGCCACAAGAGAAATTGTTTAACCTTTCCCGCTTCCCTGAGGAAAGAGATAAAATGACGAAAGCGTGGAAGCCGCTGTCAGAATTCAAAGGTGTACAAGTGGGGAAAGAAGCCTTAAATGTTTCTTGAACTTTTGGTATTACAATCCTCGCGCGCCGTATGGATGTGCGACGCGAGGTGGTCTACTTTTCGTTGCATTGGTCTCTAAGCTTCCACACTTCAGACACATATGAATCGGTAAGCCGCTTTCGTGTTTTGACTATGAACCGCCTTAACGGTACTCTGCAAAGTTAAACAATTTTTTTGTGATTTGCCAAGCCTTTTTGTGAGGCAGCGTGAAAAATGCGTCAGTGGCTCTAAAAAAATAGTAATTTCATACCCTTGTAGCTTGCTGTAGAATCAACCGGCGCAAAATGGGAGTAAGCCTTTTAAGACAAACAGGGAGGGAGTTTCCAACAGAGGTGTCTGCCGGGTTAATAATCATTAAGCCTGGGGATGGGAGACAATCAAGGCGCTGCGTGTCGGGGTTGAGACGCAGCGCCTTGGTTGCTGTTGGCGGCCAGATGTCAGAAGCTGTAATAGAAACCAAACATCAGGTTGTTGCTGTTGAGGTTGAGGCCCCAGTTCTCGGGGCAACCGTTGCGCTTGGCCGCGTCGTTGCCGCTCTGGTAGCCGAGGAAACCGACGTGGGCCACGAGGCTGAAATGATCGGTCAGGTTAAGCGAGACGCCCGGGCGGAGGCCGATGCCATATTCAACGGCTGTGTCGCCGTGGGCACGCCCTATGCCGAGGTCGACGCAGCCATCCACAAACAGGTTGACCTTACCGGCCTTGAGGTAGGTGTAGCGGGCATAGGGATTGATCTGGAACACGGTCTTCTCCTTGCCGCCCGATTTGCGGTAGGAGACACCGAGGACGGAGCCGACGGCGAAGCGTTCGCTCAGGTTGTAGCCTAATTCAGGAAGGACGGTCACCTGTGTGGTCTTGACACCGCTTGTCGAGTCGGTTGTGCGTCCGAATGTCACCTGGCCGCCGGCATACCAGTCGCTTGCCGATGCGCCTAACGTTGCGACAGCCATCACTGCCATCAGTAATAATTTCTTCATAACGCGTTTGTTTTTTGGTTATAGGTTGAACTGTTTGCAGCCGTGACGCTGTCCACACATACACCATTTAAAACATTGGCAAGGGGATATTGGTTGAATTTCGGCAGAAAATGGCGACGAATCCATAATTTTCGTGTGTGGAAGGCAGGCATGAGGAAGATAATGTGTAAATTCGCGGTATGAATTGGTTTGAGAGTCTGTTTTTCGAGCAGTCGGCCCTGCAGGCCGTGTGTGTCATCTCGGTCATCATCGCCATCGGGCTTGGACTGGGGAAGCTGCGTGTCTGCGGCATCTCGCTGGGGGTCACGTTTGTGTTCTTCACCGGAATCGTGGCCGGACATTTCGGCCTGGCCATCGACCCGGCGATATTGAAATACGCCGAGGACTTCGGCCTCATGCTGTTTGTCTACGAGCTCGGCCTTAAGGTGGGCCCGGGATTCTTCAGCTCGTTCCGCACCGGGGGGATAAAGCTCAACATGCTGGGGCTGGGGCTTGTGCTTGCCGGGACGGCCACCGCCATCTCCCTCAGCTACCTGCTGGCCATCCCGATGACCGACATGGTCGGCATCCTCAGCGGGGCCACCACCAACACCCCCTCGCTCGGCGCCGCCCAGCAGGCCATCAACCAGCTCGGGCTTCCGGCCGAGGGAGCCGCCCTGAGCTGCGCCGTGACATATCCGCTCGGCGTGGTGGGAGTGATACTGGCCTTCCTGCTGGTCAGGAAGTTCGTGGCCCGCAAGACCGACTACGAGCCTCACCACCAAGGGGAGGCCGACCACACGTTCGTGGCCGAGTTTCATGTCACCAACCCCGGAATCGACGGGCTGACCTTGCGCGAGATAAACAAGCTCGTCACGAGAAACTTCGTGGTGTCGCGCATATGGCATGGCGAGGAGGTGTCGATACCCGGGCCTGACGACGTGCTGCGCATCGGCGACCGGGTGCTGGTGATCACCACCGAGGATGAGGTGTCGCGCCTGACGGTGCTGTTCGGCGAAATCAGCCAGCGAGACTGGAACAAGCCCGACATCAACTGGGACACCCTCGACAAGCATCTTGTCTCGCGCACCATCACCATAAGCAAGCCCCAGCTGAATGGCCGCAGGCTCGGTTCGCTGAAACTGCGCAAGCACTACTCGGTCAACATCTCGCGAGTGTCGCGTTCGGGTGTGCGCCTGCTTGCCCGTCCCGACCTGGTGCTGCAGCTCGGCGACCGCCTGACAATCGTCGGTTCACCCGAATCCATCAACAAGGTCGGCGCGCTTGTGGGCAACTCCGTCACCGACCTGAAAGACCCCAACCTCGCGGCCATCTTCATCGGCATGGTGCTGTCGCTCATCGTCGGGTCGATACCGATTTCAATCCCCGGCATATCGGTGCCGATAAAACTCGGCCTGGCCGGAGGTCCCATCGTGGTGGGGATACTCATAGGCCGCTTCGGCCCGCAGTTCCATATGGTCACATACACCACCCGCAGCGCCAACCTGATGCTGCGCGGCATCGGCCTGTCGCTCTTCCTTGCCTGCCTCGGCCTTGACGCGGGCGGCAAATTCCTTGAGACCATCATGCGCGCCGACGGACTGGTGTGGATTGCCGCCGGCTTCATCATCACCCTGCTGCCGTCGCTGGCGATGACCATCGCGGCGATGCGCTGGTGGCGACTCGACTTCGGTACCGCCGCCGGCATGGTCAGCGGAGCCATGGCCAACCCCATGTCGATGACCTACGCCAACGAAATCACACCCGGCGACGACGCCCCCGTGGCCTACGCGACGACCTACCCGCTTTCAATGTTCGCCCGCGTGGTGATTGTCCAGCTCCTGGTGCTTTGCTTCGTCTGAACATTCAGCCCACGGCCCCCAGAAGACAGTGGGGGCATCGCATATGGCCAACGTAAGGAGCAATGGACGCGGGTCAGTGATTGATTAGGCCGACAACCAGCCTTGTGGCGAAGATGGCGTAGAGGAGTATGAGGACAACGCCTTCGCGGCGGCTGATTACCTTGGGGCCCGTCATGGCGCCGAACACCCATACCGCGATGGAGCCGACCACAAGGGCGGAGAAATCGAAGAGTGAGATTGTGCCTGTGTCGAGCGGCCTGACTGTGGCGCATATGCCGAGGACGAAAAAGATATTGAACACACATGTGCCCACCACATTGCCCAAGGCAAGTCCTGGCTGTCGCTTTATGGCCGCCGTAACCGATGTGACGAGGTCGGGCACCGAGCCGCCGAACCCCACGACTGTCAGGCCTATCAACCCCTCGGAGAGCCCTGCGCGGCGAGCGATTCCCGAAGCCCCGTCGACGAGCCAGTCCCCACCGAAGAAAAGTGCCGCGAGACTCGCCACCACGCTTGCCGTGGCGATGATGAGCTGGCGCCGGCTTACGGGTGCGCCGTCGGCCTGCCCTTTCTGAGCTTTCGGGGTTGCCGGGGTTGCCGGTGCTGCCGGTGCCCGTCGGCTCAAGTCGAAGGTGTAGACCATGAATATCGCGAAGAAGAGAAGCAACATCAGTCCGTCGGTACGGTCAATGCTGTCTGTGGCGGCCCCGTCGAAGAGCCTGTCGTCGCCGCAGAAAAACAGGGCAAGCGAAGCGAGCGCGACCATCGGCAATCCTTTCCACTGCATGTCGGCGGTTATCGAGACGGGCCTTATCACGGCCACAATCCCGACCACCAGTAGGATGTCGAATATATTTGCCCCGACCACATCGCCCAGGGCCAGCTGCGAATGCCCCCGGATTGTCGACATCAGGCATACCACCAGGTCGGGGGCGGAAGAGCCGAAAGCCACCACCGTCAGGCCAATCACCAGACCCGAGACACGCAGCCTGCGGGCAATGACCGTTGCCCCGTCAGTAAGATAATTGCCGCCGGCCACGACCAGCGCCAGTCCCAGGAGGAATAACAGGATATCGAGTAACATACCTAATGCGCTTTTTAATAAAGAACATATGCCCTGGCATAGGGTTCAGCTGATGTGCGGTATGTAGGACACAAATCCAAACTATTCCAATGTTTGCAAGATTGGAATAGTTTGGATTGGCGGAAATAAGACAGTTGTCACGCCCAAGGCGGTGTGGCTCCCGCTGAGGGATGGTTGTGAGCAGGGCATTGTGACACCTCGGCGCGCTCCCGGTCATCACCCGGATAAAGAAAGTGCCCCGGGTCGGTTACGCTGTCACCCTCGCCGACGGGCGGCAACTTACCTTCGACACCAAAGGGCAGCTCATCCCCGCCTGACCCCTCCCCAAAAACACCCAGACGGCACCGTGACTGAAAAATGCGTCCCGATGCCGTCTGTCGTGTCTGATGAGTCTGTGATGGCTGGATTGAGGATTATTACTCGTAACTTGTGTGGCTTGTGATGACAAGCATGATGGGATAACTGTTTCCTTTGGCGTTTATGAATGACCCTTTCAGGTGATTGTCTCCCTCATATGAAAGATGCCATACACCTGTGGGTTCATCATCATAATACTCATCAATTACAAGAGCATTCGAAAAGTCGAGATAAGACCCGTTAAGACGGATCATATCACGAGAGTTGCTCGATGTGTACCTGTATGCGCCGCTTACATTGCCATATGCGTTGATTTCAAACGAGACCTCCACATTCTTGCCTGCGATAGTGCCCTGCAGCTCATATTCTCCACATCCCAGATGACCATCTGTGGATGATGCCGCCGGGGATTCCTGTGGCTGGTTCTCCGGCTCATCAACGGTCTGTATGGCTTCGACTGGGACAACCTGGTTTTGTGGCTGGTCTTGATTGTTGCCGGATTTGAAAAGAATGGCGCAAAGAAGTCCGATGATGATGACCGCGGCCACCGCTATGACGATTGTCAGAGTGCGTGACTGAGCGTTTGCCTGAATCTTTGGCTGAGACGGCTCTGTGACATTGGCCGTTGGAGCCGTGACTGACATCTCGACAGACGCAGTTTCTGTCTGAGTGGAGGAGATGACCTGGGTCACGGTCGACATGTTGTCTCGCCCTTGCCTGTTTGCGGTCATCCACCCCTTTATTATGCAATAGAATGCGGCCAGAAACAGTATCACAGGCACAGGAAACGCTCCCAGGCAACAGAATAAAAGCAATGCCCCGATGTAGGCTGACTTGTATTGAGGATAAGCCCCGTTAAGTTTCTTGTTGCCAATGAACCATAACACCCATCCGGCGATAAATAGCAACATCGCGGCTATGCAGCTCAGTTTGGTAAATGTCTCACCCTCGTCGTCGGCGATTATATAACGGTATGAGAGTCCGATAGGAGAGCTTACAGAGATGAGTGTGGCCAGGCCGAAGACTCCGAATGTCAGCTGCAAGAAAATCTTGCCAGGAATGGCCCCGGCGCTTGACTTTGAGAGTCGCTGAATCTGTATGATGCCATACACACATGATACCAACGCAGTCAGCAGGGCCAGATAGTTGATTATCGATATTATGATGAAATTTCTTTTGAACTTCTCCTGAATCCTGGTCATCGATTCGGCTCCGTCAGAGATAGCCTGTTGTCCCTTGGAGAAAGCTGTGTCTGCTGCGTCCGCGCCCTGTTCCATATACGAGCCGAAATCAGCCGTGCCTTTGCTTATGTCGTCGGTGGCCTGTGAGCCAATCCCATAGATGTCTGACGCGTAGTCTTGTCCGGCACTCATGAATTTTGAACTCATCTCCTTGCCGGTTTCCTTCATCTCAGACTGATATGAACTTTTGGCCGATGAGTAATACAGCATTGAGGAAATGCCAAGGATTATGGACAAAAGGATGCCGCAAAAAGCAAGTCCGATGCCAAAAGATGGTTTTTGCATTTGATTTGTATGGGTCATAATTGGGAGTGTCTATGTGAGGTTGTTGTCACAAATGTAAATATCCACAGAGGGAATCCTCAAAGCATTATATTTGACCTCAAGGATTCTCTCTGCGGATGTTTACGTTGTCAAGGCAATCTTGGATGTTGTGCTTAGAAGCACCACTTCAGGCCGGCATACAAGCCGAAGTTAGACTGCTGGTTGATGCCGATTGGCTTCAGAATCATGTTGTTGAGATCCTTTTCCCAGTCGCTGAGGGGATAGCCGTAGGTGTATTCCGCGCCGAGATAAACCTGCAGCGGATAGTTGATGTTGAGGGTGAATCTCACACCGGCGGTTCCGGTGACATTGATACCTGTCGTGCGGGAAAGTTCATCAACAGTGGGTTCTTCCTTGTGATATCCATAGGGGCAGAATATCTCAGGCATCATGTCCATAGTCAGCTCTTTAGTCTCGCTTACAGTGAGAAGCATAGGAATTTCGGCACCAATCATCACATAGGGTCGCACTTCGAAGCAGTGCCAGAAATGGAATCCAAGACCATAACCAAGGCGAAGGTAAGGCACGATGAGGTGATCGACCTTAGAAGCCAGGCCGGTAAGGTGTTTCTGCTCTTTTTCACCCTCGGCATCAAGCACATACCAGTTGCCGATGTTTTTGTAGGGCACTTTCACTCCAAGGGATGCCATGGCATAGCCGGCAAATCCCATACGGGACATGTTTACCATCCAGTCGAAATCGACCTTGGCTCCGACCATTCCTTTCTGGAATGTTCCGGCAACCCCTGTGGCCATACGTTTGTCAGGAGTGTAGACCAGGACATCGCCGTAGTTCGACGAGGGGGTGCGCAGACCGGCGATCTGCATGAACAGGGTGGAGTCGTTGTTGGTGTCACGCATGGAGGAGTTGGAAATCTTGATGGCGCGCATCACACCGATACGTTTCGACACAGGCTGTTCGGTCTTCTTGTCAAGCACAGTGCGGTAGGCATAGAATCGGTCGCCGGAAGTGAGCGAGGCGATGTCACCTGTGCCGATTCGGGCGGCGGTATTGTGGCTCTTGGTGTCAACCACCTGGGCTCCCAGGGCAAACACAGGGCAAGCCTGGGAGAATTTCTCGCGGTCTTTCTCAAGATCCCAGCTATCCTTGAATATGCCGGTTTTCTCTTCCACCCACTTGGCGTTGATGCCCTTGGTGGAGCCATTGTTCTGGATCATCAGGCTGGCGCAGTCGTCAGGCACAGCGAGGCGGTAAAGGGTCCATGCGGTTCCTTTCTTTCCGTCGGGACGGTTGTCAAGCACGATGGCATAGTTGTTGGCCATAACGCTCTGTGTGGTCTGCATGTTCTGCGAGAGGTCAATCTTCCCAAGCTGCACGGCATTGGCGTTTTCACGGGCCGAGCGGGTGGAACTTCTGTAAACACGGTTTTCGAGGCTCTCATACACCTTTCCAAGCACATAGTTGGGGGAGGGGAGAGTAGCCGTCTTCTGGTCTGTGCCGTTGTTGAAAAACACGCAGTAAGGAGTGAACTGAGCCCTTTTCATTGTCTCCGCCTGCTGATATTTGGGATTGGAGGCGTCAGCCTTGGCCGCTGTTGAGATGATTGTGACACCAGGGATGGTTTCAGTGGCTCCGAAATAGAGTTTCTCGCCTCCGGCATATGCCGCGAGGGATGACCATAGCAACGCCAGTGTCAGTAGCAAACTTTTTCTTGTCATGATTTTTGTAAGAGAATGTGATATATAGAAATATTAGATTGGATTTTCAAAAACAGGCAAAACGACCTCTGTCACCACCAGCCAATGCGGTAAACCGGTCGCGAGGCATAAGCTTTGGCAACTTCTCCGGCAGCCTTTATCGCCGCGCGTCGTTCGGCGGAAGCATTCGCCTCTCGCTTGGCAGCAAGCTCCCTGGCTGCTTTTTCGGCTGCCACGGCTTCCTGCCATTCCCTGTCGTCCACCTGCTTGAGGCGTGTCTTTATTTCATTGCAAAGGGTGGTGGCCCCGGCGGCGGAAGATGACGCGGGATCAATCTGGGCGATAATCTTCATCGCCTCTGCCGCTCCTTGCTCGTTGGGTGCCTGGCTCCAGGCCGCCCTGGCCTGGGTCAGAAGAGAGGCGTTGGTGTTGTCGCGATAGCCTGCGGCATATTTCGTGGCCAGGTCCATGGCCTGGTCATACCCCGAGCAGGTAGGAGGAATGGAGTAGAGTATTGACAGGGCATTCTCATAGTTGCCCTCGCCGTAAGCAGCCTCGGCGGCCTTGATCATTGAGGGCCACTGCTGCTCGTAATACTCCTTTATCCTCTGGCGACCGGTCTCGAGCATCTGCTGCAGGCGACGGTCGCGCGGATTTATTTTTGTGAAAGCGGACATGAATGCCTGCGACTCATTGCTGCCTATTCCCTTGACAGGGAATGTCTCCGAGGCGAAGAGTGTGGATGTGACCCCATCGCCCACATAGAGATACAGGGTGCCTTCGACCACAGTCTTGGGTGGCGCCGTCGGGGTGACCGTCACGGAATTGACCTCTGCGCGCGGCACAATGACGAAACGGTTGTCGACGCTCTGCGAGCCGAACCCATTGGCGGCTATGGCGTGTGAAAGCTTGGCTTCGAGGCTGCGGGCAGCTTTTTCGGGTATGCCGGCATTGTCAGGGATGTAGACATTAAGGCTCAAGGGGGCATCCCCTCCATCGGGGGCCTGGGCTTGGGCTGCGGACGGGGCTGCCAGCAGTAAGCCGACAATCATGGTTTTTAATATATTCTTCATACCGGTGGGTTTATGAGGTTGGTATCAGAGAGCGCCGATATAGAGGTAGGCTTTTCCGAGGGCGATTTTCTCCACGCGGGTAGAGAGTCCGAACTGGCTAAGGAACTTGCCCAGATTCTTGCCGAACTGCTCGGCATCGATGGCTTTCTCCTTCTTGCCGAAAGCCCCCTTTCCGGTCAGAGGCAGGCGTACATGTTCATACTTCAGAGTAGTGGTGTTGCCGGTTGACTTTGTGTATTGTCCGTTCACCGTATGCTCGTCGAGCCACATGTCGATGGCATCGGCCAGTTCGCCGGTCTCACCTCCGATTGTCACCTCGCTCTCGAAGTCAAGCGGGGAGCCTTCGGTCAGTTTCAGAGTGAGATAACCCTCGCGTCCGTTGCGTGATATGTCATCAAATTTGGCATGGAGTTTATCCACGAATGGATCAATGTATTGGAGCAATACCTCTTTTATCAGTTCCGACACCGGGGCCGACGAGGGGGAGCTGTTTATGGTCTGGCTGTCAAACTGTGTCAGCGATGATGTGTCTTTGCCTGAGATGCGTATCTCGTATTGCTTGCGGGGCCCGTATGCGTGGGGGAAGATTCCAACCTCGATGATAAAGTCGGCGTTGGCCACCTTTGACAGTTCGTCAAGGTCGGATGTCTGGAGTCCGGCCCCATCCTTACCTGTTGCCACAGCCATACGGGCGGCTTCCGCGTCAAGCTCGTCAAGCTTTGACTCCAGCAGAGTGAGGTCCATACCTTTTTCAGACATGAGGCTGCCTATGATTCCGATTGTGTTGCGCAGGTCGTTGCTGTAGTCAAGCGCGCGGCGGAAATCCACGTTTCCTGATTCATCTACACATCCCACCTGTTTCAGCCAGGCAGCTTCGGGGATGACCATAATAATAGGCTTGCGTCCGATCTTGGCTGTCTTTTCAGCGGTCGATTCTATTATGCCGTCAGTTTCAAGGCGTTTGCGCAGGTTGTCATGCATTATCTGCACGAACACCGTCACCTGTCGTCCTTTGCTTGTCTGTATGTTGTTTGCTCCGCTGGGGATGTCGCTGTTTGTGAAGTTCACAAACTGGATGTATTCTCCGGATTTCTCATCGAAGAAGCGGTTGAAATAATCGGTGTATTTGGTGTAAAGACGTTCGCCGTCGGGAGACAAAGCCGGTGTGGCCTGCGCGCCTCCTCCTGCCGGAAGGCCACGGAATATGGCCGCGGCCACAGCGTCCATCTTGGCTTTCGCCATGGCTTCTTTGACATCTTTGCCATAAGCCTTGACCACGACGAACTTGGTGCCGCCAACTCCTGTTCCGGAAGTCGTCACCATATATTCATCCGAGATATTGAATTTGAGTTTTGCATTTGACGGCAGGGTCAAAAATGCGATTAAGGTCAGGATAATCAGAAATTTTCGTGCCATAGGTACAAGGGATTTATGGAGGATAGTATTGGTTTATTTTGTTGCAAAGGTATAGATTAAATTGTATAATTTAATAAAGGATATGTCTAACATAATGGGATGGATTGTCGCAGGTTGTTAGACATTGTGTAGGGGTTGGGCAGACGTTGTGTCTTGGGCTGTCGCCTGCAGGTCGGGCGTCAGGCGGTCGGAGAGGTCGCGGAAAAAGTCGTGATGGAGGATGATGGAGATGCGGCGCAGCAGCTCGGTGTCGAGGGTGGGGCGGTTGAAGATGTCGTAGATGTTGCTGCGGTTGCAGTTGAGCTGCCGCGCGAACCACCCTATGTTGCAGCCTTTGGGGAGGCGGTCAAACACCTCGCGTACCATTTTGCCGACATGGGTGAGCGGGGGGCGGGCGACGCCATGGATGTCGCATTCCGCGCCTGGGCCGGTGTCGGGCGAGGCGTGACTGGCCGGGGTGACGGCCGGTTTCGTCTTATGCTCTGTGGTGGTATCGATGGCTTGATAAGGCTTGATGGCCGCCTGGGCCGTGTTTCTGTAAAAATCATTATGCCTCGCATTGAGCTTGCTGGCCTCCACGCTGCGACACAAGGGGCATAATGATTATGGATTTGTATCCGGCTGCAAAATTATGAAATAGAATTCCACGGGGAATGGGGGCGACAGGTTCTTTTTTGGTTCATTTTTGGCGGGAATCCTTGACTGCAGGATGCGGGAATCTGCATAAATGCGTATATTTGCGTGTGGATTTGTTTGTTGCAGAAAGTTCGTCGGAGCTGTGTCGCCGGGATGATGCCGCCGCCATGGCCGCTGTCGACCGCTGCACCGAGACGGGCCGCCACGGCCAGTCGGTGGTGGGGCGGGTGACGCGCCACGGGGTGGTGTGGTTCGCCAAATGGCTCGACGAGAGCCACCGCGGCCTGGCGGAGTGCCGCCTGAGGCTGCGCAAGGAGTATCAGGTGATGCTCAGGCTCAATCATCCCGGCATCGTGAGGGTGGCGGCCCTGGAGGATACCGCCCAGACCGGCCCTGTGATACTGATGGAGCTTGTCGAGGGGGAGACGCTGGGGGAGTTTGTAGGCCGTGCCACGCGCCGCGAGCGTTCGGCTGCGGCCCTGAGGTTGCTCCAGGCGGCGGCATACATGCATTCAAAGGGGATATGCCATCTCGACCTCAAGCCGGAGAATGTGATGGTCTGCGGCCACAGCGATGACCCGATGGTGAAAATCATCGACTTCGGAATGGCCGACTGCGCGGGGGAGGCGATGTTCAAGAGCGTTGGCGGCAACCGCCGCTACGGCGCGCCCGAGCAGTTTGAGCCCGGCTACCGCTGTGATCCCAGGGCGGATGTCTGGAGCCTCGGGAAGATGATGGCCTGGATGCGCCCCGGCTGGGCTCTCCGCGTGGCCGCCCGCAAGGCGATGACCGCCGATTGCGCGCGCCGCCCCGCCGACGCCGGTGTGTTGCTTGGGATTGCCGCGCGGGCAAGGCGGCGTGTCGCCCTGATGGCCCTTGGTGTGGCCGTGGCGGTGACAGGTATGGTTGCCCTCCTGGTTACGCGCGATGCAGCAAGTACAGAAGATGGAATGGCAATCTCAGCCGCCGGGACGGTATGCATCCAGACCGGGCGTGGAGCGGAGCCGGCAGGTCCAGGGCAGGTGTCGCAGGGTGAAATCGCGCCATGCCCCTCCGCCGCCATTCAGGCGGATGTGGTTTCCCGGGAACATGCCGGATTGGTTGCCGACCATGACGCCATCGTCAGGGAGCTTCTTGTGGAGCTGGGCGCGTCGGCCGACTCGGTCGCCGCGATTGCCTCTGATGCCTCTCTCTCCCGCGATGCGAGGTCGGCGCGCATAGGCCGCGTATGCCTCGCCATGGACCGCAGGATCGCCTCGGCGTTCGCCCCCCTGCTGGAACGATGCCCTACGGACTTCATATCGCGCCAGGCTCCGGGATGGGCCACGATTTATGACCCCGCCCTGGCCTCCCATCGCGGCCGGATCGAGCGGATGCTGGCGGATTTCAGCAACCGGGCCGACTCCATCTGATACCCCCATGCTTCCCGACGATGTAGACCATCGACTCGCCGTGATGGTCTGAGACCAGGTCGAGCAGCAGCGGCTCCCCGGCGACAAACCGCAGGCATCTCACCCGTGTGCCGGGGGCGAGGCGGGTGTTGGCCGACTCCACGATCTCGAATGTCATCTCCCCGAGGTATCTCAGGGTCATTTCCCGGTTGGGGGCCCAGGAGAGCGCGACTGTCTCCCCTTGGCAGATGCTCTCCACTCCGAGGGTGTCGCCCGAGGCGAATCCGCTCTCTGGGCTGTCGCCGGGGTAACGGGCTTTGCAGAACGAGTGGAAATCATCGCATCCGACATACCGCGCCAGGATGTCGAGCGTGGTCAGATGCTTGGCCTGTGTGTCTTTGACATATCCCCACAGCCGTTTCAGCGTCGACTGTGACAGATAGCCGGCGCCGGCCTCCATCATGGCCGATGACAGCCGCTTGAAGTCGGCCGAAGTGGCCAGCGGAAGTCCATATTTGCCGGCGACCTCTTTCTTGAGGGAATGTATGTGGTAGGATAGTATCCGTCCGAAATAGGCCGACTTTATCAAAGCGTTTTTGGTTGCGAACTT
>CATZGB010000054.1 GCA_958418815.1 uncultured Bacteroidales bacterium | reverse complement strand
CGTGGGTGTTTTTTGGGGTGACGCGGGTGGATTCGTGATGGAATCCGGGGTGACGCGGGCGGTTTCGGGGGTGTTTTTTGGGGGTGACGTGGGGTGGATTCGTGATGGAATCCGGGGCTCAGGGGGCGGCGTGTTTTCGGGGAGCCTCGGGGCTTTTTAAGGTTTGTTGTCGAACCGGGGGGCCTCCGTGATGGTTTATACACAGTAACCTGAATTATTAAACCTAACTGCTACAACTATGGAAATGACAAAAGAACAGATGGCACAGGCCGCGGCCAAGGTGTCGCAGACTGCCGCAGAGGTGAGCGCGGCTGCCGCCAAGGTGGCTGCCAAGGATGAGGCCGCCGCCCTGAAGGACAACGCGGCTGAAAAGGGCGCGCAGCTCAAGGAGCAGGCCGCCGAGAAAGCCGCCCAGCTCAAAGACAAGGCTGCCGGCCTGAAAGAACAGGCGGCGGAGAAGGCTGCCGACCTCAAGGAGGCTGCCGCCGAAAAGGCCGCCCAGCTGAAGGATAAGGCTGGCGACATCAAGGATGCCGCCGTCGAGAAGGGTTCGTCTATCCTTGACAAGGTGAAAGGCTTCACCGCCGACACCCTGGAGAAGGGGGCCGACTTTGTCGACAATCTGGCCGACAAGCTCCGCGACTGACCCGCGGGCTTCATACGGTTTCCCAGGAGCAGTCCTGACGCAAAACAGCCCCGGCTCACGTCGGGGCTGCTTTATGGCTTACGTTTTATTCGCTATAAACTGGTATTTCAAATCTATAAGACTGGAAACCCGGAGATGGCTTTCCCGTTGTTTCCGATACAAAGATAGGTATTATTGCGTTACGTTGTATCTCCCTGGATGCAAATTACCTACAATATGCTATCGCCGGGGCGGGAGAGAGGCCGCGGGCCGGAGACACCGCGCCCCGGGCTACTCACTTTGTGGTATCACCCGGGGCGGATGTCTCCGGCAGGGAGGTCTTATTTCGTGATGGTTACCTCGAGGGGAAGCTCCACGCCCGAGGCCGAGATGGTCAGGGTGCGGGTCTTCTTGTCGTAGCTCTGCTTGATTTTTGCCGCGGAGGTCACCTTGCGCGGACGGTCGACATTGTGGATGACAAAGGTTATGCCACGCTTGGAGGGCATCTCGCGGTAGGTCGTCTCGGGCTTGGCCACGGTGAGGGTGATGCTGCCCGGGAGGTTGTCGGCGGTGATGTCAATAAGCGCGTACTGTCCTTGTATAAGCGATTTGGCCGAGAGGCGGTTGTCCTCGAAGAGGGTGTAGGATGTCTTCCCCTGCAGCCCTGCCACGGGGTAATAGTCGATGGTGTAGCGCGAGGGGTCGTAGTCGCCCGTGTTGCGCATGCCGTAGTCGGCCTTGGGGAGCAGCGCGCCGGCGCGGGCGAAGAGGGGGAGCGTCTCGAGGGGCGCGTCGACCACGGCCTCAGAGCCTCCCTCATATACGTTGGCGGGGTTGTTGATATCTACCCATGTCCCGGCGGGGAATACCACCTTGCGCGATGTCGCGCCCTGGGTCATCACCGGGGCCACCATCACGTCGCGGCCCCAGAGATACTGGTCGCTGACCGAGTCGTAGAGCGAGGGGTCTTCGTCGTAATATCCCAGCGGGCGCACCAGCGGCAGGCCGAAGCGGGCGTTGTCGGCGGCCAGGGTGTAGTTGTAGGGGAGCCAGCGGTAGCGCTCCTTTATCAGGGGGAGGAGGATGTGCTGCTGCTCGGGATACTTGTAAGGCTCGGCGGCGCGGGTGGCGTGGGTGCGCAGCACCGGTGAGAAGAGGCCCAGCTGGCACCAGCGCACATACAGCTCGGGGTCGACAGGGTTGGAGGGGTCGACGGCGAAGCCGCCAACGTCATGGCTCATGTAGCCCAGGCCGCTGAGGCCCGAGTTGAGCATGATGCGTATCTGGGGCTCGAGGCCGCCCCACGAGCGCGACACGTCGGTCGACCAGGGGAAGACCGAGAAACGCTGCAGCCCGGCGGTGCCGCCGCGCATCAGTGTCATCAGGCGTGTGTCGGGATATTCCTCCTTGAAGAGGTCGTGGATGATCTGGCTCCACTCGTTGCCGTAGAGGTTGTGATACTGGCGGGTGGTCAGGCCGTTGTGGTGGTACATGCCGTCAGGATGCACCTCAGGTTCGCCCAGGTCGCCCCACCATCCGGTCATGCCGCTGTCGGTGAGGGCCTTGTAGCGCTCGCGCATCCACTTGCGTGTCTCGGGGTTGGAGACATCGAGCATGCCTCCCTCGCCTACCCATATCTTCACCTCCTTGACATTGCCGAGGGAGTCTTTGCCGAACATCCCCCGGGGGGCGAGATAGTTGTAGTTGTCGATGGCGCGGCCGTTGCGCAGCACATAGGGCTGGGAGATGGCCACCATGTTGACGCCATCCTTCTTCAGGTCGGCGAGCATCTTGCGGTAAGTGGGCCATTGCTCGGGATCCCAGGCCAGACGGCCCATGTCCTGTTCCTTGCCATACCAGTAGAGGTCGAGGACCATGCCGTCGAGGGGATATCCGGCGCGGCGCAGCGAGTCGGCCACGCCGAGGGTCTCGGCCTCGGTGCGGTAGCCGTATTTCGAAGTGATGTAACCCAGGGCCCAGAATGGGGGGAGGTCCTGATGTCCGGTGAGGTCGGCCACGCGGGAGGCCACCCCGGGCATCCCCTCGGGGGAGGCGAAGAAGTAGTATGAGAGCGGGCCGGGTGTCTCCGAGGCATATTTCAGCGGGTTGGAGGCCACCAGCTCGGCGGCGGCGTAGTCATCCATAAGTATGCCGTAACCCTCGGGGGCGACCAGCAGGGGCATAGTGATGTTCATCTGGCGTATGCGGGGGTCGTTGCCGGTGTAGCCGTAGTTCTGGCGGTTGTACATCACCAGGGTGTCGCCGGCCAGGTTGAGTCGGTAGCCGCGTTCGCCACCGCCGTAGAATGAGCCGCCTCCGCCGATGGGGGCGAGGGTCAGGGTCTTGCGGCCTGACGCGTCGCTGGGACGTTCGCCGTTGTCATAGATTCCTTTCCCCTTGCCGGCTGTGATGGTGACGGCGCCGGTGGCTTTGTCGAGGGTGGCGACGGTGCCGAGCGGCGATGTCAGCACCCCGATAGCGGGGTTCTCGATCAAGCCCCCGGTGAACATCCCTTCGCGGGCCACGGCGGTCTTCGACGGGGCCGGGGCCTGGCCCGGCAGGTAGTTGTCGACACGGAAAATCTCGTCGTTGAGGGCTGTCACGACAATGGTGCGCAGCTCGGGGCCGACGCTGTCGGCGCGCACGCTGCAAGGGGGCAGGGGAGGGGTCTGGTCAGGTTCGGGGAATATCGACGGGAACGCGCTGGCCGATACCAGGGCCAGGGCCGCACCCGTGACGGCAAATCTTGATTTCATTGCAGGAAGATGTTTGTTTTTATAGAATGCAAGTATTGGATTCAAGGGATGGATTGATGGCTCATGAGAGGGACGAGATGCGGGCGATGTATTTCCCGATTATGTCAAACTCGAGGTTGACGCGGCTTCCGGCGGCGATGCGGCAGAAGTTGGTGTGTTGCATCGTGTAGGGGATGATGGCCACCCTGAATGAGTCGGGCTGCGAGTCGCAGACGGTGAGGCTCACGCCGTTGACCGTCACCGACCCTTTCTCGACGGTGACATATCCCTGGCGCGCCATGGCCGGGTCGACATCATACTCGAATTTGAAATACGCCGAGCCGTCAAGCTGCTCCACCTCGGTGCAGCGCGCCGTGCAGTCGACATGCCCCTGGACGATGTGGCCGTCGAGGCGGCCGTTCATCACCATGCACCGCTCGACATTCACCAGGTCGCCGACCTTGAGGTCGCCGAGGTTGGAGCGGCGCAGCGTCTCCTCGATGGCGGTCACCGTGTAGGTGCCGTCGCCGTTGAGCGACACCACGGTCAGGCAGACCCCGTTGTGGGCCACCGACTGGTCGATTTTCAGCTCGTCGGCAAACGAGCAGCGCAATGTCAGATGGAGGTTGCCCCCATCGCGGTCGAGGGCGGCAACGACGGCCGCCTCCTCTACTATTCCTGAAAACATGTCTGTGTATCTGTTTTTTGTGAGTTGGTCAACAATGCGGTCACTTCCCGTCGGGCAGCCGGGTGTGGATAATCCGGTTGACAGGCTTGTGGCTGCAGTGTGACACAAAGTTAGCAACAATCCCGCGACCCTGCAAGTCCACCCGCCGACAAAACCATACACTTCGCGACAAAATACTGCGGGAAAAAGATTTCGCGGGTCCCGCAGGCCTCCGGGAAGGGAGGTCTGAGGGACCCGCGATGCCTTTACTGTGGCTTCAGGCCGTTACGGGACGAGAAGCTTGTGGACTGTCGCGCCGGCCTTGACGATGTAGACTCCGGGGGCCACGGCTGCCGTGAAGGTGCCCCGGGCGGTGGCCTGGCTGATGACGCGTCCGCTGAGGTCGGTGACGCTGATGTCAAGCCCGTCGCAGCCGCTGACTGTGATCAGGCCCGGTGAGGCCGAGACAACCGCCTGAGAGCCGGAGGCAGCCGCCAAGGCGGATTGCACGGCTACCTCCACGGGCTCTGAGGCTCGTGACTCGGTCTGCCCGTAGAGGGCCGACACGGCGTAGCTGTAGGTGCGGGTGACATCGAGTGAGACATTGTCGACATAGGCGGTCTCCAGGGCGGGGTCGTCGTTGACACGCTCCCCGTCGCGGTATATGTTGTAGCCGTCGACCTCCATTATCGCTTCGCGGTAGGGGGCGTAGGTGATGTCGTCGACAAAGAGCATGGCCTTGTCGTCGGAGACGCAGCGGATGGCGAAGTACTCGCTACCCTCGGGGATGTCGAAGGTGTAGAGCTTCCAGGAGGCGTCGACGCTGGGCACAGACCTCACGCTGGTGAACGACTCAAGGTCGTCGTCGGTGGAGGAGTAGAGCATCTCCATTGACTCCAGGTAGCGGGCGTTGTAGCTGCGGGCGTAGAATGATATTGTCTGGGCGTTGCCGGCCAGTCGGGGCGAGATGATCCAGTCGTCGTTGGCTCCCCCTTCGGAATAGACCGTGGCGAGGAACTTGTCGCCGGAGTGTCCGTCGATGGTCTGCTGCCATCCGGCGAACGACGCGTCGTTGACAAACCAGGCCAGGGTAGAGCCACGGGTGATGCCGGGCATGCCGATGGCGCTCATGTCGCCGATGGGGAGGCCGTCATTGTCGACCAGGGTCCATCCGCCGATGTTGTCCTGGGCGAATGGCTCGTAGCTCTCGAAGTCGTCGGTCACCTCGTCGGTCACCACCACATTGAGGTCGGGTTCGGCCCATGTGAGGTTCACGCCGTTGCTGGCGGCGTTGCCTGCAAGCCCTGTCGGCACCGGCACGCCGGAGTGGATCAGGCGGGTGGTGACGGTCTTGGTGAGGTTGTCGTCGGCCAGGTTGTCAAGTCCGTAGTGGATTATGGCGGCGTAGTCATGGGTGTCGGCCTCGGTGACATTCAGCATCTGGGGGAAGGTCACAGTGGCGCGCGCGCCCGACTCGAGCTGCGGGCCGTCGATGGTGGCGACGCCCGCGCCGTTGCGTGTCAGCTCCACTGTGTAGGCCTCCGACGGGTTGCTGCCGTTGTTCTCAAGGGTGACGGCCACGTTGAATCCCACATTGGGCTGTGCCTTGGAGGGGGCGGAGATGGCGGTGGCGGTCAGGTTGTGGGGGAGCTGGTCAAACACCCTGATGTCGTCGAGCAGGTTGTACTGCTTGTTGACGGTGGTGGCCGCGAAGCCGAGTTCGATTACCTTCCCCTTGTAGGCCGAGAGGTCGACGGTGATGCGGTTCCACCCCTCGAGAGGCAGCTGGTCCATCGACATCTCCTTGACCACCACGAAATCCTGGGTGCGGTCGTTTATCAGCACCTCAAGCAGGTTCTGGTCCAGGGTGCCGGCCACCTCGCCGGTGTCGGGGTCACGGACAATGATGTTGTAGGTGTAGAAAGTCAGCACGGGGTTCTGCGCGTCGGCGAGGTCGATCTTTCCGGTGTGGAGCATCGATTTCTCCGTTGCGATGTTGCTGTACATAGCCACGAATCCGCCGTCACCGTCGACCGACGAGAGTCCGGCCAGGGTGGCGTCGTCGTAGATGTCCCATTCGCCGCCGGTGATGAATCTCTCCGACCAGATGTGGTGGGCGTAGCCACCGGCGTAAGACTCGATGTAGGGGAGGTCATAGGGTGTGCCTACCGGGATGGCGCGCGAGCGCATTATGGCCGACACGCCGCGGCGGGTCTTGGCCTGCACCCCGTAGCTCTCGAAAGCCTGCTCCACCGAGGTCGGACGGGCCAGGTAGGTGTAGGAGGTCTCGCTCAGGTCGCGGGCCAGGGCCACCAGGTAGCCATCCTCGTTGGGGCGGTAGAGGGTGTATTGTATCAGGTCGGCGTTCATCGGGTTGCCGTCGGCGTCGTTGGCCGGGGCGTCCCAGGAGACACACACCGTGCCGGGCTTGGTCTCCCCGGCGGTGATGTTTGCGGGGTTGCCCGGGACATTGACCCCGAGGTAGAGTTTGAAGAGAAGTTCCTTGCCGGTGCCGTGGGAGTTCTCGGCCACGGCCGTGCAGGAGTATTCACCCTCCTCGTCGGCGGTGATCACCAGCGGCAGTGTCTCGCCGGGCTGGGGATTGTCGAAGGTCTTCACCACCTGTCCCGCGCGGCTCACAGTGAGCCTGGTGATTTCAGAGAGGGGGCCTCCGCCGAGGTTGACCTCGGGGGCGGTCAGGCTGACCGTGGCCGAGGGGGAGCCGTCGGGGGATGGCACCACATGGAGGCCGGTGGCCTCGCCGGGAGCCTCGAGCGAAGTCGGGGCCGATACGCTCAGGTTGTCGACGATGAGCGCGTACTTGTTCTTGTCGCTGAAGCCGTGGACTCCGATGAAATACAGCCCGGTGGCGGGCACGGAGACATATTCCCCGTAGTCGGCGAATGTGGCGCTCTTGATGGCGGTCTCCCCGACAACCGGTATGGTCATCGCCTCGGGCCGGGCCTCATCGCCCAGGCTGATGCTGAATTTCTCCTCGTATGAGGCTGACCGGCCTTTCACGTCGGCCGATACGCGGTATGTCTTGTCTGCCTCAAGCACCACAGGCGGGGAGATGAGCCAGTCGTCGGCGGCCAGCTGGGAGTTGTATTTCAGGTAGGCGGCCTGTCCGTCGATGACCCACTTGATGCCGTCGTCGTTGATGTCGAGGATGGTGAATCCCTCGAGCGAAGCGTCGTCGTCGAATGTCTGGAGGTAGGGGGGCGTGATGTGGCCCGAGTCGAGCCTGTTGGAGAGGGCTGTCTCTGAGCGGCGTCCTCCGTTGCAGGCGGTGAGTTCGTAGTAGAAGTATGATAACTCATGCTCGGCCTCGGCCACGTCGTCGAGCGATGTGGCTTTCAGGTCTTGCGCCACGGCCACTGAGCCGGGCTGGCGCACGATGTCGTAGATGATAGCCGCCGGGTCGATGTATCCGCCGTCGGCGGTCTCGGTGACAGCCGTCCAGGAGAGATGGTTGACATTGCCCTCGCGCGTCACTGTGGCGACGGGGGCCTTGGGGATGCCGAATCCGACATAGCTGCTGAATGAGCGTTCAGGCCCGTCGCCCTGGGTCGTGGCAAGGGTGACGGCGAATGTGTGCATGCCAGGGGCCTCGACCGAGACGGGCAGGGTGACTGTCTGGGCGTAGCCGACGGTGGCCGAGTGGACCTCCTCGCCGTCGACTGTCAGCCGGCAGGTCATGCTGTCTGATGTGGAGCCGTCCTGGTTGGCCGCGGGGGTGGTGAACGACACATTGCCGCTCAAGGCTCCTCCGGGGAAGTCAAAGGTCATGTCTGACACTCCGGGGGGAACACCGGGCGACACCGGCGGGGCCACGGCGTAGATGCCCAGCACCTGCTCGCCGGCGGGGAAATCCATCACTTTGACGGTGGCCGCCGTGGCCGGGTCTATGGCGTAGAGGGCCGCGTCGCCAGAGGCGGATGTCGGGGTCCAGAGTATCTTGCCGGAATATTGGTCATAACAGGCCGAGGCGGTGTAGGCGGTGGTCACCCCGGTGCTTCCCACGAATGTCGTGGAGCCGTTGGCGGGATTGATTGTCCAGAGCTGTCCGGCCTCGAAGTCGATGCCGTAAAGCACTCCGTCGGCCGATGCCGCTATCGAGACGAAGCTGCGGTCGAGCTGGCCGATGTCAGCGCGGGTCTTGTTGTCGACATCCACCACCCCCAGCACCGATTTGTTGCCTGAGGGGAAAAGGCCGTATATGCGCTTGCTGACCGGGTCATATGTCCAGTCCCACCCGAGTATCGAGGAGTCGCAGAAATTGGCGTCGGTCAGGTTCCACGACGAGGTGTCCCACTGCTGGAGAAACGGCACCAGGCCGATTTCGGATGTCTGGCTGTCCCAGACATAGGCGCAATAATAGCTGTCGCCGGCCACGGTGCCCCCATAGCTTGCGTCCAGGTCCTGCGAGAAATCGGTGGCGTCGAGGTTGGTGAAGCCTGAGTTGTCGACGCGGTACATCCCTTTGGGGGTGACAGGGGCGCCCGACTGGGGATCGTTGTCGGAGTAGGCCACGAAGCCGTTTATCGCCACATTGAGGGTTGTCTGCGACTTGGCCGGGGCCATCTGCATCCTCCCCATGGCGTGGGGCGGGGAGACGCGCCGGCCGCCGGTGTTGTGCCTCACAGGGGCGTAAGGCAGCGGCGAGGCAGACAAGGCGTAGCTCTCCGGGTTGACACTCACGGTCTTGGAGACCGTCGGCGGCTGGGCGGTCATCGTCATGGCCGTCAGCGATGTCAATAGCAACAGGTACTTGTTCATGTTGTGATTAGTGTGATTAGGAATACAGTGCGTGGTTGGTTGGCTTTCGCGATTGATTGACTCTTGTGGCAAAAGTACGATTGTTTTTGGTTTGTTCAAAACTTTTGGCAATATTTTGCCTTTTTGAGGTGGCAAAAAGTCCGGAAAGGCCAATATTTGGTGTTTTTCGGCGAAATCACAGGGGCGTTGCGCGAGGGCAAAGGTCGTTTTTTTCTGCCAGGGGTGTGAAACTATCGGGGAAATCTCGCGTCAAACCTGGTAGATGAGACTTGAAGACAAACATAAAGGAGACGGCGCGGAGGACCTGAAACGGTCATTCGAGGAGACCATACGCCGGCATGACGGGGTCATCCGCAAGGTCTGCTATTTCTACGCGGCAGACCTCGCCGACTTCGCCGACCTGCGGCAGGAGGCGCTGGTCAACCTCTGGCGCGGATTCCCGCGTTTCAGGGGGGAGGCGAGCCTGTCGACATGGATTTACCGCGTGACCCTCAACAGCTGTGTCTCTTTCTTCCGCAAGCACCGCAAGGGGGGCGGCAGTGTCCCCATCGACGAGCATCCCGAGCTTATCGCCGAGGATGACGAGAAGGCGGCGATGCTCAGGGAGATGTACCGGATGATCAACCGCCTGGGCCCGTCTGACAAGGCGTTGATACTGCTCTGGCTCGACGAGCATTCATATGACGAGATTGCCTCAATCATGGGGCAGCCGCGCAACACCATCGCCTCACGGCTGCGCCGCGCAAAAGAAAAACTAACCTCACTGACCCCTGACCTATGACACCAGAAGAACTCAAGGATAAATGGCGCAGGCTCAATGCCTCCGATGCCGGCAATGACGCGGCTCAGCGCCGCAATTCCCGGCCCCCCTTTTATGATGACCGGATGATAGACAATGTCACCTCCGGACGCGTCACCTCGGCCCGCGAACGTCTAATGGGGCGTTACCGGATGATGTTCGCCGGAGTGGCCCCGGCGGGTATGATGTGCTCCTTGCCGATGGCGCGATTGCTCCCCTGGTGGGGAATGGCGGCTGTGATGGTGTTTTTCATCATCGCTGCTGTGATGGATTATTACCTTTACAGGGGCGTGAAGGGGATAGACCTGTCGGTCGACGGGGTGGAGGAGGTGGCCGCCAAGGCCCGTTTCTACCGCCGCCGCCATCACCTGTTCCAGCTGCTGCTCATCCCCTGTGCCGTCTTCGTGGTGTCGCTGTATTTCATCTATCTCGGCGGCGGTGAGATCAGGTGGGCGCTCGCCGTGGGGATTGTCGTCGGGCTGGCCATCGGCCTGGCTGTCTACCTGCAGATGATGCGCGATTACCGTCAGATGCTCTGAGCCTCCGGGGCGGTCACGCCGGGGTTTTGCTCTTTCAAGGGATTTTTCGTAACTTTGTGGTGATATTAAATCCCGTATATGATTACTCAGGAACAACTTAAAGAGGCCGTCGAGCGCAAGGACGCGCTCAGGCGGTATCTCGATGTCGACAATAAGAAGATACAGATCGAGGAGGAGGAGCTCCGCACCCATGTGCCTGACTTCTGGGAGCATCCCAAGGAGGCGCAGGCCCAGATGAAGAAAATCAAGGACCTGCAGGCATGGGTGGACGGCTACAAGGAAATCGAGACCGCTGTGGATGAGCTGCAGAATGGCTGGGATTTCTACAAGGAGGAGCTGCTCGAGGAGGCCGAGCTCGACTCGATGTACTCAGCCGCCATGGCCAAAATCGAGGCCCTGGAGCTGCGCAACATGCTCCGCCGCGAGGAGGACCACATGGGAGTGGTTTTGAAAATCAACTCCGGCGCGGGGGGCACCGAGAGCCAGGACTGGGCGCAGATGCTGATGCGCATGTACCTGCGCTATTGCGAGAAACATGGCTACAAGACCTCGATCGCCAACCTCCTCGAAGGTGACGAGGCAGGCATCAAGTCTTGCACGATAAATGTCGAGGGAGACTTCGCCTACGGATACCTCAAGAGCGAGAACGGCGTGCATCGCCTGGTGCGTGTGTCGCCCTACAACGCCCAGGGCAAGCGCATGACATCGTTCGCGTCGGTGTTTGTCACCCCGCTGGTCGATGACGCCATAGAGGTGAAGGTCGAGCCGGCGCTGATGTCGTGGGACACTTTCCGCTCGGGAGGCGCAGGCGGCCAGAATGTCAACAAGGTGGAGTCGGGTGTGCGCCTGCGCTACCAGTACACCGACCCGTACACCGGCGAGAAGGAGGAAATCCTCATCGAGAACACCGAGACCCGAGACCAGCCCAAGAACCGCGAGAACGCCCTGCGTCATCTCCGCTCCATACTTTACGAGAAGGAGCTTGCCCACCGCATGGAGGAGCAGGCAAAGGTGGAGGCCGGCAAGATGAAAATCGAGTGGGGCTCGCAGATACGCAGCTATGTCTTCGACGACCGCCGCGTGAAGGACCACCGCACCAACTTCCAGACCTCGGATGTCAACGGGGTGATGGACGGCGACATCGACGACTTCATCAAGGCATACCTGATGGAGTTCTCGGGCAACGAGGAGTGAGCCTCCGGGCCACCCCCTGTTGGCCGGCAAGGCGAGCCGGCGACGGCATAAGGAAAAAACACCGCCGGGCTCTCTCGGCAGAGTCCGGCGGGTTTTGTTTTTTGAAGCTCTCAGGGTGCGCTCTCGGCGCTATGTAGACAATTGCTTTATTATCTTTATGCCTCTTTGACCATCCCCGGCGGCGAAGGTTTAATCGCCGGGATGATTTTTTTCAAAAAAACTTCACCTCTCTTTCCTGACCCTGTAACCTTGCGGCGCTGATGAAAAAGGCACTTCTGAAATTCCTGTGGATATACCTGCTGTTTGTGGTGGTCTTCATGCTGATGAAGCCGGTGTTCCTCACCGTCTACGCTTCGGTGGTGGGGGCGACTGCGGCCCAGTGGCTCGACGTGGTGCGCCACGGCCTGTCGATGGACCTGTGTGTGGCCGGTTACCTGACGGTGGTTCCGGGCCTGCTGCTCGTCGGCGAGCTTGTCTCGCGAGGAGGCTGGCTGCGCAGGGCCATGGACATCTACATGGCGGTGGCGGCCGCGCTGGTTGCCGTCATTTACTGTCTTGACCTGGGGCTGTATGGCAGCTGGGGTTTCAGGCTCGACATGACCCCGGTGTTTTACTTCACCACCTCTCCGACGGCGGCGATGGCCAGCGTGGAGTGGTGGCACTGGCTGGCGGGCATCACCGGGATGGGGGCCATATGCTGGGGCATGTGGCTGCTCTACCGCTACACCGCCGGACAGGTGGATGTGGCTCCCGCCCGGGGCCGCAGGCGGGTGTGGGAGCCGGTGGTGATGCTGTTTGTCACCGGGCTGCTGTTCATCCCGATACGCGGGAGCGTCACTGTCTCGACGATGAACCTAAGTCGGGCATATTTCTCCACCAACCAGCGGCTCAACCATGCGGCTGTCAATCCGGTGTTCAGCCTCCTTTACTCGGCCACTCACCAGGGCGGTTTCGACAAGGAGTATGATTTCATGGATGACGAGACGGCGGCGGAGATAGTCGGCAGGCTGCTGTATGCCACCCCCGACAGCGTCGCGCATGCGTTGCCGGTCACTGCCGGCATGGAGGCGACAGACACCCTGGCGACGGGGCTGCTGTCTACCTCGCGCCCCGACATCGTGATGGTGATTCTCGAGAGTTTCTCGGCCCATCTGATGCCGTCGCTCGGAGGGGAGGATGTCGCCCCGGGACTTGACTCGCTCGCCCGGGAGGGGATGCTGTTCACCAACTTCTACGCCTCCTCGTTCCGCACCGACAGGGGGCTGGCGGCGATTCTCAGCTCCTTCCCCGCGCCCCCGTCGACCAGCCTGTTGAAATATGTCGACAAGTTTGAGCGGCTGCCGTCGTTCCCCTCCATCCTGCGCGACCAGGGATATGACGCGGCGTATTATTATGGCGGCGACGCCAATTTCACCAACATGCAGGCTTACCTGGTGTCGTCGGGATTCTCGACGATTGTGTCTGACAAGGATTTCCCGGTGGCAGACCGCACATCGAAGTGGGGTGCGCACGACGAGAAGGTGTTCGCCAAGGCGTTCGAGGGGATAAAGGAGGCGGCTACAGGGCGCAGCCGCGGGGTGCCGCGGCTGTCGGTGGTGCAGACCTCCAGCTCCCATGAGCCCTTTGCGGTGCCGTATGCCAATCCACGTTTCGCCTCGGAGCCGCGCAAGAACGCATTCGCCTACACCGACTCCTGCCTGACGGTGTTTGTCGACTCGCTGCGCACCTTGCCCAACTGGCAGAAGACCCTGCTGGTGGTGCTGCCCGACCATTATGGTTGCTGGCCCGAGAACATCGACTCCCCCCTGGAACGCCACCACATACCGCTGGTGCTGGCCGGAGGGGCATTGACCGTAGGCGGGGAGCGGGTCGACAAGCTCGCCTCGCAGACCGACCTGGCGGCCACGCTGCTGGCCATGATGGGGCTCCCCTCCACCGGCCTGCGCTATTCGCGCGACATATTCGACGTGGAGACAGCCCCGGTGGCGGTGTTCACCGAGCCGTCGCTCATCGGGGTGGTGACCCCCGCCGACACCCTGGTCTACAATCCCGACGCTGACGCGGTGGTCTGGCGGGGAGGGGATATGCCGACGGCAGAGGGGGAGGCACCGCTGCTGACAGCCGCCAAGGCGTTTCTGCGCGACCTCTACGCTACCCTCGCCCGGTTGTGAAACTTTAGTTAAAACCATCCCGGAAGACAATAACGGAGCTGCAGGCGGCGTTAAATAATGACGACACACTCCATCTTTCTCTGACCTTGCGATGATAGAATTCCTCGACAATCTCGATACCTCGATTTTTCTGGCGGTCAACGGTGCCAACAGCCCGTTTTTCGACAGCTTCATGACTATGTTCACCGGTCGTTTCATATGGATACCGATGTACGCGATGATTCTGTGGATTCTGTTCAGGAGCTGCCGCTGGCAGACCGCCACGGTCTATCTCCTCTCGCTCGTGTGTGCCATCGTGCTGACCGACCAGGTGTGCGCCTCTGTCATCCGTCCGGCGGTCGAAAGGCTCAGGCCATCCAACATCGAGAACTCCATCTCCGGGATGGCGTATATCGTCAACGGCTACCGTGGCGGCTCATACGGGTTCCCCTCCTGCCACGCGGCCAACTCCTTTGCCCTTACCGTCTTTGTCGCCCTGTTTGTAAGGCGGCGCGCCTTCACGTTGTTCATCGTCGGATGGGCGTTGCTCAACTCTTATTCGCGGCTCTACCTTGGGGTGCATTATCCCGGCGACCTGCTTGTCGGGGCCATCATCGGTTCGTTGTTCGGCTTTGTGTGCTACCACGCGGCGCGCCTGTCGGCAGGCCGTCTCCTCGAACCACAGGCGGCTTCAGGCGCCCATCAGACAATAGGCGTCCTCGACTCATCGCGCGTCATCCTGAAGCAGCTCACCCCCGGCGCCGCCCTGCGCTCGCTGACCCCCTCCGCGTCGCTCCTCCGTGAAATTTCCACCGTCAGGGTCTACCGCCTCGTGGCCTCCGACCTTATGATAGCCGCCTTCGCCCTGACCCTCGCGGTGATAGTCATCGCCTCCATCCTCAACTGAACCTCGCGGATTAAAGGTCGCTTCGCTCCCTGGGAGGCTCGCAGATTCCACAGATTTTACAGATTTCACAGATACGCGGATTCCACGGATTCCACGGATTTGGTCGCTTCGCTCCAGATTGGATTCAAGGGATTGAAGCTGGGTATCCGTCCGAAAAAAGCCGACTTGATTATAGATTTTCAAGTCGGCATTAGC
>CATZGB010000053.1 GCA_958418815.1 uncultured Bacteroidales bacterium | reverse complement strand
TTGTGACAGATAACCAGCTAACTTTGTTCTGATTCCTTATATCGAACTCACGTTATTTAGTATTAATCCATAATCCTTTTATTACCATCTGGGTTCGTATTTGTATATCGGATATCTTTCTTTTGCACCTTTACTTTTATTGCAACACTCGCATGATAATTGTATATTGCATATATCATTGAATCCATGTTTCTCTAATGGTATAATATGGTCATAATTAGAAGTTGCCAATGTTGAGAAAATACCTGATAAATCTTTATTGCAAAAAACGCAATGACCATAATCACGGTAAAATACAGCTTTCTTAACCCATTTAGGAATGGCTACACGTTTTATTGTTCCCTTTTCCGTTAATAAGGAATCAGATATTCCATCATAGCTTTTTCTTGCTAATTCATTGAACTTCACTAAAAAGTTCTTATTGGCAAATAATATGTGAACAATCTCTATCGAAATGACTTTAAATAATTTTTTGAAACAGGCTTCATTCTCTAAGAACCAATTATATACGCAATCGTTTTCTTCTGAGACGTAAAAGTCGCAATTAGGGAACTTGAGTTTTACATTATAAGTCGAAAATATTGACTGCCATTCATTAATGTTATCTTCCCCATAACAATCTCCATTCTTACGAAAATCTCTGTGATAATAATTGAATAAAGTAGATTCTACGTATATATGCAACAGAGATTTTCTCTGAAAAGTAGTGGCACTCTTAATGAATTCATTTGTATCAAAGTTCCAAAACTCCACTTCAGATTTGACAGCTTGATAGATTATGTCCACGAATAAATATATGGATTCAAATTTATATTCAACCATTAATTAGCTCTTGTCTATAATTTTACTTCCAAATATTATCCCACTTATTTTCTTGACTTATCCCATTTAATGGATTTGGGAAAATAGTGGTATGCAGTTTTGTAACTTCACCAGATTTACCTTCAAGCCAAATTGAAATTAATCCCACATCGCCTGATGGCTTAACATGAGGTATATTTTTCCCGCAATCCGTTAGATACCAATATTCAGATGCCACAATTAAATCAATAACTTGTTGTCTGTTTAGTATGAAAACTCTAAATTCAGGATTTGACTCTGTTCCGTTGCACTCTACGAAGGCCCATGAACACTGTACTTTTTCTTCTGCACGTTTTCTGCCTTTGATTTCTGCAAAACATCCGTTTTCATCTATAAAGTCACCATGATTCATTCCAACTCTAAACGAATTAGAGAAAGAGGTTTTTACTTGTAGAGGATAGGCCTTACCTTTCCCATCTTTTCTACATAATAGATCGTAATAAGCAGTATTTTTTACAGTGAAATTTGTATTGGCTACGTCATGACCAAGCAACAATAGCCTTATGGTAAGATACATTTCACCAATAGAACCTTTTGCTTGGGTAGCATATTGAATATTACTTTTAAACATACAGATTTACAATTTATGAGCCTCTTTCCATTTATTTGCGTCCTCCGTCAAGTGATATTTCTGTTTCGGGTGATTGGGGACATCAGGATATAATAACCCTATTGCTCCATCCTCTATGGCAGGAAGCAAGTAGTTTTCTCGGAATGTGGTGCGGTGCTTTAATCCTACACACTCCATTAACTCACTCATTGTCATATATTCATCGTTCATCGAAAGAATAAGTTTCTGTACTTGAGCGGTACTTGGACGGTAGTTGGACGGTAGTTGAGCGGTGGTTGAGCGGTGGTTGAGCGGTTCATCATCGTGCTTGGTCAGTACTTGGTCGGTACTTGAGCGGTGGTTGAGCGGTTCATCATCGTGCTTGGTCAGTACTTGGTCGGTACTTGAGCGGTGCTTGGTCGGTCGTTTGAAGGTGACATAGACGAATGCTCCGTCCCAACGCCATGTGGGTTCTTCAACGCCTTGCTCGCGGCAGGCTTCGATGATGCGGCGGATGCCGCTGCCCCAGCTTTCAAGGAAGGTTGAGCGGTAGAGGGCATGTGCCATATTCCGATTATATGGGTATGACTCATGCGAATCTTTGATAGTTTCGGCTGTAATTTTGGGTGGAAGTATGCCGGGGTTGGCAATCTCCACGCGGTCGTCGTAGACTGCGATGCTGATTGTCAGATTAGCCTTCTCCCACTGGCGATGTGCCAAGGCATTGATTAAGGCTTCTCTCAATGCGCTTACGGGTACTTCAAGACGTTCCTCCCTCATAAGGCTTCTGTTTGTGATTTTGCCGCTGAGATTAAGATGCTTGAATAAAAACGCCATACCAGCGTCAAGGAGGTCGAAGAAGTTTCCTTCGGCTCGTTGATTGTCGATGAATTCAAGTTTGTCGTTACCGAGGAAACGAGCCAACCTTAACTGAAAGTTGTCGTAAGGGTATATGTTATTAGAGAAAAGCATGGCGGCTCCGTTGGTCGGCACACCATTGACCGTAAGTTTCCACTTTGCCAATGTGTCCTCAATTGGAGCGGTCAACGCAGACTCAGGGATTCGTCCGCCCTCCACTCCAAGACGGATACAACCGAGTATTCGGTCACGATTCAAATCCGAAAAACTGACACCTCTTGCCGGAAGAGATTCCCAAGAATAGGAATGAGGCTCATGAATCCGAATGCGCTCGTCATACATATCACGCGGCATAATCTTCGTTGTGCTCTCAATCTTGTAGTAAGGTCTGCCACGGAAAGTATAGGGTTTATCTCCCAATTTCCAACCATCAAAGTGAAATGCAATTACTTTATTGCCCGGATACTCCGGAACGTCAACATAAATGGGTGGAATATCGTAAGCAGGCTCCAGTCCGGCAAGAGCCTGAGCAATCTCCCGCTTAGTATCGTCGGTCACTTGCTGACCGATAATCTTCAGTGACTTCGGTGCGACACCGAAAATCAGCCAGCCACCCTCAGTATTGAGAAACGCGCACGCCGTATGCATACCGTCTTTCAATTCGCCGGTAGTCTTCTTCAGCTCCAGAGTCCGCGACTCATCCGAAGCTATCAATGCCATTATATCATCAATCGTCATAATGCCTTTAGATATTTGAGGTTATGGGGCAATTCATTATTTGTATTTGGAAATGAATTCTTCTAAAGAATTGTCTATAGTAGGAACATTTGATATTGCCTTCTCTATTTCATTCCAATGAAAACGATTATTACATACAGCATTAAGTTCTGTAATGTCGAATAGTATTATTGATTCTAATTGGGAAATCTCATTATACAGTGCTTTTAAAACCTGTTGAGTGTTCGGCGAGCTTGATGTAATAATAGGATTTAAATTCCCCATATTCAACAAGTTCAACTTATCTGTATTAATTGCCATAGGTAAATAAACACAATTCCGAGATAATTCGTCCATTTGAGATATCTCTGTATTGTAAAGTCTATTAATTATACCCGTTATTATGTTAGATTTCCTCGTGTTAAAAAACTTATTATAGTCCAATGAACGTAAAGAAGGAGTTATTTGATTTATGGTATTAGACAACATACTTAGTAGGTTGTAGGGGACGAGATCTGTCTTATTTAATAACTTGGTGATGTTCTTGTCGGCTATTTGTAATTGACCGTATATTAATACTAATTGTGAAAATAAGAATTGATCAAATTCTTTACAAGCTCGTTGAAAACTGTGTATTTCAGTTGCTATTAATACCAATAAGCTCGCAAATGCGCCGGTAAAGCATGTAAAGAGAAAATTATTAGAAATTAAGCCTGAATTGATTGAGCAAAAGCCCATCTCCATATTTATGGAGATAACATAGGCTAAGCCGAGGGAAAAAAAGCCTAAGATACCTAAAACAATTATAGTATGTTTTCTTTGTGTCATATTACGGTTCTGCTGCTAAATTATAATCTGTATTATCGAACTCATATGGTACGAAACTTTGAACAGGCGAGTCATACTCGTCACTGTCGGCATATAGCTCGCACTGTTTGATGACGGTCTCCAATGCCTTCTCCTGTTCCTCGGGTGGGTATTTGTACTTTTTGAGCAGACGCTTTACCATACGGCGCATATTGGCGCGGGCTGACTCTTTCTGTCGCCAGTCAATGGTCTTGCTGTTGCGAAGAGCTTCAGTTAATTCCTTTGCCATCGCTACGAGAGTGTCGTTCTCGTAGAAATCTTTCACGGCCTGCGGACGGGTCAGTGCGTCGTAGAAAGCCTGCTCCTCCTCGGTTAAGCCAAACTCCGATGCCTGCTCGGCGTGGGCTTTCAGCTCGCGGGCCATTTTAAGCAATTCCTGAATCACCTCCTCGTTGCTTATCAGTCCGCGCAGATATTCGGCAAGTCGGGCATCAAGCATTTCGCTGAATTTGTCGGCTTGCGTCATGTTCTTCTTAGCATGTTTACGGATATGCTGTTCGAGTAATCGTTTGAGAAGTTCAAGAGCGAGGTTCTTCTCCTTCATGTCTGCCACCTCCTTGAGGAATTTCTCATCAAAGAGGTTGAACTCAGTATCTTTCGTGTTGAGTATTTCTACAACTCCGTCAGCCTTTACTGCAACTTTAAGCAGATTGGTAATCCGCTCGTCAATAATTTTACGAGTAATTTTCTTGTTGGATGTAAGGCGCACAAGGAGTGTGCGCACAGCTTCAAAATATGCTTCCTCAAACTTTTCTGCCGGTGACAACAGGCTGCGGCACAATGTTGTGGCTTGTGCAAGACGCCTGCCCTCGTCGATAAATACCTTTTGAACGCTATCATACTTGGTAACGTTACCCTCGCACCGTGTGCTGACAATATTATTGGGGTCGAGCAGCACGTTTACGCCTCCTTTAATGAGATTTGCACGTTGAAGGTTCGAGCAGGTTGCAAAGTCGGAATAGTCAAAACCGTTCATACACTCGCGACAGCGGTCAAGGGTTGAAAGAAATTCCTGATATGCGGTTTTCTTTATGTCGGGGTCACCGAACCGCTTTTTATCACGGTTGGTATAGTCGTGCATCGCTTTTTTCAAAGCCTGTGCCATGCCTATGTAATCCACTACCAGGCCGCCGCTCTTTTCCGAGAATACGCGATTTACGCGAGCTATTGCCTGCATCAGGTTGTGACCTTTCATCGGCTTATAGACATACATTGTGGCGAGACTCGGCACATCAAACCCAGTCAGCCACATATCAACAACAATAGCAATCTTCATCGCCGAGTTGTTGTCCTTGAACTGTCGCGCAAGCTCTTGTTTATGTGCCGGAGAACCGATAATATCGTTCCATTCCGCCGGGTCTTGATTGCCTTGCGTCATTACCACGCCGATCATCTCTTTCCACTGGGGGCGCAACTCGATAAGCCGCTTATAGATGGCTATGCCTGTTGCGCGGTCAAGTGCCACAATCATAGCCTTACCGGTGAGATGTTCTTGTCTATTGTTCTCATAATGCTCGATTATGTCGCGACAAAGTGTGTCTATGGTTTCGGGAGCATGGAGTAAGGCATAAAGCTGTGCGTTCTCCTGCTTGGAGCGTTTGATATCTTCATCGTCGGCTCCTTCTTCGGCGAGCTTGTCATACTCGCGGTCAAGCAAACGCAATGTTTCTGCGTCGAGGTTGAGCTTTATAAGACGGCTCTCGTAGTATACAGGAACGGTAGCACCATCTTCTACCGCCTGGGTCATGTCGTATATGTCGATATAGTTACCGAAAACCTCGCGGGTATCATTGTCGTCAGACTCGATGGGAGTACCGGTAAAGCCGATAAAGGCGGCATTGGGGAGCAATTTCCGCACGATTGCCGCAAACCCGAGTTTCAATTCACCGCTTGCAGTATCAACTTTTGTCTTGACATTGCTTTGCGAACGGTGAGCCTCATCGCTCATTACGATTATGTCGTTACGGGTGGTTATTGCCTCCTTGCGGTCTTTGAATTTCTGAATATTTGCAAAGATTATACCGTGGCTTTTGCGTTTTTCAAGCAACTCATACAAATGGTCGCCGTCAGTGGCCTTTATCGGCGTCTGGCGGAGATAGTCACTGCAAGCTGCGAACGTAGAGTGCAACTGGTCGTTAAGATCCAAGCGGTCGGTAAGCACAAGTATTGTTGCACTCAGCAGATTTTTGAGCAACTGATGAGCATAAAACACCATTGAAAGACTTTTCCCTGAACCTTGTGTGTGCCAAAACACACCGATTTTGCCGTCTTTACGTCCGAGAGCTTCCTGCGTGCATTGCATCGCTTTCTTAACAGCAAAATACTGGTGATAACCGGCAAGGATACGCGCTTTCTTTGTGTCGCTCCCCATCGACAGCGAAAAGTCTGCGATTATATCAATAAGTCGTTTACGATCAAAGATACCCTCAAAGAAAGTCTGAAAATCAGCGATTGCAGTGCTTTCGTATGAACCGTCGGTAGTCTTCCACTCCATATAACGGTCAATCGGAGCGGTGATTGTGCCGACCTGCGTGTCGGCCATATCGCTGATTACGAGCATCTGCGCAGCGGTGAAGAGTTGTGGCACCTGCCTCATATAGTTCTGCAGTTGCAGATATGCCTCCTCGGAGTTGGTTATTTCGCGGCTCGGTGATTTCAGTTCGATAATAGAGATAGGCAGTCCGTTGACGAAAACCACGATGTCTGCCCGTTTCTTCGCCTGTCCGTTGACAACAGTCCACTGGTTGACAACTTGAAACGTGTTATTCTCCGGGCGCTCAATGTCGTGGATTCTCACATGGTCGCTGCGGAGCACACCCTCACCAGTTTTGAAAGTCACGTCAAGACCGTTTTGAAGCCAGTCGGTCAGTTGCACATTGGCAGGGATGAGTGGACGCGAAAACAGCTCACGGATTTTGCGGATAGCCTCGTCGACAGCCGGAGCCTTATCCTGACCGTTGATGCGCAGCATAGCCTCGCGAAGTTTACCGGGGATTGTGGCATCGGTTAAGTCTCGCCCAAATTCCGCGTCAACATCCGGCCCATGAAGCACCTCATAGTCCATCTCCCTGAACAGATCCAGAACCGTCTGCTCGTAAGAATCTTCCGTATAGTGATAAGTGTTATTCATTTTCAGTCGTTCTCAAAATCGAAATCAAAAAGCGATAGTTGCTGTGGTTTCTGTTTCGGATAAGGTGGAGCAAAGGTTCCTATAATGATGAAAGGATTTTTACCGGTAAAATGATGTTGCAACGTAGTGCCTAAGAAAAAATACAAATCTTTTTTCGTGCAAATTCGTTTAAATATTTTTCTCGTACTTTTTCACAAGCTTCTATTTCAGAAAGATGGTAATCTTTTACATAGCGTCGGTAAAGGGCACAAACTTCCCAGTCTTCTATCATGAGTTTACGCTTTTTCCCATCTTCTGATTTAAATACATACGAAAACTCATAAGGAATTTTATCGACTATTTGAAATAATTTCTTTACTTCCTTCTCTTCTTCTGTATCAAATAAGTTACCTTGTGCAGCTCTGGCATATATAGCCTTTACTTTTTTCTCATCCCAATCCCTTTTACAGGGTACATACTTAAAATCAATAATTTCGGATGGTTTAAAAACGGCTAACGATGTCCCTATGGCACGATTCTTGGCTTCAGCAATAAGATCTGACATATTTGTATATACTTTCTTCAAAGCATATTTTTTCCTCTGTTCCCATCCATTCTTCTTAGTGTCTATTATTTCTCCAAGGGTTATGTCATCGTAGTCCACAGGTCGATAACTTTCTTTTCTTGGATCAGATGTGTTCTTTACTAAATCGAGTTCAATCCACTGCCACTTCTTGTAACGAGTATCTAATTTCCGGAACGGTACAGGATATACCCTTATCCACGAGCCGTCTTCTAAAAAACCGGCAGTGCATACAAGTTCATCGTATTTTTGAGATAGGGTGGGATATGTTTTAACAGTAACAAGTACTTTAGTCTTTGCCATAGATTCAAAGGTTTACGAGTGTATAATTACATTGGGAAATAGACATTAATTTGTTTGCAATTCTGCTCCGATGGCATTGTAATGGGTCAAGTTCGAAACAAGTCAATGCAATTCTTTTATCACTTTGAAGCAGTGTAAAGAGATGATTCAATTCATTCCTTGCAGCAATAAGAGTTGTGGACTCATACTCATCAAATAACTTGTCATAATCCGACTGAGTTTTTAAATCTTTACGTTTCTCAGAAACAATCCCGAGATTTGGCATATGCTCGTATCGTATACCGGCACCGTCACATGCTTTAACCAACTGTGCTTTTGAAAAACCGAATTTCTGACTGTAAGCATTCTTTCTTACGTCACACAGTACGCGCACATCGTTTCGCAATAAAATTACGATATATTCCTCCAGTGATCGTCCCTCATATCCGATGGTCATGAGAGCGGAGTCTTCTTTGTGTGGGCGTTGTTTGATTACATGCGAATATTCAACAGCAGATAAGATATCTTTTGCCATCTTGCTATTAATGGCGAAAAATGGATAATTCTGATACGTATATCGAATTAATTCAGAAATAGACATATTAGCAAATCTTTTGATAATGCGAGTAATAACTCTATTATCCTTTTCTTCAACAAATCTGCTAAGGCCTAAATCGTTTCGCGCGATTTTGTAGTTGTGAGTTGCGCCATCTTCCTTGCATAGTAAATATCCTTCTTTTGTCAGATTCCGCAAATCTTGACTTAACTGCATGGAATAGCAGCCATATTTATATGGCATAAAGTCGTAGACCCTCTCATCCTGATTATCCGTCAGTAGGAACACGAGTTTCTGTATTTGTATGCTTGGTACCCAGTCGCTTAATTGCTCCATGAAGGCAGCCAAACATTTCTCTCGATAAAATCTCATTACATCAAATATTATATGAAGATAACGCGATCATGATAATTTAATTTCGCCCGACATCAACTTTGGGAGTAGGGCATCTCGAAGAGTTGCAAGCCGAGCAGATTCAGAACCCAATCTTTGAATTTTCAAAAAAATTGGCTCTGTAAGGTTATAAAAATCTAAAGCGACCTTCTTAGGTGGTATGTTGCAAATTTCTCGCTCCAACAAATTCGTAAGATTTAGATTTTTAAGACCATTGGACCCATTTTCATAGATAAACATAATTTTGTTATTGTATAAATGATTCCAGAGAAAGTAAAAATAATGAGAATAAGGTTCTCGAACTTTCAAAGCTTTACAGAAATTTGTACAAATGATAGAATTTTCACATTCATTTGCAAGTATTGGAGAAATCATTGCGATACGACCTGTCGATTGAGTAGGAGATCCTCCCGAAATTTCAACAATTATTTCGTGGTTTGAAAGTGACTTTTGTTTAAAGTTTTTATCTAAAATATAACGAATTGGAGCTTTGCCTTTTTCGCCAACTTTTATATCATCGAGGTCTGCTCCCCTCACACATAAAACCTTTCTTGAATAAGACCCAAATTCTTCTTCCTTACCCCAATCTCCACCGATAATTGTTTCAACCATATCATAGAGCGGGGCTTTACTCCAGTCTTCGGGCATTTTGCCGCCGAAGGGTTCGAAGTTAATAAACCACGACTTGAAAATTGCCTGCACCAACTCCTCCAATCGCGCATTTATCTTCCGATTGATCTCTATCTTTTCATCTAAAGCCGACAATATTCCCGCTATCTTCTTCTGCTCTGAATTAGAATGTTTTGGTATATCAATATTATTGATAATACCTTGAGTCATTAGGGGCTGTGCTCCCCCGATATGATATCTGTTTAGGTATAAAGAAGTTAATAAGTAGTATAAGTATTCAGTACTATTATTATCTTTGGCCATTGCAGATATCGCATTATCTGAGATCCAACATTTTTCTTTAGAATAATGTACTGAACCACAGTATGCTCCAACACGGCCAATTATTACAACATTCGAGGCATTAAAAGAATTGGTATACCCCATAATACCATTACCTCCATATATTGGGTATAGGGCATTAGAGGAAATTTCCTTAGCCTTTTTGCCATTAGCTAATGTTGCAATATTTTCAACTTTCCACTCACTCATATCAAAGCAGTCTTTTTAGGTAATCAATTTCAGACCGTAGTTTGTCCTGTTTCATCTTTAACTCGCCATCGCCCAAGCCCCAAAAATTGGATTGTCTTTGCAGAAAAAGCTGATCCTCTATTTTATTAATCATATGCTTTTTCTTTTCAATCTGCTTTAAGAGGCTGCGCTTGCTGTCATGTCGTGTAAGTATTGCGACAATTAAAGAAGCAACACCTGTTACAGCAGCGATTATTGAGCAAACTAATACGGCTATATCCATTTGATTAGAGATTTATGCCAATAGAGGCGAGTTGTTTGCGGATTTCTGCTTCTTGAGCGGCGGATTTGGTGAAGAGGTCGCGGAGCTCGGTGGTGAGTCGGGCCACTTTTTCATCGAAGGGTTCGCCATCGTCCTCAACGTCGGCAACTCCGACGTAGCGACCGGGCGTCAGCACGTATCCCTCTTTGGCGATGTCTGCGGTGGTGGCGACTGCGGCAAATCCCTTTTCCGCCACATCCTCGCCGCGACGGAATGCCTCGAAGGTGTCGGCAATCTTCTTGATGTCGGTTTCGGGGTCGAGTTCGCGGTGGGTGCGGTCTTTCATATAGCCCATGTTGCGGGCATCGATGAAAAGAGTCTTACCGGGCTGTGATTTCTTCTTAGTCAGGAACCACAGGCAGCAAGGTATCTGCACGTTATAGAACAACTGGCTCGGCATGGCGATGATGCCTTCAACCAAGTCGGCATTAATGATGTTCTTGCGTATCTCACCCTCTCCACCTTGTTCAGAGGAAAGAGAACCATTGGCAAGCACAAGTCCGATGCGTCCGGTGTCAGCAAGATGATAGAGCATGTGTTGCATCCATGCGAAGTTGGCGTTCCCCTCCGGCGGCATACCGTACACCCATCGCGGGTCATCTTTAAGTTGGTCGCCTCCCCATTTTGAAATATTAAACGGCGGGTTAGCCATTACGAAGTCAGCTTTCAGGAATGGATGCTTGTCATCGTGGAACGAATCGGCATAAGAGCTTCCGAAGTTTGCCTCGATACCACGGATGGCAAGGTTCATCTGTGCCAACCGCCAAGTATTGGAGTTCAGTTCCTGACCATAGACAGAGATTTGATTGACGTTACCCTGATGGCGTTTGATAAATTTTGATGACTGCACAAACATACCGCCCGATCCGCATGCCGGGTCGAAAATCTTCCCCTTGTAAGGCTGAATTACCTCCACGATGGTGCGGACCACACACTCCGGTGTGTAGAACTCACCACCCTTCTTGCCCTCTTCGCGGGCAAACTCGCCCAGGAAATATTCATAGACACGCCCGAGGACATCGCGTGCCTCCGCACCGGTAAAATGCAGATTGTTCTCGAATATATCAACCACGTTTCCGAGACGACGTTTGTCGAGTTCGGGTCGGGCGTAATTTTTCGGCAGGATACCTTTCAACTGCCTGTTCTCACGCTCCAGAGCCTCCATCGCATTGTCAACTACCACGCCGATTTCAGCAGTAAGTGCAGCGTTGATGATTTTCTCCCAGCGGGCATCGGCAGGAACAAAGAATATGCTGTCGCCGATATATTCGTCGGGATCTTCCTCAAACCCCTCGCCCTCGGCAACAAGCTCATCGTATTTAGTCTTAAAACAGTCATTTATATATTTGAGGAACACCAAACCGAGCACTACACTCTTGTACTCCACCGCGTCGAGATTGCCACGCAGTTCATTCGCCGAGTCCCACAGAATCTGCTCAATAGTCTTGTTTGTTTCCTTAGCCTTTGCTTTCCGTGCCATATAATCAGATAGATTCAACGAAATTTTTATCAAGCAATTCGTCCAGTTCAACTTCAAGTAACTTAGCAATCTTTACCAATAAAGCTATATCCGGTTGCGATGAATTAGTACACCATTTGGAGACAGTAGAAGGATTAATGCCCAATTCTGTTGCCAGCCATTTATTAGTCTTTTGTTTTTCTGCCAAAACTACTTTTATTCTATTTATTCTTTCCATTGGGGTTAAATTTGCGATACTGCGAAATTAGTGAAAAAAATTCATTCAACCAAAATTCTGAAAATGAATTACTAAAAAGCGAGTGAAAAATATGGCTATGGTGATTACGACTCTGGAGTAATCGCAACCTAATGCATGGCAAGGGTTTTCTGCTGCAAATTGCATTTCATGCAGCAGAAAACATACCTTGCCATGTTCATGTGAGCATCCAGACTGATAATCAGAAGATTGAATTAGAGAACAACGCAAAAATCAGTACACTGTCATATTATGTATGACGCAATGAAAGGAAGCCGGGTGCCGGTTCTTGCCGGGCATCTTTGATATGAATGCGTGTTCCTCCTGCGACTTTCTGCGTGGCAGGCGTATATATCTGTAACATATATCGCAGGAACAATGGCCGCCGAAATAAAAAAGTTGGGAAAAGTTGAGAAATATATTGGAAAAGTCGGGAACTGCCTGGCAATCAGAAATCTTTTTGAGCATCGAGGTCGTTCTACTTGCACAGAGGCACAAATGCCGACGGCAGCAGAGTGATGATGTGACATCCGCATACAGACAAATATCCATCCCTGTTTGCATGTCGCAGAGTGCCAACGTAATAGCGTTGCAGCATCGCAACGTACCAACGTTCCAATGTTACAATGTCCAAACGTTCCAACGTCCTAATGTACCAACGTTATGATGTACCAACATTACAACGTTATGACGTTACAACATCTCAACGTTGCAACAACCGGTTATGACTGTCGACCAATGTCGCCAGGCACAAGTAGGTGTGTAAATAGCTGTCCGGCGACAGTCGGATGTGACAGGACTTGGATTCGGAACGATGCCTGAGTGCAATTTATATGCCGGTTCAAATGATTCAGGCAGAACAGACCCGGACATGGCTATCAAGCCGGGCGAACAGTATATGTTTAATATTATTTTCAAAAATGTTATGGACTACATTCTTATTGAACGCGCCATATTCAATGCCATTGTAGCACGGATTACGGAGTATTCGGCAAAGATTGAATTGGCAATGGGCAACCTCGGCTGCCATCCACTCGGCAACTGGGTTGACAATGAAAGGGCGCAGAGACTTCTCCAACGCGGAAAACGGTCGTTGCAGTCGCTGCGTTCCTCCGGCAAAATCGGCTACACCATCATTGACGGCAAAGTGATGTATCCGCTTAAAGAAATTGACCGTTTCATCTCCAAGTCATACAGAAAGGATGGCGGATAACTTTCAGGCTATATACGATGATGAAATTGCCCGTATATTCCACGCTCTTGACAGACTCGATGACGGAATACGCGACATTGACGAGCTATGCGGAGATTACAATCACGGGCGATACATCACGGACAGGCAGCTTGGGGATATTCTCAACGTGAGTAGGCGGACGCTTGCCAACTATCGGGCCAAAGGCGAGTTCGGATATTACGACCTCCCCGGCAAGATACTCTACGACGAGAAAGAGATCGAGCAATTTCTGCAACGCCACTATCTGCCGCCATTCAGAACTGATGATTAGACACAATCCACCCCGACTGCGGAAAAGTGGCCGGGGTGGATTGTGCTATTATATGATATATGATTATTTTTGAGAGCCGAATTTGGCGGCGAGACCACCCATCTGTTCGGCGATGGACTTGTCGATTACCTTTGCGTAGATTTTTGTGGTACGGATATCGGAATGACCTAACATTCTGGCGATAATTTCCATCGAGACGCCATTAGCCAGAGCAAGACAGGCGAATGAATGGCGAGCGATGTGCATTGTAAGTGGCTTGGTGATGCCGCATATACCGGCAATTTCGCCAAGATACGAATTCATCCGTTGATTGGAAATAACCGGAAGAAGAACTCCACGGGATTCACAAAGATGATGTCCTTTATATCTGTCAGCGATTTCACGTGCCGACTCCAGATATGGTATGCTGCACACGTTCTTCGTCTTCTGACGGGCTTTGTGAATCCAGTAGTTGCCATCATCGTCAACCGACACATGTTCAGGCTTCAGACCTTCGACATCTGAGAATGACAATCCGGTCAGCGCACAGAATACGAATATGTCGCGGACTACATTCAGACGTTCAAGGGTGAATGTCTTGTTCATTATTGTTGAAAGCTCCTTTTCGGTGAGGAATTGACGATTGGTGGCTTTCGCCTGAAACCGCATCCCTTGAAATGGGTTTATCTCCATCCACTTGTTGTCGAGTGCAAGGGTGACGATTCGCTTCAGAATCTTGCAGTACTTGTTGGCTGTGTTCTGCTCCTGCTTTTTGTCCACACGAAGGAAGAGATGGAAGTCGCGCACAAAAGCATTGTCTATAGATGAGAAAGGGATGTCATCTGCTTTGTAACGTTTGCGGATAAACTCACTGAGATAACGTTCTGCTCTCTCGTTGCGTAACACGGTATTTAGCACCACGTCGCCAATTTCAAGACGCTGACGATATTTCTTGTTGTCCTCCTTGAACACTTCGCAGAGCATTTTAGGTTTCTCAACCCTGCCGTTCCACTCATCAAGAATGGTCTTCGGATTGAGAACCTTCTTCTCATTGATAAAATGCTGATGAATTTTAAGAAGCTTCGCCAACGTATCGTCAAGATAGTCGTTGAGTTCAAGCGAGAGTCGATCACGCCCAGTGGAACGCTGCTTCTTCTCATTCCACACCTTTGGGTTCACACCTCGTTTGAGGGACGCTTCAAGGAAACGGCCATCGACGGTGACGCGCATATACACCGGCGCATCACCGTTTTTCAACAGCTTCTTCCTCTTTATGTAAAAGAGGATGCTGAAAGTCGATTTTCTTTGTTGCATGTCAAATAAACATTTTTGATTTAACAATAGTTTTTTTGACAAGAAGAGAAAACCGCAGGCAATCAAAGATCAATCAGCGAATTAAGCCATGTTCGTTGGACTTTTTGCATGTCAAAGTCAAGTCCAACGGATGCTCCAACGCGAAGTGCCTCGTTCTGCCGGATTTTGCGTAGGGGTGCTAAAAGCAAAGAATCCCGAAAATCGTTGATTTTCAGGACTCTTCCGCGAATTGCTTTCGCTTGTTGTGGTCCCACTTGGGCTTGAACCAAGGACTCCCTGATTATGAGTCAGGTGCTCTAACCAACTGAGCTATAGGACC
>CATZGB010000052.1 GCA_958418815.1 uncultured Bacteroidales bacterium | reverse complement strand
CAAAGTTCGCAACCAAAAACGCTTTGATAAAGTCGGCCTATTTCGGACGGATACAGTGTTACGGTTACCCGGTGGATTATCTGGCAGGGTCTATGCTTGTGGCTGTCGGGCTGGGTATCGGCAATACACATTTCGCCCGGCTCAAAGGGAAATGGGATGAGAGCGCGATTCTTTTCATGGCTCTTGTCGGCAGACCCGGTGCCTGTAAGTCGCATCCGCTGAATTTCGCCATACGTCCGTTCACGGAGCTGGACGGTAAGACAACACGCGCATACGTCAAGGAGTGCGAGGAATACGAGCGTCAGCGTGAACTGCCGATGAAGGAGCGTACAGACCCGCACCCTGTGGCCCCGGCATGCAAACGTTTTCTTATTTCTGACGCCACCCCGGAAGCCATGCTGCTTATTCACTCGCAGAATCTGCGTGGCATACTTATGTGGAATGACGAGCTTGCAGGATGGTTCAAGAACTTCAACCGCTACAACAAAGGCTCTGACGAGGAATATTGGCTCAAACTGTTCAATGCCAATCCGTCGTTCTCCGACCGCAAGGGCGTGAAAAACTCGGTTTATATCAGCCGCCCTTTTATCTCGGTTGTGGGAACTATACAGAACGGCATCCTCAATGAGCTGGCTCAGGGAAGTCGCACCTCAAATGGTTTCATCGACCGTCTGCTGTTCGTTATGCCCGGCAATCAGGACAAGCAGCCGTGGAGCGACCGAGAACCGTCGTTCGACATCGAAGCTGCATGGGCTGACATCATCGGCAGACTTGTGGCAATGCCCTACGAAACCGATGATGACGGCAATATCGTCGCCGGTATTCTGCCTTTCTCACCTGAGGCAAAATCGCGACTTTACGAATGGCAACGTCAGAACACTGAGGAATGTAACCGGGAGGAAAGTGACGCACTGAAAGGTGTATATAACAAGTTTGATTTCCATGCCATACGCTTTTGTCTAATAATGCAAATGGCGCGCTGGGCCTGTGGTGAAGCTGACAAATCGGAAATTGATCTTGTCTCGGTTGAAAATGCCATATCACTTGTGGATTATTTCAAAACAACCGCCACAAGAGTACAGGGCATTATCCGCGAGCTGTCGCTGTCGGAACTGCAAAGAGCCGTGATGTCGGCTCTACCCGATGAGTTCACAACTGAGCAGGGTGTGGAAATCGCCACCGACAATTCTATGCCGGAGCGTACTTTCAAGGATTTTATCAGGCGTTTCACCGGGATTCACTTTCAGAAAATACGTCATGGAATTTATGGCAAGATATGACTGTAAACCCGCATTTCCTGCACTTTCGGCATTTTCAGCCTACAAAATGCGGATAATGCAGATAGTGCGAACCGTTTTTTGAGAATCTATGAATAACACACACCGATTCATTCTCCAGCCATACAAAGGAGTGGCTACACGGTACACTTGCCCTGCCTGTCATAAGAAACGCTGTTTCAGCCGGTATATCGACACCGAGAAACAAATCTCGTTTCCGGACGATGTGGGCAGATGTGACCATGAACAGAGCTGCGGCTATCATCTTACGCCGAAGGAATATTTCGACCGTAATCCTCAGGCGAAGCCCTTGCACTGCGCTTTCGCAACTCCGTCAGCATGGCGAGCCAAACCGACCGAGCAGCGAAAGCTGACATCCTTTATTGCGACAGAGACTGTTTCACAGACTCTGCACGGATATGAGAAGAACAATCTCTATCTGTTCCTCCGCTCCAAGTTTGGAGCAGAGGACGCGCTCCGACTAATGAAGGATTATCGCGTAGGCACATCGAAACACTGGCCGGGGTCATGCGTGTTCTGGCAGACCGATGCCAATGGAGACACCCGCACAGGAAAGGTCATGCTCTATAATGCCGACAGCGGCAAGCGTGTCAAGGAGCCATTAAATCATGTGACATGGGTTCACTCGTTGCTACGGTTGCCCGACTTCAATCTGCGTCAGTGCTTTTTCGGCGAACACCTCTTGCCGATGAACCGAGACAAACCGGTTGCCATTGTCGAGAGCGAGAAGACCGCTCTTGTGGCAGCGTATTATCTGCCGGAATATGTGTGGCTGGCGACAGGTGGTAAAAACGGTTGCTTCAATGCCGACGCACTTCGTGTTCTCCGTGGCTGTCAGGTTATCCTGTATCCCGATATTGGCGCGACAGACCAGTGGCGGCAGAAACTGATATTGCTACGTAGTCTCGGTATCGAGGCAAGCATCTTCAACTTCCTTGAAGAAGTTGCCACCGATGACGAGCGAACAGCCGGACTCGACATAGCAGATTATCTGCTGCAAATCGAGCCTGACCAAGCGATACTGCAATCAATGATACGCCGCAATCCAATTTTGCAGAAACTCATAGATGATCTGCAACTCACTCTTGTGTCAGTTGAACGGTACAACCCGGATACTGATACTATTCACAAACCCTCAAAAACTGATAAATCATGACAGCAAAGAAATCTCCGTCAACAACCGCATCCAAGTCAACTCAATTGACCGATGCACCCCAAACCACAGTATCAACCATCAAACCACAAATTATTATGCAACCGGATAATTCAATCAACTCAACTCCCACTATCAATGCTGTAAACAGCGACAACGCTGTCAACAGCACTTCTCCTGCCAACACAGACAATCTGTTCGACAATGAGCAGACGGCATCCAAAGCAGTAACCGACACATCCGAGCCACCGAAGCAACAGCGTATCGGCAAGCAACAGCGCAAATCGGATTACGCTGAGTTCAAGGCTACCTATCTCGCTCCGTCTAAGCTGATGAAGCGTCACCCGGTCAACATCGATGACGGAGTGTGGGCGAAGCTCGAACGCATCGCCCGCATCCTCGGAGACCGTGACACCACCGTCGGCAGCTACATCAATGCTGTCCTTTTGGAGCATCTCAATCTCTATGCCGACGACATCGAAATATGGCGCAAACTCTGAGATGATAATGTCGGGATACCACTGCACCCGGTACACCGTGGGGCAGCTTCCCGATGAACGTAGTGAATTGGGAAGGCAAGGATATGTTTCGGGATTTCTTTTTCTCCGAAAATGCTTCCCGAAACTGCGCAGCATAAGCCGCTCTTTACCTCCCAATTCACATAAACCATAACAATGTCTACTATGAGTAAATCAACTGTCAGAAAGGGCGGTCGTCCCTCAAAACCGACCGATGAGAAGCGCACCCATGTGGTGACAATCAAACTGAACGATGCCGAATACTCCGACCTTCTGGAGCGGTCAAAAACCGCCGGAGTAAAGATGGCGGAGTATGTCAGGCATGGCGCGTTCCGGCTCACGATTGTCAGCCGCCTGAGTGAGATTGAAAAGGAGATTGCCAAAGGGATACTAAATCTCAGTTCCGATTTCAATCAGGCAATGACCTGTTTTCATCAGCTCAAACTTCGCAGCGCGGCAAATAAATTAGCCGCCGTCGTCGATAAGATGTTTGACATTCTCAAAAAATTAAGACCCAATAAAGAGACTGATTATGTTTGCAAGAATACTTAAAAGCGGCACGTTTCACGATGTCGTGGGGTATGTGACGCGCCAATTCCACAACCCGAAGGAGTACACACCCGACACGTGGCGCATCATCGGAAGTGAAAATATTTTCACTTCCGACTATGCGAAAATGGTGCAGTCGTTTGAAGCGGTACATGGATTTATGCCCGGCAAGGAGAATCCGGCAGGACATATTTCCATCAGTTTTGACACCGCCGATGCGCCAAGACTGACCGATGAATTCATGGCTCAGCTCGCGAAAGAGTATATGGAAGGTATGGGAATCAAGAACACCCAGTATCTTGTCGTGCGCCATCTGGAAACCGAACATCCGCATTTCCATATCGTCTATAACCGTGTGGATATGTCAGGCAAGGCAGTCTACGAGCGCGACAATTTCAGGCGCAGCGACCGTGTTGTAAAGGCCATCAAGGACAAATACGGACTCACATACTCGCCGCTGAAACAGAAATACGAGGATAAAATTCCGGTATTCAAGGAGCGGATCAGTCAGGCGATTTATGGTTGTAAGTCGTGGGATGAGTTCTCGCGCCGACTCGCCTGTGCAGGAATTGAGGTAAAATTTCATGACGATCACAACACCGGCAAACACATCGGCGTGAAATTTACAGATGGCGACATAACGGTCAACGGGTCTAAAATCGACCGTGCGTTCACATATCGTCGCCTGAACAATCTCTTTGAGTTCAACCGCAGACAGAGATTTGAGCAATCAGACTCTATCCGGCAGAAACCGAAAGTAACGGTCGAATATGCACCGTCGCAAAAGCCATCTCTTGTGGAGGACGTTCTGGACGTAACCATCGGAGCGGTCGGAAATCTGTTCACTCTCGGCCCCGGCTTCGACCCTGAGGAACAGGCGTTTCAAAACGCCATCAAGAAAGAAGAAGCCAAACGTAAACGCAAATCAAGAAGAATCTGAATATGTCAAAGCTTTATGATGACGTCAAGAAACAAGGTGAGCAGATTGACGACCTGCAAAAGACAGTTACCAACCACACCACTCGCATCGAGACCCTCGAAACCAAGGCGAAGGCAACCCCACCGACACAAACACAGGCGATGCCGTCAGAGTTCAAGGTTGTGCTTCCGGACGATATTGCCAGAAAGTCCGACATAGAGGAAGCCGTGACTAAGATTACCCGCAAATGCAATGCCGGAGAACGCCCGATACCGCAGTCGGTAACGGTGACTGTCAGTGCATTGGACGCACTTGAAAAAGTGGAGTATGACAAGGCTATCCGAAAGGCGGTCAAGGATGAAATTCAGAATACCGATAAAAAAGCCGTAGAGAACAATGCCATCCTCAAAAGAATTGAGAACCGACAGAACAGCTCTGAAAACGAAACCGCGTTGCGCAACAAACTAAATGCTTTCAAAATCGGGTTCGTAATAAACGTGGTCGTTTTCATCGCATTCGGTGTCATGTTCCTCTATCAAGACAACGAGATTGAGCACCTCAAACGAGTTGAATGGCTCTACCGATGGAGCCGCATAGGGAGGACAGACACCGAGGAATATCAGGACTTTGAACGCCGTATGCTCGATGGGAAGAAAGAAGAACGTGAAGGCATGAAGGCCAAAATTTTCAACATGGAGCGCAACTCCCCGCAGTTCCTCTACTTCCGTCCTGTCGATGACTGGAAACCGGAACCGCCGGAGTCACCCAAAGCCGCAGAAACAGAGCAATCAAAGTCAAAGGCAGAAACAAAACCGAAGCCTCTGCCACATGAGCAACGTTCCCGCCTGACACCCGGAGAAGTCCAAGCAATAAAGGATATGCGAGCAAATCCCCATATCCCTGATGACGCCAAGCCGAAATTACTCGAAGGCTACAAATAATCCCTGCTAACTTAAAGACAGACACCCCCGACAATCACTGCCGGGGGTGCCTTTCTTTGTCTATGTATGATTAAGCTGTTACTCTCATTTCATGATAGCTGAGCTTCCTGCTCCCATGGTCTGAATTTCATCGCCACGCCGAACTTTCTTTCCAAAACCAAATGTGTAGCTTGCGGTAAGGCTAACAAACTGATGGCTTGACGCACTGTATTCGGTAGTATATTGGTCAAACCATTTACTCTCGAGTCTTGATGTCTCTGCCACCCAGTTACGTCGGAAAATATTGACAGCGGCAGCTGTGAAATTCCAAGAGCCGTTGCTCCAGCCGATTTTCAGTTGATAATGAGTCTTACGCTTAACCGAGGTTGCTGTAAGGCTTTGTGATACCAATTCCCTGAAAGCAGGTGAATAATACGCCGAGACATAGAATTTGCCGATATAATAAGTAGCGTTAAGTGAAAGCGACAGATAACTGTTCGTATCGGCATATATTCCGGATATTTTCTCAAACCACATCTGCGGAGTGGCTCGAAGTACCAGTGAGCGGTTCAGCAGTTTGGCTGTTAATGACGTTCCGAAATAGAAATTCTGATAATATCCGTCATTTTCCAAAGTGCGAATCATCAGACCGTCTGGACCATCAGGCGTGAAAACAGGCACTATGCGGTTGAAATCTCTACTCCAGCCTGTAAATGCCGACAATGAAAACTTATTGTTGGGTAGCCAAGTGTAATCAAGAGTGACCTTACTTACTTTCACATTTTTCAGATGAAGGTTGCCGGTCTTATACAGCAGTTCATTCTCCTGGATTATGTCAGGCGTTTTTTCAGATGCCTCAACGGGGCGTATGTTCAGCATAGCCGAGAGACTGATCTGATTTTTTTGATTAAAGGCATACTGGGTGTTAAGATTTACAAGAGGAATAAAACTGTTTGTACGCACTCCGCTGATTTTGTTAGACTCCCCGGCAACACCTGCTGACAACTGTCCGTAAAAACTATCTTTTGAGAAAGTGTATCCGACAATGCCGCCATAAGCGAACTGGTTGAATTCCGGTGTGGCCACAGTATTACCTGTGTATTTCACTCGATTATTATAATAAATGCCCAATATGTTAACGTCAAGAGTGTGGTATTTGTCAAAAGACTTGTTAAGCTGTATCTGCAATTCACCGGTTACTGCATCCTCTGTTGCGTCAGTTCTAATATCAGTATTGTCTGAGGCATATCTGCGGTCTGATTTAGTGTGCTGATAGAAGAATGAAGGGATGGCATTTAGCTTGAATCCGTTGCCTAAGTCAAAGTAATAATTACCTCTCCACCGAGGATAGAGATATGTCGAGTTTAACGTGTTTGTGTAGTCGCTGTTGCCAAACGCATCTGAAGAAAACACCAGTTTACCGTTATAAGAACTGTTAGGGGTGTTTAGTGCAGTGAAAAAGAAACTGTTGGAGATTACAGCCTTGTCAGATGTGTATTTGGCTCGGAACGAGGCTCCGAATTGATTATGCTGAAAGCGGCTGCCGTCAAGTAGATTACTGCGGGTTATTTCATTGATTTCGCCATTATTATCGGGAAATCGGAACACCTGTGTTTGCTCATTCCCCGTGTGATGACGGTCGGTGTATTTATCGTTCACGCTTATGTCGTATGTCATGCGCTTGTATGACATCTTTGCGTAAGCAACGCCACTGCCGGAACCTGCCATTATGTTGCCGGTACCTGATACCTTGGCATATCCTCCGTAATTATAATGCTTCAATGTGATGTTTATCACATATTTGGTATGGTTGAAACGCGGATCGGTTGGAAAAACAAAATATTCCACTTTTTTGACGTCCTCCGGGCGTAAGGCATCTTTTTCCTCTTGCGTAGCCGGCTCCATGTCAATATAAATTGACACTTCGTCACCGCTTGGTGTCGTCACTGTGCCTCCAATCGGATTTACGTTTATCTGAGGTATAGCCATACTGCTAAGAAGATCTATTGCATTCTGGGCAGTACGCTTGCTGTTCCTGTCAGGATAATAGGTAGTGACATTGGAAGAGGTACGTTGCATCTGAGCCTAAACCACAACTTCGTTAAGTTCCCGTGCCTTCACGCTGTCAGGAGTTTCTGTCTGTGCAAATGCACACAAAGCACAGAACAGAGTGATAATAAAAATGAATATTGGTCTCATATTTATAGCGTTTTGTGATTATAGATTCTTATATTTTTGCTTATATCGTAGATATGCCATCAAGGATATTGCTCCGATTACAACAAGATACCAGACGATAATCGGAGGACGTTTTCCGATGCAGATAAACAGACTTGCAAGAAAACAGCCGGTTGCGATATTTAAGGAGTACTTTTTCATAAGTTTTCCCCGGCAGATTTGGATAACATATTTTTCGGGCACATCGGGATACTCCGATTTATAGTCTGCAACCATGCGCGAAAAGATTCGAGGAAAACGGTATCCGGTAAAGAACACAATTATACCACATATTGCCGACAGAACTGCATTGAAAGGAGAGATAAGGTCGTAGTAGATGTAGCTCATTCCGTTTCCTTCAATCCATGCTGTCAGAGCGAGCAAAACTGTAAGGAGTACCATATATCCCACAGTTGCGGTAAGTCCGTTTTTGAACGATTGCATCATACTATTTGGTTTTGATTTACGATGCAAAATTACGTCCAATCAGCCTGATTACAAACTACAACACCTTACATCGACCGATGTAAGGTGTTGATATTCAGATATGCCTGAAAATAAAATCTAACATTGCCTAACAAGGCGTTGCATCAGGCGAAATATTTAAGGTATTCCTCTTTGCAGGGTGTATCACTCTTCGAAATTATGGATTTCAGGCGGGATTTATAGACATAGATATTGCGAAGGTCTGTGCCGATGAATATGCTTATCGATGGCAGTGAAAAACCACAGAAAAGATAAAGCGCGAGGCGATATTGCGAGGCCGACAATTTGGGGTAGTCAGCTTTGAAATGTTCCATCAGTCCGTTTTTGTATCCGTTGACCACATCCGTCAGCTCCTGCGTGGCGGTATCGGAACTGAAATCGTTGAGAGAGTTTTTGACATCAGCATATATACGTTTCTGTTCCTGTCCGGTCTCCCTACATTCAAAATATGACGAGGCAAGTCCGTCAAGCAGTTTGAAGCGTGTGCCAAACAGTTTTTCAATCCTGTTCGACATTTCCTCTTGCTGCTTACCTGTTTCAAAAAGATTATCCCGCAAATTCCTGATTTGGACTAAATCATTGGCATGTTCGATTTTTATCCTTTTTACATATAACGAATATGAAAGTATGATGATGCAAAGTAGCATCACTATGCCTATGCTACCCCATATAATTTGGCTCTTTTGTCTCTCCGCCTCTTGTGCTTGAAGTTCTAAATCATGTTTTTCCTCTATGAACCTTTGTTTACGTTCAAATTGGATGCTATAGATAGAATCCTGTTTATGGGCATAATCCCAATAAGTCGAAAATGCTTTTTGATAATCCCCTAAATCACGCAAAACAGTAACCAAGATTGCTTGATACTTCAAAGTGTCTATTTTATTGCCACTTTCATACACTTCATCAAGGAGTTGTTTTGCATGTATGTTGTCGCCAAGTATATTATATCCTAATGCAAGATTAAGCAACCCGTTTGCATCGTATGAATCAATCTTCTGCTTACCAATAATTTCAGACAGATCTTGTTTAGTTCCAAGATTGATAATATATGTCAGTTTGTGCCCATTGAAGTTTAGACTTTGATATTTATCAACCGGAGTGAACGAGGTGCATAGATTATATATGCTGTCGGCAAGCATCTTATTTTTCAGAATAGTTGCACCATTAAGTGCATTCAGCAGACAGTCAAACTCATAATAGTTGTATGAGTATTTCTTATATATTTTTGCAGCTTGCAAATAACAGTTTGTGTATGTCCCAAAATCATAAAGATTAGCATACAAACCGCCCTGAGCAACAAGAGTACGGGCAATACACAACGAGTCTCTTGCTCCGACCGTATTATCAAGAGCTTTTGCAAATGTGTTGATTGCATTGTCTTCGTCACCTCTGTTTTGAAATATCCGCCCTTGATAGTAGTATGTCCTTAATTTCTCATCGGGCGTACCATTGTCAAGATAATAGTCAATTGCCGGCTGAAGGACATCAAAAGTCGTGGTGTCGATATAGTTCTTGTCAAGAGCCATAGACATGAGCAAGGCGTAACGAGCCTTCTCTTTCTTGGTTGAAAGAGTTTCTTTGTCAATACCATTCAACAGCATATAGGCTGAATCAGGATGCTGCTCCATGATTTCCTCCGCCTTGGTCAACTGACGGTCTATTTCCGGATTGCTACCACACGACACAGCCACACTTGCCACGATAAACGCAACAAGCATTATCAGTAATGGGTATATATGTAGGAGTTTCTTTGTATTCATATTCAATGACAGCCTATTACGCCGCCATTCCAAGATGCAAAATTACAAAAAAATCGGCAACAAAACGGCTAACCGCGCCTGCTTATCTTTTTCCTCTCTTATCCCCTGTTATATAAGCACAATTCACACGATAGACAAGAATAGCCACTATAACAACAAACACAATTGCCAATACCCCGGCACATCCTCGCATAAAGTACAATAATTGCCAGGATACCTTATCCACCAAGAATATCATACTAATCATTATAGCAATAGCCACTCCGATAATACAAAGAGCGATACGCTTTAATCTTAAATTCGCAGGAGTATTATATAGTTTTCTAAGTTCGTCCCTGTTCATTGGTATTTGGATAGTTAAATCTCAAAATGCGGATAATGCAAAAAATGCAAGGGCTATGCAGTAATCAGTTTCAAGTCGAAGAACATGACACGGCTTCTCAGAACATCGTCCTCTGATATTCCGAAAGCCTCTTTTTCGCTTTGCTCTGACTTATAGAGGGGCTTAAATCCATTCTTAATATAATAATGGACAGTTGAATCTGTGTTGTAGGCATCAACGAGCATATAGCGGCAAGCCGCCTTATTATTCTCGTCCACAAACCAATATTTGAGCGCATCCATCAGCTGTGTGCCAATATTCAATCCTTTGCCTTGAAAATTCATACTGACACCGAGGCGACCAATCAGTACAGCAGGATAGCTGCGATGCCGCTTTTGCTGTGGTATCTTTCGTTGGAAAGAGTTTTTGGAGGGTTTATCAAGTGTATACGTTTTGATGCCGTCGTATGACAGTGTGGCAATGGCCACTATCTCACGCTGATTTGCCTTGTTTATCCAGCAATAGGTCTTGCCGAGTAATTCCTCCTCATAGAGAAAGACATCATGGCTGAAAAAATCGTCAAGGTCGTCATCTCCACAAGAAAAGGGGTCACAGTAATCTGCGACCTCCTTGGTATAAGGCACCATAAAGGTGTTTTCTACGAAAATAAATTCAACCATTGTCAGTTTTTCCGTGGAGGAAATATGATGTTCTTAGCACTTTCCAACATCGTAGAAAGCACCTTTCGCTGTGATTCCGAGAGTTTTGGCGTAGGCAATTTGCCATTGCGCTCCGCTTCCTCGGTGAAGATTCTTGCATCTTCGCCCCAAAGTTCGGGGGATGTTTTAATTGTCATTGCCATAGTTTTATCTCCTTTTACTAATTCAATTACAAAGGTACAACAAATTTCTCACATAATCAGCTTAATAGGCTGATAAAATAACATCAGTCGAGCAAGCTGACAAGTTCTTTTTTCATATCCTCGTCAATCTCCCTGTATCTGGCGAAAGCCTTGCTGCCCTCTTTATGCCCTGACAAAGCCCCAACAAGACTGGGATCCTTGACTTTCTTGTATAGATTGCCGATGAATGTACGCCGTGCCATGTGGCTGCTTGCAATCTCATTTATCGGGCGTTTCTCCTCTTCCCCGGTCTTTGGATTGCGGACAGTCACCATTCGGGTTATCTCGCAGATAGTGAATATCTTTTTTATTGCCTCGTTGTATTTCTGTGCGCTGATGAAAGGAAACAGCTTCTCAGCTCCTTTGGCAGAATATTTCTCCACCAATTGCCGTGCGCGTGTATTCAGTGGCACTCGTACAACCTCCGGGCGTTCATTCTTGGTCTTGTTGGGGATGTACTCGATTGCACCGTTTATGATGCTTCCCGACGTCATTTCCAACAAGTCCGACACTCGGCAACCGATAAGGCACTGAAAAACAAATATGTCGCGTTGCACCTCCAAAGCCGGTTTATCCGACAGGTCGAAATCGGCTATCAAATCGCGCTCCTCTATTGTGATATAGTAAGGAGTGCCGTATTTCTCACTGCCTATACCTGTGAAAGTTGCGAACGGAGTGCGGTCGAGATAGCCACGTCTCACACACCAGTTGAAGAAAGCCCGAAGCCTTTTTAGTATCCCTATGACAGAATTCTCGCCGCGTTTCTCCGGGCGACGGGGCTTACGTGCAGTCTCAACGACATCAGAGGCGGTCTTGTATATTGAGGGATATTTGTCATAAATTTTCGGCTCATTGACCACAAATTCCTTGAACCGCTCTATCTCAGCGGAATCAAAGTCGTTGAGAATAAGCGTGAACTTTGTCCGGGTAGTTTTCTGCCTGTACAGCTCAAAGCGACGCAACAGTCGGGCGAGCACCTTGTAGTGGCCTGACAGTGGTGCGCCGTCAAGATGCTTGTCGAGAAATTCATTGAACACATCGAAAAACGACATCTTCTTCGGATCGGCCTCAAACAGTTCCGGGTGATGGTGACGCAGAATAGCGTCCTCGAAAAATTCTTTGGAGAGAGACTTTTGTGGTGTGCTTACACAGAGCGAAATCAGTCGGCTCTCCAAAGATACGAGATTGTCATTTATTATTTGTAACTTTGCCAGTGTCTTTCGGTCTGCGCGTGGCATAATGATCTTACCGTCACGAAAACGGGTAGCCTCAACAAAGATGCCGCTTTTCAGGCGCATACGCAGTTCGCGCGACACCGACAGTCGCAACATGATTTCAGCTTCGCCATTGGCGTTGACCTTAGAGGATAGAGAGCGTGTTATGGTTGCCATATTCAGAGAGATTATTTTGATGTGGTACAAAATTACTGAATTTTGTCCACATGACAAAATTTTCGTCCACGCTTTGTCCACATCTTCTGCCTCTACTTGCGTCCCGATGATTTCCAAAGCTCAATGTTGTAAATGGCTTTGTTGCGATAAGATACTGACAATCAATCAATGTATGATAATTAGCTTTGAACGCTAAAATTCATTACGATTCAATACGATTCACAAATGTCACTCCCAGGCGGATCACAAGGAAGTACGGACTTCCACCGCAAAACGCTGAAAATCACTTGATTTCCAGCGTTTTTCTTTTTGCCCTATCCGGCATAATACAGCGGAGTTCGGCACATGAGCGTGAGTTTTGCGTGAGTCACACGCATCGTGAGGCAAATGACTCACGATTGCAGGAACTGGCGAGTGAGTCACCTGCTGTTCAGTATTTTACTGCGTTATGCAGTCCTGATACCGGAGGCTCAGGGTTCATGGCTCCACCCTCCGGCCCCACTTTTCTAAGCACAAAGCCCGTAAATTAACATCATTTAAGGAATGAGCGTGCAACGGGTGTTTTTCGGGGCGGATTTAACATTCTTGTGTGTTCCCTCTGTGCTTTTCCGTGAGTTGCAGGGATATTTTTGACTCACGCAGTACGCCGGACGCTTAATGTCACACAACATACATTCATACTGTTCTTTGCCTGTTGCAAATCCGGCAGAAAATGATTATATTTATATAACCATTAAACCCACAACAGTATGAAGGATTCATTTTTTACGCTGACTTTCTTTCCGAGGAAGCCGCGTTCGGAAGGCGACGGGGAGTACCCCATCTATGCGAGAATCACAACCGAAGGTCAGAAGACCGAGTTTACAATCGGCAGGAAGGTACATCCGTCCAACTGGGACCAGCGCGCCCAGAGAAGCGCGGGACGCTCCCGCCGCGACTTGGAGCTTAACAAGTATCTTGAAATGGTGCGCTCCCGTTTCTATGAGATACACAACCGCCTGCTCAACGAGGGCCGTTACATCAATCCGCAGATAATGAAGAATCATTATTTCGGTATGGTGGAAAAGCCTAAGATGCTCTGCGACGTGTTCCGCGAGACAAACGTGAAGCGCAGGGAGGAATATGAGCGCGGTGACATCGGCTACGCCACTTTCAGCCGCTGGGAGCGTTGTGTCACCTATCTGGAGGAGTTCATCGCCCTCACCCACGGAGGCGACAAGGATATAGCCATAAAGGATGTGACAGCCGGTTTCGTGCAGGATTTCGAGCATTTCCTGCGTGTGAGCAAGGAGTGCGCCAACAATACCGCTGTCCGGTATCTGCGCTACCTGAAGAATGTGATCCAGTATGCCATCGCCAACAAGTGGATAAGCGACGACCCGTTTCTTGGAAAGCGTTTCAAGCGCACGAAAGCGGACCGCGGTTTCCTCACGGAGCCGGAGCTGAAAAGCATAATGGCTCTCGACCTGAAGGCTTTTCCGAGGCTGGAATGTGTCAGGGATACTTTCGTGTTCTGCTGCTTCACAGGGCTGGCGTTCATTGATGTCAAGACACTGAAGCGTTCAGACATATCGGCTGATGCAAACGGCAATATGTGGATAAGGAAGAACCGTGAGAAGACCGAGGAGCTGAGCGTAATACCGCTCCTTGACGTGCCGCAGACAATCATGCGCAAGTACAGCGGCCACCCTGTCGTGCTGACAACCGGTGTGGTGCTTCCCGTGATGTCCAACCAGAAGGTAAACGCGTATCTCAAGGAGATTGCCGACCTTGCGAAAATCACCAAGCATCTCACGTCACACATCGCGCGGCATACTTTCGCGACCATGTCGCTCAACAACCATGTGCCGCTTGAGACAATCTCAAAGATGCTCGGACACAGCGATATAAAGACGACGCAGATATACGCCAGACTTATGGACGACACAATATCGGAGGATATGGAGGTCATGCGCGCCAAGTTCAACGGGGCGCGACTCGGCTGAGAATGACATATACGGTAAAAGACGGCAACAGGATTTCTGCCCTGCTGCCGTCTTTTGCATTGCCGGATGTTGGTGTCTATTCATCGAATTTCGGCCGGTATGTCCCCGACAGGAATTTTTCGATGTCGTCCTCGTCATAAAGTATCTTGCCGTCAAGACGGTAGAACGGAATCTTCCCTTTGTCGCGGTAGTCCTGAAGCGTCCTTCGGGATATGCCCAGCCTCTCTGAAAGCTGTGCGTCCGTGATGAACCGCCTGCCCATAAGCGACGGCCGGCATTCCTTCACCAGCCGCTCCGCCATTTCAAGGGAATGCCTGCACTGCGAGAAGAACAGTCTTACAGACTCGTCCGATCCGGTATATATTCTGTCACTCAATGTCGGCACCTCCTTTCGCTATAATGGCTGACACATCATGCGCACTGTATTTGCATTTCTTGCCGCTTCTTACGAAGCCGATTCTGCCGCCTGACTGAAGGTTGCGGACTTTCCGCTCCGAGATGTTCAGCAAACGGCAGGTTTCTTCAAGCGAAAGCCAGTCGTCGGGATTTTTGTCGCGGACTCTCTCAAAGAGCGTGTGGAGCATATTATGAAGGTAGGCCATGCGCTCGAACATCGCGTCAAGCACCTCCTTGTCGATTGCTACAATTTCCATAATGATTTGTGGGATTTAGCGGTGGGTGGATATGGATGTTAAAAAAGGCAGCGGGTATCCCTCCCGCTGCCTCACCACTAAATCCACAATCAAAATAAATTATGACTGCGATTCAGTGGCAAAGTTA
>CATZGB010000051.1 GCA_958418815.1 uncultured Bacteroidales bacterium | reverse complement strand
GTGCCCAGAACAGGAGCACGAATATTAGATTATGTTAGACTGAGATGAAATTTGATTAAATTCTTGACATTGCCATAATCCACTGTATTCGATTATATTAGCGTAATTTGGATGATTTTGGATAATTCGGAAAATCTGTCTTGATTTAGTTAAATCCAATCTTAGTTGACACGGCGTTGACACGAAATCTATTGTGTATGTCAACCGTATTGACTAATTTTGTGTTGGAAATAATAATCACTCTCCTATGGCAACACTCACTCGTAATATCACGAAGGGTACCAACCCCATGGGGAAGGCGGAGCTTCTGCTGCGTCTTTCTGTATCGCGCAATCTTGTAGTCCGTCTGAAGACCGGGCTATGGATGGATCCCTCACGTTTTGACAAGGGAACTTTCTCCCTACCCAAAGACCCGACGGCACGTGCCGAGATTCGTGCAATAGAGGACAGACTTATCGACATTGAACGATTTCTTATCAATCTCTGCGAGAAAACGCCGTCCGATACGCTGACAAAGGATTTCGTTGTAGCGCAGTATGACTTGTTTCTGCATCCGAAACTGGAAAAGCAGAAGCGGCAACCGCGTGAGCCTAACTTCTTCGACATATTTGAGGATTACATCGCAAAGAAAAATATTTCGGAGTGGCGCATCAAGCACTTGCGAGTCTTGAAACGCGCACTGATGCGATACGAGTTGTATGTCCGGGCAAATGGGCGTGGTCGCTATAAAATCAAACTCGACGACTTCACGGTCGATGATGTCAACAGCTTTGAGAAGTTCCTGCGCTCGGAGCATGAAATCCACGAGAAATATCCGGAAATATATAAGGCAGTTCCGGCAGACACGCATACAACGAGAAAGAAGCCGAAACCGCAACCCAAGGGCGACAATACTATTATCGGTCTTTTCGGTCTGATGCGGGCTTTCTATCGCTGGTGCCGTGACCAAGAGTTGACGACAAATGATCCATTTGCCAAATACAACGGCAAGACAACCGAAGTGTATGGTACTCCCTATTACATTACCCTCGAAGAGCGCGACCGGATAGCCGACTATGACCTCTCGTCGAATCCATCATTGGAGGCACAGCGCGACATATTTATCTTTCAGTGTCTTATCGGTTGCCGCGTGTCTGACCTCTTGGCTATGACACCTGCTAGCATCATCAACGGAGCTATCGAGTATATGCCTCAGAAGACAAAGGGCGAACGTCCGCAGGTTGTCAGAGTGCCTCTAAATGCAAGAGCCCAAGCCCTCGTTGCCAAGTATGCCGGACGCGATGACTTGAACGGCAAACTGTTTCCCTTCATCAGTTCGCAGAAATACAATGTGGCCATCAAGAAGATATTCACAACTTGTGGAGTCAACCGTATGGTGACTGTTCTCAATCCTACAACTGGAGCAGAAGAAAAACGTCCGCTGAATGAAATAGCCAGTAGCCACTTGGCTCGACGTACTTTCATCGGTAATCTATACAAGAAGGTAAAAGACCCCAATCTTGTCGGCTCACTCAGTGGCCACAAGGAAGGCAGTAAAGCCTTCGCCCGCTACCGAGACATCGATGAGGACATGAAGAAGGAACTTGTCAACCTCCTCGACTGATTTCTCTTTTCCCCAGCTCCTATACATCGGTTTAGTTCATCGGGCATATATAGTGCCCGAACTGAACTAAACTTTAATTTTCATTGCAATGCTCAGATATAGTAGAGACAGATGTAAGATCAATAATTCTCCATCCTAATTGTTTCATACGTAATAATCTCTCTTCAGACCAATTTTCTTTGAACACAGCGTAGCAAAGGAGATGCGTAGGTCGCGAAAAGCCTACGTACATCATTCGCATTGCCGATCTGGAAGTATTTTGTTTATATTCTGCTTCTTCTTGGAATAATGGATTAGGATACTCTACTGCGGGATTTCTTTTGGTTGCTTTCTTTTTTACCTTAAACAAATGCTCACTTTCATATCCAGCATAACTTGTTTCGACATATAAGGTGGCACAATGGGTTTGACCTTTGACAGAATGTGCGGACCCTACATTAATATCTTCAAATTTATTATCAAACACTTCAATATCATCAGTTCGGTTTTCAAAGAAATGTTGAAGTTCTTCTGATTGTATGTTATATCCGAACCAAGAAGCGAGATCTGATTTTATGAAACCGGAAATTAAATCATGGCAATCTTCCACCTCATTAAAAAATAATAATACAGAGGCTCTATGGATAATAAGATTGAACATATCTAATCGATTTCCATTTGAGGACGCAAGAATCGCCTTAATTTGAGTTATTGTAAGATTTCGATTATTAGAGTCGGTAATTTCTAATATTCTTAAAATGTAGACTATTATTTTATAAATCACTTGTTTGCACTCATGCATATTAACCGTTCGACAACCATAAAGAAGAAAGTCCATACATGTTTCATATGCCTCTCTCCCTAATTGAGAAGATTTATTGCAAGTTGGGAGTATGTCTTTTAGTCTAAGTTTGGTAGAATTATCATCCTCCTTTATGTTCCAGCCAATAGCATGGAATCCATATTTTTTACCTTCTAACGTATTTCTCAAACCATATTTTTGAATCAGATCATTAAAGCATGGAAGAAGATAATTAATAGTATTATTATCAATGATGAGCAAATAGGGAGGGATGTCTCCCGTAGGTAATTCTCTCTTCCCTATTACGATAAAACGCGCATTTCCTACATCATCTTTCACTTTGTCAACAGTGAACGGATTTACCACACGGGCGATTGAATTAGTTAATCGGAAAGAGTTTTGTAGCGTGATCTCATTTCGAGTTAACCAAGCGTCTGGTTCATTTTTTCGCGGATTTCGGAAGATAGTTTGGTTTTTATCCCCAATACGTTGAATGCTACATTTTTCACAATGAAAAATCTTATCTAGTAAATCGAGCTGATGCTTTTTCAAATCTTGACTTTCATCAATAAAAATATATCTAAACCTCATTCTTAACAATTGAAGTATAAAGGGATAATGGTGGATATAATACTCAGCTAGAAAGTAACAATCATCAAAATGAAGAACACCCCTTTTTAGAATGTTTTTCTTCATCTCAATAAAGTAACGTCTGATCTCTTGGTGTTTATTCTCTACCTCTTTATCTCTTTCCCATTTCTTTACAAATGGAATGTGCGGTATATCTATCCCAATTTTGCCGTCTTCAAGCATGTTGAACCGAACGTCTTCTATCGCATAATTTCTATGAGACAGAAATATGACCGGTGAACAGGGATGTCTACGAACATATTGTGATACACATTGGTTGTATGAAGTTGCATCAATAACAGTTATCTTGTATTTAAGAAGAGTCTCATAACATGGTATAGCTAAGAACTTGTCAACAAAATCTTGAACTGTACCAATAAAATGAGGGGATTTAAAAATTCGGGAACATTCGGATGATAAATTCTTCCTAATTTCATTTACAGCGTTATTTGTATGAGATAAAACGAGTATTCCACCTCCGTTAATCAAGGGCAAAATGTTTTCAATGCAAAACAATTTTGCTTGCAAAGCTGTTGTTTTACCACTTCCAGGGACAGCTAACACATCACATGTATCAAATCTTTTGATAAAGTTCCTTCGTTCTTCATCAAAAGTACAACCTTTGGGTAACAGAGCTATTTCAGCTTTTTTTATCAGTTCGTCATCTATTCTCATGTTATATTACTAAATGACAAATCGAATAGCCTCTAATAAATATTTAATATGCTCATCCTCTCTGGATAGGTCAATAGTTCCATCACCCTCAATTTTTGAGGCTAACTCTTGTGCGACTGCGACTTTATCTAGACTACGATCTTTTAATTTCTGTTTTAACTTGTCAGCAAAACAATCCTGATACTCATTTGAACTCATGTCTTTCTTAAACTCAATGGTTCTATTATGGACGGTTGCCACTGAATCCTTGAATAATTTTGATAAAATGGGTGAGTTAAATAGACACCATTCTAATGTCCACTCTTTTGCTACATAAAGTTTGATATTAGTTGGCAGATCGCCTAATTTCTCATTAATAGCTTTCATCTTATTATTCTCAGTCTCTTCCCGTTCACTTATATCAGGTCTAACATCTAGATCCGTTATAATTGCACACTTCACTAGATTCTCCATGCCTTGGAGAGGCATAAATATTTTAGCAAAATGTAAATAAGCAGTAGAACCCACATTGATAATTGAAATTTCTTTTTGGGTAAAATCAATTCCAATTTTTTTAGCTAAAATAGGCAATAAGATTTCTTCAGCCCATCCTTCTACAAGAAGAACTCCTTTAGCAAAAAAGAGATTTGACTTTGTAACATCTAAAAAGTGGTCTAGATATTTATAGTCCTTCTCATTTAGCTTAGTATATCCAGGACCCAACGGGAATACACATTTATGTTTACACATGAGTATATTGTTTCCGTTAGACTGATCACCCAGCTTGATTTTTGAAGTAATATTTGGGCTATGAGTGGTCAGTATGAACTGAACGGTATTCTCTTTAAGTAAACCATCAATTACTTTCATTTGGGCTTGAGGATGGATATGAGCTTCAAGTTCTTCTATTAAGCATACATGTAAATTATCTCCACTTTTTCTTAAGTGAAGTAATTCTGTAGCCATGAAGAGCCTGTTCATGGTTCCAAGTCCCAAATTATGACTATTCAGTATACCAATGGCAATTCTCTCTAGAATATTTCGCATTGTAGGATTTGAAAGAAAAAATCTCGATTCACTCTCGTTATCAATGAATTGCTTAAGGAAACTGTCAACGATACCCTTTATCTGACGTTTATTAGATCTTTCTCCTCCTTCGTCATTTGAGAACCAATTTTCAATTTTTTGATTGGCTTCTTCAAAAATTTTAATAAACTCATGTTTCACATCCCCAATCGTTTCTTGAAGAAGTTCATGACTTTGGAGAATTTGAGATAGTCTAGAATTCTTTTTTGATGTTAACTCATTTTCTGCATCTCGTAACGGTTTCAGGTATGTGATTCTTAAATTTGCCTTCATCGTTGCATCTAGCGGACGCCCATCAGCGGTAGCTCCTGCGCATATATCATATGGCATAATCCTTCCATTCTTTCGTGAAGCATTTAACACTAAACGTAATTGGCAGTAACCCTTTCCCTTGATAGGTATAGCACATTCCGTAAAATGTCTTGCTTCTAATTCGGACATTTCGTCAATGAGTACTTCAATTCTCAATGTCTCAGAGTCTTCGTAGAAATCATCATGTTGGACACGTATCGAGTCAAATGTATTTGTTCTCAGTACAAGTTTTAGTGCATCAATTATGGCTGTTTTACCTGAATCATTTTCTCCTATTAGAACATTCATCCCCCTTTTAAATGGAACGATCAAATGAGGATGGGCAATATCAAAGATCGAATCACCATATTTTCTGAAATTCCAAAGTTTAAGCTCCGAGATATACATAATCAAGGTTAAATTAGTTCTTAGATTTACGTAGTCTTCTGGAAGACAACTTCTTCCAAATGTTACGGCCTATCTTGACTTCTTCTAGTGAATATCCGCACTTCTCGATGAGAATCTTTCGGTCGGTAAAGTCAAGAATTTTATCAATAGCTTCTCCTTTACGAAGCATTGCATCTATTTCATCAAAAATTTCATCGTTATCTTCATTGTATGGAAGATATATGGATTCTACCTCACCGGGCATCAATTCCAATACGCCACCGCCGAAGTTTCTGCCTACAATTTCTGCATGAGCAAAAGAGAACGAGTTATAGTAACTCGCTACAAAAGCTTTATAATTAGCGTTTGGTTTGAAGAATACACGATGCATCGTGTCTGTTGTGTAAGCATGAGCGCTGTTCAGCACAAGGCGCGGAAATAAATGATTCCTTCGTAAGAACAGAGCGTCTGAGAGTTTAACCGAAGGGATTACAAACCAGTCATCGCGGATGCTGGTCTTGTATCCTTTATTAATCCCATCTGCCTCGCCGGAGGCTATATATTCTTTTGCGCCGTCATGATTAGCAATTTCCTCTTTTGATCTAAACACAAGTAAGTGTGCACGACTACCTTTATTCACATTTTTCTGCCAGTCGTGCGTTGTGAAATCAAGACTTGACACTTGCACGCTTCTTCCGACCATGGGTTTTGCAAAATCATCTAATCCATAGAAATCAACAATCGATTTCGGTACTGTAAAATACTGATTGGCACCTGTCGTAATGCCGACTTCTACAGAAGCATAGTCTCCAATATGGTGTTCCGCATTTGATGACAAATTCTCAATGAAAGAGATTTCCTCTTCTGATAGAAAATAATATGACCACTTATCGGAATCCTTATTGACTGTTTTTGTGTTGAAATGCAGTCCTCCATTAAGCAGGAATTGTAAAGCTGGAATATCCTTGACATCAACATGGTCAATATTATGTCTTCCACTTCCATCTTTTTCACAAAGCAGCAAAACCACTTCTTGTTGAATGTCATCAAATACAAGCTGCTCAAATGAAATGATATTCACTTGGTTAAAGGTCTTGATAAGATAATTTCTAAGTTGCTTGGCATAGGATACTTGTAGTATATCTGCTGGCACAACAAAAGCAATTTTTCCTCGCTCCTTCAACAATAAAGAGCTACCTACTATGAAGGTTACCCAAGCATTTGTCAATTTTGAGTACTTCAATTTAGCCTTCTTAAAAATATCAGCAGCTAAAGATTGCAGCGATTGGTCATAATATTGGTAACGAATAAACGGAGGATTCCCAACCACAAGATCAAAACGTTGATTTGTCGTCAAGCAAAATTCATGAAAATCACGATTTTGAATCTCTGCGTCAGGAAGATCAATCGCCAATGCCTTATTAGCCTCTTCCTCATCTAATTCTATGCCAAGAAATGATGTAAAATCCATATTGAGATTTTGCATCTGCTCAAAGAATACACCATCTCCACAACTGGGTTCCAAAATATCAGGATGCGTCAAGCCTGACATTCCCCATTGTAACAGGAATGCGGCTATCTGCGGAGGTGTATAATATCCCCCTCTCAATTTCTGCTCGGTTGCATTTTCAAATAGTTGCATATATCTCTGATATTTTGGGTATTTGATAATATTCTTCCTCTGTCAGACAGAAGAGCTTTTGAATAAGAACCTCCATTTCATTCTTCTTAATGGAGAAATTCCTTTTCAAGGGTGTAAGGATTCGGTTGTTGTTCCCGGCATTGACAATTCTATCCCCAATTGAGATAAGTTCTTGTTGTAGAGCAGATATGTCATCATGCAATTGTTTATCAACCGGATTGGTAAAATCAATTGACCTAAAAGGTAATTGCTTGAGGACTTTAGTACCTCTTGCAATGAAACCACCCCGAAATATCTCACCATACAAAGATGAGACCCATTCAAGAGGTCTTGATGTGAGTAGTGCTTGGAGGTAATAAATTGAGTATGGCGAGTTTTCCGGCAAACTGATAATACAATATCCTGCGGTTCCTCCAGATGATACCAAAGTGCCATAAATATCTACGGCATACTTTTCGCCTTGGGAGAGCACTCCTACAATTAGTTTGCATGGCAGTTCGCATGCTTCAAGACTCTGATGCCTTCCGTATCTATGCCATTCATTGTCATTGTCCGGGGTGGGCTTAATGTCACGAGTCTTTCTGTCTAGTTCGTGCTTAAAAGCCATTATGTAGGAATATCCTAAAGGATATTTTTCAGCCAATTCTTCCAGTGATATTATCTGCAACTTCCCATTTTCGTCTTTAATATAGGGGAAAATTACACGAGCATTCGGCCTGAATGAATTATAGGAGCTCAGACCATCCTTGACAGTCTTAAAATAAGGCTTGGTCAGACTCTTTTCTATTTCCCATGTGGAGTTACCTCTCAAAAATGAATAAGTGGTTGCAGTCTCGGCGATAGGCTGAAAAATATAGGTCTTATTAGCACTTGTCTGAATACCGTTAAAGATATTATCGCTTCCAACTGCATCTGACAAGGTATAGCCATCTCTTTGAATCTTTGCAAAAAGTTGGTCAAATTCCTTTGGAAATAATGCCCATGTATCAGAACTAATATAATCTGATAAGCGTTCAGTTATGTCATTAACGTCAAGCCTAGTTCTCCAAAGAGAAAGATCACGAACTTCTTCATACTTGAAGTTGGGATTGTCTTCCTTGGTCAAAATCAGCAGGCACGTATATGTGGTTTTGCCATTGAATACTTGGTTTGCACCAAAAGAGGTAAGTTCTGCGAGATGATGATTTGTGGCAATTAAGTTTCTCAGTTTAAGAGCTGCACCTACTTTCATGAACTTACTAGGTATGATATACCCAAGAGCACCATCATCTTTTAAGAGTTGAAGCCCACGTTCTATAAACAGGAAATATTTATCATATTGCTTATAGGCAGAATTGTATTTTGATGGATATAATGGATGCTCTAATGGAGTAAGATTCTTCATATCCTCCGATGACATATATGGAGGATTTCCAATAACGACATCAAATTTCAATTCTCCGAAATCGTATGTGTTAATAGACTCTCTGAGGTTAGCGTTTTTTACATCATCAGGTCCCAAAAGGCTGTTCCCGAAGAATATATTTTGCGACAAACTTGGCAATATCGGTTTATGACCGGATAAAGAGTTTACATTCTCGCCCTCCAGCACCTTAAGCAATAACCCAAACTTAGTGGCTTCTGTCGCATTATAATCTTTATCTACCCCAAAAATACAATTAGTAAGTATTTTAACCTTCATAGAGTAGGGCAAACGAAAACCGTCTATACCAGTGCGGTATAATTCTTCCGGATTATTATGAATATAGTAATCCAATGTTACGTCACACAATAATTGGAATAGTTCCAGTAAAAATGCACCAGAGCCACATGCGATATCCGCAAATTTTAGCTCACATAGTTGGTTCAGTTTTTTTCCTACTACTCTAGGGAGTACGGCACGTCTAAGTATCTCTTGGATTATATATGTCGGTGTGGTAACAACATCTCTATCGACATTCTCCGGCTTATCAACTAATACCAAAGTACCATCGACATCTGCAATTCGTTTAGAAAGGAATATTTCATAAATTCGACCAAGAATATCTGATGACAAAACGGCAAAGGAATATGGAGTCTCAGGATAATACAGCTGCCTTACAATATCCCAAAAAGTCGAAGATATATTTCCGATTAATTGCGGTGCCAGAAACTCATCAAAGAGACCGGAGTTATACTTTAGATCGGCTTTGTGGAATAAAGATACTAATTCAGTGGCATCTCCTTTTTCTGCAATATACAGTAATTCCTGATAAGTCTCAATATTGCGATCCTCACATACACGCAGAAATAGGAGCTTGTTAATATAGCTTTGCACGATGTCAGATAATTGGTCGAGCGTCATATCCGGACTCTCTCGATGTATTTCATTCGCTAACGCAAGTCTCCAATTATTTATCTGTTCAAGAAATAACTTATCTACTGGCTTGTAATCGATATTGCGTTCAATATGCGCCCAGTTCTTATCAAAATCACCGTCATATACACTGTCGTGACTCAGCAAGGACGAAATCTCATCAAATTTTTCCGCATATTCAGTATAATGATAGCTCTTGATGAGACCTTTCTTTCTACTATCGTCACCACTTACAGGTATGGTCGTATCGTAGATATACAAATACTCAAAATTAGAAAGCACAGAAATATTAAGTCCTGCAGTATAACCATATCTGCGCACTTGTCTGGCTGGACCATCTTCCACCTCAATTTTGACATGCGGTTTCTTGGCTTCCAAAAAGAATTTTCTTTCTGAAAACAGTCTAAAAGTGTAATCGGGTTTCTTGGTATTAGTATGGGCATTAGCTTTTAAGGGTTCTTCCAAAAGAACCTCCCTCTCATTAGTGCTCTTACCCTGAACGTTTTTAATATCCCAGCCCAACAATTCAAACAGAGGGTCGAGGAAATCGCTCCGTAATAAGGTTTCGTTATATCGTTCTGATTTGTAATAGTCAAAGTCTTGTCGAAATCTTGATACCAGATCAGCAACTTTTATTTTCTTTTCCATATTCAGCTATACTTTCTGAAACAATAGATAAAACATCATTTGCTGATGACTCACCAGCGATTACATCATATACTTTGTCTGCTAACCATAATTGTCGTAATTCGTTTTCATCTATATTGTAGTATTTGGCCAATATGGGTATATGCTCTTCTTTTGCAAATCTTTCTCCTCGCTCAATGCGGCTATACATAGGTGTATCTATGTCGAGCAGTGCCGCTATCTGTCTTTGTAGATAGTGATTCTCTTCTCTCAACGACTTTAATTTCTGTGCGAAATACATTGTTGTCAAATTTTGATTTGTCAATTTATGACAAAATTAATGATTATTTTTGATGCAACCAAATTTCCTCAACATTTTCTGTCAAGTAGAAGCTGATGGAAGGTATAAGAAAGTGCCATCGGCAACTGCGTTGGCTGTCGATGGCATTGAATGGGGATTGTTGTCACATGTGGAAGCCGCCGTTGAGGTGCTTGCCCCGGCGTTTGGCTCGCCATGCGTCTAATGCTTGCTTCGGCGTTAGCTCGGGATGTCTTGCCTTGAACTCGGGGAATGTTTCGGTATCGCCTCCGGTTACTGAACAGCATCCATCTTCGGGAGCGGACGGTTGCTGAGTATGGCTGACCGATGGAGCAAAGGAAGAAGTTGCAGTTTGTTTAGGCTCGTCCGGATTTGAGGAAAATATTTTTGGCACTTTGACTTCCGGAACGAATTTCAAATAGACGGTAGAGTATTCTCCCTTACATCCATCGACGCGGATTGCTTTGCCGGCAACGTAGTCATTAATCTGTTGTCCCGAAAATTTCACTCCTCGGAAATTTGTTATCGGAACAATAGAGCCGTCAGCATACATCCATTTTGAGTCGGGATGCAATGGGCGATTCTCTGAAATATGCTTTCGAATATTACTGTAACTGAAACGCCTGTCTATCTTCGATGCAGGAAACCGTTTTCCTTTTCGGGTGTACCACAGGCCTTGCACCTCATTGGTGCCACGCCTGTATTTGTACTCTATACCGACACCTGACGCTTTGAGTTTAGCCTTGAATTTGTCAAAATCGCAGATGCTACGATCTTCCCATGCGTCATTTACTTCATTGAAAATCTCGTATCTGATTTTCTCGACACCACGAAGATTATCCACATTAGTATGCTGCTTACCTTCGGATATATGCAGTCCATACTCCTCAGTCAAGGAACGACAAGCGTCTTTATTGCGACTATAGTCATTACTGTCGGAGATAGTCTCCCCGAAATTATTAATTCGGCTATACACCAAGTGGCAGTGCGGATAATCCTTGTCGAAATGCCTGACCAATATATAAGGAGTGTCTTTTATGTCCATTCTCTCCATATATTTTCCAGCGATTTCAACCATCATTTCCTCTGTCACCTTGTCCTTATCCAAGGCGTGAAAGTTGAGAGAAATGTGTCCGACCGGGTCTTTGACATTCGGATTCATAGATATGTTATCCTGTAAAGAGGCGGTGATTTCCGCTCGCCCACCTGACAGAAATACATCTTTAGAGTCGATGATTTTCCATTCATCACAGGGTGAACCATCCGGTTTGTCCTTCTTCTTTCGGGTGACATAATCAATGCAACCTCCGGCACTTCCGCCGTTGCTTATCTTGCCCATCATATGCTGTCGGGAGTATTACGATAGGTTTTGATAAGCGACAAAACAAAGTCCCGGCATTCGTACATGTCCCGGAAAAGTTGGACAAGGTTCTCATTTGTTGAACCTCTGTTTAGAATAGATGAACAGAATTTGGCGATGCGATTGAGATTCTCGGCTATGCCATGAAGATCTCTTATCGCCTTTACGTCTTTGGGTTTTAGACGCTCCGTCACCGTACAATGGATTGATGCCTGACGGATATATTCCGAACGGTTCAATCCAGCAACAATTGCCTTGTTCATCATTATCTCATATTTGTCGAGGTCGTATTTCACCGGAACAACGATTGACTTTCGTTCCTCGGCGGGTAGTTTGGGTCGACCTTTGGAAGGTCGGGAATTGTATCTTCTCATAATAGCAGTGTGTTTAGAAGTCTGTGACCATCGGGAGCGGTTGGGCGAGTCGTTTTCGGATTACTTGTAATACGAAAACATAAACTCGCTCCAACCCCAACCGAACACTGACGATAGTTTCGAGCTGCGCGAAACTAAGCCCGCTTTTAGCGGTCGTGATTAATCATTTTTAGACAGTTGCAATCAAGCAATCAGAGTTTGCGCCAGATTTCGTGGTCGGCGGCGTAGTCGTCCATGTGGCGGAGAAGCACCGAGTCGATAAAGCCGGAGATGGTGGTGTCAATGTCTCCGAGTCGACGAACCATCAACGCGATGCGGTTGTATAGTTCCTTGCTGATGCTTGTCTGCTTTCGATGGTCAAGTATCTTTGGGGCGAGGTAGGCTGACTTGTATTCCTCGTACTCCATCTTACGCTGTTTTATGCCGATGCGCTGTTGTTTCGGCTCGGTTGCTGACAGTAGCGCAACTGTTGTGTTGTTCTCGGTGGTTGCGGTGTCCGCAATGTTGACCGCGGTGTCGCTGTTGACTTCAACACTATTGTTGAAGATGTTGTCAGTCATTTCGGATGACTGAGTTTCTATATAATTCTTTTTACTGCTCATAATTGTAATTTTTGATTTTTGTAAAACTTGTTTTTAGATACTCATTCAGGTCATTGTAACCTGAGTAGAGTGTGGAGCGGTCAATCACCTTTATTCCGAATCGCTCTGTCAACTGACCCAATGCCGTTTTACCTGCGACATCGTTGTCAAGATAGCAATGGATGGCGGTGTAATCCCGCAGATGGGGTATTGCCTTGTTGACATTGCTGACCGAGTTAAGAATGATTGCATCCGCTTCGATGATTTCGAGTGTCAGTGCTGATAGATAATCTATGAATCCTTCAAACACTGCGCACTCCGTTGACGGACCATCGCGTATGCGCCATATCGAGATGTCTTTCGGCGATATGCAACCTTTGAAATATCGGTTGCGTATCTCATGGCCGCCTGATTCGTTGGCAAAGGCAACGGCATAGTATCGCTTGCCTCGGCAACTGTAATGAATCTGTTGACAGTGCGCCTTTGAAATCTCCGGTGGTATGCCGCGCTCTTGGAGGTAAGCGACAAGTGCGCGGCTCTCCAACGGCACTATTCGGATGTCCTCAAAACTCGGGGCAGAGTGTCGCGTAACGGATGTGGCAGTGACTGTCTGCACCGATGGCACAGGGCAACTGTCGGCTATGCAACGCAGGAGATGACGCATATCGGTTGACTGATATATCTCGGCTGCAAGGTCTACGATATTGCCTCCTTTACCGATACCGAAGTCATACCAGCAGTTGAGCGTAGTCTCCACCTTGAACGATGGCGTATGCTCCTGTCTTAGCGGTGACTTATACCAGAGTTTGTCCCCACTCCGTCTGACCGGCTCATGTCCGAGTCGGGACATGAAGGTGGCTAAAGGGATAGATTTTATCTCTTTGAACATGGTGGTAAAATGTTTAGGGGTGGCAGTTCGAGTTCGGCTCACATATATACACACCGTACCGAACTAAACTCGATTAGTAGTAGAAGTCGCGGTTAAACTGATAGGCTCCGTTCTCCTTGACAATCATCCGCTTGTTCATCAGGAAGGTCTTCAGTTTGGTGACCTTGCCGTCGCCATACGGATAGCCGCAAGATGCGTATGCCGCCTTGATTTTATCCTCGCAGTTCTGACAGCCTTTGATGGCTCCGTCGGCGAAGGCGAGTTCAAGAGCTTCGCGGTGCTGGTCGGGTGACAGCTCGTTGTAAGAGAACACCTGCTGTTTGGCGGATTTACCGAAGGTGTGGTTCTCTACAATCTCCGGAAGACCGTAGTCATTGACCCTGAAAGCGAATGGCGCGAAGTCCATTGACCGGATACATGATGCCGACACCTCGGTCACTTCATCATCTGTCGTGCTTTTGGAAACCTGCAATACGGTCTCGGCTTTGTTGTTTAGTTCCGTGCCGACATGACCGCGCACGTTGTCATCGCTCTTGTTAAGGTGCAGGACAGTGTGGATGTGTATCTGATACTTGTCCGTCCACTCCATCAGCTTGTTGATGAGCCTTGACGATTCGGTGGCGTTGTTGATGTCAAACATCAGGTCACGTACACCATCTATGATTACCAGACCGACATTGGGTGTTGTGGCAATCGCCCGGTCGATAATCTCCAGACGGGTATCCGGCACTTGTGCTCTCAGCTGGGCAAAGATAAGATTGTCGGGATGACGGTCGAGCGGCAGACCGGCGAGTTGCAATGCTCGGCGAATTACCTTCTGACAGTGGTAGGGACTCTGCTCGGTGTCGAAGTAGAGGACAGTCCGCTTGTTGTCGGGAAATTCGGCTACATACCGCAGCACCTCCCCGTTCATCAGCGCAGCCGCTACGATGGCACTGACATTGAAAGTTTTCTTGCTCTTCGCCTTTCCGGTCGAAGCCGAAAAGTTGCCGAGTGTGCCGATTACGGAGCCGTTGCAAAAGAGAACCTCCGGTGCCACGGCAATCTCATCCGTCACTCTGATTTGCGAAGCCTGCCACAGGGCGTCCAATTCTTTGGCATCCATCATCGTTTGCCGCGCTGAATGATGAGACATTCCACATCAGCCTGACGGTAATAGACCTTGCGGCCTATCTTCACTGGCTCGATGTATTTCTTTCTCTCCCAGTTCCACAGGGTGGTGGGACAGATGTTGAATTTCTCCAACACCTCCGCTTTGGGCAGAAGTTTTTCCTGCGACTGTTTCACCATCGGCGAGAGCAGTGCCTCCTTCGCCTCGTTAATAAAATGGTCGGCAAACTCCACAAGGTCTTCGATTTTTATGTTGAGGGTAAGACCGGTAACCCCACTCTTGACGAGTTCAATAATGTTATTCATACAAGTTTTTGTTCCGCCGGATGATGGAAGGCATGGAGCGATGGCGGATTTAGGTCATCCCATACCTTTCGTCACGATTGACGTGGATTAGTGGTCTTTCCGATTTGAAAACAGGCATGGCGATAGCGTTCTCGACTCACTTGGGTCAAGGCAAATGACATGACAATATCAAATACGGAAGTGGGAAGTGGCCATTAAAACGATGTACATTCCGTGGGCTCTCTGGCTCTCCCAAAGCCTCAAGCATTACTGGGAACAAAATTTACGGCTTCTTCTTTGCCAAAGGAAGAAGGCTGGCGCTTAACCCTGCGCGGGTCATGAAAAGTCGGTCATCTGCCTTCGGTCTCCGGATACCGTCAACATTCTGACCATTGGTTGGTCGCAGAGGTGTCGGATTACGAATCCGGTTCTCCCCGCTTTTACTCGACAAACATACCGCCAAGTGAGATTGTTTCGCCTCTCGATACCGGTTTCCCGATATTTCCGAGATTTTGCTCAACATTGCCCAACTTTTTTATTTCGGGCGATTTTTAATGAGAATAATCTCATCAGCGGATTGTCTGCCAGTCTATCATTATAACTATCAAATTTGCATTTTGTTCACGCAAATAATTGATATATTGACAGTTGTCTGCTATTATCCGGCTTTTGTCGGGTCAGCTGCAAACCCCGGTTGTTAAAATATGCGCAAAGATATGTAACTTTGGG
>CATZGB010000050.1 GCA_958418815.1 uncultured Bacteroidales bacterium | reverse complement strand
GTGAACCGAATTTATTTAATTTTTAACCCCGTCCATTTTTAGTGGACAGTAGTGACAATACATATCAATGCAATCCATCGTTTGAAAAAGTCTTCGGAACGGAGTGTCCTCAAACAGTTGTCAAGGGAGATTGACCAGTATTATGCCCTGATTGAGAACTATGAATGGGATCCGGATGACTTTGATTTGCTGTTGGTCCTAGACCGACATATGTGTACTGAATACGAGGCTTTGTGTAACGACGCCATGTTTAAGTGCGATGAAGAGAATAAGACTCAGTTGGACTGGTTTCGCGGTGCCATAGATGCAATTGAAAATAATACAGATGGTCCGATTGTGGCTGTATGGGAAGCAAAATCTCAGCTTGAACTTGATTTTGAGGCAAGATTGGCCGAACTATTTGATACTATGGAAGAAACTATAGCTCGTTATAAATCATTCCTTAGATACAGAACTTTGCGTGAGTATTGTGAGCATTTTACATATTATGGGATGCACGATGTGCTGTCCCGTCTTGAAATGGCAATTGAAGATGTATCCGATTCCGTAAAGATTCATAATCCGCTGGATGTCATGTTTGGCGAATGTGATGACGAAAATATATTGTTGTCTCTCGTTAAAAGTGCCAAAGAATCTAATGACAGTATAAATCAAGGCTGGATACATCAATTCGAGCAACCCGCTGAGGAGCCCGAAAGTGAGCGTTGTGACACAAGACTGACTTTTTTCAATATGCTCCAGATTGATATGATTCATAAACTATGCAATCAGGAACAGTTTGAAAATATTTCGCCGGGTAATATGTATTCAATTCTAAATCTGCACGATTGTCCTCGCCGCCTTAAAATAAGGGATGGGGAGAAGAACCGCGTATATTATTTCATTTTCTTTTTCGGCGAAATGATTGATTCAGCCCATCGTTCTCATTGGAGAAAAAGTATGTGCCATCACTTTTGTATGTCCGATAAGACTTATAATTCCAAATATACGGAGTTGAAAACGCATCCGTCAAAGAATGATGAGCGATTCCTTGAACGTCTCAAAGAATTGAAAGAGGATTTTGAAGAAATAAGAGAGGCTTCATGATGATGGCAACAGTATTTCAACAATCTGTAAATCATTGAAATTCCGAATAATTTTGCTAACTTTGTATCAGAAATACAGCTACACAATGCAAGATAATAACGCCAATCAAATACTCGTGCCTGAAGACGGCAATGAGATAATACTATATCAACCAGACTCGACTCTTACGTTAGATGTAAGAGTCGAAAATGAAACCGTATGGCTGAACAGGAATCAGATAGCAGTGCTATTTGATAGAGATGTCAAGACAATCGGCAAACATATCAATAATGCCTTACAAGAAGAATTGACAGATCTTCCAACTGTCGCAAAATTTGCGATAGTTCAAAAAGAAGGCGAAAGGACTGTTACTCGTAGTGTCGAGCATTATAATCTTGATGTTATTATTTCGGTCGGTTATCGTGTAAAATCCAGACGAGGTATCCAATTCCGTCAGTGGGCCAATAAGATACTTAAAGATTATCTTTTGCGTGGTTATAGTGTCAACCAACGGTTACAGTACATGGAGAGCCGGATTGACCGTCGCCTGTCGGAACATGATTACCAGATAAAGGAACTGTCCGGCAAAGTTGATTTCTTCCTCCGCACTTCGTTACCTCCGAAAGAGGGAGTATTGTTTGACGGTCAGATATTTGATGCCCACAGGTTTGTCAATCAGCTTGTGCGCTCGGCGAATAGGAGAATTATTCTGATTGACAATTATGTTGATGACACTGTACTGACACAGCTTGATAATCGGAAGGACGGAGTGGAGGCAATTATATATACACTTCGCATAACTTCAGCATTTCAGTTGGATATAGACCGCCACAATCGGCAATACACTCCGATTGAAGTAAAACGTGCCGCCAAGGTTCACGACCGTTTCATGATTGTCGATAACACTCTTTATCATATCGGAGCATCAATAAAAGATCTCGGCGCAAAGTTGTTTGCCTTCTCAAAGATGGAAATTTCTCCGTCGCTGATTCTGGACAATCTACAAATCATCGATTAGTCAGATAGAATTATATTTGTTTAAGCTCTGCTTCGGCAGGGCTTTTTTTGTGCCGAAATCAAAATGAAATGACTAATTCTAGTTGTGGGTGGTATTATCCTACCACTCATTTACCACTGAGACATCTGTAATACCACCCATAAATACTTCGAATTGTCGTTGTTATAATGCAGATATGCAGTGCAATAGCTTTATGTGAAAAATATCGCTGACAAAGAAAAATAGTAGATTTTACCACTTGACAACCACTCAGAATCGGTAGTAAATTTGCATTGTCGAGGAACAAATCCCGGCTCTTGTCAATCGACAGGAATTGTCTAACAAAATCCGATTCGCCTATGGATTTATCTTCTATTTTAAGTTTGCCCATTGGTCTTATGACCGGGGGCGCAGTTTTTAACCCTTATGGCTGAAGCCTACCGTAACCGACAAGAAAATGAGTCTGAAGCAATCCCCGTTAGCAATACCGAAGATGATAGTCGGTATGCTTATGGTATCCCGGGGATTTGCGAAATCTTTGGATGCAGTAAGCCTACGGCGCAACGAATCAAGCGGAGTGGTGTGATAAAAGATGCAATCACACAGTATGGTCGTACTATTGTTATCGACCGTCAGAAAGCTCTTGAACTCGCTCGTGAGGCTGACAACAAACGGAAGGGAGGTCGCCGATGCAAGAAGTGAAGACTGACATCCTCAAACTATGGGAGAAAAAGCAGCTGAGAATCACTGATGAGATTCAGACTGCGCCGGAGGTGCTGTATGCCAACGGCAGCGTTATCGGTACGCTCGGCAACTTCTCGGCATCGACTGGAAAGGCAAAGAGCAAAAAGACCTTTAATGTCGCTGCCATTGTCGGAGCCTCGCTTGTGAACGGTAAGGTGCTTGGCTATACCGCAGAATTCCCAGATGATAAGCGCACAATCCTATACTTCGATACCGAGCAAAGTCCGTATCACTGTCAGAAGGTCATGGAGCGCGCTCTGCGACTGGCAAAACTACCGACCGATACTCATCCGGAGAATCTAAAGTTTGCCGCTCTACGTCAGCTTACACCCTCGTTGCGCCTTGAAGTCATAGAACAGGCAATAATCAATACTCCCGGCGTCGGGCTGGTGATTATCGACGGTGTGCGCGACCTGATGTATGACATCAACTGCGCCAAGGAATCCACCGACCTTATCGGCAAGCTGATGGAATGGACTGACAAATTCCAGATACATATCCACACGGTTCTGCATCTCAACAAGAGCGACGACAACGCCCGTGGTCATGTAGGCACAGAACTCAACAACAAGGCGGAAACCGTACTCCAGATAAGCCGAAGCAAAACCGATGACACTGTTTCGGAGGTATGTGCCGCCATGATACGCGCCGCCGAGTTTGACCCGTTTGCCTTTCGGGTGAATGATTACGGATTGCCGGAGATTGCCAGCGGATATGTGTTCACCGAACCGGGCAAGAAAGCAAAAGACCCTTATCCCTACAAGGAGCTGACGGAAGAACAGCACCGCGAGGCATTAGCGGTAGTTTTTGCCAACGGACCGATAAAAGGTTGCCGCAATTTCGAGGCGGCATTGAAAGCCGGATATGCCACCTGTGGACACTCGTATTCCAACAATAAGGTCAAGGGCTTAAAGACCTTTCTTGACAACAAAGGCATGATTCGCTACGAGAACCGCGAGTATATCTACAATCCGGATTTCTACTATTGAGAAACACAATTCTGGTTTCTTTCTCCGTTGCGCTACGAAAGCGCTTCGCGGTTTGGTTTAGCAAAGGGCATATATAATAGGAACTGAACCAAGAACCAGCTCACCCAAACATTTTAGAACCCATGATTAAAGAGATTAAATCAATCCCTTTAGCCACCTTCTTGTCTCAACTCGGACATGAACCGACGGCGAGAAAAGGAACGAGGATATGGTATAAATCACCGTTGCGACAGGAACATACGCCGTCGTTTAAGGTGGAAACCACGCTTAACTGCTGGTATGACTTCGGACTTGGAAAAGGAGGCAACATCATCGACCTTGCAGCCGAGATGTATCAGTCAACAGACCTCCGCTATCTCATGCGTTGCATCGCTGACAGTTGTCCGGTGCCATCGGTGCAGACAGTCGCTTCCTCTTATCCCCAGCGACACTCCGCACCGAGCATGGAGCAGTTTGTGGTCGTGCCACTGGAACACCGCGCACTTGTCGCATACCTCCAAGAGCGTGGTATCCCGGCATACATTGCAAAAGCGAAATGCAAGGAGGCGCATTACTGCGTCAACGTTAGATTTTATTTTGCTGTGGCATTCGAGAATGTCAGCGGAGGCTGCGAACTGCGCAACCGCTATTTCAAAGGTTGCCGGGGACGCAAGGACATCTCATATCTGCCGTGGGCGAGAGATGGCCCGTCAACAGAGTGTGCCGTGTTCGAGGGATTCATTGATTATCTCTCTGCGCTCACACTCGGAATCATCAGCGGAACAGATGCAATCATACTCAACTCGGTTGTCAATGTCAACAAGGTTATGCCTTATCTCAAAGATTACATAACAATCAACTGCTATCTTGACAACGACACTGCCGGACGAACAGCACTCACCGAGTTGACAGCCATATATGGAACAACTGTGATTGACCGCTCCACACTATACTCCGAGTTCAATGACTTGAATGAGTATCTCACAAATCAAAGTTTCACCAAAAACACACTTTCCAATGAAAACAAATAAATCCACCGCATCCAAGTCAACCGAGTTGTCCGATGCGCCCGAATCCATAGTATCAACCATCAAACCACAAATTATTATGCAACCGGATAATTCAATCAACTCAACCAACCCTGTCAATCCTGTTAACAGCGACAACGCTGTCAACAGCACTTCTCCTGCCAACACAGACAATCTGTTTGGCAACGAACAGACGACAACAGAGACAACAGCCGTAACCCACACTACCGAGCCACCGAAGCAACAGCGCGTAGGCAAGCAGCAGCGCAAGTCGGATTACGCCGATTTCAAGGCAATCTATCTCACCCCGACAAAGCTGATGAAGCGTCACCCTGTCAACATCGAGGACAGCGTATGGGAGAAGCTGGAACGCATCGCCCGTATCCTCGGCGACCGTGACACCACCGTCGGCAGCTACATCAATGCTGTCCTTTTGGAGCATCTCAATCTCTATGCCGACGACATCGAAATATGGCGCAAACTCTGAGATGATAATGTCGGGATACCACTGCACCCGGTACACCGTGGGGCAGCTTCCCGATGAACGTAGTGAATTGGGAAGGCAAGGATATGTTTCGGGATTTCTTTTCTCCGAAAACGACTCCCTAAACTGCGCGTTAAAAAAACGCTCTTTGCCTCCCCAATCCACATAAAACACAACAATGTCTACTATGAGTAAACCAACTGTCAGAAAGGGCGGTCGTCCCTCTAAACCGACCGATGAGAAGCGCACCCATGTGGTGACAATCAAACTGAACGATGCCGAATACTCCGACCTTCTGGAACGGTCAAAAGCCGCCGGAGTAAAGATGGCGGAGTATGTCAGACACGGCGCGTTCCGGCTGACAATCGTCAGCCGTCTGAGCGAGACTGAACAGGAGATTGCCAGAGGAATATTCAATCTCAGCTCCGATTTCAATCAGGCAATGACCTGTTTTCATCAACTCAAACTCCGCAGCGCGGCCAATAAATTGATGGCTGTAGTTGACCGAATGTTTGAGATTCTCAAAAAATTAAGACCCAATAAAGATACCGAATATGTTTGCAAGAATACTTAAAAGCGGCACGTTTCACGATGTCGTGGGGTATGTGACGCGCCAATTCCACAACCCCGAAGAATATACGCCGGACACATGGCGCATCATCGGAAGCGAAAATATTTTCACTACCGACTATGCGAAAATGGTTCAGTCGTTTGAAGCGATACATGGATTTATGCCCGGCAAAGAGAATCCGGCAGGACATATTTCCATCAGTTTTGACAACGCCGATGCGCCTCGCCTGACCGATGAATTCATGGCTCAGCTCGCAAAAGAGTATATGGATGGTATGGGAATCAAGAACACCCAGTATCTTGTCGTGCGCCATCTGGAAACCGAACATCCGCATTTCCATATCGTCTATAACCGTGTGGATATGTCAGGCAAGGCAGTCTACGAGCGCGACAATTTCAGGCGCAGCGACCGTGTTGTAAAGGCCATCAAGGACAAATACGGACTCACATACTCGCTGCTGAGACAGAAATACGAAGATAAAATTCCCGTATTTAAGGAGCGGGTAAGTCAGGCGATTTATGGCTGTAAATCGTGGGATGAGTTCTCCCGCCGCCTCGCTTGTGCAGGAATTGAGGTAAAATTTCATGACGACCACAACACCGGCAAACCCATCGGCGTGAAATTTACAGACGGTGACATAACGGTCAACGGGTCTAAAATCGACCGTGCTTTCACATATCGCCGCCTGAACAACCTCTTTGAGTTCAACCGCAGACAGGGATTTGAGCAATCAGACTCTATCCAGCAGAAACCGAAAGTAACGGTCGAATATGTACCGTCGCAAAAGCCATCTCTTATGGAGGACGTTCTGGACGCAACCGTCAGAGCGGTCGGCAACCTGTTCACACTCGGACCCGGTTATGACCCACAGGAGGAAGAATTTGCCCGAAACATGAGAAAGAAAAAGAAGAAACCAACCATCAAACACAGCCACTGAATATGTCAAAGCTATATGATGACGTCAAAAAACAAGGTGAGCAGATTGACGACCTGCAAAAGACAGTTACCAACCACACCACCCGCATCGAGACCCTCGAAACCAAGGCGAAGGCAACGCCACCGCAAGCATCGGTCAACATTCCGGCGCCCAAAGTAACCGTAATCGTTCCTGACAATATCGCAACAAAGGAGAATATCGTCGGAGTGGTAAACAAGGCTCTCCATCTTATGACAGACTATGTGGCAGAGGTTGTGACAAAACTTTATACAGAAAATCCATCTCAAAAATCGCCTAATCCTACCCAGGAAATATCGGATGAACTGATAGAAAAAATTGCACAGAAAGCAGCCGACAAAGCAGTAAATAAGCGTTATGAGAAATTAGATGCAACCGCAGACACCGCGATGCACCGCATCTATAATCTTGTCAATGGTGCAGTCTGGGCGGCAATCCCCAAGTGGGCATACATCATCTTCGCAATCGCAGTCCTCGCCGCCGGAGGTTTCGGTTATGGATTCTTCTACATACTCAACAAAAACTCAAAGCTAAAAGATGTGGAATGGCTCTACCGCTATGAACGTGGACTTAATCGCGACATGAATGTGGTGATACACCGTGAACGCCTAATGCTCCACGGCAACCCACACGGAGTTGACAGCATAAAATCGCTAATCCGCCATCACGAGCAGAGAACCCAAGCCGACACCACTTTCGTGAACTACTATCCCACCAATCCCTAATCTATATCAAAGCCACCGGCAGCTACATGAGCTTTCGGTGGCAATTATTTTACGACTATTCTATAAATGTCGTAACGTGTAGCAAAAGATAAAATAGTAGTATCGGTTACAGTCACTATATTCGCACCGCGAAGCACCGCGTGAAAGAATGTCTTTTCGGGGGTAATAGGTCAAAATCAACCTACCAATTCCGAATCGACTATTCTTCCACATGAAAAGATTTCATTTTAGTCGACTGACCATCCATCGGAGGTTGCAACACTCTATGGAGTGGATTTCAAGAGTTTTGACATGGGATGCTCAAAACAGATATGTATTTTCGATGCTGTTATTAAACCTCACAGTAGATTTCGGAGACTGGGGACAAATGTGTAAGGATGTAGTGATGACTGCTTTGGAATATTTTGGTTATATTGTACCATGAACTACGATTATGTTTTTCAGCATATTCGATTGTCATCCCAGAAAATTACACTAAATTTGCATTGACCTTACGCCGTGAGACTCCGCAAGGAGCCGGAACGAGGGAGGCCATTACATAATGAAAGCGTTTACTGCGCTTGATTCTTGGCTATCAGGAGTGTGGCAATTTCTCAACCATCGTCAAGAATGAAGTAACGGTAGATGTCTCGGGCATGATTGCATACCCTTAGGTGGATTATACCTTGATGGTATGTCCCCTTTGGTGTATCATATATCATACGGCGTAGGCTCTGCGTTACTCGTTCTACGATGAAACGGCGAAGCCACATGCCTTGATAGCGGGATGAGTAACAGTACGGATCCTGCGCTTTTTGTTTCATACGGCCTTATTTGGGATTCGGAGGCTAATCAATACCTTGCAATGGGCAAGAAAAGATATAAACAAAAGAACCTCCATAATCACAGAATGCCCTTTTGGGATAAATTCAGGAAACACAGCAAACATAGCATTGATGCCGACAATAACAACGCGACGGATGAAATTGCAACATTCGCACCTGCGCTTGCGCCATCATCAAAAGCCCTAATCTACGCCAGTGAATTAGATTATATTGCCAAGTGTATTCAAGATTATCCTAATATAGAAACCGGCGGACAACTTTATGGGGCATGGACAGCATCGGGCGCACCTCGTGTAATTTATGCCATCGGGCCTGGCCCGATGGCAAACCACCAGACTACATTTTTCAACCAAGATGTTGAATATCTCGAAACTGTTGGCGTCAAACTTAAAGAATACGGTCTGCAACATATTGGAGAGTGGCACTCACATCATCATCTTGGCCTCCCTCATCCCAGCGGGTATGATGCACAAACTATGCAAAACGGCATAGTTCAGTTAAATCTAAACCGCTTGCTATTATGCATTGGTAGTTTTAACGATAGAGGTATCATTATAAATCCTTTCAACTTCGCTCGCGATACTCGGTTTGTTCCTGCGCAATGGGAGATAATCAATACAGAAAACCGGCTTCGTGAGGTTATTGATAATGAACTTGCAGGCATCTTGCGAAACCCATCTTCTTCGAACTATTCCTTCGCAGAGGAATACATAGTTCCACAAAGGCAGCCCGTTTCTAATCAATCCGGTTGGTTTTCTAATGTTGAAAACCGACAGGCATTTAAGCAGATAATTGATACGCTTAAAACACAGCCGTGGATAAATGAAACTACTCCACAAATATCCACTGAAGGAATTGTCAATCTTAAAATAGTTACACGTACCTTTGCCGAGATAATAACTTTTCCAGCAGACTTTCCCAATGCGCCATTTGAGATTGAGCGAATGGGACTCATTGAAGGGACATGTCATCACTATTCCTTTGAGGAAGACTGGATCTTAACCCCGACATTAGAACAAACATTTATGCATAATTATAACCTACATCTAAGGAATCATCGATAATGGATCAAGCACGTTTTGAATTGGAAAAGGCAGTCTTGGAGAAAAAACTGCCATCGAATATGTATATGTTCCGAGAAATGGGTACTCCGAACGCCCATCTTCTGATTGGCGCCCGCACTAATGCAAAGAATGTGTACACTTTGAAAATCATGCTAAATGATTTTCCCTCATCTGTTCCTACCGTTTACACTACGAAACCTTTAAAAGATCGCAGTGAACGTGACTTAGAAATAAGCCACGAACTCCACAACTACGGAACAACCGACGGAAAGACTCGCATCTGCCATTATCCTGATGACAGCTGGAGTCCTTGCGTCTCACTATACAAGGTGTATATCAAATGTCGCCTATGGCTGGAATGTTACGAGATTTATCTTCGTACCGGTCAATCAATCGACACACTTATCAACGAAATTAACCGCCAGGGTGGTAATTCCACCCGTTAACATAATATCAATATGAATGAACCCGTGATAAATCCTAATGGCCGCGGCGTGTCGACTCAATCGACAAGCTCACTGAAAGACCTCGTTTTCAATCCCGAAACCGGCGACTTTGAACAAGTAGAAAGAGGCACTGCCAACGAGGGCGATACCGTAACTAAAATGACTGAGGACGGCTTTGCATGAAGTGTATCTACATTGACAAGGACGAAGTTCTTGCATTCCTTAATTCTGAGGATTGCCATATAGAAGGGCAATCTTACGAATGGGAGGGCGAGAACGTCGTTCATATCCATACTGCCGCTTTGCCACATGCCTTTGGACGTGTGGCAGCAGCTCATTGGTATAAATCGCATTTGCCTTCTGGGCCCTATGCTCCGGAGCATTACCGTGTGGTTATTCTATCTGATAATGAAGCAAAGGCATACTATGTCAATGAAGAATTGCAATTAGAGGAATGTGAAGTGAATTTCATCCCATCGAGGGAGGAAATGTACTCTCGCGCCAAGGGCATTCTTGAAGTTGACATTTTGTCAAACAAAAGAGTTATGATTATTGGCCTTGGCAGCTTCGGCTCCCAAATCGCTATTGAACTTGCAAAAGCCGGTGTGGGCGAATTTGCGCTATTCGACTTTGATAGAGTGGAATTACACAATCTCGCTCGCCACACCTGCACTATTAAGGATTTGGGACGATTAAAAACCGATGCAATTAAGGATGCTGTAATTGGCAAGAACAAATTAGCCAAAGTCGATTTGTTCCCTATTAACATTACCGACCAGAAGACTTTGATGGACGAACAAGTAGCAAAAGCAGACCTTATTATTTGCGCAACGGATAATAACGCAAGTCGTTTTTATCTTACCCAATGTTTGCTTAAATACAATAAGGTATCCCTTTTTGGCAGAGCCGTCACACGAGCCGAGGGTGGTGACGTGTTCCGGTACCGTCCCGGAGGACCTTGTTATAATTGCCTTGTTGGCTCACGTGCTCATGCAATGGCAACGGAGGAAATAACCAATCGTTCTCAGTTACCTGCCTATGTCTTGGAAGAGGATGCAAATGCAATGATTCAAGTCGGCCTGTCGTCGGACATTGAGCCTATTTGCAACCTCATTGTGAAACTGGCTTTAGTGGAATTGTCGTGTGGCAAAAATTCCGGCATCGAATCGCTGGAAACTGAACTTACGTACGACTACTATATGTGGGCCAACAGACGTGAACGGCGGCACGCTGCTTGGGCACCGTTTAACGAGGCAAAAAATAAGCCAACCATTCTTAAATGGTATGGAGCACGTATTGCGAAGGACGATAATTGTCCTTCATGTTCTGCAAACGCACTATTGGATTTAGGTGAGGATCTTAACACGGACTATCTCTCCCAAAATTATGAGGGTATAGTTTTAGATACCGGGGAATAAGCGATGCAACCAATTGATTACACAAAACTCAGCGAGAGTACCAAATCATTATTACAACGAGCCAACTCATTGGCTCGCGAGTCGCATTTTGATGACATAACCACTTCGTTGCTTTTGATTGCTATGGTTCAGCAATCAAAAGAAATGTTACGTTTCGTATTAGACAAACTGAATGTGGACTATCAACAATTCTGCACTCGGTTGAGCGGATATATCCAAAATGCGAATCGTTTCCACAATGATAATCCGCAGTTCTCGGAACAGTGTAATCAAGTTATCGTTAAATCAATAGACTCTTATAATGAGCACCACAGAGGGCTCGTTCCTCCCGAAGCCATTCTCTTGGGGATGACTTCAACCAATAATGAGATATCTGCTCTTTTTAATGAGTTCCACATTAACAATCGCAGATTATCTGATGCAATTGAAACATATTCCGCAGGCAACCGTATATCTTCCACCGATGATGAACAACAGGCGATTCTAACAAATCTTGAAAAGTATGCCATAAATCTCCGTAAACTTGCCGAAGATGGCGAAATAGAACCTACTATCGGCAGAGACGACGAGATAAGACGAATACTTCAGATCGTTTCTCGTAAGACAAAGAATAACCCTCTATTGATAGGGGAACCGGGCACTGGCAAAACGGCAATAATCGAGGGGCTTGCCTTTAGACTCAATCGAGGGGATGTGCCCGAAGATATGAAACATCTTCAACTTTACAGCCTCGATGTAGCTACCCTTGTAGCCGGAGCCTCTATGCAAGGTGAATTTGAATCTCGGCTGAAATCGATCGTCAATGAACTGAAACATGCTCCGCAAGTTTTATTGTTCATTGATGAGATTCATCTTCTTTTAGGCGCAGGAGGTGGTGGCAGCGCAATGGATGCGGCCAATATCTTGAAACCCGAACTTGCAAGGAATGGGATAAAGGTTATTGGCGCAACTACCTTTGACGAGTATAATAAATTCGTTGAGAGCGACCAGGCATTTGCACGACGTTTTCAACGAATTGTTATTGATGAACCTTCAGTTGAAAGTTCCATCTCTATTCTTCGTGGCATCAAATCAAGATTTGAAGCACACCATAGAATTAAAATTCTTGATGAAGCCATTGTCGCATCCGTGTGCTTGTCCGCCAAATATGTTACTGATAGATTTCTTCCCGATAAGGCTATTGACGTTTTGGATGAAACCGCTTCAAGAATGCGAATCGATAGATCTTCGGTGCCTGAAGAACTAGATACACTCTCGCGCATTGTGCGTCAGAAAGAGATTGAACGGGAGTCATTGTTACAAGATGCGCATTATTCACCTCGCATAAGCGAGTTGGAGCAGGAGATCTCCCAGTTAAAAGAGCGTGAAAATATTCTTAATGCGAAGTGGGTTAACGAACGCCGTCAATTCGATAATCTTCAAGAATTACAAAACTCTATTATTCAATCACAAGAGAATCGCGAACAAGCTGAATCTATTGGCAGATATGACGAAGCGGCTCGTTATAATCGCGATATAGAGCGTGTTGAAGCTGAAATGAACCACTTGATGCAAGAGATAGCAGATACTGACTCTCCTCTCTTAAAACTCGCATTAGATTCTAATGATATAAAGGAAACCATAACACGCTCTACCGGCATACCAGTTCACTCTTTGAACGATGACGAATTTATGCGCTTGGCAGGTATGCAAGATTACCTTGCAGACATCGTAAAAGGTCAAGACCATGCAATTCAGTCAGTATGCAATGTTATCAAACGTTCTCGTCTTGGTTTAGGAAACGAGAATGCTCCCATTGGTTCATTCTTGTTCATGGGAACCACTGGCGTTGGCAAAACAGAATTAGCCAAGGCATTGGCTCAGTTCTTGTTCGGGAGCCGAGATATGTTGATTCGCATTGACATGAGCGAATATCAACAAGAGCATAGTGTTTCTCGTTTATTTGGTGCTCCTCCCGGATATGTGGGTTATAATCAAGGTGGACAACTCACAGAGGCTGTCCGCCGAAGGCCTTATTCGGTTATACTTTTGGACGAAATAGAAAAAGCACATCCCAAAATTTGCGAAACTCTTCTCCAAGTTTTGGATGACGGTCGTATGACCGACGGCAAAGGTCGTACTATCAATTTCAAGAATACCGTTATAATCATGACATCTAATCTTGGTGCTGAATTGATTGAGCAACAAGAAAATGCTCATTTGTCTTTTGTCAGAGAGTCGATGATTCAACTGTTAAAGCAGAGAACGTCACCGGAGTTTGTAAATAGGATTGACGACATTATCGTTTTCAATTCGCTCAGTCAATCCGTACTTAAATCTATTGCAGTGAATATTGTACGCAATGCAGTGCAAAAGCTTCAATCCGCCGGATATAACATACAACTCAGCGAAGATGTAGCGTCCCATATTGCACGTAATTTAGATACATCTATGGGAGCGCGTCCGATAAAACGCATAGTTGACCATGAAATAATAGACGGGATTATTGATCAAATCCTTATAGGAGATTTAGTCAAATCTGCGCCTATATTCGTTCGCGTATGTAATAACGAACTAACATTTACCAATGAGTAAACAATATGGCATTAGTATATAACGAAACCACGGGTAATTTCGATGACATTCAAGCCCCTCCAATAATTCGGTATTTTCGACTTCAAGAGTCAGTGCCATTCTTTCAAGGTGATAGTGTTACTCTCACTTGGCAGATTGACGGTGCCAATCATATCTTCATCGACGATGAGGAACAAAATGGCAATTCTCTTGAAATAACGCTTGATTCCGTTGGCTCAAAACAATTTAAGGTCAGAGCCACTAACTCTGACGGAACCGCAGAGCGTGTTATAACGCTCGGAATTCTACCATGCCCTAAATTTGAAATACATCCGTCGGCTACCGTTCTTCATAAGGGTAGAAACGAAAATGTTGTTTTCCGCTGGACTATCGAAAATGCGAAAGACATTAAGCTGATTTGCGGCAACGAAACCACCGAGATTTCGGAATCCGGTGAAGCAACATTCGCACCAATAGAAGACACTCAGTTCGTCTTTGAGGCAAAAGGCCTTGAAGGAAACCGAGTTTTCAGACACATCGTTCCAATAAAGATTAGAGATGCTGCACGAATTGACTTTAAGGTGAATCGTCAATTCTCGTATCCTAATCTTCCGTTAATTCTTTCTTGGAATGTTGAGAATTGTGTCGCAGTAAATATCGACGATTTCGGGGAACAACCGACTCATGGACAATTAGAAGTTACTCCAGGCGTTGACACAACATACGTTATCAGAGTGCAAGATGCTTTCGGAGAAGAACGAAGAACAATAACGGTACGGATGTTACCGCTCCCCGTTATTAAACAAATCTTAGTTCCAACTCCAAAGGTGGATGAATCTTTTGATATATCATACGCAACTCCCCAATTTAAGGCTAACATATCTGTCCCGACTTTTGAGACTTCATTAGTTAAGTTGAGCTTACCAGACGTTCCTCAATTAAAGGATTCATTCTTCATAAAACCCATTTCTTTCGGAAAGAAAAAGCAAATAAAGAACCCATTCAAATCACTTTATACATATTTCTTTAGCAAATAAAACGCATAATAATATGGCAAGAACTAAATCTTCTTCAGTAGGAGAGATCTCGACCAAACGTCCTGGTCGAATCAACGAATTCCTTTGGTCTTGTGCCGGCGTTAACAAAACTGTACTACGTCAGTGCCCGACTGACTATGCAAAATATGCTGGCATAGGTGGAACAATTCTTTTTACTGCCCTCATGGCCGCCCTTTCGGGTGGATATGCGTTGAACTTTGTTTTTGACAACACTTATATAGCTATAGGGTTTGGCTTATTTTGGGGTCTGCTAATTTTCAATTTAGACAGATTCATTGTGAACACAATGTACTCTGACGGAAAACACACAATCTCATGGGCTGAGTTGCGTTCCGGACTGCCACGAATTATTATGGCGATTTTCCTTGGCATTGTTATATCTACTCCTTTGGAATTAAAGATCTTCTACAAGGAGATTGATGCTAAAATGCAAGAAAACATGAAAGATCAAATTAAGGCCTATGTACAAGAGGACAAAACAGAGCTTGACTCATTAAGGGTACAGCGAAATAAACTACGAGAAGCTCCTTTGGACGCTCACTTTGTTGGGTCTATGGCGTCAACGGATGCTAAGGTTCATCAAGCTGTGGGGGAACTGACTAACTTAGGAACTAGTGAATCCGAGCTAACCGCTCGAATCAACAATCTTTCAGGACAAATCCGAAGATTAGATGCATCTCACAATCACAATGATTCTGTAAAAGCTAATAAGTTACGAGTGCAACGAGAATCTTTGCTCAATGAAAAATCCACGATTCGTAATAGAATAAACGCGTTAGATGTTTCAGCCAGGAACCTAAGTAAAGATTATAAAATTATGATGGAAAAAGCTGAGGCCCAACGCCAAAACGATCTTGAAACTCTGGATAAACAGATTAGCGAACTTAATGAGAAAGTACTATCTGCTGAGACAGCATACGCGGATCGTTTAAAAGATAATTTTGGTGGACTTAGAGCACAAATGAAGGCTTTCTCTGATTTACGGAAAGAAGATCCCTCAACTGATATTGCAGCATGGTTTATAATGCTTCTTTTTGTAATTATTGAAACAGCACCTACATTTTTCAGTATCCGTCCGAAAAAAGCCGACTTGATTATAGATTTTCAAGTCGGCATTA
>CATZGB010000049.1 GCA_958418815.1 uncultured Bacteroidales bacterium | reverse complement strand
AGCTAATGCCGACTTGAAAATCTATAATCAAGTCGGCTTTTTTCGGACGGATACCACTAAAACATAAAAAGGCGCTCATCACGAGCGCCCTTTTATTGGTTTCCAATAGGTACAATTTCTAAGGTAAAAAAGATTGTTTTAGGTTTGTGACACAAAGGTCGGGCTTTTTTACACGGCTGCAAAAAAAATACATATGTTATGCGACATATTTTTTAAACCTATTTGCTTGCCGCCATATATCCCGACTCCCTCAACACCCTAACCATCAACCTTATACCTATACCATCCATTTCACGCCCAAGATTACTTAAAAAGTGTTAATTCAATCTTTTTTCGGCATATCTCGGCTAAATATCATCAATTTAGGGCTGTTCATCGAATACTTTCAACTCAAATTTCTCCCCGTCAAACACTCCATAAGAGAAGTGGTATATCCAGTCGCCAAGCACTATCACCCGACTCTCGCCGCCCCCAATCGGCAGCTCGAGCAGGATATGGCGGTGGCCATACACGAAATAATCTATCGTGGAGTCGACATCACGCAGATATTCCTTGCTGAACCTCACCAAAGGCTCGTTTTCCTCACCCTCGAAAGAAGGCACATTGTCGGGTGAATATCCCCGCGAGGAGTCAGACCATTTGTGGGCGAACGCTATCGTCCACCGGGGATGTATCGCCGCATAGAGCTTTTGGCAGATTTTGTTGCGGAACATACCCCGGAGAAACCTGAATGTGGGTTTTAGCCTGCCGACCCCGTCACCATGGGTAAGGAAGAAGCGTTTGCCCTTGATTTCTTTCACCACATAGCCGTCTACCACCTCCAGGCCGATCTCGTCACGCAGATAATCAAAAAGCCAGATGTCGTGGTTACCTATGAACCAGTGTATCCTTACCCCCCTGTCGGCAAGCCGTGCCAGCGCCCCGAAAAACCTGACGAATCCCCTTGGGACTACATTACGATACTCATACCAGTAGTCGAGTATGTCGCCAAGCATATACAGCTCGTCGGCGTCATCAGCTATTGAATCCAGAAACGACACTACCCGTCTCTCCCACCTCTTCGGGTCGGGAAAATAAGTGGCGCCCAGATGCAGGTCGGAGATGAAATAGACTCGCCCCATCAGAGCATCCCGAGTTCAAGTTTGGCCTCCTCGCTCATCATGTCTTTGGTCCACTCAGGCTCGAAGACGACATTTATCGCCACCGACTTGAGCCCATCGATGGACTCAAGCTTCAACCTCGCGTCCTCCACGATGAAATCAGCCATCGGACATGAGGGAGCGGTCATCGTCATGTCTATCACGAGATTCGCGTCATCGTCAATGTCTATCTTGTATATCAGGCCGAGATTGTAAATATCCACCGGGATTTCAGGGTCGAAGACCGTCTTTAACATCTCGACCACTTTTTCCTCAAGCCTGAGGCGTGTTTCTGCGTCCATTGTCTCTCTGTTTTATTTATCACAAAATTACTCAAAGTTTCCATCTTCACCAAACTTTTGCTAATTTTGCACAACCATTAACAGACTTCCCCAACCTCAGATGATAAGTTACCTCCAGATAGAAAACCTCACAAAAAGCCACGGCGACCGGATGATTTTCTCCGATGTCACATTCGGGATAAACCAGGGAGACAAAATCGCGCTGATTGCCAAAAACGGCACAGGAAAGACCACCCTGCTGCGATGCATCGCAGGCTCCGAGAGCGTCGACTCCGGGAAAATCACGCCTCGCAAGGACTTGAAAATCGGTTTTCTGGAGCAGACACCAGACCTCCCGGAGGATATGACTGTGGGGGACTTCACCGGAGGTGACGACCGCCTGAAACGATTGCTCACACAGATGGAGGTTTATGAGTCAGACTCCCTCATCGGCACACTCTCGGGAGGACAGCGCAAACGCCTTGCCCTCGCGCGTGTAATCGCCGATCAGCCGGACCTGCTGATTCTCGACGAGCCGACCAACCACCTCGACATCCCCACCATAGAATGGCTCGAGAGCTTCCTTTCGCGTTCGAAGGTGACATTGCTGATGGTCTCCCATGACAGATATTTCCTTGACCGCATCTGCGACAAGATAATAGAAATCGACCGGGCGCAAGTCTACATCCATGAGGGAGACTACGCCAATTACCTGCGCCGCCGACAGGAGCGTGTGGATGGGATGGCCTCAGAGCTTGCCAAGGTGAAGAACACCCTGCGTAAGGAGCAGGAATGGATGAACCGCCAGCCACAGGCCCGCGCCGGGAAAGCCCAATACCGCATCGACGCGTTCCACGACCTCAAGAAACGCTCTCAGACCGACTTGCGTGAACGCAACGTCGACCTGCGCGTCTCGTCATCATACATAGGGTCAAAAATCTTCGAGGCCGACGGTGTGTCGAAGAGTTTCGGAGACAAGAAGGTTCTCGACAACTTCAGCTATGTGTTCTCCAGGTATGAAAAAGTGGGAATCATAGGCCGCAACGGAGCCGGGAAGTCCACATTCATCAAGATGCTCCAGGGACTCGTGCAGCCCGACAGCGGCCATTTCGACATCGGCGAGACTGTTCGCTTCGGCTACTACAGCCAGGACGGAATTGCCTTTGACGAGAACAAGCGGGTCATAGACGCCATAACCGAACTGGCCGAGGACATCGTGGTCAACGACAACGTCCACTACTCCCCCATGCAGTTCCTGCAGCATTTCCTCTTCACTCCCGCAGACCAGCAGAAATACATCTCTAAGCTGAGCGGAGGGGAACGCAGCCGCCTACACCTGGCCGCCGTGTTGATGCGTTCACCCAATTTCCTGATTCTCGACGAGCCCACCAACGACCTCGACATAATGACCCTGGGAATACTTGAGGATTATCTCGCTGGATTCAAGGGATGTGTCATCGTGATATCACACGACCGTTTCTTCCTCGACTCCATAGCCGACCACCTGTTTGTCTTCGAGGGTGACGGCAAGGTGAAGGATTTCCCGGGCAATTACACCGAGTACCGCTCATGGCGCGAGAACCGCGACCGTGAGGAGAAACTCGCGTTGGAGAAGAAAACAACCTCGCAGACAGCGACAACCCGTGGAGCCTCTGATGCTGGCGAACCTGCGGTCAAGCTTAGCCGTGGCGGACTGGAAAGGGCACAGAAACTGACATTCAAGGAACGCAAGGAGTTTGAAAGCCTGACGGAGGAAATCGACTCCCTGACAAAAGAGAAACAGGCCCTGGAGCAACTGTTCAATTCCGGACAGCCGATAGCCGACATCGACGAGCAATCACGCAGATACACCCAGCTGACCGAACTTCTCGACGAGAAGGAAATGAGATGGCTTGAGCTTTCAGAAAAAGCCTGACCGCCGCGAAGAGACCCGTCACTTACGCAACGCTTCCTTCCGGGTCATATAGTCACCGAGCCACAAGCCTCCGATGATGAGGAAGCAACCCACGCATCCGATCAGCGTGATAGGATCATTCTTGCCAAACAGAATCGCGGCAATCACCATTGTCACGATTGGCTGCACATAAAGATAGTCATTGGTCTTTATGGCACCAAGATTACCCATCACCCAGGCCCACAGAATGTAAGCCACCATCGAACACAGCACCCCGAGGAACAGCAGGTTGGTCAGCACTTCAGGCTTCAGCAACAAGTCAACAGGCGAGACGGGCTCCTTTGAAATGAACCAGAAAGGCAAAGCCGTCAGCAATCCATAAAAGAAAGTCTTGCGCGTGATGAACTGCGCGGTGTAGGTGACATTGAGCTTACGCAACACCAGGCTGTAAATAGCCCACGAGAACGCGGCTCCGAGGGCAAGCAGGTCGCCGATAGTGGCCGACAACGCGTCAGGCCCGTCTGCGGCAGGTACACTCGACGAGAATCCATCCTTGAATATGATGAAACCCACCCCGAGGAAAGCGATGGTCGAACCTATGTAGGTCCATTTTCCCGGCCTCTCGTTCTTATACAACGCCCCGATGAGCAAGGTGGTCAACAAGGGGGAAAGGGTCGTGATCATAGACACGTCAGACACGCGGGTGTAAGTGACGGCATTGTTCTCCGCGATAAAATAGATTGACGATCCGCATAGACCGCAGATAAAGAACAAAAACTCGTCACGCCATGAATTGGCCAGCAGCTTGGAGTGGCTCCCGATCAAGACAAGCAGGTAAGCCAACAGGAAACGGTAGATGTAAATCTCCACCGGACCGAGGCCGTTGTTGACAAGCACTTTGGTAGACACAAATGAGCCGCCCCACATTCCGACCGCCACAAGAGCGCCTAAATGACATAAGAGCAGACTTTTACGAGAGGTGACTTTCCATGGTGAGGCCGTTGCCATATTGATAATGCTTAGATTAGGCTGACATATTGACGCTGCGAATTTAAAAAAAAGTTTCCGTTCCACAATGAAATATTCAACCTAAAATTTGCTGACAAGCCAATGTTTCACTAATTTTGTAGGGAAATAAGTCGGAAGAGTAAGCAGTCTCTCCTCCGGCCTCTTTTTTGTGAATCAACTGAAAAATAACAATATAAAAACCGTCCATCATGGAAGTTACAGGCAAAATCATAGTTGCCCTGCCCGAGATGTCAGGCACCTCGAAAATGGGAAATCCCTGGAAAAAGCGCGAATATGTGCTTGAGACCATCGAAAGCTTTCCCAAGAAAATCCACTTTGACTTTTTCGGAGAGAAAGCAGACCAGTTCGTACTAAACCCCGGAGACACAATCCGCCTGAGCTTCGACATCGAGAGCCGCGAATACAATGGCCGTTGGTACACAAGCATCCGCGGCTGGAAAGCCGAGCCCGCGACTGAAGGCGCCCCCGCCCCCGGCCAGGCATATCCCGCAGCACCCTCATTCCCGCAGCCCGCAGCCGGATTTGGCGCAGCTCCCCAGGCTCCCGCTTATGGAGCACCCCAGGCTGCACCCGGCGGTTTCCCCACCCCCACTCCTCCCGCTCCCGCAGAAGCCGCCAACGACGACCTTCCCTTCTGACCTCTCACATATAAACAATATCACGGGGCCGCATACCTCAATCCACGGGGAATGCGGCCCCGCTGTCTTCCATCGCCCTGCCAAACCATAACCCAAGCAGCCCCAAAGAAGAGGCAACATTTACGTCTCCCTGAATGTTAATATCCTGAACACTTAACATCAGCCTATGTCTCAGACCAATATAACCGGGAATCAGAAAGGAGCCTCTCGCGCGCTGCGCGGAAACCTGCTCATACTTGTCGCCACCCTGTTTTTCGGCATCAACATCCCGGTGGTCAAGTTCCTGAATCCCGAATGGCTCACATCCGACGACATCACCATATTCAGACTGGGGGGCGGATGCCTGCTCTTCTGGGCAGCATCACTGTTTGCGCATCCCGACCGGATAGCCCGCAAGGATTTTCCGAAGATATTGCTGGGAGGAGGCATCGGATTGTTTGCCTTCATATACCTGTTCAACCTATCCCTAAGATACGCCAACCCCATCGATGTGGCCATAATAATGACACTTCCCCCGGTGTTCGTGATACTGATAAATGTCATATTCCGCCATGGGCGTCCTTCGGCCATGGAACTCATAGGGCTACTGCTCTCATTCGCCGGCGCGGTAGCCGTGATTCTGGCAAGACACTCGGGAGGGAAATCGTCTGACGCGCTTCTCGGCAATCTTCTCGCCCTGGCCAGTTCGCTGTGTTACGCGATTTACCTTGTGGTGCTTGAAGGCCCCACCCACAAATACCGGCCAATATCCCTCCTTCGCTGGATATTCCTGGCCGCGTTCATCCCCTGCCTGCTGCTGGTCGGCGACTTGCCCCAGGCTCCATTGTTCCACACAGGCCATCACTGGGGCCCGTGGCTGATGATTGTGTTCGTGGTCACATGCCCAACATTCCTGTCATACCTGATGGTGAATCCGGCCATAAAGCTGATTGGCAGCGAGCTGGTGTCGATTTACCAGTATCTCGTCCCGGTCTTCGCGGCAATCGGGTCTGTATGCATGGGACTGGCGCATCTACATCTGATTCAGGTCATAGCGATGGTCGCCATTGTCGCAGGGATGCTCCTCACCAACCGGGGCAAACGCAAGAAACTCGCCACCCCTGTTGACAAATAACCGTTTTTTTTATTAAATTTGCCATGTCGGAACAAAACCTCATCTAATGGAGACTCCACAAGAAGGAAAAAAGAGCAAAAAAGGCTCGGGATGGATTGCAAGGCTCACCGCCAAAGGCATGGGCTGGTACAACTACTCCACCTCCGGGGTGTGGAGCGACACCCGACGCAACTGGAAGGTCAACCTGATGAAGACCGCCAACCTGTCGGTAAGGTCATTTCTCAACGCCGACCTGCAAAACCGCGCCGCCTCCCTCACCTACCAGACCCTTCTCGCCATAGTCCCGGCATTGGCCCTTCTGTTTGCCATCTGCCGAGGATTCGGGTTTCAGAACCTTGTCGAGAGCCAGCTTTTCAGCTCTTTCCCGGCGCAGTCAAAAGCCCTCGCCACAGCCCTGAAATTTGTCGACTCATATCTTGCCCAATCTTCCGAAGGGATTTTTGTCGGCATCGGCATCATATTCCTGCTGTGGACCCTGATTTCCCTGATATCAAATGTGGAAGACGCCTTCAACAAGATATGGGGAATCCCTCAGGGGCGCACCATATGGCGGAAAATAACCGACTACACGGCCATCTTCCTGATTCTGCCCGTATTGATGATATGCGCCAGCGGCATCACAGTCTTCATGTCCACAACAATCCAGGACACCCTCCCGATAAATTTCTTGTCGCCCGTGGTGTCGACATTGCTCGACTGCTCATCGCTGGTGCTGGTATGGATGTTCTTTGCCGGAAGCTACATGCTGATTCCAAACACAAGGGTGAAATTCAAAAACGCGTTCATTGCCGGGATGCTGGCCGGGACGGCGTTCATCATCCTGCAATGGCTCTTCGTCAACGGACAGATATACGTCACGAAATACAACGCCATCTACGGTTCATTCTCATTCCTCCCATTGCTGCTGATATGGCTGCAGCTTGTGTGGCTGATAACCCTGTCGGGCGCCGTTTACTGCTACTCCTCGCAAAACATATTCGAGTTCAGCTTCTCCAACGAGATAGAAAAAATCTCAGACGACTACCGCTGGCGAATCGTGCTTTGCGTTATGACAATCGCCGTCAACCGCTTTGTGAAGGAGGAAAAACCGCTGACCACCCATCAGCTCTCCGAACAATACGGGCTGCCGATATCCCTGGTCACAGCTGCTGTCAACCGCTTGGTCGCCGCCAAACTGTTGCTTAATGTGGTGGAAAAGCCAGGCGACGATGTCTGCCGCTTCGTGCCATCGGTCAACCCCGCCGACCTTACCCTCGGCGAGGTGATACGCCGCGTGGGCGACACAGGCTCCAAGGGATTCATACCCGGTTTCGACACTCGCTACGGCGACATCAACGCCACCATCGACTCCATAAAGGAAACGGCACTCGAAAAAGCCGACAAAATACTTGTATCAACTTTAACCATTAATGACAACCGAAATGAAAACTCCAATCGCAACTGACAAGGCTCCCGGAGCCATCGGACCTTACAGCCAGGCTATTGACTGCGGCCCCTTCGTGTTCGCATCCGGCCAGATTCCCCTCAACCCCGAGACCGGCGAAATCCCCGAAGGGATCACCGAGCAGACTCGCCAGTCGCTCAGCAACGTCAAGGCAATCCTCGAAGCAGCCGGCCTGACAATGGACAATGTCATCAAGACCACTGTCTATCTCGCCGACATGGCCGACTTCGCCGCAATGAACGCCGTTTACGCCGAAGCATTCAGCGCGCCTTATCCTGCCCGTTCGGCTGTCGCCGTCCGCGAGCTTCCCAAGCAGGTTCTGGTCGAAATCGAAGTGCTCGCCGCAAAATAAAACCAGCCCACCGCATACGATAAAACCACCCGGTGATTGATTGTCTGTGACAACCAGCCACCGGGTGGTTTTTGTTGTATGCATCGGGATTTCAGGAAGCGCCAGGCGCGTCAGCCATACTTGGAAATCTTGCGCAGCTGCGGCTCGTCGAGGATGCGGATACGCCGCCCGTCGACTGTTATGAGCTTCTCGGCCACAAAGCCCGAGAGGGTACGGATAGCATTGGAAGTGGTCATATTGGAGAGATTGGCCAAGTCTTCGCGCGCCATATAAATCTTGAGGGTCATATTGTCATCCTCAAACCCATAATGGTCGCTCAGCACAATCAGGGCCTCGGCCAGACGGCCACGGATATGCTTCTGTGTAAGATTGACAATCTTCGTGTCAGACCCGCCAAGGTTGCGCGACAGCTCGTGGATGAAAAACCAGGCGAGCTTGCGGTTGTTGTTGATCATGTCCTTGACCAAGGTCATCGGCAATGTCCCGACTGTCGAAGGCTCGAAAGCCGCGGCCGACGAATTGTAACGCTCGTTGGCGAAATAAGCCCGGTAGCCGAAATACTGCACCGACCTTATCAAACGCAATATCTGCACACGGCCTCCGACTCCGTCCTTGAATTTCTTGACCTTGCCCTGAAGCAGACACCATAGATATTCAGGCTCCTCCCCTTCGGCATAAATCATCTGGTTCTTCTTGAAGTTGTGGATGACGAACGCATCGATAATCCGGCGTTTCTCCTCATTGTTGAGAACCGTCCAGATTTCCGACATATCCTCGCTCATTACCTTTTCAAGCGCTTTCTTTATCATATCTATCTGACTTTTTCCGGCCTGCGCTCTCCACGCCCGACCGCATCGAATCAAACTCGGATTATTCCTTTTATGTTTTAAAACACAAAGTTACAACATTTTTTTTAACAACCAATTTTTTCGGCATTTTTTCCAATTTCAACAGGCAAAGCGTCCCCTCCAGCAACAAAACACCATCGTTCAACCTCAAAAAACACACCTTTATTTTAAAAACCCGAAGAAAAAAGTCGCGAAAAATTTTGCTGGTTCGGAAAGAATGCCTAACTTTGCACTCGCAAAGACGCAAGAGGCGCAAGCAACATTTCGGAATCGCCCCACGGGCCTCCGAAAGAAAAGACAAATATGGCGGGATAGCTCAGTTGGTTAGAGCGTCGGATTCATAACCCGGAGGTCCCGAGTTCAATTCTCGGTCCCGCTACCATCAGAAACGGTCATCCAATCGGATGACCGTTTCTTTTGTCTCCCTGCTTGCCCCTGCATTGTGGCAACGCAACCATAGTAAAACAGCCAGGGCGACATATCGATTCAGACACATCGCCCTGGCTTTATGCTGGATGACAGGCATGTATCAGCCTGACTTCACGACTCAGAGACGGATTTTGGCCACTTCGCTGCCGGCCTTGACCACATAGATTCCGGCCGGAAGATTTCCGATTGCTTTGGCGTGGCCGCTGTAAATCATAGACCCAGATACCGTGTAGACCGACATCTCGGCTGCGTTGCTCACATTAATCATCCCATCCTCTACTGTTATGGACGGCCCCAACATATCTTCAGACACCGTTGCGGCAGATGCGAAGTCAAACGGACGCATATCCTCTATCTTGTTCCAACGGAAATTAGCCTTATAGGCATCGAAGCTTTCCTGAGGAACGTACAGGATGGCCGTTTCCCATATTTCAGCCGGAAGATAGCCATTCATCTTCGGAGGCTCGGGAGCGGCGCAATAGATGACATTGATTTTTGACATAAATTCTTGGCTGTAAATCATAAATGCCCCTTCTCCCAACTCCTTGAGATTGGTTCCCAACCATACTTCCTCAAGATTGAGACAGTCGCGGAAAGCGTAGGATTCGATTTTTTCCGTCCCATCGCCTGTGTTTACCTTTTTTAGGTTACAGTTGCCCGCGAACGCGGCGAAATAAATATTTTTGACCGAGGATGGAACAGTGTATTCGTGAGCTTCCAGCACGATAGGATACTTGATAAGCTGGTCAATGCTCTTTGTGAACAGAATATTGTCCTGCACGCAGAATGTCTCGCTTTCGGGAGAGACCGTGACGGATTCAAGCGAGGGGCACTCGGCGAAGATATCTGACCCGATATATGTCACGGAAGCGGGAATGTGGAGATTCTTAAGGGAATAACACCGCTGGAAGATGTTGTCACCCAGATATTCCACGCCGTTGCCGAGATCCATCTCGATGACCGATTCATTGTCATAGAACACAAGGTCGCCGAGTTTTTTGGCGGTGTCGGGAAACTTGTAGGTCTTAACACCTGTACACATAGTGAATCCCCCCTCCTCGACCTCTTCAAGCTGGGTATTGGAAAAATCGAAGACAGTGACCTGGTCGTTGGCCCAGAATGCATACTTTCCGATGGTTCTGAGTGTCGAAGGTACTTTCACCGAGGTGAAAGTGTCCATATGGTCGAAACAGCATGTGGCAACGTTCTCCACACCTTCGGGTATGGCATAAGTGGTAGTTCTGAGACCGATTGGATATTTCACAATGGTCTTCATATCCTTCGAGAAGAGTATGCCGTCCACAGAGGCATAGTACTCGCTGGCGGGATCCACGGTAATGCTTTTGAGGCTGCTCATATTTATAAGAGCCCTGTCGAGGAAAGTATGCAAAGAGGCCGGCAGATGCAAAGCCTCCAGAGCAGAACAGCCACTGAGGGCCAGGCCATTGATTTGCTCCACGGAATTGCCGAGCGTCAGCTCAGCAAGGCCGGTGCAGCTGGAGAAACAGTTGGCAGGAATATTTTTGACGCCATCCCCTATCACTGCGCTTTTTAGAGTTGGGAGAGAAGCCATGCAGGCCATTCCCATAAGGGTCACCGAGTTGGGCACCACGATGCTTTCAAGCGATGTGCCCACGAAGCATTCGTTCCCCAGAGTGGTGACCCCTTCGGGGATTTCCAAGGAAGTCAGGTTGGCGCATCGGCTGAACGCGCTGTTACCTATGAACTTGCAACCTGACGGTATGGTCAGCGACGCAATATTCGAGCCCGCAAACGCGCTCGCATTGATGGACTCTATGGTTTCCGGCAGATTGACAGCCGTAAGGTTGGCGTCGGCACCTGAAGGCACCATAAATGTGAAGTCGCCTATGGATGTGACCGTATAAGTCTCTCCCTCATAATCAACCGCAGAGGGAACCGTCACCTCTCCGGTATACTTGGGAACCGGATTCCCATCCTCATCCTTGACCCCGAGCGGAAATGTTGTCATAACGGTTTTGGCATCCGTATCAAGCACTTGAAAGACCATTCCGTCATAGAGGAACTTTGCCCCGGCGGCATAACCAGGAAGCATACCAGCGACTGAAAGCATGGCAGCCATCAAAACGCGTAGCGACTTTTTCATTGTAAAACAATTTTTGGTGAATAACTAATTGGTAGAACCTACAATTGCAAATTTACACTTCCTGAAAAATCAAAGCAATAATTTTTTTTATTTCAAATTAAGAATGTTTTTTTGCAGCAAACATAGTGGCACACATATTATTCGTATATTTGCGACTGATACATACCATACACTATGCTCGAAGCCAAGAAAAAAAGGTTCTACGAAATAATGAGGGCTTACCATTGCCTAAGTGACGAATGCATGGATGCCCTGGCGGCCATATCGCGTCACGACGAGTTTCATAAGGGTGACACTATAGTAGCCCAGGGGAAACCTTGCGGTAATTTTTTTGTGATAGAAAGCGGAGTCACCCGTGTATGCTTCCGCAAAGGAAACAAGGAAGACACCCTGTGTTTCGGAAACGGAGGCGACATTTTCTTCTCATTTCACGATTGGTATGGCGGCGAGCCTCCGGCATTCTCCTTGGAAGCGGTGGACTGCAAGGTAAACGGATGGTGGATTTCCATACAGAAATTCAAGAACCTGGAAGAGCGCTATCCCGAGCTTTACAAATGGATGCAGCTTTTGCTCGTTGAGCAATTCTACAGCATCGAGATTCTATATCGAAAACTTGCTATGGCCACTCCCTCTGAAAAACTCGATAATTTCTGGAACTTCCTGGCCCCTAACCTCCGCAGCAATTCCCCCAAATCACTCACACGCACCCTGCCACTGAAATTCCTGGCACAATACCTCGGCATGACCCCGCAGACATTGTCTAAAATTCGCCGCAAATTCGTAGGCCGCTGAGAGAACCAAGCATTGAGACAGTATTGTCAACGCAATACAGCCGATACCACAAGCATGCCCCCACGATGCCACATTATTTGACGATTTTTCGTATCTTTGCCATGTATTTGCGATAACAAATGGCTTTATTCGACACATATATAATAGTAGTAGCGGCGGGGAGCGGAAGCCGGTTCGGTTCAGATGTCCCCAAACAGTTCTGCCTCCTGGATGGTAAGCCGGTGGTCATGCACGCGATTGAAAGATTGCTGGCAGCCGTCCCCGGAGCCACCCCCATAATCGTTGTGTCGCCGTCTGAGGAGAAACGCTGGGCCGATCTCTGCGAGAAGTTTGGATTCAGTTCGCCGGCCGTGGTCCATGGAGGAGCCACCCGGTGGGAGTCGGTGAAAAACGGGCTGGCCGCCATCCCGGCCGACGCGCGCGCCAACTCGATAGTCCTCATCCATGACGGCGCGCGGCCTCTTGTCGACACCCCTACTGTGAAACGCGTGTGCGCGGCCGCCATCAACACCGACGGGGCAATCCCCGCCATTCCCGTCAGCGACTCATTGCGCAGGCTCGACCATGACGGAGTAGGCTCATCCCCCGTCGACCGCGGCGAGTTCCGGGCCGTGCAGACCCCCCAGGGTTTCATTCTCTGGCGCCTGCGCGAAGCTTACTCACAACCCTACCAGGAGTCATTCACAGATGACGCGTCTGTAATGGCCGAGGCCGGATACGAGAATGTCTTCCTCGTCGAAGGCAATCCCGACAACATAAAGATAACCAACCCCCGCGACATAGCCATCGCCGAAGCCATCCTCTCATCAGGCAGATAACCCCCTCCAGGAACGGCACTTGGAAACAGCCCGCATATGGCATCCCCACGAGAATTCGACATAAAATACCTTAAAGGAATAGGCCCTGTAAAAGCCAAGCTTCTCGACGAGGAACTTGGCATAAAGTCGCTATACGACCTGGTTCACCATTTCCCGACACATTATGTCGACCGCTCAAGGATTTACACGATAAGGTCGTTTGGCGGTGAGATGCCATACATACAGGTCAGAGGACGGTTTGTAAGCTTCACCACCCACGGCGAGGGGGCCAAACGCCGGTTGTCGGGGCTGTTCACAGACGGCACTGCCACAATGGAAGTCGTATGGTTCCAGCGCATAAAAGCGTTGCAGGAGGCATACCACACAGGCTCTGAATACATCCTCTTCGGCAAGCCGCGCGAATTCAACGGCCGTTGGAGCATGACCCATCCCGAAGTTGACCAGCCTGAATCGGCCACTGCCTCGCAAGGGCTGCGGGGGGTATATCCGCTCACCGAGAAGCTGCGCAACCGGGGCGTGACGTCGCGCCTGCTTTTCCAATGGATAAGCAACGCCATGGCCGTGGTGAAACGCTTTGACGAGACGTTGCCGGCTGAAATCCTGGCCGAACGCAGACTAATCGACGCTGACACCGCATTGCGCACGATACACAACCCGCGCAACCACGACGAGCTGAACCGCGCACGTCTGCGACTGAAATTCGAGGAGCTGTTCTACCTTCAGCTCAACATACGCCGCTACGCCTGCAAGCGCTCAGCAACCGTGCAGGGACGTCCGTTTCCCCGCATCGGAATGTTCTTCAACAACTTCTATTCCCAGATTCTGCCTTTTCCGCTCACCGGCGCGCAGAAACGCGTGCTGAAAGAGATACGCACGGATGTCGGATCGGGCCGGCAGATGAACCGCCTGGTGCAGGGCGACGTGGGCTCCGGAAAGACAATAGTGGCGCTGATGGCGATGCTGATGGCTCTCGACAACGCCACACAGGCATGCCTCATGGCCCCTACCGAAATCCTCGCCACCCAGCACTACGAGTCGATACGCGGCATGGCGGCACAGTTAGGTGTGAATGTCCGCCTGCTCACAGGCTCCACCCGGAAAAAGGAACGGGAAGAAATCGCGGCCGGACTGGCCGACGGTTCGCTCCACATACTTGTCGGCACCCACGCTGTCATAGAAGACAATGTCCGTTTCCGCGACCTCGGACTCGCCGTGATCGACGAGCAACACCGGTTCGGGGTAGTGCAACGAGCCAGGCTGTGGGGCAAGAACGTAATCGCCCCCCATGTGCTTGTGATGACAGCCACCCCCATACCACGCACCCTGGCCATGACCCTCTACGGCGACCTGGACGTGTCTGTGATAGACGAGCTGCCTCCGGGACGCAAGCCGGTGACGACACTTCTCCGTTTCGACGACCAGCGTCAGCAGGTCTACCGCTCGATTGGACGGCAACTCGCCCAGGGACGCCAGGTCTACATCGTCTACCCCCTCATCCTCGAAAACGAGAAACTCGACCTCAAATGCCTTGAAGAGGGGTATGACCTAATCCGGGAGACATTCCCTTCATACAACGTGGTCTACGTCCACGGCAAGATGAAGCCGAAGGAAAAAGACCACCAGATGAAGCTGTTCGTCGAAAACAAAGCCCAGATAATGGTGGCCACCACAGTGATAGAGGTAGGCGTGAATGTCCCCAACGCCTCCGTGATGGTGATAGAGAACGCCGAGCGATTCGGACTCTCGCAGCTTCACCAGCTCCGCGGACGCGTCGGCCGTGGAGCCGACCAAAGCTTCTGCGTGCTGATGTCGAAGCGCAAGATCGCCGGAGACACTCGCAAGCGGCTCGAACTCATGACCTCCACGACCGATGGATTCCTGATTGCCGAGGCCGACCTGAAGACTCGCGGCCCCGGCGACCTGGAGGGAACGATGCAAAGCGGCATGCCCATGGAGCTGCATGTGGCTAATCTCGCAACAGACGGCCAGATAGTTCAGATTGCCCGCGACTCTGTCGACTCGCTCCTTGAGGCCGATCCCTCACTCTCCGCTCCGGGCCACGGCATGCTGCTGCCTGAGCTTTCAAGGCTCTTCGCCCGCAAATCAGACATGAGCCGCATCTCGTGACCGCCTCAACGATTCCTGCCACGCAAAACCATAGGCTTCAACCCATTGCACATTGGCCGTCATAGTGTGCAAAACTCCGAGGACTCGTTTTCCCAAAACGGCAACCCAACCCTGGTTGTTTAAAAACCTGCTGAAAAACATATTTTCCCAACCAATTAATTTTTAAGCGGTTAGAACCAAATCAAGGCTGAAAGACAGGCGATTAAACTATTTTAATACGTATTTTTTTCTCAGACAACGTTATTTTTAGTAACTTTGGGAAGACAAAGATAACCCGCGTCGCGGGTTTGTTGTTTCCAAACCGACACCTAACATACCGACCAATGCAGACCACACTTGTCATCATCAAACCCTCGGGAATACAGAGAGCAATCTCCGGAGAAGTGATTTCCCGCTTCGAGAAAAAAGGCTTGATTATAGCCGGAATGAAGATGATGGAGCTTTCTGAGAAGATTCTCCGCGAGCATTACGCCCATCTTGTTGAGCGTCCCTTCTTCCCCTCCCTGCTCCGTTCGATGATGGCCACGCCGGTTATTGTGATGGCTATAAAAGGTGTCGACGCAGTAGAAGTGGTGAGAGGAATGACCGGAGCCACCAACGCCCGCAAAGCATTGCCCGGGACAATCCGTGGAGATTTCGCCATGAGCGGCCAGGAGAACATAATCCACGCGTCTGACTCCCCCGAAAACGCCGCAATCGAGATTGCCCGCTTCTTCAACGCAGGCGAAGTCTTCGACTACACCCCCTCAATCCTCTCCTCAATCTATTGCGCCGATGATTTAAACGCTTAAAACCTCTCTCAACACAGTCAACAGGAAATGCTTTTTTGTAAAATAAACAAATTTGTAATACTGGCCGCCACGGCCCTGATAGCGTTGTCTGGCAACGCCCAGTCGTTCAAACTTCCCAAAGCCCACAACGCCGAGCATCAGGGTCTTATAGCCAAACAGGAGAATATCGGCAACCAGATTTCTGTCGAGGAGACCAAAGCTTTTGTCGACAACCTCTTCAAGGAGGAGGAAGAACCCGAGCTTGACATCTATACCGAAGGATGGGAGTCAAAACGCGTCAACGCTTATGCCGGGATGGAAGTCCCTGACACCAAAGTGATAGACGTGAGCAACTTCGCCATGCCCACTCCCGGATACGTCACCTCTCCCTATGGCTACCGTCCCAGGTTCAAACGCGTACACAAAGGCATTGACCTCAAGCTCCAGACCGGCGACACTGTCCGCGCCGCATTTGACGGGCGCGTCAGGCTCACCAACTTTGAGAGAAAAGGATACGGTTATTATGTGATTGTGCGCCATCCCAACGGGCTGGAGACCGTCTACGGACATCTCTCCAAATTCCTCGTCAAGCCCGACCAATATGTCAAGGCTGGCGAGCCGATAGCCCTTGGCGGCAACACCGGACGCAGCTTCGGAAGCCACCTCCACTTCGAGACCCGCTATATGGGCTACCCGATCAACCCGGCGGCAATCTTCGACTTTGCCAACCAGACAGTCCACACCGACGAATTCACTTTTGACAAGCAGACCTACACCCAGCCCCGCAACTTTGACCCGGGCGCAAACCAGGAATACGCCAAGCAGTATCTCGCGGCGAATCCCCCCAAGGCATCTGCCTCTTCAAAATCGAAATCATCATCGGCCAAAGCCAAGACATACACCGTAAAACGCGGCGACTCTCTCAGCCGTATCGCATCGCGTAACGGCGTGACAGTGCGCCAGCTTTGCAAGCTCAACGGGTTGTCGACAAAATCCAAGCTGACTCCCGGCACCAAACTGCGTCTGCGCTAAAACTAAACCGCGACACAAACAGGCTGTAATTGCCATACCGAACTAAACAACGCGTCCCCGCCACTGCATTGAAAAGCAATAGCGGGGACGCGTCGTTTTTGTCACACACCTTCTATGTATCCGTCCGAAATAGGCCGACTTTATCAAAGCGTTTTTGGTTGCGAACTT
>CATZGB010000048.1 GCA_958418815.1 uncultured Bacteroidales bacterium | reverse complement strand
ATCCTATCCTATCCTATCCTATCTCACCTCCACGAATCCACCCACGAATCCACCCACGAATCCGTAGGATTCATTAATTATTAGCCCCTGGTTGGTGCGCGGGGAGCCCCTTGCGGGCGACCAAGCAGCAACCAGGGGTTAACGACATCAGGCGTGGGATTCTGAAAGAATCTTCTATATAGATGACCTCGTCTAAAGGCAACATCTATAAAAGATTCTTTCAGAATCCCCCGCCTGACGTGGAGACCGGGGGTTACCGGCCTATGGCCGCCAACCCCCGGCTAATAATTAATGAATCCTACGGATTCGCGGATGGGAACCGAGGTTGGCACGCAGAAGGTGAATGACGGGTTGGATGCTCGGGGATGCGCACGCAGAAGATGCCCGGGATGGATTCGCGGGTGGAGGCGGCGGGAAATCAGAGGAGGAGGGTCGCGTCGCCGTAGGAGAGGAAACGGAATGAATGGGAAAGGGCGTAGTCGTAGAGGGGCCGCCAGTCCTGACCGGTAAAGGCCGAGACAAGAAGCAGCAGGGTGGATTTGGGTTGATGGAAGTTTGTGATGATTCCTTTGACGAGCCAGTATTCATAGCCGGGGGCGATGATGATGCGGGTGGAGGCGACCAATGTAGCCTGGCCTATGGCCTCCAGATGGGCTATGATGGCATCGAGGGCTTCAGGGACAGTAGGAAGGCCCGCATCAGGTTCGTTGTCAAGCAACTGGTATGGAAGCCATTGCGGCACCTCACCGTCCCATTTCCCGGCGAGGATAAGCCTTCCGGCATGATACAGCGATTCAAGGGTGCGCACGGAGGTGGTGCCTACCGCGATGATTTTCGTGGTGGGGTTGTCAAGCGACAACCTGATTTCCTTCAACAGCGACAGAGGCACGGCGATGAATTCGGCATGCATGGGATGCTCACCTATGGTCTCCGACTTGACAGGCTGGAATGTGCCCGCGCCGACATGCAGGGTCAGTTCGCGACGCGGTATCCCGCGACGGCTGATTTCCTCAAGCACGCGGTCTGTAAAGTGAAGACCGGCCGTGGGAGCCGCCACCGAGCCTTCCACCCGCGAGTAAACCGTCTGGTAGTCGTCGCTGTCGGTAGACTCAGTGGCGCGGTTGAGATATGGCGGAATCGGGATTTCACCGACGGCAGAGATTATCTGGGAGAAAGTCACCGCAGGGTTGTCCCAAGAGAAGCGCACGACAGACGCGTTGCCTGATTTCGCCACCCTCTCGGCCTGGAGCTTCAACCTGTTTCCAGCGGCATCCACTTCCATCGACAACGGCCCCTCTTTCCATCGCTTGGAGTTGCCCACGAAGCAGGTCCAGGAACATTCGCCGGTGGCGGCGAAGCTCTGGGCATAATCGGCGGGAGTGACCGGCTCGAGGCAGAATATCTCTATGAGCGCGCCCTCCTGATGGGCCGAGGCCGGAGCCTTGCGGAATCTCAGGCGGGCATTGATGACGCGGGTGTTGTTGTATATCAGCATCGAGCCGTCGGGCAGCAATCGCGGCAGGTCGGTGAAGACATGCTCGGAGAGTGTCCCGTCATGGTCGCGCATCAGCAGTTTGCAGGAGTCGCGCGGCTCGATGGGATGGCGGGCAATCATCGAGTCGGGAAGCGGGTAATCAAACTCCTCTATCCTGAGGGTTGCCGGAGATGTCTGCGGCTCTCTACCTACCGCGGGGCTTTTGTCTTGGTCTAATGTCATAAGTTGATGTTTGCAATCACAAAATTACTGAATTATTCCCTTTGATGATAGTGTTCTCAAAAAAAATATCTATTTTTGCAATCAAACCCAACCCTTGACTAACGTGATAAATGTAGGAATAATCGGCGGCGAGACTGAAGCCGCCGGAGAGCTTATAAGAATACTTCTGTACCATCCTGATGTAATACTACGCGCGGTCTGCTCCCCCTCCCACTCGGGCCAGCGCCTCGACAGTTTCCACCGCGGCCTTACCGGCGACACAGACCTCTGTTTCACCAAGGCCCTCGACATGGAGAAACTCAACTGTGTGTTTCTCGTCGGGGAATCGTGGCAGGCCAAGGAGTTCATGGCCTCAGTGGAGGCCCCCTCTCATCGCAGCGAAGCTGACGAGGATGACTCCGAGGAGCTGCTGAGAGTAATCGACATGACAGGGAGCTTCCTTGACGGCGAACACGGCATGGTCTATGGCTTTCCGGAATTCCACCGCAAGGCGCTCGTCAGGGGCGCGCTGAGGGCCTCAGTGCCCTGCGCCATAGCCACCGGGCTTGAGCTTGCCCTTTTCCCGCTGGCAAAGAACCACATGCTGGCCGGTGTGACCCAGGCTACGGTCAGCGTCTCACGCAACCACCCGGCATCAGGCGCGGAAGACAGCCAAGGCCCCGGCGCTCCCACACAGGGATATGAGGCATCACAGCTCTCGACCCGGCTCGACCCGGTGGCGCCAGCGGCCAACCGCCCCGACACGGAGCGCGCGGCCCGGGAGGTGACGGAGGAGATGAAGAGGATAGACCCCTCGTTCGCCGGGAGCGTGAGACTGAGCATGGCCGCCGACCGGGAACGCCTGCGCGGCATGACTGTGGTCTGCGATGTCCCCTGCGCGTCGAGCCTGGAGGAGGTCCGCCATCAATACGAGGAAGCATACAGCGACCATGCCTTCACCTTCCTTGTCGACCGCGAGCCGGCGATAGCAGATGTTTCAAACACCAATAAATGCCTGCTGAACATTGAGCCGCTTTCAAGCGGCATCACGACATCTTCCGCCCCGCTAATACGCGTCAAAGCTGTCCTCGACGATTACGTCAAAGGTGGAGCCGGCACGGCAGTGCATTGCATGAACCTGCTGTTCGGCCTTTCTGAACGCACAGGGCTGGCGCTGAAGGCATCGGTGGTGTGACCCTCCATCCTCATCCACAGCCCCGGGAAATCACCCCGGCAGCCCTTTAAGACGCGAGAGTCCCCGGCCTGGAGGCCGGGGACTCTCGCGTCTATATGTCAATCCGGATGGCCCGGACTGTCAGAAATCAGCTGTCTTTCTTCTTGATGTAGCCGTAGCCGTAGCCATAGCCATATCCATAGCGCGACGACAGGGGGCCGAGATGCGACTGGTCTGTACCGTTGAGGATGATGGCGATGTTGTGGTAGCGCTGGTTGTCATACAGCTCCTGGATGCGGGGCAGCATCTCGCGTTCGAGCAGACCGGCACGGATCACGAAGACGGTCATGTCGGTGTGACGGTTGATGATCTTCGCGTCGGCGACCACCTCGATCGGGGGGCAGTCGAGCAGCACATAGTCATATTCGGCGCGGAGCTTGTCAAGGAGCGATTTCAGGCGCGGCGAGTAAAGCAGCTCGGCGGGGTTGGGAGGAATAGCGCCCACAGGGATGATGTCCACGAAATGGTCTTTCGGTGGCTGCTTGGGGTCGATGCGCTTTGGCGGTTCGACAGGACGGTGAATCATGATCTGCTCGGGGGTGGCGTGGCCCGACAGGTATGCCGACACGCCGACCGCCGGGTTCTGCACAAATGAGGAGAGCGAAGCCTTGCGGAGGTCAAGGTCGACAATCACCACCTTCTTGTCCTTGATGGCCAGCACTGTGGCGAGGTTCATAGTGATGAATGTCTTGCCCGAACCGGGATTGGCCGAGGTAATCATCAGGGTGTGCGCCCCGGTGGTCTCCGCGTCAGTCATCAGCTCAAGGTTGGTGCGGATGACGCGGAAAGCCTCGTTGATGGTGTTGCCCGAACCCTTGCGGACCATCACTATGCGGCGGTCTTTCTCATCCTCGTGGGCCTTGCGCAGGCGCTGGAGCCCTTTGCGCTTGTGGTAGCCCAGAGGAATCTCGCCGATGAAAGGCACCGAGAGACGTTCGAGGTCGCGACGGCCGCGCACCTTGGTGTTGAACGCCTCCAGCAGGTAAATCGCGCCGGTGGGGAGCAGCAGGCCGACAAGCACGGCCACCATCATGATCGAGCGGGGATTGGGAGCCACAGGGGCGTCGCTTCCGGTCGGAGGGGTGATGATGCGGGTGTTGTAGGCGGTGAATGCCTGCGACAGCTCATTCTCCTCGCGCTTCTGCAGGAGGTAGAGATAGAGGCTCTCCTTCACCTTCTGCTGACGCTCGACGCTCAGCAGGTAGCGGGCCTGTGTGGGGTTGGCCTGGAGGCGCGACGATGCCATCGCCTCGTTGGTCTGGGCGGCGCGTATCTGGGAGTTGAGGGTCACGATATAGTTGTCGATCGACTGGAGGATGGCCTGGCGGATACCGTCAAGCTGGTTGTCCATGTTGATCACAAGGGGGTTGGCTGTGGATGAGTTCTCCACGAGGTTGTTGCGCTGGAGCAGCTGGGTGTTGTATTCCGAAATCTGCTTCTCGATGTTCAGGTTCTCGAGGCCGGAGTTGGCGGGGAGGACGTTGAACGAGTTGGCCGAGTTGGCGAGGTAGTTGCGGATGTAACGCGCCATGCCAAGACGGTTGTTGAGCTGCAGCACCTCGTCGGTGGCCTGCGACGCGCGATTGAAGTAAGCCTGGGCGGCAGCGTCGATGTCGGGCACCATATGTGTCGACTTGAACGATGAAATCTCCGAGTCAACGCCGCCGAGTTCCTGCTCGATAACGGCCAGACGCTCCTTGATGAATTCCGAGGTGGAGACGGCGATACGGTTCTTGTCGCGCACCCAGTTCTCGTTGTAGACCTCGATGAGGGTGTTGAGTATGTCTTCGGCGCGGTCGATCGAGACATCCTTGTAGGTCAGCGAGATGACCGAAGACCAGTCTTCGGGGATCTCGGCCTTCAGGGCCCCGGAGCATGCGAGGGCTTTCTTCTCCACCGAGCCACGGTTGATGTCAATCGTGAGCGGCTCGGAGACTGTGCCGCGGTATGCTGCGTTGGGAGCGTAGACCACATTCCCGGCGGGGGTCTTCACGGTGTCGAGCTTGTGGTAGTCCTTTATCACCACAGGCTTGTAGGTGACGGGGTTGCCTTCGGCGTCTTTCTTGCCGAGGTTGAAGTCAGCAAGCTCCATCTTTCCGTCGGGATAGAGCGTGGCTTTCAGCGACACATGCTGTCCATCCTCCACATCGGGGAATTTGAGGGTCACGGGCAGGTTGGAGCCGTAAAGCTGTTGGGGATAGAACATCCCGGGCACAGTGTAGCTGACATTGAGGCCGAGGCGCTTCACCACCTCATACATCACCGTGGGAGAGGTGATGGAGATGATTTCGTTGGAGATGTTGGTGTTGGCCTGGAGGAATCCCATACCGGAGAAAGAGGCACCGACATCGCCGCCGGCGGTGCCGCCGAGGCGGTCATCCTTGATCATCAGCAACGCGTTGCGCTGGTAGACCTTGGGGGTCTTAAGAATCTGGTAGAATGCGAACCCGCAGCAGATGAACAGGGACAGCACGAACCAGTACCATCTCGAGATGCACATCCACAGGAGATCTTTCATGTTTATGCCCTGTTCGATTTCGGGGGCATTGTTATCGTTCTCTTGCACGACTTATTAGTTGTTTAGATTAGTTTTTCAACAGACAGAAGTCAATATCGAGGGGGGCATGTCACCAGTTCTTGACAAGCAGCAGCACTGTCGTCGCGAACGACGCGATCGAGATCCAGAACGAGGGGGTGAACACCGAGTTGCCGTTGGCCGTGGTCTGGCGCTTGCGGACATCTGTGGGCTCCACATAGATCACATCATTCTGCTGGAGGTAATACACCGGGGAGTTCAGCGTGGCTGTGGCGTCGGTTAGGTCGACGGTATGGGCCACCTGACGGCCTTCCTCCTGTCTCAGGACGATGACATTTGCGCGTTTGCCCTGTATCGTGAGGTCGCCGGCACCGGCGATGGCGTCAAGGATGGTGAAGCGGTCGCGGTCGATGCTGACCTTTCCAGGATGGGCCACCTCGCCAAGCACGTTGACCGAGCGGTTGAGGAAGTCAACCACCACGGTGGGGTCTTTGACAAGGTTGCGCTGAAGGAGTTCGCGCTTCACATATTCGGCCACCTCTGTACGCTTCATGCCGCCGATGTGGAGCGTGCCCAGCACCGGGAACTCGATGTCGCCATAGGCATCCACGGTGTATGTGGCCACCTGGCCGGAGCTGTTTGAAGTGCCGGATGTTGTCTGCCCTATGCGGGTCGATGAAATCGGGAGGTTGAACAGCATCGCAAGCTGCGGGTCTTTGGAGTGGACGGTTATCGACAGACGGTCGTCAGGAGTGACAAGCAGCTCCTTGGGGGCCGACACCTCGCGGCGCGCGCCGTCGCTGAGATCCTGGAAATAGGTTATGTCTTTGGGGGTGTGACAGGAGGTGAGACCGAGCAGCATGGCTCCGACCAGTCCTATCGATTGGAAAAACGATTTGCAGGAAAGCATGATGTATGTTGAATTGTTTTAAACGAATGATTGCCGAGACTACACGTTGGGCCCTGTTGTCAGTCGTATCCGTGGGTGATTCCCTCGCGGAGCTGGCGGGCGCGTATCGCCTTGGTCAGGAAATAATTGGCCACCACCCATGCCGCGAAGTCGATGACCACTATCATGAAGGTCGACACCGAGGGGGAGATGAGCAGGTCAAGGCCGATCACTCCGGCCGACATCGCGAGAATCGTGATCATGGCCGGGCGCTGCGGGAAGCCAAGGGCGAGCAGCTTGTGGTGGATATGGACGCGGTCGGGAAGGAAGGGGGAGTTGCCACGGATGACGCGGTGGACAAACACCCTTATCACGTCGAGGCAGGGGATGGCCAGGGGGGCGAACGCCACCACCAGCGCATCGGCTGCGAAGACACCTCCGTTGTCGACACTGGTGAGCTGCAGGGCCAGGAAGCTCAGCACCAGGCCGGTGGTCAGCGATCCGGTGTCGCCCATGAATATCTTCTTGCCCCTGGCCGGGTTGCCGAACACATTATAATAGAAGAACGGCACCAGTGTGCCCAGCGAGGCGAATGAAATCATACTGTAGGCCCATTGGCCGGCGGCGAGGAAGAAAAATCCGTAGAAAATCATGGCGATGCCGCTCAGGCCCGACGCGAGACCGTCGATGCCGTCGATGAGGTTGATGGCGTTGGTGATGAACACCACCAGGAACACAGTCAGCATCCAGGAGACCGCCACAGGCAGCTCGTATATCCCCAACATCCCCTCCAACGAGTCAACTCTCACGCCTGCCGCGGCGAGCAGCAGCGCGGCAAGAATCTGCGCCACGAATTTTGCACGGTACTTGATGCCGATGAGGTCGTCGGCGATGCCGACGAGATACATCATCATCAGAGCGCACAGGCCGAAGCACAGCGGGGTCACGAGCCCTTCGGCATGGGGCGATGACAGCAGCTGGGACACGTGGAACGACGACAGCCAGGACTCCCCGGCCAGCAGCAGGGTGCCCCACACGAAACACAGCGAGAACACTATGGAGGGCATGAACGCCAGGCCGCCGAGACGGGGCACCGCGCCTTTGTGGATCTTTCGCTCGTCAGGTTCGTCAAACAGTTTCTTTCGGAAAGAAATCAGCAGAATCTGGGGAATGATGATACCGGCCAGTATGGAGCTGACGAGGAAGACGGATATGACAATCAGGAGCCACTGCATGCGTTAATCAGGCTAAAGTTAAGAATGAGGATGTGCCCGGGCAGGCCGAAAGCCCGCGGGCGGTATGAAGGTTGTTGATTATGACAGAGTCGATAGACATAAAGTTGCCGAGGGGACAGTAAGGGGATTTCCCCGTGGAGCCGCCTGCCCCTGACGAGGGTGATGACGGCTGGCTGAAGAGGGATTCCGTTAATCGGCGCAAAATTACTAAAAAAACACCAAACTGCCAAAGGTAAAGTCAAAAATGCCAGACATATCCCCCACACCTCGGGAAAATTGCGTATCTTTGCAGTCCATCGACACAGATGGCCATCAATTTTTAGTTGACAAATTTAAATCTGATAACTGACAAATGAGAAAATGGCGAGTTGAAGACAGCGCCGAGCTATACAACATCGGCGGCTGGGGCCGTCAGTATTTTTCCGTTAACGAGAAAGGCAACATGACGGTCACCCCGCGTCCCGGAGTGGCCCCGGTCGACATCCGCGAGGTGCTTGACGAGCTGCAGCTCAAGGACATCACCGCCCCGGTGCTCCTGCGCTTCCCCGACATTCTCGACAACCGCGTCGAGAAGATTTCAAACTGCTTCAAGCAGGCAGCCAAGGAGTATGACTACCAGGGACAGAACTACGTCATATATCCTATCAAGGTCAACCAGATGCGCCCTGTGGTGGAGGAGATTGTCAGCCACGGCAAGAAATTCAACATCGGGCTTGAAGCCGGGTCGAAACCTGAGCTTCACGCCGTGCTGGCCACCAACATCGACGAGAACGCCCTCATCATCTGCAACGGATACAAAGACGAGGACTACATCGAGCTGGCCCTGCTGGCCCACAAGATGGGGCGCCGCATCGTGCTCGTGGTCGAGAAACTCAACGAGCTGAAGCTCATACTCAACATATCGCGCCGCCTCAAGATCACCCCGGCGGTGGGCATCCGCATCAAGCTCTCCAACTCCGGCTCCGGTAAATGGGAGGAGTCGGGCGGCGACGAGTCGAAGTTCGGCCTCAATTCCTCCGAACTGCTCCAGGCCGTGGACTTCTTCAAGAAAAACGAAATCACCGACTGGCTGCAGCTCATCCATTTCCACATCGGCAGCCAGATCACCAAGATACGCCGCATAAAGAACGCCCTGAGGGAGGCCATGCAGTTCTACGTCCAGCTCTCCAAGCTCGGATTCGGCGTGAAATTCGTCGACATCGGCGGCGGCCTCGGGGTAGACTATGACGGCACCCGCTCCTCGGCCTCGGAAAGCTCCATGAACTACTCCATCCAGGAGTATGCCAACGACGCGATATACTCCATCGTCGACGCGTGCGGCAAGAACAACCTGCCCCAGCCCGACATCATCACCGAGAGCGGACGCTCCCTGGCCGCCCATCATTCCGTACTCATCATCGAGGCGCTGGAGGCCACCAGCCTCCCCCGCTGGCGCGAGAACGAGGAGCTGCGCGGCGACGAGCATGAGCTGGTCAAAGAGCTTTACGCGATATGGGACAAGCTCAACCAGCAGAACCTCTTCGAGTCATGGCATGACGCGCTGCAGTGTCGCGAGGAGGCCCTCGACCTCTTCTCGATCGGCATCGTCGACCTGCGCAACCGCGCCCTTGCCGAGAAGCTGTTCTGGGAGATTGCCCGCGAGGTGGCCAACACGGCGTCATCAATGAAGCATCCCCCGGAGGAGCTGCGCAAAGTGGCCCGCATGCTGCCCGACAAATATTACTGCAACTTCTCGCTCTTCCAGTCGCTGCCCGACTCATGGGCCATCGACCAGGTGTTTCCCATAGTGCCGATTTCCAGGCTCGACGAGAAACCCACCCGCATGGCGACCCTCCAGGACATGACCTGCGACTCCGACGGCAAGATCGCCACCTTCATCTCGCCGCAGGGAATCACCAAGGCCCTGCCCGTACATCCTCTCAAGCCGGGCGAACCGTATTACCTCGGGGTATTCCTCGTGGGGGCTTACCAGGAAATACTTGGCGACATGCACAACCTTTTCGGCGACACAAACGCGGTGCATATCACCTGCTACAAAGACCATTACGAGATTGACAAGGTAATCGACGGCGAGACGGTGGCCGAGGTGCTGGATTATGTGCAGTACGACCCCAAACGCCTTGTGCGAAATGTAGAAACCTGGGTCACAAAGGCTATGAAAGCCGGCAAAATCACCCCTGAGGAGGGACGCGAGTTCCTCTCCAACTACCGTTCGGGCCTGTATGGATACACCTACCTCGAGAACGACTGACACGCGCCGCTATTTCATGCGGCTGGCCTACAACGGGCTGCCATTCCACGGCTGGCAACGCCAGCCCAACGCCCACTCAGTGCAGCAGGCGATAGAGGAGGCCATGGCCACGGTGCTGCGCCTCCCCCAGGTGGCAATCACCGGGGCGGGACGCACCGACGCCGGGGTCAGCGCCGCCCGTATGGTGGCCCATTTCGACCTCCCCGCCTCCATCGACCTCTCGGGCGACGCGGAGGCCCGCATACTGCGCGCCCTCAACTCCCTGCTCGCCCCTGACATCGTCATATACAAGATATGGGAGGTGGCTCCCGACGCGCATGCACGTTTCGACGCGGTGAGCCGCACCTACCGCTACTTCGCCCATACCGTCAGAAGCCCCTTCACGGGAGGGATGTCGTGGCTCGCGCCCGCCACCCTCGACTTCAAGGCCATGAACAGGGCGGCTGAGATTCTGCTTGAGACCGAGGATTTCACCTCATTCTCCAAGCTCCACACCGATGTCAAGACCAATATCTGCCATGTCACCCACGCCGCCTGGCGCGCCCAGGGGGGAGGTGACTGCGAGTGTGAATGTGAATGTGAATGTGAATGCGAGGTCGCTGCCCAGGGCACAAAAGGGAAACCGACGCTGTGGGTGTTTGAGATAACGGCCGACCGCTTCCTGCGCAACATGGTCAGGGCTGTGGTCGGCACCCTCGTTGAGGTCGGACGCGGCAAAATGAACATCGACGGTTTCCGGGAGGTCATCGAGCGGCGCGACCGCTGCGCGGCGGGAACTTCTATGCCTGCCGGGCCGTTATTCCTTCATGACATCAAATATCCATACTGACCCGTATCTTATGATTTCCCGCGACCCGCTGACAAATTGCCCCGAATCTTTCGACTGCATAAAGCCTGTCTTCACAGCCGGTTATTTCCTCACGCCGGGGGAATGCAATCCTCAGCAACGGATGCCGCTGACACTGTTGATAAACAGGCTGATAGAGGTGGCGACGCTCCACGCCAACCAGATTGGCATCGGCTATGACTTTCTCGTCAGGGAACACCAGACATGGGTGCTGTCGAGGGTGGCGGTCGAGATGACGCGCTATCCGGGAGTCAATGAGAATTACACAATATCAACCTGGATTTCTTCGATTTCCAGGCTCTTCTCAGAGCGCGACTTCGAGATTTGCGGCGAGGATGGCGAGGTGATTGGCCACGCCCGCACGGTATGGGCGGTGATTGACACCCGTTCGCGCCAGGTGGGCGACATATCGCGCATCTCCTGGGTCAAGGAGATAATACCCGCCAAGGAGTCGCCCGTAGCCAAACCTTCACGGCCCAGAACCGTGGCGCGTCCCGCCGAGGGGGAGCCGCCAGCCGACGGGTACCGCGAGACCCGTTACCGCTTCCAGTACACCGACATCGACTTCAACCGCCACGTCAACTCCTCGAGATACATCGATTTGCTCCTCAACCAGTGGAGCCTCGGTTTCCACGACGCCAACCGCCTCACCCGCTTCGAGATAGCCTACATTCATGAGGCGCGTTACGACATGGAGGCCACACTGCTGCTCCAGACCGACGGCGACGAGACCCGCGCCGAACTTATCGGGCCTGACGGACAGCCGATACTCCGCTCCCTGCTACGCTTCTCGACGCGATGAGACGCAGTTGTCTTTCTCCTCAAAAATAAGTAACTTTGCAGTAGCAATGAAAACTGGAAACGAGACAAGGAAAGATGACAAGGCCGCCGCTGGCCGCAGCACACTGAAAGCATGGATTGAGGCCATGAGGCTCCGCACATTGCCGGCATCAGCATCAGGCGTGCTTGCCGGTGTGGCCGTGGCGGCGCAGAGAGGCCATTTCGACTGGCTTCCGGCGTTGCTCTGCCTGCTTTTCGCCCTGGTGGCGCAGATTGGGAGCAACTTCGCCAACGAGTATTACGATTACCGCGACGGGCTTGACAAGCCCGGCCGGGAGGGGTTCAGACGCGGAGTCACGGAGGGTGACATCACCCCCCTGGCGATGCACCGCGCCACCGCGATAGCATTCGCCCTGGCCGCCATCATCGGCTGCACACTGATTTACTGGGGGGGATGGTGGCTGGTGCTGGCCGGGATATTCATCCTCATCGGGGCACTCAGCTATTCCGCCGGCCCCTTCCCATTGTCGCGCAACGCCCTTGGGGAGATAGCCGTGGTGGTGTTCTACGGCCTGATACCGGTGGGGTTCACCTTCTACCTCCAGACTGGCTATTTCTCGTATGACGACTTCGCCGCCGGACTGGCCGTTGGTCTGATGTCGGCCAACATACTAATAGTCAACAACTACCGCGACCACGATGACGACATGGCGGTCAACAAGCTGACCACCGCCGTGGTCTTCGGACGCAAGGCTGTCGCCTGGGCCTACCTTGCCGACGGTCTCATCGCCGTGCTGCTGACTGCCGGCCTGTGGCTCAACGCCGGACGTTGGACGCTGCTCTTCCCCGCGCTGTACCTCGCGGCCCACACCGCCCTGTGGCTCTACATCAGGCGCAATGAGGGGGGGCGGCTCAACAAGGCCCTCGGCATGACGGCGATGCTGATGCTGATATTCATCCTGGCGCTGCTCATTGTCAGCCTCCCGGCCCTAACCACCAAACAGTAATACGCCTGTGCTGCTCAACAGATTAGCAATCACGAATTTCAAGAACATCGCCGAGGCGCGCCTCGAGTTCTCCCCCAAGGTCAACTGTTTCCTGGGCGACAACGGCATGGGCAAAAGCAACCTCCTCGACGCCATATATTACCTCAGTTTCTGCAAAAGCTTCTCGGGGCTGCCCGACATGCAGCTGATACGCAGGGGGGAGGGATTCGCCACATTGAGGGGCAGCTATCTCAGGCGCGGGCTCGACGAGGAGCTGACCCTCGGGCTGCAGCCCGGCAAACGGAAAAGCTTCAAACGCTCGGGGAAGGAATACGAACGTCTCAGCACCCATATCGGGGCTTTCCCCCTGGTGATTGCCTCCCCGGCCGACAGCGACCTGGTGACAGGCACGGGCGAGGAACGCCGCCGCCTGATGGACATGGTGATATCCCAGGCCGACCCGCTCTATCTCGACCACCTGATACGCTACACCCGCGCCCTGCAACAACGCAACAAGCTGCTGCGCGACCATTGCGCCGACCCGGCCCTGTATCTGTCGGTGGAGATGGCGATGGAGCGCGCGGCCATATACCTGACCTCCGCCCGTCAGAAATGGGTGGAGGAGCTGTGCGGCATTTTCACCGGACGGTATGAGGCGATCGCAGCCGACGGGGAGACCCCGGGAATCAGTCTCCGGAGCCATCTCGCGTCGGAGCCGGGGGGCTTCGAGGCGATGCTCGACTCAGCGCGCCGCCATGACGAGATGGTGGGCCACACATCGGTGGGCCCCCACCGAGACGACCTGGAGCTGGCGCTCAACGGCATGCCTGTGAGGCGCGTTGCCTCGCAGGGACAGTGCAAGACTTACACCCTGGCGTTGAGGCTCGCCCAGTACCGCTTCCTCGAGGACGCCTCGGGAATGAAGCCTGTGATGCTGCTCGACGATGTCTTCGACCGCCTCGACGCGGGGCGTGTAGAAAGGCTCGTGGAGGTGGTGTCGGGCGAGGGCTTCGGCCAGATTTTCATCACCGACACCAACCGCAGCCATCTCGACAACATCATGTCGCGAACCGGGGCGGGCGACCACCGCTCCTGGCTCGTTGAGAACGGCAGTTTCCAACCGCTCGACAACACCACTGGCTTATGAAGAGGACCGAACCGATGTCGTTGCGCGAAATCATAGACCGGGTGATGGATTCATCAGCCCGGAAGGATGACATTCTCGCGATGAGGGCGGCCTCGCTGTGGGCCGATGTGGTGGGCCCGGGAGTCAACCGCTACACCACCCGGCGCTACGTCGCCGACGGGGTGCTGCATGTCCATCTATCCTCCGGCCCGCTGAAGAGCGAACTGTCATTCCGCCGCGAGGCCATCGCCAGGTCAATCAACGACATACTCGGGCGCGAAATCATAAAGTCGATACGTTTCCACTGAACCAATCCCAGAATCCAACGACAATGAAACAGATAGAAATCCCCTCCTGTCCCAATCCGAAAGTCCCCGCGCCTGTTGCCCCTTTCCACCACTGCCTTGAGGCGCAGTTGCGGTTCAACGATGTCGACATCTTCGGCCATGTCAACAACTCGGTCTACCTCCAGCTCCTCGACCTGGCCAAGGTCAGGTACTTCGAGGCGGTGCTTGGCGGCCCGGTCGACTGGCATGACGCCACGGTGGTGGTGGTCAACATCAACGCGAGCTTCTTCTCTCCGGCCTATTTCGACGAGCCGCTGACCGTGGCCACGGCCGTAGGCAAGATGTCGGTCCACAGCTTCATTCTGGAGCAGCGCATCTACAACCCGCTGACAGGCGACGTGAAGTGTGTCGCCCAGACGGTGATGGCAGGTTTCGACCCACGCACGGCCTCAGGCATCCCCGTGCCTGACAAATGGGTAAAGGCGCTTTTAAATTTTGAAAATCGCGCGGAATAAGTTACCTTTGTATTCAGAAGCCCCCGGTCGACACCGAGGTGCTCAACCTTTGATTTCTCCCAACGATGGATATAAAACAATCGATGCGCGACATCCTGCTCGCCGAGAGCCGCGCGATAGAGAACATACCGGTGACCGACGACTATCCCCGCGCCGTGGGCCTGATTGTCGAGCATGTGGCCCGCAAGGGTGGCAAGCTGGTCACCTCCGGGATGGGCAAGGCCGGACAGATAGCGATGAACATCGCCACCACTTTCTGCTCCACTGGCATCCCGGCTGTCAATCTCCACCCCGCCGAGGCCCAGCACGGCGACCTCGGCATCCTCCAGGCCGACGATGTGATGCTGCTGATCTCCAACTCGGGCAAGACCCGCGAGATAGTGGAGCTGGTCGACCTCGCCCGCAGGCTGATTCCGGCCATCCCCATCATCGTCATCACAGGCAACGCCGACAGCCCGCTGGCTGAGATGGCCGACGCCACGCTCTACACCGGCGGAGCGCCGGAGGTGTGCCCGCTCGGCCTGACCCCGACGACATCCACCACCATGATGACCGTCATCGGCGACGTGCTGGTCGTAAACGTGATGAAAGAGACCGGGTTCACCGCCCGGGAATATGCCCTGCGCCACCACGGCGGCTACCTCGGGCATGCCGCCCGTTCCCACGGGAAATGACCCCGGCGCCACTCATTATTCAAGCAACCACAGACTTATACATAACTGACATGTCAACATCCCTTGCGGGAGCCGCCCCCAAAGGCAACCTCCCCAAAGTAGACAATATGCGCGTGGCCATCGTGGCCGCGGAATGGAACGGACATATCACCTCACGCCTCACCCAGGGGGCTATGGAGGTGTTCAAGGCTGAAGGCTTCGCCGATGACCAGGTCGACTGCTACGCGGTGCCCGGCGCGGTTGAGCTGACCTTCGCCGCCTCACAGCTGATCGAATCGTCGCTCTACGACGCGGTAATCGTATTCGGATGCGTCATCCGTGGCGGCACCCCCCACTTCGACTACGTCTGCCAGAGCGTCACCCAGGGTGTCACCGCCCTTAACGCCGACTGCGACATCCCCGTGATATTCGGGGTGCTGACAGTCGACAACGAGCAAGACGCCCTCGACCGTGCAGGAGGCCCGCTGGGCAACAAAGGCTCCGAGGCCGCAGAGGCCGCCATCAAGATGCACGCATTCGCCCAACATGTAAAATCTCTGTGATGCTCACCCCCGCGCTGTATCTTTTTCCGGTTCCGCTCGACAACGACGCCCCGCTGGAGCGGTCGCTGCCGGCCTGTAACCTGGCCCCGTTGAGGGAAATCCGCCATTTCGTGGTGGAGAACGTGCGTTCGGCGCGGCGGTTCCTCAAGAAATGCGACCGCGACATCGACATTGACCGCATAGAATTCACCGTCCTTGACGAGCATACCCGGACCGAGGATGTCCCGGCGATGCTCCGCCCACTTGAGCAGGGGATGCCGATGGGGGTGATTTCCGAGGCCGGATGCCCCGCAGTGGCCGACCCAGGGGCAGACCTCGTGGCCGTCGCCCAGCGCCGCGGCCTAAAGGTGGTGCCGCTTGTAGGCCCGTCGAGCATCCTTCTGGCCCTGATGGGGTCGGGATTCAACGGCCAAAGCTTCGCTTTCAACGGCTACCTCCCCATCCACCAGCCCCAGCGCGGGGCAAAACTGAAGGAGATGGAACGCCGAATCATCAAGGAGCGCCAGACCCAGATTTTCATAGAGACCCCTTACCGCAACAACCGGCTGATTGCCGAACTCGCCTCCTCTTTGCCCGGCGACAGGCTGCTCTGCGTCGCCTCAGACCTTACCGGCGACAAGGAGCGGATTGTCACCCTCCCCCTTTCACGCTGGGCCAGGGAGACTCTCGATTTCGACAAGATTCCGGCCATATTCCTCCTTTTTTAAACCTCAGACTGCAAGATGGCCCGCTACAAGAAACGTCCCGGTTACAGCGAATCCGTGCCCGGATTGTTCGACGACCTGGATGGCCCTGTGCTCTTCCCCGGCGCGGAGCCTCTGCCCACACATCCCGTAATCGAGCGGGCCGCACGCCGCGAAGCCAACCTGCGCGGAAAGACGCTCGGCGAACGCCGCCGTCCGCAAGACATCTTCTCAGGCGAGGACTTCTCCCCGCTCGAACTCACATCCACCATCGACCGGCTCAACTTCATATCCTTCGGCTCTGGCAGCTCGGGCAACTGCGCCTATGTCGGTGACGGCGAGGAGGGGTTTCTGATTGACGCAGGTGTCGACGACACGACTGTCATCACCGAGCTGCGCCGCCACGGCATCAAGATGGACTCCGTCAAGGGTATTGTCCTCACCCACGACCATTCTGACCATGTGAGGTTTGTCTACAAGCTCATACGCAAGCGAACCCACATGCATGTCTACTGCACCCCCAAGACACTCAACGGGCTCTTGCGTCGCCACAGCATCTCAAACCGAATCAAAGACTACCACAGGGCAATCTACAAGGAACACCCCTTCCGCATCGGCAACTTCACCCTCACGGCGTTCGAGGTGATGCACGACGGCTCTGACAACGCGGGTTTCTTCATCACCCGTGGCTCACACAAGATGGCCGTCGCCACCGACCTGGGATGCATATCCGAGCGCGCAGACTACTACATGCGCCAGGCCAACTACCTGATGATCGAGGCCAACTACGACGACGCGATGCTCTCTGCCGGGAGCTATCCGGAATATCTCAAAGGACGCATCCGCTCCGTCACCGGCCATCTCGACAACGCCGTGACCGCCCGTTATCTGCAGGAGATCTATACCCCCTCGCTGCGCAACATATTCCTCTGCCACCTGAGCAAAGACAACAATACACCTGAAATCGCCCTCCAGCAAGTCGAGGAAGCCCTCACGACAGCCGGAGCGACAGTCGGCGACGGCTCCAACTCCCCCTACGCCCGTATGGCCACAGTGCAGCTCATAGCCCTCCCCCGCTACGACTCCACCCCTCTCATCCCCCTCACCCTGCGCTGACACTACGCCGCCTGCAGCGCCCTACAGCGTCTTGCAATGCACTGCAATATGCGCTGTACTACGCCGCACCATACGCTGTACAGCCTCAGCAGCACCCTCGCAGCCCCCACATCGCACACGACACCACTCCTAACACCCCCATTCGTTAAAAAATCGCACGCAGATACCGCAGATGCGCGGATTTCACTGATTCCACAGGATTCACGGATTTCACGGATAAGGGCAGCGATGCATCCGGATGGCTTCTGTGTAATCTGTGGAATCTGTGAGCCAATCACAACCAATCCCCACCAATCCCAACGAATCTTGTCTCATCCTAATCATCCGCGGAAATCCGCGTGTCTGCGGTATCTGCGTGAGACCCTTCCCGTATCCGTCCGAAAAAAGCCGACTTGATTATAGATTTTCAAGTCGGCATTAGC
>CATZGB010000047.1 GCA_958418815.1 uncultured Bacteroidales bacterium | reverse complement strand
AATTGAATTTCAATAATTTCAAAGAACTCTTATGATTTTTTAGTGGACACTAATGCCTGATTATAACATCTGAAAATGTAATGCAGTGATAGCAGATGGCTGACTATCACTGCATAGGCATGTTCGCAAAGTTAGAGTTTCTCTGCTTTAAGTTCGTTGCCGTTCATGTACCCAACGGGAAAGTCCACGTTGTATTTCATCTTGAACTGACGCTGAATCTCTGCCTTTACTGTTGAATTTGAGAAAGGAAGAGTGCTTCCGTTGAAAGAGACCTCAGCGGTCATGCCGGCTTCGAGTCTCTTGCCTCCGCTAAGAAGGAACCTTTTTGTTGTTACTTTGAAGAGTGCCATATCTAATTTTTTTAATGATTACTCCGCAAAGGTAGAACAGTCGTGTATCAGATTTGGTGACACCCCAAATATTTTTCAGTCTTCGTCGTAAAAGTCCTCTAAATCAAAACCGTCTTCAAAATCTTCAGAATCAATATCTTCATCCGGATACATCATCTGCATAATTTCACGCTCGTCATAACCGGTTATCTCCCTGCGTAAGTCGACAATTTTCTTCTCGACACGATTACTTAATTCCTGTGCATGATGACATTCTTCGGCTTTCTTGACAAAATAATTGGGGTCTTTATCGCCGGTGTATAGATGATCCTCAAAGTGAAACAAATGTTCATTTATTTCTTCGAGCTCATCTTTTATTTCATCCAGTTCGGATAAAGCATTATCCTCGTCGGATGCGTAGTTTTCTTGTATTTCGTCAAGACGAGAAAGTATGGCTTTCAGTCTAATAGTAAAGGCTTCGTTCTGTCTCATATTCTATTTGATATATTCAAACGTATGATTAAAGTAATTTCAATGTTATGGCGGCGCAAGCCTCGGCATCACAAAGCGCATGATGGTGGTCTTCCATGTCATAGCCGCAGGCGGCTGCTGACAAATGGAGCTGATGGCTCGGAATGTCGAGACAGCGACGGGAAGCAGCGAGTGTGCAATGAAATTCGTAACCGAGATATTCCATGTCATATTCCTCAAATACAGCTTTTAAGCAGCTCTCATCAAAGGGACGATTGTGCGACACAAGAGGCAAACCTTTTATTTTATCTGCTACCTGCGCCCACACTTCCGGGAATTTCGGTTGCCCGTCAGTGTCTCGTCGGGTGAGTCCGTGCACCTCAGTAGTCCAATATGTATAGTAATTAGGGGCAGGCTGAATAAGGCTATAAAATTTGTCAACAATCTCGCCACCTCGGACAATCACAATACCAACGCTGCACACGCTGGAGCGTCGACCATTAGCCGTCTCAAAGTCTATTGCTACAAAATCTTGCATTGTTAGTCGTTCTTATACAGTTCATACATATCTGAAATCCAGCCTTTCATAGTCTTACGAAGTGATGCAGGACTCACGACTTCTATCATTGAACCAACATGGAGCAACTTCATTATGAAGTCATACGTCGGCGAGAGATACAACTCAAAATCAGCATATTCGCCATAGTCCTCGATTAGTCGCTGACTATGATGAAGTGGGAGCGATTTCAGGTAATGTTTATGGTCTTCGTTGGCACGAATAACTATTCTCTCTGGCTTGACATCGTATCCGATGACTACGCCAAATTTGGTTGCGAAATACTCAGTCGCATCAAAATCTTTTGGTAGTTTGAAGAGTGTATCTGTTGGTTCTACGCTCTCCAAACGGTCAAGACCGTATATCTTTATCTCATCGCGGTTATTGTGCCCCAGCACATACCAACGGTTATCAAACAGTTTCACACAATACGGTTCTATGGGGAAGCTGTAGCTATGCTCCTTCTTGAACGGACGATATGAGATATTCACGACCCGGTTCTCTTTCATCGCCTCCAAGATTGTGGTCAGATGGTCTCGCCCGGAAGGAATCTCATCAACCAATATACGTCCTTTCAAGGAGAGATTCTCTCCGATGACATTGCCGACGGCAAATGAATCAAGCATCCACTTTTTGAGTTTATCCTCATCAATATCCTCTGGATTGGAGATATAGTAAAGATAACCGGCTACCTTCTGACATTTAATATCAATCGAAAACTGGTCAAGAATAGCTTTGCGCCAACGATTGAACGTGGCACGGTGAAGCTCATGTCCGTCACTGAAATCTTTATTACGGGACCAGCGGTCGGAAAGATCCTTGTGCGAAATCTTCCCGGCACGGCGGATTGTATCAATCAGCCAAGTGTATTTTTGCAGTTGGTTCATATTACCATTGAATCTTAGATATGTTTTATAATATCGGCCACAATAGCATCAAAATGGCCACTTAATTCCACACGGCTCTTACGTGAAGGATGTAAGGAGCGGACCGCATATTTCACTCCAGGAATATTTACCCTGTGCAAGAAAAGGTCCGGGTTAACTTGTGCGAACGCTTCAGGACCGATGCCAAATGTCCGCATAATAGCTCCGTCTGCCAATCTGCCGGTTAAAAATATCACTATGTCCGGTTTGAGAATTTCTAATTCATCCGGTACGACATTGAACTGTCGCCGTACGATTTCCTGGATTTCAGGAGTGGGTTGACCACAGCATCGGCCATTACCGGCAGCTCCGTTTCCGACTTTGTGTATATTGTTCCATACACACTCGATGGTCTTGTCGGGTATAGACGTCCTCAATCGATCAACTAAATCCAGCATACGTTTTGAAAACTGAGTTTTGTGCGCTTCTGAATCAGGTTTACAGTAATTGTCATATGTATCACAAATACCACAAATATCATCACCATTACCCATTATTTCATTTATTATATCCTCATTAGTCTCAAGACCGAAGTTATATGTTCCGTTCGGAAGATTTATACGATTTCCATCATTCCAATTATTTGTTTCTCTCCCGAATATCATTACTTTTATATCGGCTCTTTCATAGGTCTTATCATCATGGAGCCATAGCAGTAGGGGCAACGCCGGCTTGATGCCACCATCGCGAGCAAAGAGGTGCTCAAATTTGGTGTAGAGCCCAATGAGTTTTGACCCGTATAGGTTCACCAATCTATCGTTCAGATCGATTTCCTCTTTTGGTTGAAATGTTATCTGTTTCATTAGTGAAATTAAGTTTAGATGATGCAAAGATAGGTAAAACCTGTATCATTCCGTGCTACATGTTATATTTTTTTGAAAGTTCACAAAACTCTTTCCAGTTTCCACGTCGGTAATTATCGGCTAAGGCAATTGCTAATTGGTAGGGATTATCATCTTCAATAGTTAATTTTGAACCTGCTATAGCTTCCAATGGATTAACGAAATATTCAACCCAGACACCGATTGGCGTGCCATTAGTATTGCAGCCATAAAATCCATAACAAATACTTGTCAAGTAAGGATTCGGATCATTTGGCTTTGGAAGTCTTGGATTGATGACTCGAAATAGATTCATAATTCTTCTGAGTTTTACGATTTTCTTCTTATTAGAGGATTTATGATCGAAGGATATAATGCCCATTTCGGCACCGGCATCCAAAGCTTTCTTGTTACTTATCCGCTGGAAAAATTCCTGAAAAGTTGGGAGTCTGTTAACATATTCATTATATGCAACTTCAAGTCCGATGTCATCAGAAGAATAAAAATCGCCGAGCCTATCATAAGCATCAATAACATCTGGAAATATCCTCTTCATCTGCGTCTTCTCCTGTCGATATATTCATCCAACTGTTACAGCAATAATCATCTTGCCACATAATTATATCACTTACTGTTAGTGTTCCTTCGTCAGATTTTATAATATAGTATTGCTCATATTCAGTAAAATCCAATTGAATATAAAGCGTTATATACTTGCTGTATACTGTCAGTTCAACTCCCATAAGTGCCATCCACATCTCCTGCGCTTTTATAAAATCAGCGAATGAGGCATACTCCTCAGCTATTGCCGAGAAGTATGCCTGACGTTTACGCATCATTTCGATGCGTTCCGCTTTAGTCATGTTCGTTAAATCCATGCGCCATAGAGTTCTTCAGGGTCATCATCCGGGCAAGTATTGTCCTGTGGCTTTTGTCGAGACTCTGCCAGCTCTTCCTCTGTCGGCGGTGGTAACTCGACCATAAAAACATTGCATGGGCATTGCTTCATTCCGGCTTTGTGACGAAGCCATAGATTCTCCATCAAGAGTGCAACTCCATCGGGCGATTGTATAGTTTTCATATCATTCAAAGTTTTATTATTCATTCGCTTATAGAACTTTCAGGCTTTGACCAGTCCAACTTTGTTACTTGTCGGTCAATCCAAATTATGCCGAGATTTTTCTCCTTTCGGAGTTCTGTTGCTGCTAACAACAACGGAATAATGTAAGGGATACGCTCCTTTATTTCACTCCAAGTTCCATCAATGTAACAACTTGCTACGTATGCCATTCGGAGATAAAGCCTTACTTGAATCCTATCCTCATGAAAATATAGTGCAAAATCATTTTGCCAACCATATTCTTCTAATATGGCGGCAGCCTGAGCCATAAGTTCGTCACATTTACGACTTTCTGAATGTACGAAATTGCCGATACAGAATATTTCACCCGCCTCTTCTGGAGACTCATATTCGTTTAAGGTATCATTTATTATGTTCGCTATGGACTTTATACTCATTTTGATGCCTTGAAGTTAAAGATTGGACGGATGATTGTGTCGATGGTGACTGTGTCGCCGATGTTGGCAATTATTTCCTCGGCCGGTTTATAGACCATAGGCGATTCATCACGGGTGAAGTCGTTGACCGACTCCGAATAGATACCCTTCATGGATGCCTCGAAGTCCTCCATCGTGATTCTCTCGTAGGCCTGAGTACGGCTCAATACACGTCCGGCTCCGTGAGGTGCCGAGAAGTTCCAGTCCGGATTACCCTTGCCGGTGCAAAGCAATGAACCGTCGCGCATATTCAGAGGAATAATGCAACGCTCACCCTTGGCGGCGGAGATTGAGCCTTTGCGGATGATATTCTCGTCACTAATATAATTGTGGACGGATTCAAATTCTTCTTTCACCTCTACGCCGGGGAAGTCATCGGCTTTGCCGCTTTTGAGCTTGTCGAAAAAGAACCGCATAAGCAATAGCGATATAAGCTTACGGTTGAGCACAGCCCACCGCTGGCAGAGTCGCATATCATGGAGATAATACTCTCGCCCTTCTCCTTCGACATAACATAGATCGGCAGGAAAATTCGGCTCTGCGTCCTGATGTTCTTTACGCATCTTCTTAATGACGCTCTGCAATTCAGACCGACGACCTGCCACCTTGTACTCCTCAATGGTGCGTTTGATTGTTTCTTCAAACTCGTCAGCTCCGTCGGTAAGATGCTTCACAGCTTTTGCCTGATAGATGTCGGCAACCTGCTTGCCGAGGTTACGCGAACCGGTATGTATCACAAGGTAAACATTATCTTCATCGTCCTTGTCAAGTTCAATGAAATGGTTGCCGCCTCCGAGCGATCCGATAGCCTTATTGATACGTCCCGAGTCTTTAAGCTCACGATAGCAGTAAAGTTCGGTCACAAGTTGCTTTGCCTCTCGGTAGATTTCCATTTCCTCGCCGACAAGAGGCTTGAAACCGAAACGATCCTCACGCACAATCATACCCGAAGGCACATTGCCACGGATATGCTCGTGGAATGCGTGAAAGTCAATCTCGGAGAGTTTGCCGAGATTGAGGATGCGCATACCGCAACCGATGTCAACGCCAACTATATTAGGAATGACCTTGTCGCCGAGGTCACCGGTAAACCCTATAACGCAACCTGCCCCGGCGTGAACGTCAGGCATGATTCGTATCTTCTTGTCGGAAAATACGTCAATCGAAAGCAGTTCCTTGATCTGTTCCAAGGCATTCTCCTCGATGTTGTCCGTAAATATCTTTACGTCATGTCCTTCTATTATCTTCATATTCTGATGTTTTTAATATTTCGATGCAAAGTTAGAATGTCGTTGCGCAGTCATTTTGCGCACTAAGAAATTATCACGACATTCTTTCATGAGCGCAAAATTACACCAAGGGTGGCGCATTTTGCGGTATAGCATAAAGTTTTGCTGTGTGTTAAATGTTCTTAATTTATAAATCTCTGAGATATACGCTATAACGCGCTTTGGTAGAATCTAAAAACATTAAAATTCGATGTGTTTTAACAGATATTCACATTTAGTTAAAATCCCTCATCGTATTAAAGAGGAGTACCAACATTAAAAGAAAAAGGATGAAACTAGCAATCGTTGGCACTCGCAATCCGGGTGTGACCTATCAGGAGTGGGAGAAACTCCTACTCAACAAAATCAATCCTGAAGAGATTCAGATGGTAATCTCAGGTGGAGCAAAAGGAGTTGACACTTTCGCCAAATTATTCGCGGCTCACCATCACAAGCCCTACATGGAGTTCGCTCCGCAGTATAACGTCTATGGACGATATGCGACACAGAAGCGAAATACTCAGATTGTCAAAGAGGCTACTACTGTAATCGCGTTCTCATCTGCATAGTCCAACGGAACTTATCATTCCATCAAAGAGGCGCAACGACTCGGTCGGCGTGTCATAGTCGTAAACCTCTAAAAATTTTGTGGTGTCTCGAAAAATGGGACACCACATTATTAACTTTGCATCGTAATTATGGAAGAACAATACAGAAAAGAAATTGCATGGTGGTTTGCCGAGCTTGGATCAGAGAGCGAGGTTGACAACTATCTCGCATTGTTTCCTGAACTTAATAGCCGATTGTCAAAATTTGCTATAGGCATATTGAAATGGAATCTTGCGGGATTTATCAACATCAACAATCCCGATGATGTAGGTCGTGTTCGACTTATTCTAAAGGTAATTGACCAGACACCCGGTTTTGACTTTTTCGACAACATTTTCAATGGGGCTTCCCCTGAAACGGTTTGTGAAATCATAGGAATGGCACCTATCGCTCCAGTTGAAGAGCCAAAGATTGAATTTGACTATACAGTCGGTTATATTGGAAGTTATTCTGAGGCTCGGCAATATCTCGATATGACATCTTGGTGTATCGTTATTTCAGAAGATTCATTCAATGCTTATACCGCCAATGGCAACCGTTTCTACTTTTGTGGCAACGGAGAGTGGTGGGATGTGCCTTGTATTCCGGGATTCGGTTTCCCTCGTGACCGTTTCGGTTATTCTCTCATCGCAGTTGAAATCAGCCTTGAAAACAAAATCGTTTCAATCACTTCGAGATGGAACACCTGTGCCGGAGACACTGGCGACTTCATCACCGAGGATGAACTAAAATCAATCCTCGGTATGGCGAATTACAACAAACTGCTCTGTAAACCCACTGAAAATCACTACATTTGTAATTGTTGAATAATCTGCCTATAATATGAATGATAAACAAATTTTAGAATACTTGAGGACAACCTTGCCATCGGCAAAACTCCCAACTCGAATATTATTCGAGACCGCTGACGATTGTCTCTTCATCAAGTTAGGAGGACGCGGTGTGGTCGCAAATATGCAGACTGACGAATCTGCATTTGAAGGTTGGGCAATAATGTTAAGGTCAGCATTGCCAAATATTCAGAAAGTCATTCTTGATTGGGAAAATCCTATATTTAATGCTGAAAAAAAGACTGCTCAACAAGCCCATTATAATCGTTTTATAATGCGTGTGTCGAATTTCAAGCAGGCATACTCGTGGTTTTATATCGCTAAAGAGCGGACGTTGGAGGTGAACAAAATGCTGGAACTGCTTGAAAGTAATACCATCGTAGTTAATTTTCCGCAGAGAAACTGTAATCCTGTAACAGAACCGAATAAAAAACCGGAAGCTGTGCTGGAAAGGAAACTCGTTGAACTTTGGGAGAAGGATTGCCCAATTACTGACGAGCAACTCCCGGTGGGGCTTTTCCGCAATGGAAAAGTAGCTAAAGAAAATACTTTGACACCCAGAGGTGCAAGCCAAATTGACTTATGGCAACTTGACAATGACACGATGCGTATTTATGAGTTGAAGGTAAAAGGCAATGAAGCGATTGGGATAATCTCTGAACTGATGTTCTATGTTTGCACTATAAAAAACATAGTAGATGGACTAATTAAATACCCCGATGTAAGTAACGTCAAATCGTACCGCCATTTTAAGTATTTTGTCAATGCTGTGACTAACAAGGATATTAAAAGTATCATCGGTTATTTCGCAGCCCCACGTCTGCATCCGTTACTTGAATCTCCAATGTTGAAGGATACTATTCTTGAAATACTAAACGCTAATAGCTTTGACATAAGATTTGAAATTTATAACATATCACATCTAACAGAATGAAAATCACAGTTCATCGCGGCTCCAATCAGATAGGAGGTTGCGTGACCGAATACGAGTCTAATGGGTGGAAGCTGTTTGTTGATTACGGCGAACAGTTACCGGGCACACCTATGTCCGACCAAAAGTTGGAGATAGATGGACTGACTTTTGGCGATATACGAAAAAGTGCCTTGTTAATCACGCACTATCACGGCGATCATATCGGTAAAATTACCGAACTACCGGCAGAACTTCCCATATATATGGGCAAGATGGCTAAAGAAATAGCTTCAGAACTTGCAAATCATTTATGCACAGTAAGTGAAGAGCATCGTAAGATGGCCGAGCGTCTTAACAATGTCAACACCTTCGTCCCCAGAAAACATTTCACTTTTGGCGAATTTGATATTATTCCAATAGTAGTAGACCATTCAGCTTTTGATGCCTATGCGTTCTGCATTGAGGCTAAAGAACTGAAAGTGTTTCATTCAGGCGATTTTCGCAAACACGGTTTCCGTAGCGGAAAGTTGTCAACGGTTATTGAAAGATATGTAGAGAGAGTGGATTATGTTGTCTGTGAAGCGACAAATGTTAATAGACCTGATACTGCTCTCATGTCGGAGCATGAACTCCAGATGGAGTTTGAAAAAGCGTTCACCGAGAACAAATATAATGTGGTCTATGTATCGTCAACCAATATAGACCGCTTGTTTGGTCTGTATCATGCCGCTATCAGAGCAAACCGTCCGTTTTATGTCGATGCCTATCAGAAGCGTATTATGGATATAGTAGCCGGACGAGATAAAATCTGGGGGAAATCGTCCCTGTATAATTACATCGAAGGTAAAAAGCCTCAGAAGCTTATACAACGAGGAACTGAATTTATTGCCAATGATAAATTTATAGATTTCGTATCGGAACATGGTTATGTGATTGTTGCAAGACAGGGAGAGCGGTTTGATAATTTGCTTAATCAACTTCCGGATGAAGGCAGTGTAAAATACCTCTCTATGTGGAACGGATACCTCGATGAGTCGAAAGCAGCTTATAATCCTGCTCTTGCAAAATCTGTCGGCGATGATTATAGGTATATGCACACCAGCGGACACTGCGACATGAAGAGTCTCGATGAGTTAATTACAGAGCTGGATCCTAAAGCCATTATTCCTATACACACTGATAATCCACGAGCTTTCGCAGATTTATTCTGCGATAAATGTCCTGTGATTCTTCTTAACGACGGGGAGTATTTCGCGGCTATAAGAGATTCGTGGTTTGACATTACTGAAGCTAATATTTTTGCTTACGATAAGCCTAAAAGATATCACAAGACCATAGATAATCCCAAAGGGCTGCAATACTGGTCTCTTGATGATAGAAGCCTTGGTGAGTTCCAATGCTGGAAGGACGCAGATTTTGCGCTGAGGCATGTAGTTTATGCCCCTAATCGTTTGCTCGGCTACTCTATTGAGTCAGATGATGATATGGCACCGGAGATATGCGTGGTATATAATCCCGACTTCACTGAACACTCCGTATATACCGAGGGTGAGCACGAGCTGGACGGTAACAATTATCAAGAAAAATGCGCATTTTCTCCGGGCGATAAAGTCTTGGCTATTATTGAGGATGCAGTGCTTATGCCATGCACATTTGTTGGCCCGGCATCAAAAGAATTTTTCAAGGAAATGTATCGCAAGCGTGGAGCTTTAGAAGAAAAAATAGACGAACTCGTTTCTCAACTATGGGATTGGAACTGGGATTCTGTTGTTGTAAAGCCACTTATTAAAATTGACACTGGATTAGGAGAAATGCCTCCTGAAACCACTGTTCCGAGAATATACGTTTTCCCTTATAAAGAGTTAGAACTGTAAATATACCAAACTATGAGTAAGACAATGATTCTTGCAGTCGGTGGTGCCGGTTGCAATATGGCTGAAACGATAATGCGCGTTGCCAATGCGCATTGGGTTAAAGAGGCTACATATCTTTTCGCAGATTCAGATATGGAACGCCTGTCAGAACTGGGTAAAAAAGGATTTGAGACCTTGAGTCTTCAATGTGATTCTGACTCATTCCCGACCGACAAACTGAAAGGAGTAGAGAAGCTCTACATCCTTGCCGGTCTTGGTGGCGTGACAGGTAGTAAATTCGCTGAGATTGCAGCGAAGACTGCCCAATCAGATGGTGTTGAAAATGTTGTCCTAATCGTAACGATTCCATTCGTTTTCGAGGGCTCAGGTAAATTGACAAAGGCAACTGAGGCACTTAAATCTCTTTCGGACTTGCCTGTCAAGGTCCTTAATAACGAGGAACTAACTGAACGTTATCCGGATATTAACTTCATGAATACCTTTGAATATTCCGATAAGGAAGCACTCAACGCAATCGAATCAGGACTTCTTTAATGAAAATACTCCACCTTTCCGACACTCACAACTGCCACCATCGGCTCCGGGATTTACCTGAGGCCGATGTGGTAGTACATTCAGGTGACTTCTGTATGGTTGGCACAGAACAGGAGGCCCTTGATTTCCTCAACTGGTTTTGTGACTTGCCATACAAACATAAAATCTTTATATGTGGCAACCATGACGATTGCCTCTATGGAGCCAACATTGGCGGATTACCTGACAACGTGCATCAACTCTCCAACTCAGGAATTGAGATTGATGGTGTCAAGTTTTATGGTGTTCCGATGTTTCTGGAAGATTGCGTAACCGAACGACAGTGCCGCAACTATGCTAAAATTCCCAGTAATACTGACGTTTTGATAACTCATTCTCCGGCATACGGCATACTTGACTTTGATGATAATATCAACTACGGATCTGAAGAAATATTGATGAAGTTATCAGACCTTCATCTTAAAGCCCATCTCTTCGGTCATATCCACGCCCAACACGGCATCTTGGAACAACTCGGTGTCATATACTCCAATGGGGCGATTATGAACGCTGACTACACGATTCTCAACACTCCAAATCTAATCACCCTCAGCAATGCCTAAACGAAAACGACATCAGCCGGGCAAGTATAAACCTAAGCCTGAAATTGAACCGAACTTTACCGGGCAGAAACCATTGACTCTCTTTCAAGCCGACAACGGCCTTTGGGGAGCAAAGGACGGAGCTGGGAATATCGAGTTAGAGCCTGTTTATCAAAGATTGGAACAGACCGAAGAGCAGAAGTTGCGTGACGAAGTTCTTCTTGTTTCTAAAGATACCATACTGTCTGTCTCGTCTGATGATTGGGATATTGTTGTATGGTTCTCCTCTGAATTCTTTGAAAAGGATGATTAAGCGAACGTCATTCTATGTGGTTTTCATAGTGTCGGGCGGCGATACGAATGCTCTCGGCAATTCGGGCACGAAACTCTGGCGAAGCAATGACTTCGGTATGACCTCCGTAGCCGAGAATCAGGCGCTCCAGTTCGTTGTTTATAACCACCTTTAGCGACAACTGGATTGAGCCGTCGCGGAAACGTTGTTCCACTTTCTGCGATTTATGAAATGGCTTTGACTCAACGTAAGGCGCCTGTTGGCGGTCAATTTTAATTACTACACGTCGTGCTTTGTCATGTATTCCCTTGGTTACACCGATTGTGTCATCAAAGAAGTGTTCCTGATCAAAGTCAACGCATTTCTTGAATGGATGTTCCTTGTCAACAGATACTGACTGAATACGATCCAGGGCAAAGATATTGACCTGCGGCACGCGATTAGTGGCTTTCTCGCCGATAAGAAACCATCGGTTGCGATACTCTTTCAATAAATAGGGATATACAACATCCCAACGGATGCGCTCACGGATTGATCGGATGAATGCCTTTCGCTCACTTTTCTGAGTGGTGGTAACCATTGAACGCAATTCGTCCCACTCTGACGGGAATACTTTGTAGTCCGAAAGAAGTTGTCGCACCTTCCTTTCATAGATAATCTGATAGTAGATTGTGCCCTCGTGGTCAGCAACAGTCGAGGGCCGGAACTTAACTTTTATCGAAGCCATTGGATTTTGAATTTTATTTGTCTATAATGTTTCTCAGCATATTTTATTGTAGTTCCAAAATTTATCACTAAATTTGCATAATTCGCAAATCGCACAGACTATGGCAAAGTATATCAACCGAATCAAAGTAGTGCTTGCAGAGCAGCACAGGACTAATCTATGGCTTGCGCGAGAACTCGGCAAAGACCCTGCAACGGTTTCAAAATGGTGTACGAACACCGCTCAACCTTCACTGGAGACACTTCACGATATTGCTGAGTGCCTGCATATTGATGTTCGCACGCTTTTGAATCCTAACGATTCAGCCATTGCATCTGAGCCGGAGTTAAACTATGGAGAAAAGTGATGTGAGATTATTTTTTTGAACTACAACTTCCGATAATATAAAGATATAGGAGCATGACACCGGAAGAAAAAGCAAGAGTCAAGATTGACCGCTGGTTTGAGGACGCAGGTTGGGATGTCACCGACCGCGACCATTACACACCGGCATCAACTGCTGTTGCCATACGGGAGGGATTGCTTGATAACAATCTTGAAGCCGACTATTTCCTTTTTATAAACGGGAAAGCGGTCGGTGTGCTCGAAGCCAAGCGCAAAGAGGTGGATATAACTGCTGATTACGTGGCCGAACAAGCCGAGCACTACACTCGTGCAGTTCCATGCTGCTATCAGACACATTCCAATCCCTTGCCTCTCGTTTATCTGTCTAATGGAGAATCTGTCCTTTTCAAGAATCAAGAAAAGGAAGATTCGGCCTACGATGAGATAAACCGCATCCACTCTCCGAAAGAGATTGTAAAGATGCTTGGAATAGAAGACCAGTTTGCAGGTCTCCCGGTGGTGAAGAAACGCGGACTCCGTGACTGTCAGTTTGAAGCAATCACCGAACTTGAAAAATCTTTCCGTACCGGTCAGAATCGCGCTTTAATGGTATTGGCTACCGGTGCAGGTAAGACATATACTGCTGTAACAGCGGCCTATCGCTTTTTGAATTATGCCAAAATGCGGCGAGTGCTTTTCCTTGTTGACCGTAATAACCTTGGAAAACAGGCTGAGGGAGAATTTGGCACATACAAACTGACAGAGACAGGCGACCCGTTTAATACAATCTTTGGTGTGTCTCGCCTGAAATCTGCGGTCATACCAAAGGATGCCAATGTTGTAATCTCTACCATTCAGCGACTTTTCGCTTTTCTGAAAGGAGAGCCGATAACGACCGACAATGATGATGACGAAGAATCCGACACTACCGAAGATATTGACCTTCCTCCGAATCCGGCTTTGCCGCAGGATTATTTCGACCTCATCGTTATTGACGAATGTCACAGATCCATTTATGGCAACTGGAAGAAGGTGCTGGAATATTTCAATACCGCACGGTTGATTGGCTTGACAGCAACTCCTGTGCCAGAAACCAAGGCGTTCTTCAACAACAATATCGTTGTCAACTACACTCTTGAAAAGTCAATAGTTGATGGTGTCAATGTAGGAGCAAGGGTATATCGCATCAAGACTCAGGAAACCGAAAACGGAGGAGCAATCCGTGTAGGAGACAAACTGCGTCAGGTGACACGCTACACGGGCAAGGTAGAGACCATCACCAACCGCGAAACGCAGAACTACACAAAGGAAGAACTGAATCGCTCCATCATAAATCCGGCTCAGATTAAGCTTATCCTACATACGTTTAAGGATGCCGTTTATTCTGAAATGTTTATTGAACCACAGCGAGAACCTAATTTTGACTATCTTCCCAAGACACTGATTTTCGCCCTCAACGAGGCTCATGCCAACAATATTGTCAAGATAGCCAAGGAGGTCTTCGGCAAGGAGGATGATGATAAGTTCGTTCAGAAAATAACTTATTCGTCAGGTGACAGCGATGCTCTTATCCGCTCTTTCAGAAACGACAAGGATTTCCGCATTGCCGTGACTTGTACGCTTGTTGCCACCGGCACGGATGTCAAACCGCTTGAAGTCCTGATTTTCTTGCGAGATGTCCGCTCGGAACCGCTGTTTATTCAGATGAAAGGACGCGGCACACGCACTATAGGCGATGACGTGCTGCGCAACGTGACACCAAACGCTTTCAGCAAGGATTGCTTCTTCTTAGTGGATGCGGTCGGAGTAACTGAATCTGGGAAGACAGTTCCGGCTCCCGGTGAAGATGAAGGCCCGACTGAGACAATAACATTCAAGAAACTCCTTGAACGGATGACGCATGGCGAGCTTCCTGGCGGTTATTTCAAACTTCTTGCGGCCCGGCTGGCCCGTATTTCTTCCAAATGCACCGAGGGCCAGCGTAATGAATTTACCGAACTGACCCACGGCATAACAATGGCTGATCTGTCGGAACGAATGTTCAAGGCAATCGACCCTGAAACGTCTCCATCGTTGCCCCCTTATCGGGATGTCAATGAGCCGAACTTAGAGCGGAAAGGCCTGTTCGCACCTTTGGCTAATAATCCGAGAGCACGTGAACTTCTGCTCACTCTCAATGCCGGTTTCATCAAAACCTTGATGCCCGGAGAGGATACCCTTATATCAAAGGGATTCTCAATGGAGGAAGCGCAGGACACGACATCCGCTTTCGAGGATTACTGCAAGACACATGCCGACGAGATCGAGGCATTGCGAATAATCTATAATAACTCAGGTGAGCCGTTGACATATTCCATGCTTCGTGACCTGTCTGTCCAGCTTCGCAGGGCAAATACCCAGTTCAACGTCTCTCAACTTTGGAACTGTTATTCGCTTCTCAACCGCGAGAAGGTAAAGCCACGCTCAACACAGGAGGAGAAGGAGGCATTGACAAATATCATCCAGCTTGTTCGTTATGCACTCGGACAGATTGACCGCCTCGACTCGCTCTGTTCATCGGCCAACCAATATTTCAACCTCTGGTATGGTCAGCTTCAGCGAAATATCTCCGATAAGCAGATTGAGGTCATTAAGCAGGTGGTACGCTACATTGCATCCAACGGAGCTGTAACCATAAAGGATATAAGAGAAGAAGACAAATCGCAGGCTGCACAGCTTGTAAAGGCATTCGGCAATCTCACAGAAGCGAACAAGGCTCTTCTTTCTCTCGCCGGATTCATAATCTATCACAAAAATGTAGCCTAAATTTTATTCGACAATGGCAAACAATACAGAACAATCAATTATCAAAAAAGTCTGGACACTTGCCACGACTCTTTCGGGCCAGGGCGTAGGATTTACTGACTACATAACTCAGCTCACATACCTTCTCTTCCTCAAAATGGATAAAGAGAACCGTGAACTCGGCGAGGAATCAGCTATACCGAAGGGGTATCAGTGGGAAGAACTGACCGCTCTCGACGGTACCGACCTTTTGAAACAATATGAGGAGACTCTTGACTTCCTAAGCCGTCAGGAGAATCTTATCGGTACAATCTTTACAAAAGCACAGAATAAGATTGACAAGCCTGTCTATCTCAAAAAGGTCATCACGATGATAGATGAAGAAGACTGGCTTCTTGAAGGTGACGTGAAAGGAGCGATTTACGAGAGCATTCTGGAACGCAACGGTCAGGACAAGAAAAGCGGCGCAGGTCAATATTTCACGCCTCGTCCGCTCATCAAGGCTATGGTTGACTGTACCCGCCCGAAAATCACCGAGACTGTATGCGACCCGGCTTGTGGCACCGGTGGCTTCCTGCTCGCTGCGTTCGATTATATGAAGGATCAGAGTCAGGACAAGGAGAAGCGTGAATTTCTGCGAAACGAAGCACTCAGCGGAACCGACAATACAGCCCTTGTTGTCACCCTCGCTTCGATGAATCTCTATCTGCATGGCATCGGCACAGACCGTAGCCCGATTATTTGTGCAGACTCACTGGAGAAGCAGCCTGAGAAACTTTTCGATGTCATACTCGCAAATCCACCGTTCGGCACACGCCCTGCCGGTTCGGTCGATATTCAGCGCGATGACTTTATCACAGAGACCAAGAACAATCAGCTCAACTTCCTGCAACATATTATGATGTCGCTCCGAAGCGGAGGCCGTGCCGCGGTCGTGCTACCTGACAATGTTCTTTTCGAGGGTTCTGGCGAGACTATACGTCGTAAACTTCTTACCGATTTTAATCTCCACACAATTCTGCGTCTTCCCACCGGTATCTTCTATGCTCAGGGCGTGAAAGCCAACGTATTGTTCCTTACCAAAGGAGAGCCTACACGCGATGTATGGATCTATGACTATCGTACCGGAGTGAAACATACTCTCGCCAACAACAAGCTCGAACGCCGCCATCTTGATGACTTTGTAGCCTGCTATAATCCCGACAACATTTCGGCGCGAACGGAAACGTACAACGCCGAGACTGAGCCAAACGGACGCTGGCGCAAATATCCGGCAGAAGAACTACTCAAACGCGACAAGACCTCGCTTGACATCTTATGGATTAAAATCGAGGACACCGACGACCGCACCCTTGCCGAGCTAATGGCTGACATTGAGACAAAAAGCAACAATATTGCTACGGCGGTCGCACAATTGAAAGAATTGTTTTCCGAGCTTAACCTTAACGAAGTCAACGAATAAGAAATGGGTAAGACAGTAACTACATACCTTGTGGACGGAGATCCCAAAGGAACCCGCTATGCTTTTATAAGCAATAAGATATGCCAGATGTTTGTCGTACCTCGTTCTAATCTTGACTATCTCGACAAACAGAAGAAACTACACAAGCCGGCATTCTATATCCTTATTGGCGAAGATGATATGGCAAAACCGCAGGCTTACATAGGTGAAACCGAAAACTTCAGGGAGAGGGTAAAAGACCATGACCAAAAGAAAACCTTTTGGCAAAAGGCTCTTATATTCGTTTCAAAAGATGCGGATATGACCAAAACAGATGTGCAATATCTGGAATATCTTGCCGTGCAACAGGCAAAGCATATCAACCGCTATGGTCTTCAGGAAAACAAACAGACTCCAAAAGAACCGAACCTTCCGGAATATCAGAAAGATGCTATGGACGAGTTCTTCGAGGACATAAAATTCCTGACATCATTCATTGGTATAAGTATTTTTGAAATAGCTTCGATTAATCAACTACCCGTTTTCCATTTTAAGCGTAGAGGTGCGAATGCAAGAGGGGTATATGATGGTAACGGGTTTACGGTATTGCGAGATAGTGTGTTATCCAAAGATGCAGTCAGCTCATGCCACGCTATTGCAAGGCGAGAAACGATAATCAAGGATTACTCTCAGATGAATGACAACGGTAACCCGGTGTTGACATCCGACATTTCTTTTTCAAGTCCAAGTACAGCCGCCAGTATCTGCGGAGGGTGCAGCTCAAATGGCTGGGTAGAATGGAAAAACGATAAGGGACAGACCCTTGATGAGATTTATCGTAATAAGTGACAATTATGAATACTCAGAAACTGCGTCAGCGCATACTCGACCTCGCCATACGTGGCAAACTCGTGCCTCAAGACTCCAACGATGAACCGGCATCCGTCCTTCTTGACCGTATCCGAGCCGAGAAGGAACGTCTCATAGCCGAAGGTAAAATCAAACGCCCCAAAGCAAAAAAATCTACCGATAAATCCCACTATCAGCA
>CATZGB010000046.1 GCA_958418815.1 uncultured Bacteroidales bacterium | reverse complement strand
AAGTTCGCAACCAAAAACGCTTTGATAAAGTCGGCCTATTTCGGACGGATACATTTTTCAAAATGATGATGGAAGATGGCCCTTATGATGACTTACTTAGGGCTGAAAAACACAAGGTAAAGGTTTTGGCTGATAAGAGCATTTCTGATGTCAATGATGCAGTTAACACTTGCGTCAGAATTTCAACTATGAAGAATGAAAAACGATTGGAAGCAGAGACAATCGCAAATGAGGAAATTATGGCTAAAATAGCAAGAGCACAGGCCGAACTTCTCGAAACAGCCATCGCCGGTTGGAAAGAAATCGAGCTAGAGAAGATTCGTCAAAATCCTTCGGACTATGTCGTGTCCTTAGTCCCTCCACAACAAGAAATGCAAGTGGTTGCAGACGAAGACGGCAATCTCTCAGAGTATTCTACTGCTAATCCAGGAAAGATGGCCGCTGCCTCATCTTCTGTAATAGAAGAAGCCGCTACAATATCACCAGAGAGCAGCCCTCAAGAAATGGTTAACGCAGTAAATAATGTGTCAGAAGATATTATTATCGAAGATTTAGCATCAACTGAAGTCATTCCTTCAGAGGCAGAAGGGACCAACAATCGAGAACAAGTATGAAGATTCCCGGATTATCATTCTCATGGAAAATAGCGCTTGGGATAACCCAAGTGAAGCAACAGTTTGCAAGACAGACTGGAATCCCGACATCAAAAGCCGGTCTTGAACGAAAGATTGGCAATGCCATCATAAAGTCAATTTTCGGGAAGAGATAGACAACTCTTAGCCGATATAGTTTTGGTTTGGTTCGGGCTATATATGCCCGGACAAGCCTAAACCTATATATGAAGGCGGAGCAAAAGAAAAAGTTAGGATGGGTGTGGGAGTTGCTGCACCCATCTTTGTTATTGGGGTATAGGATTAGATGTAGTTTGGAATGATTGATTGGTTGAGAATGGACTCGAATTTTACGGAGTAGACCATGCGGGGCGTTATGTTGAGGGGCAGGAGGGGCAGGATGCGCGAAGAGGAGTTAAAGATATATAAAAACACCCAATTTCAACCGAAGTGGGTGTAAAATTGGGTGCTGTGCTTGTAAATTGCTGATTATCAGCATAAGTAGTGGAGTACAGCGGACTCGAACCGCTCACCTCGACACTGCCAGTGTCGCGCTCTAGCCAGATGAGCTAGTACCCCGGTTTTGCGTTGCAAAGGTAGGTTGTTTTTTTCAATCCACCAAATTTCCGGGGCGTTTTTTTGCCGCAAAGCTGTTTTTTCTTCTGTTTTTCACCTTTTTTCTCCGCTTTCCACCCCGACACACCCCTTGGGGCGCTGTCGGGCAGGGGTCATTCCTGAGGCTCGAACATGTCTTTGCCCACGCCACATTCGGGACACACCCAGTCGTCGGGGAGCTCCTCGAAGGGGGTGCCGGGGGCTACACCGTTGTCGGGATCGCCGGCCGCGGGGTCATAGACATAGCCGCAGACGGTGCATACATACTTCTTCATAATGATGTAGATGTGTTAAGGGTTATACAATCGCGTGTCTGGTATATCAACCGCCCGGCCCGGGGTTTTGTTCAGCCCACTACCGCGCCACCCCCGCGTTGCCCCTCCGACGACAGGTTTTGAGACGGTCTATTTCGGCTGAATGGATTTTTTATTGGGATTTTAGTGGGTAATTTATTAACTTTGCGGTAATTTTGGAATGAAAGGCTCCTGACGCGCAGATGCCTTGACAGCAGGGTGCCGCAGGGCGGCCAGCCCTCGGTCCTATTCTTAATTAATATAGAAATTGCATAATACGATGAATATTCTCGAACTGAGCGAGCAAGAAATCGTACGCCGCGGGTCGCTCGACCAGATGCGTGCGATGGGCATCGACCCCTATCCCGCAGCGGAGTTCCCGGTCAACGCCCACACCGACGAAATCAAGGCTAACTTCCGCGACCCGGAGACCGACGCGGAGGGCAACCCCATAGGGGAGCCGCGCCAGGTGGTCGTGGCCGGACGCGTCATGGGCCGCCGCATCATGGGCAAGGCTTCATTCATGGAGCTTCAGGACGCCAACGGCCGCATACAGGTCTATGTCAACCGCGACGAGATCTGCCCGGGCGAAGACAAGGAGCTTTACAACACGGTGTTCAAGAAGCTGCTCGACATCGGCGACTTCGTAGGGGTGGAGGGTTTCGTCTTCCGCACCCAGACCGGCGAGATTTCCGTGCACGCCCGCAAGCTCACAGTGCTGAGCAAGTCGCTCCGCCCCCTCCCCATCGTGAAGGTGAAGGACGGCGTGACATACGACGCGTTTGACGACCCCGAGCTGCGCTACCGCCGCCGCTATGTCGACCTGGTGGTCAACGACGGGGTGAAGGAGATTTTCATCAAGCGCACCAAGGTGTTCAACTCGATGCGCAACTACTTCAACGAACATGGCTACATGGAGGTGGAGACCCCCATCCTCCAGGCCATCCCCGGCGGCGCGTCGGCCCGTCCGTTCATCACCCACCACAACGCCCTCGACATACCCCTCTACATGCGCATCGCCGACGAGCTGTATCTCAAGCGCCTCATCGTGGGCGGATTCGAGGGTGTGTATGAGTTCTCGAAGAACTTCCGCAACGAGGGCATGGACCGCACCCACAACCCCGAGTTCACCTGCATGGAGATCTATGTCTCCTACAAGGACTACAACTGGATGATGGACTTCACCGAAAAGATGCTCGAACGCATCTGCATGGAGGTCAACGGCACCGACACGGTCAAGGTGGGCGACAAGGAAATCAGCTTCAAGGCCCCCTTCCGCCGCGTGACCATGCGCGACGCGATCCTGGAGCACACCGGATTCGACATCGACGGCAAGGATGAGGACCAGCTGCGCGAGGCGGCCCGCGGAATGGGCATCGAGGTCGACGACACGATGGGCAAAGGGAAACTCATCGACGAGATGTTCGGCGAGAAGTGTGAAGGCTCTTACATCCAGCCGACATTCATCATCGACTACCCCATCGAGATGTCGCCCCTGACAAAGCGCCACCGCGAGAACCCCCAGCTGACCGAGCGTTTCGAGCTGATGGTCAACGGCAAGGAGCTGGCCAACGCCTACTCGGAGCTTAACGATCCCATCGACCAGTATGAACGCTTCGTGGAGCAGATGCGCCTCTCGGAGAAGGGTGACGACGAGGCGATGATCATTGACCACGACTTCATCCGCGCCCTCGAGTACGGCATGCCCCCGACATCCGGAATGGGCATCGGCATGGACCGCCTGGTGATGCTCATGACCGGCCAGACCACCATCCAGGAGGTGCTGCTCTTCCCCCAGATGCGCCCCGAGAAGGTGGCGCGCCGCGACAAGGAGGAGGCGTTCACCGCCCTGGGAATGCCCGCCGAATGGGTAGCCCCGGTGCAGAAAGCCGGTTTCCTGACAGTCGAGGCCCTCGCCTCAGCCGTCCCCGGCAAGCTCCAGCAGGAACTGCTCGCCATCAACAAGAAATACAAGCTCCAGCTCAAGAATCCTCAGCCCGACCAGATCAAGGGATGGGTGGAAGCCGCCCTGGCCCTGTATCCGGCAAAAGAGGAAAACCAGCAACCCTAAACCTGGCAAGCCATGTCAAGCAACGAATTCCCCGGACGCATCGCCGTCATGGGAGGCGGCAGCTGGGCCACGGCCTTGGCGAAGCTCCTGCTCAAGAACTGCGAGTCTATCATATGGTACATGCGGCGCGATGACCGCATCGAGGACTTCATACGCCTGGGCCACAACCCGGCATACCTCACCGACGTCCACTTCGACACGGCCCGCATCGAGTTCTCATCCGACATCAACCATGTCGCCACCGAGGCAGACACCCTGCTGCTGGTCATGCCCTCGCCATACTTCAAAAGCCACCTGGCAAAGGTCGACGTCGACCTGTCGGAGAAATACATCGTCTCGGCCGTCAAGGGCATCGTCCCCGACGAGAACCTGCTGGTGACCGACTACATGATCGAGAAGTTCGGTGTCAGGCGCGACCACACGCTGGTGGTCTCGGGCCCCTGCCACGCCGAGGAGGTGGCCCTCGAGCGCCCCTCCTACCTCACCGTCGGATGTGAGGACATCGACCTGGCCGACAAGTTCAGCAAATGCCTCTGCGGGCCCGGCGCGCGCAACTGCCACGCCATCCTGTCGACCGATGTCGACGGCATCGAGTATGCCGGCGTGATGAAAAACATCTACGCCATCGCCGCCGGCATCGTCCACGGCATGAAACGCGGCGACAACTTCCTGGCAATGCTCGTCTCCAACGCCATACGCGAGATGGAGGATTTCCTCGACGCCGTCAGCCCCCGCCCCCGCCAGATATGCGACTCGGTCTACCTGGGCGACCTGCTGGTGACATCCTACTCGCGCTTCTCCCGCAACCACAACTTCGGCTCCATGATCGGCAAAGGCTACTCGGTCAAGGCCGCCAAGATGGAGATGGAGCAGACGGCCGAGGGATATTACGGGGCCAAGTGCATCCACGAGATCAACGCCCGCCACGAGGTCGACATGCCAATAGCCGAGGCTGTCTACGACATCCTCTACAAGCGCGTGCGCCCCGAATACGCCATATCACGCATCGCCGACAAGCTGACATGATCACCATGCGCGGCATACACAAGAGCTTCGACCGCCTGGAGGTCCTCCGGGGGGTCGACCTTGATGTGCGCCGCGGCGAGATACTGTCAATCGTCGGAGCCAGCGGGGCTGGCAAGACCACACTGCTCCAGATACTCGGCACCCTCGACCGCCCCGACTCTGGGACGGTAGACTACGAGGGCACACGGGTGTCAGACCTCACCGGGAAAGCCCTCGCCCGCTTCCGCAACCGCAACATCGGCTTCATATTCCAGTTCCACCAGCTGCTGCCCGAGTTCACGATGCTCGAGAATGTCGCCATGCCCGCCCTCATCGGAGGGGAGAACCGCTCCGAGGCCATGCGTCGCGCCGCCCGGCTCATCGACTACCTCGGCCTGGCCGACCGCGCCGGCCACCGTCCCGCCCAGCTCTCGGGAGGGGAACGCCAGCGCGTAGCCGTGGCCCGCGCCCTGGTCAACGACCCGGCGGTGATACTCGCCGACGAGCCCTCGGGAAGCCTCGACTCGGCCAACCGCCGCGAGCTGTATGACCTCTTCTTCCGGCTGCGGGACGAACGCCGCCAGACTTTCGTCATCGTCACCCACGACCAGGCCCTCGCCGACCGCTCAGACCGCCAGGTGCATATCGCCGACGGACTCATCACCTCCACTTGACATCCCACTCCTCCCCCCAACGATGAAACCCACCCTCCTCCTGCTGCTCACCGCCCCCCTGCTGCTGCTCATCGCCTCCTGCGCCGGAAAAGGGAGCGACGAGCCACACCCCGCGACCCTCTACGACATCTGCGAGGTCAGCCAGGCCGACCCCGCCGCGCCTGCCATACTCCACCTCTACCGGCCAGACGCAGACCAGCCGGTAATCCTCACCGCACAGCCCGGGGCCCTCGGCACCACTCCCCCTGACCCCGGCACCTCCATCCTGGCCGCCTACACCCCCGACGACGGCCGCCCCTACACCTCCGGCACAGTCACCCTCCACCGATGGTCAACCATCAACAACCTCCCCCTCCAGGAAGCCAAGGACACCGAGGAACTGCAAGGCTGGGACACAGACCCCGTCTGGCTCCTCTCGGCATGGCGCGCCGGAAACAAAATCTGCATGCGCCTCCGCCTGGGCTACGACACCTCCCCCCGCCGCTTCGCCCTCCTGCTCGACCCCGAGACAGCCTCCGACCCCATCCCGACCGCCTACCTCTACCACCTCCGCCCCACCGAGGCCCCGACCTTCGACCGCCAATACTACGTCGCCTTCGACATCACCCCCCTCTGGGCCCTCCCCTCCACCCAGGGCCTCCGCATCCGCCTGGCCAACTCCGCCACCCCCTCCCTCTCCACCCTCCTCTTCCAGAAATAATGCTCGCAAAACATCATAATTCTAAAATGGATCTGCATTTTGACAAAAGATGAGCCCACGGATATAAAAGTAATTCACACGGATTTAATCAAGACAAAATCATATACAAGGAACTACTGGATTAATTTCGAGGCAATCATTTGTTGTTTTTATAAATTCATCTTATCTTTGTGAAATGAAGCGGGGAGGCCTTGAAAGGGAGGCAACCGCGTCAAAAGACTTATAATCGATGATGAAGAAATTTGTTTGGGCGATGGTGGCGGCGATGGCTGTCGGGATGATGGCCTGCGGCGGAAAGGCCGCGGGCACAGGTGACTCCGACGGCTCAGCCGAGGCTGACGGCACGGCGGGGGCGCTGATGGCCCCGGTGGCTGCCGAGGCCGACTCGCTGCTGGGGTTCGTGGAGAGCCAGGTGGCTTTCGGGCCGCGCACTCCCGGTTCAGACAGCCATGCCCGGTGTAGGCGATACCTCGCCGAGACCATGCGCCGCTACGGCGTTGACACCGTGATGGAGCAACAGGCCCAGGTCTCCACCTGGAAAGGGGAGACGCTGACGGCCCACAACATACTGGCCCGCATCAACCCCGGAGCCACCAGCCGCGTGCTGCTGCTGGCGCATTACGACACCCGCCCGTGGGCCGACGAGGATCCCCGCGAGGAATACCGCGACACCCCCATCGACGGGGCCAACGACGGGGCCTCGGGTGTGGCCGTGCTGCTTGAGACCGCCCGCTGCCTGCAGAAAGCGCGCCTCGACAGCATCGGGGTAGACCTGCTGATGGTCGACCTCGAAGACTCGGGCCGCCCCGGCGGAGGGGATGAGGAAAGCTGGTGTCTCGGCACCCAGAAATGGGTGGAGGCGATGCCTTACGGCCCGTCTGACCGCCCCATGTATGGCATACTGCTCGACATGGTCGGAGGGAAAGACGCGGTCTTCCACCGCGAATACATCTCCCAGACCTACGCCAAGAGCGTGGTCGACAAGATATGGGCGCTGGCCAACGCCTCGGGCCACGCCGACCGCTTCCCCAACGCCATGGGGGGCTCGGTGATTGACGACCACCTATATGTCAACCAGGCGGGAATCCCCTGCGTAGACATCATCGAGAGCTACAACAGCCACACGGGCAGCTTCAACCCCACATGGCACACCACATCAGACAACCTCGCCTCGATTGACCGCGAGACCCTCAGGGTAGTGGCCCAGGTGGTCCTCAACATCCTCTACCGCGAGGACGGACGGATCTGAAGCCCCCTGCACCTATCCCACTACAAAAACAACCAGCCATATGACAATCAACGAAAGACAAGACGAGATAATCGACGAGCTCTCCGGCCTTGACGACTGGATGGACCGTTACGCCTACATCATCGACCTGGGCAACTCGCTCCCCCCCATCGACGAGAAGCTCAAGACCCCCTCGCGCATCATCGAGGGGTGTCAGAGCCGCGTATGGCTCGACGCCACCCTCGACGACCAGGGGAAGCTCAACTTCACCGCCGACTCCGACGCCATCATCGTCAAGGGCATCATCTCGATGCTCATAGACGTGCTGTCGGGCCACACTCCCCAGGAAATCCTCAACGCCGACCTCTACTTCATCGACCGCATCGGCCTCTCGGAGCATCTGTCACCCACCCGCTCCAACGGCCTGCTGGCCATGATCAAGCAGATACGCGTCTACGCCCTGGCCTTCAAGGAGCTGCAGGAGGCCCGCAACAACTGACCACAGACAAACCAAATAACAAACCAATTCCAAAACAACTGCTATGTTTAAGAACCAACCCAAAGGATTGATTCCGGCAGCCTTGAGCAACATGGGCGAACGCTTCGGCTTCTACGTCATGATGGCCATCCTGACGCTGTTCCTCATGTCGAAGTTCGACCTCGACGGAGGCCAGGCCGGCGCGCTTTACTCCACATTCTACTGCGCCATCTACATCCTCGCCCTCGTCGGCGGTGTGATCGCCGACAAGACCAAGAACTACAAGGGCACCATCATCGCCGGCCTTGTGGTCATGTGCCTGGGCTACGCCCTCCTGGCAGTTCCCGCCCTCATCACCACCCAGTGGATCGCCCTGGGCGCTCTGCTGGTGATCGCTTTCGGAAACGGACTCTTCAAAGGAAACCTGCAGGCCGTCGTCGGACAGCTCTATGACGACCCCAAATACAGCGACAAGCGCGACTCGGGCTTCCAGATCTTCTACATGTTCATCAACATCGGCGGCTGCATCGCCCCCTTCATCGCCGTGTGGGTGCGCAACACCTTCGTCAAGATGCAGGGCTACGCCTATAACGCCGACCTCCCCGGCCTCTGCAACTCGCTGCTGGCCGGCAGGGATGTCGACACCGGCATCTTCCTCGAATACGCCAACCAGGTGTCGCAGACCGAGGTCAACCTCGCCACCCTCGAGGACTTCGCCCGCAACTACCTCGAAGCCTTCAACACCGGCTTCCACTACGCCTTCTCAGTGGCCATCGTGGCGATGCTCATCTCCCTGGCCATCTTCCTCTTCTTCAAGAAATCCCTCCCCACCCCCGGGGCCAAGAAGACCGCCGCGAAGAGCGACACGGAGAAAGCCGAGATACGCCAGTCGGCAAAGGAAATCAAGCAGCGCATCATGGCCCTCATGGCCGTCTTCGGCATCGTGATTTTCTTCTGGTTCTCGTTCCACCAGAACGGACTGACCCTCACAATGTTCGCCAAAGACTACACCGACCTCAACCTCTTCGGAATCTCGATGTCGGCCGAAATCTTCCAGTCGATCAACCCCTTCGTCGTGGTGTTCCTCACCCCCGTCGTGATGTGGATATTCTCATCCCTGGCGGCCCGTGGCAAAGAGCCCTCGACCCCCAAGAAAATCGGCATCGGCATGGGCATCGCCGCCCTGGCCTACGTCGTGATGTGCGTGGCATCGCTCGGACTCCCCTCCCAGGCATCGCTTGACGGAGCGCCCGTGCCCGCCGCCGAACGCGTCACCCCCTGGATTCTCTTCAGCGTCTACTTCATCCTGACCGTCGCCGAGCTGTTCATCTCCCCCCTCGGCCTCTCATTCGTGTCGAAAGTGGCTCCCGCCCATCTCCAGGGCCTCATGCAGGGCTGCTGGCTCGGCGCTACCGCCGTCGGCAACGCCTGCCTCTTCCTGGGCGCGGTGATGTATCAGAGCATCTCCCTGTCGGCCACATGGAGCGTCTTCGCCATCGTCTGCTTCATCTCGATGGCCGTGATGTTCTGCATGGTCAAGTGGCTTGAGAGAGTGGCCAAGTAACACCCCGCAGACAGTTTCAGCCCGCATGCCGGGCTACTGACATACGCAAAGGCCCGCAACCGACTGTGCTGCGGGCCTTTGCGGCTGACTGTGGCGGCTTCCGCGCAAAAAACACCGGAAAAAAGCGCTGGCCCCGGTAACGTTTTCCCCGGTCTGCGCGTCTATATGGCAAAGGCCCCGTCAAAGAGCCTGACCCAAAGACGCATTTTACAGAAACAGCACTTTTTTCATACACAAATGCACGACGAAGACGTGAAAACACCGGTATTCCTGAGCCACCGCGAGACACTGCGCGCGGTGGCCCGGAAATACCTCATCCACAAGGAGGATGTCGACGACGCGCTCCAGGAGCTGTTCATACGCAGCTGGGAGAACCGACGCGCCGACACCAACCTCCAGCAGAAGCGCGCCTTCCTCTTCGCCTCGATGCGCAACATATGCGTCGACCTGCTGCGCAAGCGCAAGCTGCGCGGGGTCTTCATCGACGACTGCACCGCCCTGCCTCCCCCTCCGGCCACACGCCATGACCCGGTGGAGAGCGCCGACACGGCAGCCGCGATACGCCGGATGGCCCTCGAAAGACTCTCCGGGCTCCCCCTGCGGGTGTTCGAGCTTTACACTTTCGACGAGCTCGACCACGCCGAGATAGCCCGCCGCCTCGACATCACCCCCGAGGCCGCCAGGAGCTACCTCTCACGGGCCCGCAAAACAATGCGCGCCCAATGCGCCTCACTCCTAAAAAGCTGAACGACAATGGAAGATTTGACATTGAAACAATTGGAGAGTCTTGCCATCGGATACTTCGAATGCCGGCTCTCACGCGCCGAGGAGGAAGACCTCAGGAAGGTGCTGCTCCTCTCCCCCCTGCGCTCCGACCTGCTCGACGAGTGCCGCCTGGCCATGGGGCTGGAGGCAACCGTCAGGCGAGGCAGGCGGCCACGTCGCGCCTCATCCACAATGAGATGGCTCTCTGTGGCCGCGACGGCGGCCCTGCTCATCTGCGCGACGACATTCCTCATACGCGACACCTCCGACGGCATCGCCTCCCCCCAGCCGACTTTCTACGCCGAGGTCTACATCCATGGCCGCAAGGTGGCCGACCAGCAGACAGCCGCGCGCATCGCCGAGCAAGACCGGCGCAAGTCACTGGCCAGGATGGACTCCCTGCTCCACGCCTCGCTTGACAGGCGCGACCGCCAGCTCAAGGAATTACGCAAGCTCTCCGCCACCCCCGCCGACTGACAATCCAATCAATACCCCCATACCTATGAAACGTATCACTTTACTGCTGCTGATCGCCGTGGCCGCCACAGTGACAGCCCTCGCGGCCAATCCCAGGCTCGCCTGCGAGTCGCTGTTCTCCGAGAAATACCGTTCCAACCCCCAGGCCACGGTGTCAATCATCAACTCCACAGGCAACTACTTCCGGGGCATCAGCGTCGCCAACGACCCATCCCTGGTAAAGGAAATCGAGAAGAAAATTGAAGAGGACCGCAAGCTCGCCACCAACACCGTCGAGGAGTATTCCGCCGGAAACAAATACGACATTGTGCTGAACATCCCCCTGGGCGACAAGATAATCAGTGTCGGCTACACCCGAAATGGCGAAGGCTCTGCCGAGCTCTTCGTCTCAGGCCCCCCGGAGGCTTTCCGCTGACAACCTCAGCGCAGCCCCAGGTAGAAATGCCATATGGCCAGGGCCGTCGACACCGCCACGTTGAGCGAATGCTTCGTCCCCTCCTGGGGTATCTCGATGCAGGCGTCGCAGAGGTCGACCACCTCCTGGGCGACTCCGTCGACCTCATGCCCGGCCACGACGGCATACTTGCCGTCGCGCTCCACCGGGAAACGCTCCAGGCTCACCGAACCCTTGACCAGCTCCAGTGCGCAGACCTTGTAGCCCCCGGACTGAAGCTCCCTGACCGCGTCGGCTGTCGAGCGGTGATAGCTCCACTCCACCGAGTCCTCGGCCCCCAGCGCCGTCTTGTGGATTTCCACCGACGGCGGCGTGGCCGTGATGCCGCAAAGGGCCAGACGCTCCACCCTGAAAGCGTCCGACGTCCTGAACACCGACCCTATGTTGTTGAGGCTCCGAATGTTGTCAAGCACAATCACCAGCGGTATCTTCTTCTTGGCCCGATACCCCTCCACCGTGTCGCGGTTCATGTCAAGGATGGTCTTTTTCTCCATATAATAAAGCTTTTGGGCCACAAAGTTACGAAATCAGACCGAAGTTTGGCGGGTTTTCCGTAACTTTGCGCTCCCCGACAGTGTTATTATCACAAAAGACACTACAACCATATCAAAAACCAGACTCATGGAAACAACCCGCCAAGCCAAGATAGCACGACTGATACAGAAAGAACTCAGCGAGATTCTGCGCCTGCAGACAGCCAAGACCCACGGAATCATCATCTCCGTCTCGGCCGTCCGCATCAGTCCCGACCTCTCCATCGCCAAGGCATACCTCTCGGTGTTCCCCTCGGCCAAGGCTCCCGAGATCCTCGAGAACCTCACCCGCAACGCCAAGACAATCCGTTACGACCTCGGCCAGAAGGTGCGCTTCCAGCTCCGCAAGGTGCCCGAACTCGCCTTCTACCTCGACGACTCCCTCGACTACATCGAGAACATCGACAACCTCCTCAAAGAGGAGGAGAAGGAACTCAACGGCTCCGAGGCCAAGCCCGAGTAATCCCCCTGCCCCTACCGGGGAAGACCGTTGCCCGGCGCAAAAGATTCCACAGCCTGTTATTAAAAAGTCTCACGCAGATTCCGTGTATCCGCGGAATCTGCGTGAGACATTTTCCGGAAATCCGCGGAATCTGCGTGAGACTTTTGGGGGGCAGGGGAGGTTTTTCCACCGGAATTGCGTAAATTTGCGGTTGATTATGGAAGAAGATTTCGACATCCGCCGCGACGCGGCGCGTTCCGACTCCGACAATGACTTCGAGAGGGCGTTGCGCCCGCGCCGGTTCGACGACTTTTCCGGCCAGGACAAAGTGGTCGAGAACCTGCGCGTCTTCGTGCAGGCGGCCCGCATGCGCGGCGAAGCCCTCGACCACCTGCTCCTCTACGGCCCCCCGGGCCTGGGGAAAACCACCCTCTCGGCCATCATCGCCAACGAGCTGGGCGTGGGCTTCAAGGTCACATCGGGGCCTGTGTTGGACAAGCCCGGCGACCTGGCCGGAATTCTGACATCGCTTGAGGAGAACGACGTGCTGTTCATCGACGAAATCCACCGGCTCAGCCCCGTGGTGGAGGAATACCTCTACTCGGCGATGGAAGACTACCGCATCGACATCATGATCGACAAGGGCCCCGGGGCCCGCTCGGTGCAGCTCACCCTCTCACCCTTCACCCTCGTCGGGGCCACCACCCGCAGCGGCCTGCTGACGGCCCCCCTCAGGGCACGTTTCGGCATCCCCTGCCACCTCGAATATTACGACCACGAGATACTCGAACGCATCATCCTGCGCTCGGCCCGTCTGCTGGGGGTGGAATGCAGCGCCGAGGCCGCCCATGAGGTCGCCCTCCGCTCGCGCGGCACCCCGCGTATCGCCAACCGCCTGCTCAGGCGCGTCCGCGACTTCGCGATGGTGAAAGGCTCGGGGGCCATCGACCCCGAAATCGCCCGATACGCCCTCGAGGCCCTCAACATCGACCGCTACGGGCTCGACGAAATCGACAACAAGATACTGGCCACGATCATCACCAAGTTCCGCGGCGGCCCCGTCGGCCTGTCGACCATCGCCACCGCCCTTGGCGAAGACCCCGGCACGGTGGAGGAGGTCTACGAGCCGTTCCTCATCAAGGAGGGCTTCATCAAGCGCACCCCGCGTGGCCGCGAGGTCACCGACCTGGCCTGGAGCCACCTCGGCCTCGACCGCCTCAACTTCGACCGGGGCCTCTTCGATTAACCCACATATTACGCAACCCCGGCAGGTGTCACGCCGCCTGCCACCGTGAATCCTCCATGGCTTCAATCAAGTCGCTGTTCAAAGACACCGCCATATATGGCGTCAGCTCAATCGTCGGCAGGTTTCTCAACTGGTGCCTCGTGCCGATGTACACCTACCTCTTCGCCGCGGGCGAATACGGCATAGTCACCAACATCTACGCCTATGTGGCCCTCGCCCTGGTGATACTCACCTACGGTATGGAGACCGGATTCTTCCGCTTCGCCAACCACGACCGCTGGAAAGACCCCGAGGAGGTATACTCCACCGGGCTGCTGTCGCTCGCCACAAGCTCCATGCTCTTCATCATCGCCGGATGCCTGCTCTCCCCTGCCCTGGCGCGGCTGCTCGACTGCGGCGCCCACCCGTCGTTCATCTGGATGATGGTCATCACCGTCGGCATCGACGCTTACACCTCGCTGCCCTTCGCTTACCTGCGCTACCGCAAGCGCCCGATGCGCTTCGCCTCGCTGAAACTGCTCAACATCGGCCTCAACATAGGGCTCAACCTCTTCTTCATCCTCCTCTGCCCCTGGCTGTGGAAGACCGCGCCGCAGACAATCGCCTGGTTCTACGACCCCGGCTTCGGCATCGGCTACATATTCCTGGCCAACCTCATCAGCTCCCTGGCGGTGCTGATGCTCCTCTACCCCGAGCTGACATCGGTGAGATACCGCTTCAACGGCCGCCTGCTCAAGGAGATGCTGCTTTACAGCTACCCCATACTGATACTGGGCATCGCCGGCATCATGAACCAGACCATCGACAAGATACTCTACCCGATGCTCATCCCCGACAAGGCCGAGGCCATGGCCGGACTGGGCATCTACGGGGCCAACTACAAGATCGCCATCGTGATGGTGATGTTCACCCAGGCGTTCCGCTTCGCCTACGAGCCGTTCATCTTCGCCCAGAACAAGGAGACGGCCGGGGCCGGCAAGAACGAGTCATACTCCCAGGCGATGAACTGGTTCGTCGCCTTCGGGCTGCTGATATTCCTCGGGGTGATGTTCTTCCTCCCCGTGCTGAGATATTTCATCTCCCCGCAATACTTCGAGGGCCTCAGGGTAGTCCCCATAATAATGATGGCCGAACTCTTCGCCGGCATCTTCTTCAACCTCTCGCTCTGGTACAAGCTCTCCGACAAGACCATCTGGGGGACATGGTTCTCTCTGATGGGCCTGGCCGTCACCCTGCTGCTCAACATCCTGCTGGTGCCCCGCTTCGGCTACATCGCCTGCGCCTGGGCCGCCTTCGGCTGCTACGGCTTCATGATGGTGGCCAGCTACCTGGTGGGCGACCGCAAATACCCCATCGGCTACCAGCTCGGCAAGCTCGGCCTCTACTTCCTCTCGGCCCTCGCGCTGTGGCTCGTCGCCATGGCCGCCACCACCGGCAACAACTGGCTCGACCTCCCCTTGCGCGCCCTGCTGCTGGCGGTCTTCGCTGGGAGCGTCCTGTTGGTCAACCGCGCCTGGGCGCGGCGCAGGCAGCTTTCCTGACACCAATCATACCAGTCACATATGAAAATCGCCCTGCTATCAACCAACCATGACCTCGGCGGAGCCGCCATCGTGACCCGGCGGCTGACCGACGCGCTGCGCGACGCCGGACACGACGCGCGCATGATAGTCGCGCGTCCGGGTGACATGTCTTCCGCCCGCGAGGCCGTAATGGCTGTCGAACGACACAGATGGCTCCCTCCCTTCCTGGCCGAGAGGGCCGAGCTGTGGATCAAAGGGACAAGCCGCAAAGACATCTTCAAACTCTCCACAGGCCGCCACGGGGTGGCCCTCGACCGCAATCCATTTGTCATGGAGGCCGACGCGGTGATGGTCAACTGGGCCTCGCAGGGATTCCTGTCGCTAAGCTCACTCGACCGCATCTGCGCCACCGGCAAGCCGGTCATCTACACCATGCACGACCTCTGGCCCGCAACCGCGCTATGCCATCTCCCCGGTGAATGCAGCCGCTACGCCGACACCCCGCCTTGCGCCGCCTGCCCCTACTTCAAAGGGCGGCGCGGGTCGCTGCTGCGCCAGGAAATCGCGGCTACCAAGAAGCGCGTCTTCTCCCATCCCGGCCTGCGGCTCGTGGCCGTGAGCGAGTGGCAACGCTCGATGGCCTCGCGCAGTTCCATCCTGAAAGGGAAGGAAATCACCGTCATCCCCCACCCATTCCCCGCCACCCTCTACCAGCCGGGGGAGAAAATCACCCCCGAGGGGAAACGCCTGATAGTGATGGCCGCCGCACGCCTCGACGACCCCGTCAAAGACCTCCCGGCAGCCGTCGACGCGCTCAACACATTCGCCTGGGAATACCCCGCGCTCGCCGCCGACGTGGAGGTGGCTTTCGCCGGAGCGATACGCGACGACTCGGAGCTGCGCCGCCTGCGACTGCCATGGCGCAGCCTGGGGCTGCTCTCCCCCGACCGCCTGCGCGACCTCTACGCCCGCGCCACCATCGTGCTGTCCTCCTCAAAATACGAGACAATGGGAGCCACCCTCATGGAGGGCATGGCCGCCGGGGCGATACCCGTCAGCTACGGCGACGCCGGACAGAGCGACATCGTCGACGACACCGTCAACGGCTTCCTCGCCCCGCGCCACAACCCCGCCTCACTCGCCTTCGCCCTCTCCCTGGCCCTCCAGACCGTCCTCGCCCCCGACCAGGACGGCGACAAAACCTCTTCACTCACCTGTGACCGCGAGAAGTTCCTCCACAACGAAGTCACCCGCCGCTTCTCCCCCGCCGCCATCGCCGCCCACTACCTCTCCCTCCTCACCCGCGCCCACCCCTGACTCACGCCCCAACTTCCCCAAAGTCCTCACGCAGATTCCGCAGATACGCGGATTCCCGCAGAGGCCATCCTGAAGGAATGCCCCTTTGGCCCTGAGGTTCTTTCAGAGTCGCCAAAACAACGTAAACCCTGATTCTTAATCAGATAGTTGCAAAATTGGAAAAGAATCCTTACCTTTGCGTCGCCTTTTCGGGCAACTTTGGGAGAGGTATGCCCTGTCGGCGCTCTGCAACCCATAGTCAGTCAGCAAGTTGCGGGCTGCGCGGACGGTTGTCGACCCTCACCCGGAGCCGGAGGCCGCGCGGGGATTCCCGTCCCCGGCCACGCGCCACCTCCGACATTGCAATTATCTTTTTATTTATTAACCATTTAATTAAATGACTGAAGAAGTTAAAAACTCTCCTATCGCTGATTTCGACTGGGATGCCTACGAAAATGGCGATACCAAGAGCGAGAAGTCGCGCGAGGAGCTTACCAAGACCTACGACGAATCGCTCAACACCGTCAAGGACAAGGATGTAATCGAAGGTACCATCATCGCCCTCAACAAACGCGAGGCTGTGGTTAACATCGGCTACAAATCAGACGGTATCATCCCCATGAACGAATTCCGCTACAACCCCGACATCAAGGTCGGCGACGTCGTGGAAGTGTTCATCGAGAACCAGGAGGACAAGAAGGGCCAGCTCATCCTGTCCCACCGCAAGGCCCGCGCGTCCCGCAGCTGGGAGCGTGTCAACCAGGCTCTCGAAAACGACGAGATCATCAAGGGTTACATCAAGTGCCGCACCAAGGGCGGCATGATTGTCGACATCTTCGGCATCGAGGCCTTCCTCCCCGGCTCGCAGATCGACGTGAAACCCATCCGCGACTACGACATCTTCGTGGGCAAGACCATGGAGTTCAAGGTCGTGAAGATCAACCCCGAATTCAAAAACGTCGTTGTCTCCCACAAGGCCCTCATCGAGGCCGAGCTCGAGCAGCAGAAGCGCGAAATCATCGCCAAGCTCGAGAAAGGCCAGGTGCTTGAAGGAACCGTCAAGAACATCACCACCTACGGCGTGTTCATCGACCTGGGCGGCGTAGACGGCCTCATCCACATCACCGACCTCTCCTGGGGCCGCGTGAACCACCCCGAAGAAGTCGTGCAGCTCGACCAAAAGCTCAACGTCGTAATCCTCGATTTCGACGACGAGAAGAAGCGCATCGCCCTCGGTCTCAAGCAGCTCATGCCCCATCCCTGGGACGCCCTCGCTGCCGAGCTCAAGGTCGGCGACAAGGTCAAGGGCAAAGTCGTTGTCATGGCCGACTACGGCGCGTTTGTCGAAGTCGCTCCCGGCGTCGAAGGCCTCATCCATGTCAGCGAGATGTCATGGTCGCAGCACCTCCGCTCGGCTCAGGACTTCCTCAAGGTCGGCGACGAGATCGAAGCCGTCATCCTCACCCTCGACCGCGAGGAGCGCAAGATGAGCCTCGGCCTCAAGCAGCTCAAGCAGGATCCCTGGGAAGACATCGAAATCAAATACCCCGTCGGCTCGAAGCACACCGCCAAGGTGCGCAACTTCACCAACTTCGGCGTGTTTGTTGAAATCGAAGAAGGCGTGGACGGACTCATCCACATCTCCGACCTCTCCTGGACCAAGAAGGTCAAGCACCCCTCTGAATTCACCAAGATCGGCGCTGACATCGAAGTCGTTGTCCTCGAAATCGACAAAGACAACCGTCGCCTCTCCCTGGGCCACAAGCAGCTTGAGGAGAACCCCTGGGAAGTGTTCGAGACCATCTTCACCCCCGGCTCCGTACACCAGGGCACCATCATCGAGATGCTCGACAAGGGCGCTGTCGTACAGCTCCCCTACGGCGTCGAAGGCTTCGCCACTCCCAAGCACCTCGTCAAGGAAGACGGCAGCCAGGCCAAGGTTGACGAGAAGCTCGACTTCAAGGTGATCGAGTTCAACAAAGACTCAAAGCGCATCATCCTCAGCCACAGCCGCATCTTCGAGGATGCCAACAAGCCCGAACGCGCCGAGGCTCCCCGCAAGGCAGCCAAGCGCGCCGACCGTCCCCGCAAGGAAGAGACTCCCCTGATCTCCACCCCCGTGGAGAAGACCACCCTCGGCGACATCGAGGCCCTGGCCGCCCTCAAGGAGAAGCTCTCCGGCAAGGCTTGATGACCGACGCGTCACCACACAGCCACTGACAGCCGCCTCCCGGCGGCAGCCATAAGACCAAGCAGGCGTTTCCGCTCACCCGGAAGCGCCTGCTTTCATATAATGCCCGCGTCACACCGCCCCAGGCCGCCCGTTCCGTGGCCGAAATGTCGCCATATCACCATCGGTTTGTAGACATCCCCACACCCGTTTGTAAAACCCGATAATTTATAAACACAAAGGGTTTACATTCCTGTTACTTTTGGCAAAGTCACGAATAAAATGTCTAAATTTGTCACCGAAAAGAAAAAAGTTGCTTTAAATCACTTATAGCTCACATCGCGCGCCTCCATCCAGAAGTCCCCGCGGCAAACCAGGCGACCTCGTCGCAAACAAGCAATGGCTGATTTTACAAAGTATCCGTCCGAAAAAAGCCGACTTGATTATAGATTTTCAAGTCGGCATT
>CATZGB010000045.1 GCA_958418815.1 uncultured Bacteroidales bacterium | reverse complement strand
CAAAGTTCGCAACCAAAAACGCTTTGATAAAGTCGGCCTATTTCGGACGGATACCGCTCTTCCCCTACCTGATGTTAGGAAGTATGACCTTGAACAAAGTCATCAGAATCAAGACGAGGACGATGCCGACACTGGCGGTGAAAGCCCAGCATTTTTCCACTATGCCGGCTACGATGAAAACCAGCAGTATTACCCCCGCTATTATTTCCAGTATCGTCCAATATGTCAGCGACTGGTCGGGAGTGACCGGCAGAAAAATGCCGACCAACAACCCCGCGACAAGAAGTCCCATCATTATTTTGCCAGCGATGGACCCCACGAATTTTGGCCGTTTGAAATGTTCCATAATAGTTGAATTATAAGCGGATGGTTGACTGGGATTATCACATTTTTTTGGCTATGTGAATTTAATTAATAAACGCAAAAAGATGGAATGAGGTTTATATAATGATGAGAAAAAATTATGAATGGCAATCTTTGAATCGATTTAAATTATAAAAAGGAATCCTGATGTTTGTGTGGTTAAAAAAAGAATGGTTGCCTTTTTTGATTGAATTGTGTATATTTGCGCGTTATAATTTAGGCATTATTATTTATTGAATGGGGTGTATGATTTCATTTCCCGAGACGTTGAAGCGGCTTATGGCACGGGGATTTTTCAGTTTCCCTGAAATGCTCGTGGCCATCAACCGCGAGGGGGGATTCGGAGAGTTCCCTCCTCTCCAATATATGATGCAGGCGTTGCCTGCGTCGGGGTTTCTGCGCCCTGTGATGTCGGCGGAGTCGCTGGTTGAGATTGACAGGCTGGCCGTTGATTTCATGCGCCTTACAGGTTTCAGGCGAGATTGCTGTGTATATCTGTTCAGGTGTTTCGGCTACGCGGCGGGGTTGATTGCGGAGGCCCCTGTTCCTCCGGTGGTTGGCTCTAAGGATTCCGGCAATGGCGACAGAGCTGAGGAGCCGCAGGCGGTCTATGGGGCCGTCGCGCAAGTGCCGCCGTTTGATCCACGATGGAGCGAGGAGGAGAAGTGTCGTTTTCTTACCTCCCTGGTGGAGGTCAACCGCGACAATGAGCGCAGGCTGGGGATGAAGGTCTCACATCCGGCTTGTGTCGGGGTCGGGAAATTCGATTTCAGGCTTACCGCCGAACTGTCGCGTGTCGACCCTGACGCGACCGGGGCGTTGTTTTATGCGGTCTATGACCGTGAAGGGCGGATCGCCGACACTGCCGCCCTTGGGGTGATGTGCTATGACGATGTCTCCCCATTGCCGAGGATGGCGGCTGTCAGGGTCGCGCCGCAGGATGTGGCCAAAATCTTGATATTCTGGGAAAATGACTGACTGCATGTTTTCTGTTGACAAGGCCGCCGCAGGGCGAATGGCCCGGGTGCTGCTGCCTGTGGGGGTGGCCTCGGTGGCGATGTTTGTCGCGTTGCTGTTTTTCGGCACGGTCGATTTGCCTGCCGGAGATGTGTGGCAGGTGCTGACCGGCGGAGTTCCGGCCAATCCCGCCGCTTCATTGATTGTCGTAGATCTGCGCCTCCCTATGGCCTGCTGCGCGTTCCTCTCGGGCATGGCGTTGGCTGTGGCGGGGTTGTTGCTGCAGACCACATTCAACAATCCTTTGGCAGGCCCGTCGATACTCGGAGTGTCGACCGGGGCGTCGCTTGGGGTGGCGGTGATGATGCTGCTGCTTGGTGGCGGTTCGGCCGTCGGGGTGGCTCATTACGCCGGTGCGCTGGTGGGGGCCGTGGCCGGATCGGCTGTGATGCTGTTGTTGCTGCTGCTGTTCTCGCGGCTTGTGAGGGGCAACGCGATGTTGCTGATTGTCGGCATTCTGCTCGGCTATCTCGCCTCTTCGGCCATCTCGATACTTAATTTTTACGCAACCGAGGAGGGGGTGCATTCCTTCGTTATCTGGGGGTTGGGCAGCTTCTCGGGGGTGACGCTTGCCGACCTCGCTGTCTTCGGGCCGCTGATTCTCCTGACGGTGACGGCCTCGTTGCTGATGGTGAAGCCGCTCAACGCTCTGTTGCTCGGGGCTGATTACGCCGAGTCGATGGGGGTGAGCCTTTCGGCGACGCGCAACCGCCTGCTGCTCCTGTCGGGGGTGTTGACCGCTGTCGTGACAGCCTTCTGCGGCCCTGTGGGATTCCTCGGGCTGGTGATGCCCCATGTGGCCAGGCTCACCCTGGCCACCTCAAACCATAACCGCCTGTTGCCGGCCACAGCCCTGTGGGGTGGCTTCTCTGGACTCCTCTGCGCCTGCCTGTCGATTTTCGCCGGCAACGGGGGAGTACTCCCTGTCAACGCCATCACCCCGCTGCTCTCCGTGCCCGTGATAATGTATGTGATAGTGAACCGCGACAAAATAAGTTACTTCCGATGAACGATACAGTGCTTCGACTTGAGGATGTGGCTGTCGGCTATGGCTCGACGCCGCTGTATGAGGGTGTCAGCCTGCGGGTGTCGCGGGGTGAGCTTGTCACCCTGCTCGGGGCCAATGGTGCCGGAAAGTCGACCCTGCTCAGATGTGTCACAGGCCGTCTCGCCCCGATGAGGGGCCTGGTGGTGGTCGCCGGTCGGTCGCTGTCTGAAATCCCTCCGCGCGAACTTGCCAGGCTGGTGAGCATTGTCAGCACGGGCCGTGAACTGGCCGGAGCTTTGACTGTTGCCGAACTTGTCGCGCTGGGCCGTCAGCCCCATACCGGATTCTTCGGCCGGCTCTCGCGGCATGACAAGGCGGTTGTCGGGCAGGCGATGGAGGCGGTCGGCATAGAGGTGTTCGCGCAGAGGCAGGTCGCGTCGCTCTCCGACGGCGAGCGTCAGAAGGTGATGATTGCCCGGGCGCTGGCCCAGGAGACCCCGCTGATGGTGCTCGACGAGCCTACGGCTTTCCTTGATGTCGCCTCCCGCCTGGAGACGATGCAGTTGCTGTCGCGCCTCGCCCGCGAGGAGGGGAAGGCGGTCATCCTGTCGTCCCACGATGTCGGTTCGGCCCTCCGCCTTTCGCAGCGTCTCTGGCTGATTGCCGACAGTGGCGCAGGCCGCACCCTGGTCGATGGTTCGCCCGACAGCCTTATAAAATCAGGCGCCCTCGGAAACTTGTTCCGCGGGCGCCCGGTGAGGTTTTCAGAGGAGGCGATGGACTTCATCCCCTCCTGATGCTGCGCTTCGTCAGAGCGGGGCGTTGTCGGGGTCGGTGTACCATTTGGAGTAGAAGAGGTAGTTGCGGGCGATTTTTTCGTTCAGCTCCTTGGATTTCTCGGGTTCCATCATCTTGACGAATTTAGCCGGAGCGCCGGCCCACATCTCGTGTGGGCCGATTTTTGTCTTCGACAGCACGACTGAACCGGCGGCGACGAGCGCGCCCTCGCCGACCTCTGCGTCGTCCATGACGGTGGCCCCCATCCCTATGAGGGCGAAGTCGCGGATTTTGCAGCCGTGGAGGGTCACGTTGTGGCCGATTGAGACATCGTTGCCGATTTCGATGGTGGATTTCTGGTAGAGGGTGTGGAGTACCGAGCCGTCCTGGATGTTGACCCGGTTGCCGATGCGTATGGAGTTGACATCACCGCGCAACACGGTGTTGAACCATACCGAGCATTCGTCGCCCATCTCGACGTCGCCGACGACGGTGGCGTTCTCGGCCAGGAAGCAGTCGCGGCCGATTTTTGGGGTGAAGCCGCGCAGGGGAAGTATGAGTGCCATTTTTTCTTAGTCGCGTTATTTCTTGAGTTCGCTGGTTTTTTCGCGCAGCCATGCCTTCTGGGCCTCATCGAGGCGCGGCGAGAGGCGGCGGTAGACCTCCTCATGATAGCCGTTGACCCAGTTGATTTCCTCCTGGGTCATGATGGCGGTGTCGAAGAGGCTGAGGTCCCAGGGGAAGAGGGTCATCGGTTCGAAGCGGTAGAATCGGCCGAACTCGGTTGTGAACGCGTCGACGGTCAGCACGAGATTCTCGCAACGGATGCCGTGGATGCCCGCGCGGTAGAGACCGGGCTCGTTGGAGGTCAGCATGCCCGGGCGCAGGGCCACGGGGACATGGTTGAGACGGATGCTCTGCGGGCCTTCGTGGACGTTGAGGAAGTGCCCTACGCCGTGGCCGGTGCCGTGGAGGTAGCTCAGTCCCTCTTTCCAAAGGAACTGGCGTGCGAGCGCGTCAAGCTGGTCGCCACGGGTCCCTTCGGGATAGATGGCGGTGGCCAGGGCGATGTGGCCTTTCATAACGAGGGTGAAGTCGTGGCGTTCCTCGTCGGTGGGGGTGCCGACGGCGATTGTGCGGGTTATGTCGGTGGTGCCGTCGAGGTATTGTGCGCCTGAGTCGATGAGCAGCAGCCCTTCGGGCTTGACGGTAGAGGATGACTCGGGGGTCGCAGAGTAGTGGACTATCGCCCCGTGCGGGCCGTATCCGGCGATGGTCTCAAACGACTCGCCGGCGTAAAGTTCCTGCTTCGAGCGGTGTTCGGTCAGGATGTCGGCCACATCTATCTCTGTCAGGGTGACCCCCTCTTTGAGCCTGCGCTCGATTTCCATGAACGCGCCGACGAGAGCTGCCCCGTCTTTCTCCATGGCGTTGCGGATTCCGGCAATCTGCACAGTGTTTTTCACCGATTTCATCATCGGGATGGGGGATGCTCCCGCTATTGCCCTTGCTCCCAGCGCGTCGACCAGACGCGCGGCTGTGCGGGGAGCCTCGTACAATACGGTCGCCGATTCCGGCAGGGATTCAAGGAAGGGGAGGATGGTGGTGTAGTCGGCGGTCTTGACGTTGGCGGCTTTCAGGGTGTCTGAGACCTCAGGGGTGAGCTTTTCTTCCTTGATGAAAAGCACTGACTGGGAGGGGGAGAGGTATAGGAATCCTGTTGCCACGGGGTTGCAGCTGACATCGGTCGAGCGGATGTTGAGCACCCAGGCGAGCTCGGCCAGGTCTGACACGAGGATGGCCTGCGCGCCTTGTTCCTTTGTCTGGGCGAGGATGTCGCGTATTTTGTCTGTGGCACCCTTGCCGGCGTATTTCTCGTCATGGAGGAAAAGCGGAGCGGAGGGGAGCGCCGGGCGGTCGGGCCATATGGAGTCTGCGGGGGCGAAATTGGTGTCGAGGCGGAGTCCGTGCTTCTCGAGGGAGGCGCGCAGGGCGGAAACCTCGGTGGAGGAGAAGAGCAGGCCGTCTATGCCGACCGTGGCACCTTTGACAAGATGCCTTATAAGGTATTGGGGGATGGTGGGCGTTTCAGGCAGTCCCTCTTTCATCAGTGTGATGCCGGTTCCATCGAGTTGCTCGGCCCCTTGGAGGAAGTAGCGGGAGTCGGTCCAGAGCAGGGCCTCTTTGTCGGTTATCACCAAGGTGCCGGCCGAGCCGGTGAACCCGCTGAGCCATCGGCGCACTTGCCAGTGGTCGGCGATGTATTCCCCGAGATGGGGGTCTGTCTGGGGGATGATGGCGGCCGCGACGCCTGCCTTCCTCATCTCTCCGCGGAACGCCTCTATGCGTCCCTTGATTTCATCTTTCATATGGTTTCTATGTGGTTGGTTGGCTTTGTTGTGGCGGAATCGGGGAGGGGCGTTTTCATCCCCTGCCGGATCCTCACCTGCAAATATACGGTTTTTTCTCATTGTTTGCGCAGTCTGGCGGCTGTTTTCACGGCGAGGCTCCAGAAGAGGAAAAATAATGCCGGATGGAGGTGTCGGCGGCTTTATGGCGGCTGTGTCTGTGAATTCGTTGATTTGCAGGAGGATGGATGGCTTTGGCAGGGTGTCGTTGAGGGGAGGGGAGAAAAAAAGTTTGCGAAAATATTGAATTTTTTTGCTGAAATATTTTGTCAATTCAAAAACTGTGCGTAACTTTGCACCGCAAATGAGACGGAAACCCCGCTGAAAACTTAAAGTTACAACGCTTTCTCTTCTCGAAAGGTTTAACTCTCGTTAAGAAGCCGTTTGCGAAATTAAGATTTCCTCCGTTTCAGATTTAGGACTTTGAAAATGCCTCTTTAGCTCAGTTGGCCAGAGCACGTGATTTGTAATCTCGGGGTCGTTGGTTCGAATCCGACAAGAGGCTCAGTTGTTTTAAGCATTTGGAAATATAATTTCGCTATAGGGCGTGTTCCAGAGTGGCCAAATGGGGCAGACTGTAAATCTGCTGGCTATGCCTTCGGTGGTTCGAATCCATCCGCGCCCACAAAAAAATCCTTTAGCGTCTTGAGGTCTTGGGCCTCGTTCGCCAAAGTCCTTATGCGGAAGTAGCTCAGTTGATAGAGCATCAGCCTTCCAAGCTGAGGGTCGCGAGTTTGAGCCTCGTCTTCCGCTCTAAGCCGAGAACTTCTCGACTGAACTGAAGCAGACTTCAGGTAAATTTGCCAATGTAGCTCAGTGGTAGAGCACTTCCTTGGTAAGGAAGAGGTCACGGGTTCAAATCCCGTCATCGGCTCTCTTAACACCCGATAGCCCCGGTGATGCCTGTCATTTCCGTGGCAATTCGGCTGAAAACCCGGACGTTCCCTCGTTCTCTCTTCAACAGTGGGCCGGACGGAAAAGTTGCCAATCGTTGTCAGTCCCGCTCGGTGTAGTCCGGCGGTCACCTCTCCCTCCGGAAAGGCTGAACAGCTAACTGACGGTTGGCTTTCTGCGCTAAATTTCCCCTCCGGAAAGGCGCGCACCCAGATTTTAATCACCAAAAAAAATAATTTATAGCAAGTTATGGCTAAAGAGAAATTCGAAAGAACCAAACCGCATGTTAACATCGGTACCATCGGTCACGTTGACCACGGTAAAACTACTCTGACGGCTGCCATCACGACCGTTCTCGCTAAGAAGGGTCTCTCCGAGGTTAAGTCGTTCGACCAGATCGACAACGCTCCCGAGGAGAAAGAGCGTGGTATCACCATCAATACCGCTCACGTTGAGTACGAGACCGCTAACCGTCACTACGCTCACGTTGACTGCCCGGGTCACGCTGACTACGTGAAGAACATGGTTACCGGTGCTGCCCAGATGGACGGTGCTATCATCGTGGTTGCCGCTACCGACGGTCCCATGCCCCAGACTCGCGAGCACATCCTTCTCGCCCGTCAGGTGAACGTGCCCCGTCTGGTTGTGTTCCTCAACAAGTGCGACATGGTTGACGACGAGGAAATGCTCGAACTCGTTGAAATGGAAATGCGCGAACTCCTCTCAGCCTACGAATACGACGGCGACGAAACCCCCATCATCCGCGGTTCCGCTCTCGGCGCTCTCAATGGTGAGCCCGAATGGGAAGCTAAGGTTGTTGAGCTGATGGACGCTGTTGACAACTGGATTCCCCTGCCTCCCCGCGACATCGACAAGCCCTTCCTGATGCCTGTTGAGGACGTGTTCTCGATCACCGGTCGTGGTACTGTTGCCACCGGTCGTATCGAAACCGGTATCGTGAAGGTCGGCGACGAAGTTCAGATCATGGGTCTCGGCGCAGACATGAAGTCCACCGTAACTGGTGTCGAGATGTTCCGCAAGCTCCTCGATCAGGGTGAAGCTGGTGACAACGTTGGTCTCCTCCTCCGCGGTATCGACAAGAAGGACATCAAGCGCGGTATGGTTATCTGCCACCCCGGTGTCGTTAAGCCCCACTCGAAGTTCAAGGCTTCTGTCTACATCCTGAAGAAGGAAGAAGGCGGTCGTCACACTCCCTTCCACAACCACTACCGTCCCCAGTTCTACATCCGTACCCTCGACGTGACCGGTGAAATCACCCTCCCCGAAGGCGTAGAAATGGTAATGCCTGGTGACCACGTGGAAATCATCGTCGAGCTCATCACTCCGGTAGCTTGCGACCAGGGTCTCCGCTTCGCTATCCGCGAAGGTGGCCGCACCGTAGGTTCCGGTCAGATCACCGAAATCCTCGACTAATCAACCGCCGGGTCTTATGACCCTCCGGAAGTCACCATAAAGTCAAAGGCGCGCTCTTGAAAGCCCGCCGGAAAGCCGCGCCTTTGACTTCAATACGGGTTTAGCTCAGTTGGTAGAGCACTGGTCTCCAAAACCAGGTGTCGGGAGTTCGAGTCTCTCAACCCGTGCTAAAAGATCTCAAATGAAAAAATTGAAATTACTTACGAGCATAGAGGAGTCTTACGACGAACTTCGTTATAAGACTTCTTGGCCTACTAAGACGCAGCTGATTAAGAGCGCTTGTATCGTGATGCTTGCTTCCGTTATTATCGCCCTGATAATATTAGTCATGGATCAAGTGGTCGAGAATCTTATGCACCTCATCTACAGCCTTCATAAGTAATCCTTTTTAGTTTGGTCGAAATGTCTGAAAAGAATACCGAAAAATCTGCAGTCGCAAGGACTTCGGCTCCCCGCAAGGCTTGGTACGTTCTGCGTGCCATCTCGGGGAAGGAAGCCAAGGTCAAGGAACTCCTTGACGGTGCCATCAAAAACACCGACCTTGGCAACCATGTCTTTCAGGTGCTGATTCCTACTGAGAAGGTTCTCACTGTCAAGAACGGGAAAAAGGTTGTCAAAGAACGCAACCTTTACTCGGGATATGTGTTTGTGGAGGCCGAGCTTATCGGAGAAGTGGTTCACGAGCTGACCAACACCACCAACGTTATCGACTTCCTTAAGGGACGCGGCAAGGATGCCAAGCCCGAACCGTTGCGCGAGAGCGAGGTGATGAGGATGCTCGGGACAGCCGACGAAATCAACGAGAACCTCGAGGAGGGCGTTAACGACTATATGGTCGGAGAGACCGTCAAGGTCAACTATGGCGCCTTCAACGGGTTCAACGGAAAGATTACCGAGGTCTTCCCCGACAAGAAGAAGCTCAAGGTAATGGTTCGCATCTTCGGACGCGAGACGCCGCTTGAGCTTGAGAACTCGCAGGTCGAGAGAGAGTAATCTCAATCATTTTTCAAATAGTTCGCACGGATTCAGTCAATCCCAGTGTTTCCCCCGAGGGGATTCCCGAAGATGGCGCCGCGCGAAATGTTTGTGTGAAGAGACCTGCTTTCCCCGAGGTTGAAGACCCCCTAAGTGGGTCTGATGTCAAAGGAAGGTTTTTGTAAGTATGGCGCTTTGCCGGAGGGTATCGAGGGTTGGTTACGCATCCCCAGGCCCGCTAACGGATAGGCGCGTTTCGTTAAATAAATAAAGCTTTAATCACAATGGCAAAAGAAATTGCTGGACAGATCAAATTGCAGATCAAAGGTGGTGCTGCCAATCCCTCGCCCCCAGTAGGTCCTGCCCTGGGTTCCAAGGGTATCAACATCATGGAGTTTTGCAAGCAATTCAATGCCCGCACCCAGGATAAGGCCGGTAAGGTTCTGCCTGTAGTAATCACTTACTACACCGACAAGAGTTTCGACTTTATCGTGAAGACTCCCCCGGTGGCTATCCAGCTGCTCGAGGCTTCGAAGGTAAAGAAAGGCTCGGCTCAGCCCAACCGTAACAAGGTGGCCGAGGTGACCTGGGATCAGGTAAAGGAAATCGCTACCGACAAAATGCCCGATTTGAACTGTTTTACCGTTGACTCGGCCATGAAGATGGTTGCCGGTACTGCCAGGAGCATGGGTATCACCGTAAAGGGTGCTTTCCCCGAAAACAACTAATAAACTTCAATTGACATGGGAAAACTTACTAAGAATCAGAAGTTAGCTTTATCGAAGATTGAAGCCGGGAAGGCCTACTCGCTCGCTGAGGCCGCAGTAAAGGTAAAAGAAACCAACTACGCCAAGTTCGACGCTTCGTTCGACATCGATGTGCGTCTGGGTGTTGACCCCCGCAAGGCAAACCAGATGGTGCGTGGTGTCGTGACACTTCCCCACGGAACAGGCAAGCAGGTTCGCGTGCTCGTGCTCTGTACTCCCGACCAGGAGAGCGCAGCCAAGGCTGCGGGAGCTGACTACGTCGGCCTCGATGAATACATTGAGAAAATCAAAGGTGGTTGGACCGACATTGATGTCATCATCACCCAGCCCGCTATCATGGGTAAGATAGGTGCCCTCGGCCGTGTACTCGGTCCCCGTGGCCTTATGCCCAACCCCAAGAGCGGCACTGTGACTCCCGACGTGGCCAAGGCCGTGGAGGAGGTCAAGAAAGGTAAGATTGACTTCAAGGTTGACAAGAACGGTATCGTCCACACATCGATCGGCAAGGTGTCCTTCACCCCCGAGCAGATGAAGGCCAATGCCAAGGAGTTCATCAACACCCTGATCAAGCTCAAGCCTGCGACCGCAAAGGGAACTTACATCAAGAGTATCTACGTTTCGAGCACAATGGGCCCCGGCATCAAAGTCGACTCTAAAACCATTGACGACTAATCTCTAAAAGACTACGACAATGAAAAAAGAAGAGAAAGGACTCATCATATCGAAAATCGCAGAAACCATCAAGGAATACGGCTGCTTCTACCTGGTAGAGACCGCCGGACTCGATGCCGAGAAGACCTCAGCGCTTCGTCGCGAGTGCTTCAAGAACGACATCAAGCTGATGGTTGTCAAGAATACTCTGCTCCACAAGGCCCTGGAGACCCTCGATGGCAACTATGAGGAGCTTTATCCCGCCCTCAAGGGCGCAAGCTCGCTGATGTGTGCCAACGTCGGCAACGCTCCTGCCAAGCTCCTCAAGAGCTTCCGCAAGAAAGACGACGTTCTCCCCCGCCTGAAAGCCGCTTATGTTGAAGAGACAATCTATGTTGGTGAAGACCAGCTTGAGACCCTTGCCAATATCAAGAGCAAGAACGAGCTCATCGCCGACGTTGTGGCTCTGCTTCAGTCGCCTGCCAAGAATGTCATTTCCGCCCTCCAGTCTGGTGGAAATACCATCCACGGCATCCTCGAAACCCTCTCCAAGAAGGAAGCCTAAAAGCGCCTTCGCCAACAATCACATTCAACAAAACGCAAACACTCAAAAAACAATACTACAATGGCAGATATCAAAGCTCTTGCAGAAGAATTAGTTAACCTCACCGTAAAGGAAGTAAACGAACTCGCTACCGTCCTCAAGGAGGAATATGGCATCGAACCCGCAGCTGCTGCCGTGGCTGTTGCCGCTGGTCCCGCAGCCGGTGCTCCCGCTGCTGAGGAGAAGACCAACTTCGACGTTGTCCTCAAGTCGGCCGGTGCTGCCAAGCTTCAGGTTGTTAAGCTCGTTAAGGAGCTGACTGGTCTGGGCCTCAAGGAAGCCAAGGAAATCGTAGACGGCGCTCCCAGCGTAGTCAAGGAAGGTCTTCCCAAGGCTGACGCCGAGAACCTCAAGAAGTCTCTCGAAGAGGCTGGCGCTGAAGTAGAGCTGAAATAATACTTCGCCTGACCCCTCAGGCTGTTTTGGTTAAGTGTCTGCCGCAGGGCAGACGCTTAACCTTTTTGTGTAAGAGGGGAATCGGCATTAACTAAATTTGTCTTTAATTTGACATATTTATGCTTATTTAAGATTATTTAGTATGGCCACGCGGCTCGTAGTTTATGTTGCGCGATTTGTCATTGATTGATAATCAGTCGTGTAGCGTGTGTTTGACGAGTTTGGGCCTTGTGGCTGGTGCCGATGGCGAGAGCATCCCCTCTTGCATATAAAATATCATTTCGAGTTCCCTTAACAATATCATAGATGTCATCCCAAGCAAACACCGCAAAACCCCGCGTAAATTTTGCCTCGGTAAAGAATCCGCTTCCTTACCCTGATTTCCTCGAGGTTCAGCTCAAGTCGTTCCAGGACTTCCTGCAACTCGACACCCCTCCCGAAAAAAGGAACAACGAGGGACTCTACAAGGTGTTCTCCGAGAATTTCCCCATCGCGGACACCCGTAACAACTTCGTACTCGAATTCCTCGACTATTACATCGACCCGCCCCGTTACACCATCGAGGAGTGTCTGGAGCGCGGCCTCACATACAGCGTGCCCCTGAAGGCCAAGCTGAAACTCTACTGTACCGACCCCGACCACGAGGATTTCGCGACGGTAATCCAGGATGTTTATCTCGGCCCGATTCCTTACATGACCGAGAAGGGCACATTTGTGATCAATGGCGCGGAACGCGTCGTGGTGTCGCAGCTCCACCGTTCGCCCGGCGTGTTCTTCGGACAGAGCACCCACTCCAACGGCACGAAGCTCTATTCGGCCCGTATCATCCCCTTCCGCGGCTCCTGGATTGAGTTTGCCACTGACATCAACAATGTCATGTATGCCTACATCGACCGCAAGAAGAAGCTCCCCGTGACCACTCTTCTGCGTGCCATCGGCCTTGAGACCGACAAGGACATCATCGACATCTTCGACCTGGCCGAGGAGGTCAAGGTCAACAAGACCAACCTGAAGAAGGCCCTCGGCCGCAAGCTCGCCGCCCGTGTGCTCCGCACCTGGGTGGAGGACTTCGTAGACGAGGACACCGGCGAAATGGTCTCCATCGAGCGCAACGAGGTGGTCATCGACCGCGAAAAGGAACTCGACGAGGAAGGCATCGACCTGATTCTCGAGTCAGGCGTTGACACAATCCTGCTCCACAAGGAGGAGGCCAACTCGTCTGACTACGCCATCATCTTCAACACCCTCCAGAAAGACACCACCAACTCCGAAAAGGAGGCTATCCAATATATCTACCGGCAGCTGCGCAACGCCGAGCCGCCAGATGACGCGTCGGCGCGCGTGGTCATCACCAATCTCTTCTTCTCTGAGAAGCGTTACGACCTCGGCGAAGTGGGCCGCTACCGTATCAACAAGAAGCTCTCGCTTGACACCCCGATGGATGTCAAGGTGCTTACCAAGGAAGACATCATCGAGATCATCAAGTATCTCATCGAGCTTATCAACTCCAAGACCGATGTCGACGACATCGACCACCTGAGCAACCGCCGCGTGCGTACCGTGGGCGAGCAGCTTTACAACCAGTTCGGTGTCGGCCTGGCCCGTATGTCCCGCACCATCCGCGAGCGTATGAATGTGCGCGACAACGAGGTGTTCACCCCCATCGACCTGATCAACGCCAAGACCATCTCGTCGGTGATCAACACATACTTCGGCACCAACGCGCTGTCGCAGTTCATGGACCAGACCAACCCTCTGGCCGAAATCACCCACAAGCGCCGTCTGTCGGCCCTCGGCCCCGGCGGTCTGTCGCGTGAGCGCGCCGGCTTCGAGGTGCGAGACGTTCACTACACTCATTATGGCCGTCTCTGTCCCATCGAGACTCCTGAAGGACCCAACATCGGTCTTATCTCGTCGCTCTGCGTGTATGCGAAAATCAACGACCTCGGCTTCATCGAGACCCCCTACCGCAAGGTGGAGAATGGTGTGGTCGACCTCGAGAACGACGATGTGACATACCTGACCGCAGAGATGGAAGAGGGCAAGATGATTGCCCAGGGCAACGCCCCCGTCAACAATGACGGCTCCTTCATCAATCCCAAGGTCAAGGCTCGCCAGGATGCTGACTTCCCTATCGTCCCGGGCAACGAGATCGAGCTGATGGATGTTTCTCCCCAGCAGATTGCCTCAATCGCAGCATCGCTCATCCCCTTCCTGGAGCACGACGACGCCAACCGCGCGCTGATGGGCTCCAACATGATGCGCCAGGCAGTGCCTCTGATGCGCTCCGAGGCCCCCATCGTCGGCACCGGCATCGAGGGACAGCTTGTCCGCGACTCCCGTACCCAGATCATGGCCGAGGGTGACGGTGTCATCGAGTTTGTCGACGCCACCAAGATCCGCATCCGCTATGACCGCACAGAGGAGGAGGAGTTCGTATCCTTCGAGGACGCTGTCAAGGAATACAACATACCCAAGTGGCGCAAGACCAACCAGTCGACCACCATCGACCTGCGTCCTATCTGCTCGCGTGGCCAGCGTGTCACCCGTGGCGACATCCTCACCGAGGGCTACGCCACCGAGAATGGCGAGCTCGCCCTTGGCCGCAACCTGAAGGTGGCCTTCATGCCCTGGAAGGGTTACAACTATGAGGATGCCATCGTGCTCAACGAGCGAATGGTCAAGGAAGACATCCTTACTTCGGTCCATGTCGATGAGTACTCCCTCGAGGTGCGCGAGACCAAGCGCGGTATGGAGGAACTCACCTCCGACATCCCCAACGTCTCCGAAGACGCTACCAAAGACCTTGACGAGCGCGGTATCATCCGTCTGGGCGCGCATGTCGTCCCCGGCGACATCATGATTGGTAAGATCACCCCCAAGGGTGAGTCTGACCCGACTCCTGAGGAGAAGCTGCTCCGCGCCATCTTCGGCGACAAGGCCGGCGATGTCAAGGATGCCTCGCTGAAGGCCTCCCCCTCGCTCAAGGGTGTGGTAATCGGCACCAACCTCTTCTCGCGCGCCAACAAGACTGGCCGCCGCAACAAGGCCACACAGGCCCTGCTGCCCAAGCTCGATGAGGAATACGAGGAACGCCTCAACAGCCTCAAAGACCTGCTGGTCAACAAGCTGATGGTGCTTACCGAAGGCAAGACCTCTGCCGGAGTGAAGGATTTCCTCGGCACAGACATCATACCCAAGGGCTCAAACTTCGTGCCCTCGGTGCTGAAAGGAATCGACTACGACACCATCAACCTGTCGAAGTGGACAACCGACGCACACAAGAACGACCTCATCCGTCAGACCATTGTCAACTACCTCCGCAAGTCGAAGGAAATCGACGCAGAGCTGCGCCGCAAGAAGTTTGACATCTCCATCGGTGACGAGCTGCCCTCCGGCATCATCCAGATCGCCAAGGTCTACATCGCCAAGAAGCGCAAGATCGGTGTCGGCGACAAGATGGCCGGCCGCCACGGTAACAAGGGTATCGTGTCGCGCGTCGTGCGCCAGGAAGACATGCCCTTCCTCGCCGACGGTACTCCGGTCGACATCTGCCTCAACCCGCTTGGTGTGCCCTCGCGTATGAACCTCGGACAGATTTTCGAGACCGTGCTCGGATGGGCCGGCCGCGAGCTGGGTGAGAAGTTCGCCACCCCGATTTTCGACGGTGCGACGATGGAAGACCTCAACGAATGGACCGACAAGGCAGGCATTCCCCGTTATGGTAAGACCTACCTCTACGACGGCGGCACCGGCGAGCGTTTCGACCAGCCCGCCACCGTGGGTGTGATCTACATGCTCAAACTCGGCCACATGGTCGAGGACAAGATGCATGCCCGCTCGATCGGCCCGTACTCGCTGATTACCCAGCAGCCTCTCGGAGGTAAGGCGCAGTTTGGTGGACAGCGCTTCGGAGAGATGGAAGTCTGGGCGCTCGAAGCATTCGGCGCCTCCCACATCCTCCAGGAGATTCTGACCATCAAGTCTGACGACGTGACAGGCCGCTCCAAAGCTTACGAGGCAATCGTCAAGGGTGAGCCGATGCCGACCCCCGGCATCCCCGAGTCGCTCAACGTGCTCCTCCACGAGCTCCAGGGCCTCGGTCTGAGCATCAACCTCGAGCAATAATCCGCCTATTTTTCCGTTATATATGTCTCCGGCGCGCAAGCCGGGGACATGACGGGGAAAACAGATATTTTTCCAGCTAAAAACACCAACATCATATATGGCTTTTAGAAAAGAAACAAAGGCTAAAAACGGCTTCTCCAAGATTACCATCGGGCTTGCTTCGCCCGAAGAGATTCTGGAGAAATCGTCGGGAGAGGTGCTGAAACCCGAGACCATCAACTACCGCACCTACAAGCCCGAGCGCGACGGCCTCTTCTGCGAGCGCATCTTCGGCCCGGTAAAAGACTACGAGTGTCACTGCGGCAAGTACAAGCGCATCCGTTACAAGGGAATCGTCTGCGACCGATGCGGCGTGGAAGTGACCGAGAAGAAAGTGCGCCGCGAGCGCATGGGCCACATCAAGCTTGTTGTTCCGGTAGCCCACATCTGGTATTTCCGCTCCCTCCCCAACAAAATCGGTTACCTGCTCGGCCTCCCCTCCAAGAAGCTCGACGCGGTGATCTATTACGAGCGTTACATCGTGATCAACCCGGGCGCGGCGGCCGACATCGACCCCGACCGTCCCGTGGCCAAATATGACCTCCTCTCGGAAGAGGAATACTTCGACATCATCGAGAAGCTTCCCGCCGAGAACCGCAACCTTCCCGACGACGACCCCGACAAGTTCGTCGCCAAGATGGGTGCGACCGCCATCTACGACCTCCTGTCGACCCTCAACCTCGACGACCTCTCCTACGCCCTGCGCGACCAGGCCAACACCGACGGTTCGCAGCAGCGCAAGACCGAGGCCCTCAAGCGCCTCCAGGTGGTTGAGTCATTCCGCGCGTCGTCAGGCCGCAACAAGCCCGAATGGATGATACTCCAGGCTGTGCCTGTCATTCCGCCCGAGCTGCGTCCCCTCGTGCCCCTCGATGGCGGCCGTTTCGCTACCTCCGACCTCAACGACCTCTACCGTCGCGTCATCATCCGCAACAACCGCCTCAAGCGCCTCATCGAAATCAAGGCTCCCGAGGTGATTCTGCGCAACGAGAAGCGTATGCTCCAGGAGGCTGTCGACTCTCTGCTCGACAACTCCCGCAAGTCGTCGGCTGTCAAGACCGACGCCAACCGCCCGTTGAAGTCGCTCTCCGACTCCCTTAAGGGTAAGCAGGGACGTTTCCGTCAGAACCTCCTTGGTAAGCGTGTCGACTATTCCGCCCGTTCGGTAATCGTCGTCGGCCCCGAGTTGAAGATGCACGAGTGCGGTCTGCCCAAATACATGGCCGCCGAGCTTTACAAACCCTTCGTGATCCGCAAGCTCATCGAGCGCGGCATCGTCAAGACCGTCAAGTCGGCCAAGAAGATTGTCGACCGCAAGGAGCCCGTGGTATGGGACATCCTCGAGAATGTCATGAAGGGCCATCCCGTGCTGCTCAACCGTGCCCCGACACTTCACCGTCTCGGTATCCAGGCGTTCCAGCCCAAGATGATCGAGGGCAAGGCCATCCAGCTCCACCCGCTGGCATGTACGGCCTTCAACGCCGACTTCGACGGTGACCAGATGGCCGTCCATCTTCCTCTCGGCAACGAGGCCATCCTCGAGGCCCAGATGCTGATGCTCGGCTCCCACAACATCCTCAACCCCGCCAACGGCGCGCCTATCACCGTCCCCTCCCAGGACATGGTGCTTGGTCTCTACTATATCACCAAGCTGCGCAAAGGCGCCAAGGGTGAAGGCCTCAAGTTCTACGGCCCCGAAGAGGCGCAGATCGCCTACAACGAGGGCCGCGTCACCCTCCACGCTCCTGTCAGCGTGATGGTCGACGACATCGACGAGCAGGGCAACCCCGTGAAGCGTCTGGTTGAGAACACCTCCGTGGGCCGCGTGCTGTTCAACGAGTACGTCCCCAAGGAAATCGGTTACGTCAACGAGCTTATCTCCAAGAAGTCGCTCCGCACCATCATCGGCAAGGTCATCAAGAAATGCGGTATCCCCCGTTCGGCCCAGTTCCTCGACGACATCAAGAACATGGGTTACTACATGGCCTTCCGCGGCGGTCTGTCGTTCAACCTCGGTGACGTCATCATCCCGCCCGAAAAGGAAGCCATCGTCAAGGAGGGCTACGCCCAGGTGGAAGAGGTGATGAACAACTACGCCATGGGTTTCATCACCAACAACGAGCGCTACAACCAGATCATCGACATCTGGACACATGTCAACTCACAGCTCACCCAGGTGCTGATGAAGCAGATGACCGAGGCCGACCAGGGCTTCAACTCTGTCTTCATGATGCTCGACTCCGGAGCCCGTGGTTCAAAGGACCAGATCCGTCAGCTCGCCGGCATGCGTGGTCTTATGGCCAAGCCCCAGAAAGCCGGTGCCGAAGGCGGACAGATCATCGAGAACCCGATTCTCGCGAACTTCAAGGAAGGTCTGAGCGTGCTTGAGTACTTCATCTCCACCCACGGTGCGCGCAAGGGTCTTGCCGACACCGCCTTGAAGACCGCCGACGCCGGATACCTCACCCGTCGTCTTGTCGACGTGGCCCAAGACGTGATTATCCGTGAGGAGGACTGCGGAACCCTCCGTGGCCTCGTGTGCCGTGAGATCAAGAACAACGACGAGGTTGTCGCATCGCTCGCCGAGCGAATCCTCGGACGTGTCTCTGTCCACGACATCGTTGACCCCACCACCGGCGACATCATCGTCCATGCCGGCGAGGAAATCAACGACGCAGCCGCCGACCGCATCAACGCTTCCCCTATTGAGTCAGTCGAGATCCGTTCGGTCCTCACCTGCGAGTCGAAACATGGTGTCTGCGCCAAGTGCTACGGCCGCAACCTGGCTACCCACCGTCCCGTCCAGATCGGCGAGGCTGTCGGCGTGATTGCCGCCCAGTCAATCGGTGAGCCGGGTACACAGCTTACCCTCCGTACATTCCACGTCGGTGGTGTGGCCTCCAACATCGCCGCCGTTTCTACCCTGACCTCGCGTTACGACGGTGTCCTTGAAATCGAGGAGCTCCGCACTGTGACCACCGATGAGGTTGACATGAACGGCCGCCCCGTGGAAGTTGTCATCGGACGTCTGGCCGAGATGCGCATCATCGACGCGAAGACCGGCCTGATGCTGACCTCCGCCCAGATTCCTTACGGTTCGAAGCTCTACTTCAGCGACGGCGCCAAGGTCAAGAAGGGTGATGTCATCTGCGAATGGGACCCCTTCAACGCCGTTATCGTCAGCGAAGTCGGCGGAAAAATCCAGTATGAGAACCTGGTGGAGAATGTCACCTACCGCATCGAGGCCGACGAGCAGTCGAATATCCGCGAGAAAATCATCATCGAGTCGAAAGACCGCACCCGTGTGCCCGAGGCGCGCGTGGTCGACAAGGATGGCAACATCCTCAAGACCTACGCCCTCCCCGTCAACGCCCACCTCATGCTTGAGGAAGGCGCCGACATCAAGCCCGGTGAGGTGTTCGTCAAGATCACACGCTCCACATCCGGCGCCGGCGACATCACCGGTGGTCTGCCCCGAGTTACCGAGCTTTTCGAGGCCCGAAACCCGAGCAACCCCGCCATCGTCTCCGAAATCGACGGAGAGGTGACCTTCGGCCGCATCAAGCGTGGTAACCGTGAGATTTCCGTGACCTCCAAGCTCGGCGAGGAGAAGAAATATCTCGTGCCCCTGTCGAAGCAGGTGCTGGTGCAGGAGAACGACTATGTACGCGCCGGCACACCGCTCTCCGACGGTGCGACCACCCCGTCAGACATCCTCAACATCATGGGCCCGACAGCCGTGCAGGAGTACATCGTCAACGAAGTACAGGATGTGTACCGCATGCAGGGTGTGAAGATCAACGACAAGCACTTCGAGGTGATCGTACGCCAGATGATGCGCAAGGTCAACATCATCGACCCGGGAGACACCTGCTTCCTCGAGCAGCAGGTAGTCGACAAGCGCGACTTTATGGATGAGAACGACCGCATCTGGGGCAAGAAAGTCGTGGTTGACGCCGGTGACTCTGAGAACCTCAAGCCCGGCCAGATCATCACCGCCCGCAAGCTGCGCGACGAGAACTCGGCCCTCAAGCGCCGCGACCTCAAGACCGTGGCAGTGCGCGACGCCGTTCCCGCCACCTCGGAGCAGATTCTGCAGGGTATCACCCGTGCCGCCCTCCAGACCTCCTCGTTCATGTCTGCCGCCTCCTTCCAGGAGACAACCAAGGTGCTCAACGAAGCCGCCATCAACGGCAAGACCGACACCCTCGAGGGCATGAAGGAGAATGTCATCTGCGGACACCTTATCCCCGCCGGTACAGGTCTGCGCCAGTATGAACGCCTCGTGGTAGGCTCGAAGGAAGACATCAACGATGTCGTTGTCTCCGACACCGAGCTTGCCCCCGTTCCCGCTCCCGAACATATCGGCTGACAGCCGCGTTAATAGATAATCCAGCCGGCTGGCCCACCGCAGGGTCAGCCGGCTGTTTCTTTTTTCGGATCAGACCGGCTCACGGCGTATCCGTCCGAAATAGGCCGACTTTATCAAAGCGTTTTTGGTTGCGAACTTT
>CATZGB010000044.1 GCA_958418815.1 uncultured Bacteroidales bacterium | reverse complement strand
AAGCTAATGCCGACTTGAAAATCTATAATCAAGTCGGCTTTTTTCGGACGGATACGCTGAAACTCCAGGAAGTGAAAGTGGTGGAGGTGCCGCGCATCATCCGCTGATTTCCTGACGCGAATCACCACCCAACCCAAAAAAGAGGCGCTTTCCTGGCAACCGCGACTTGCGGAAGACGGGAAAGCGCCTTTTCAATGTTTGTCTTAATTCAGACGGTCATCATCACTGCATGCGGATGAACGCCGGAACCCAGGCCGACACATTCACAGAGCCGCTGACAGTGCCGCCGTTGATGAGATCCTCACCTGTGCCGCCGATAGAGACGTTCTGGTCTTTCTGCGAGAAAATCACTACGACAGTGTTGCCAGTCTCGGCATCAGTCTTGGTGATTACTTCAAGGTCATTGGCTCTCTGGTCACGGCTTACAGAGCCACGCCAGAGCGCAGGGTTCTCGGCACGCGCGTTGAACACCTTGGCCACGTAGTCATGCAGACGTTGCTCATTGGCGTTGAATCCATCAAGGCGGCCAGAAGTGCGGGCCCAGTTGTCTGAGTTGCCGTTGCCGCGCTTGTCTCCGATTTCATCCCCATAATATGTGCAGGTCGGGCCAGAGTAGCAGGCCACGGCGGCATGGCGGGTCATAAGACCTTCGACATCGCTGTTTATGTCGACAAAGTCGCCGACACGCGCTGTGTCATGGTTGCTGAGGAAGATGGTGGGATTGACACCAGCGTCGCGGTAACCACGTCCGGCGGCATCCGTGGAGAGATACCAGCCGACAGAGCCTACACCCGCGCTGAGTCCCACGAGATTGTCTTTTCCGTCAAAGTCCATCACGCTCTTGAGGCCATCCTGCTGGGTCACGGTTATGCCACCCGCGCTTGTCCAGTCCTCACCTACCATGAAACCAAGTGTTCCCCACTCTTCGCCACGGTTCTTGCGTTCCTGGCATACGGCTTCCACCTCAAGGCGGAGATCATACCAATAGTTGTGGCCGCCCTGGTAAACCTGGTAACACTGGTCGAGACGCCAGCCGTCGACACCACGGTTCATCCAGTAACGTATCACCTCCTTGAAATATTCGAGCGAACCGGGATAAGCGATGTTGCCGGCATCGGAGCCACGCACATTGGCGGTGCCTGCCTTGGTGTCGATATACCGTCCTTCGGGAGAAGGCGCGGTCACTCCGCCGTGATGGCCGAACACACCGTCAAGAATCACATATATGCCACGGCTGTGGGCCTCGGCCACCAGCTCGTCAAACTCCTCTTCAGTGCCGAATTTGGGGTCAATCTTGAAATAGTTTGTGCAGAAGTAACCCGTGGCCTGCAGTTTCTCGCCTCCCTGGCCATTGGTGGAGTCGAAGACCGGAGTCATCCAGAGGGCGTTCATGCCGAGTTCCTTGATATAGTCAAGCGAGTTGATGATACCACGCAGGTTGCCATTTTTGCGGTGTCCCTCAGGGCCCCACATGTCAGTGTAACCCGGCGCGCCACCCTCTCCGTGCTGGAAAGAGCCGACCATCACCTGGTAGATCGAAAGCTCACGATGGTCGCCGGTCAGAGTGGTGACAGGCTGCGAGTCATCACGGTTGTAAGTGGCCGAGAACGTGGCCTCCCCTTCCTGGTTAGAAGCGAAGACCGACAGAGTGGCGCTCTCACCGTCATTGAGATAATCCGAGACATTCAGACGCGTGGCGGAGGTAGTAGACAGGCTCAGCTCGCGGCCATTGAAGTTGCCCGACACCGAGGTCGGGTCGTTGGAGAAGCTGATGGTTATGAAACCGGTGCCCTTGACGCGGCCGCCAGCGGGCGAAACAGAAATCGATGGTTTCTGGGGGCCTTCAGGATTCTCTGAATACCATTTCTTGTCAGACAGCAGATACCAACCCTCCTTCCCGGGGAAATTGAGTTGTATGCCTGGCTGCATATCTGCCGGGTAACGGTTGTTGCCATCGTTGCCGGTATTGAATATCACCCTGGCGTCCTGGTCGGCAGCCTCGGGCAACACATAGCTGTACCATCCGTTGGCAGCCTCGGTCATAGCCGTTCCGGGCCATGCGCCGGCATGCTCAGTGGTGGATGTGCTTTCGGAATACACATAGACATAGGGTGTCTCTCCCCAGTCACCTTTGAAATACATCGTGCGCTCGTTGGAGGCGGGCGTTATCTTCACAGTGTAGGTCTTGGTGGCATCGCCGCTAACCACTTTGAAGGACACGAGATTGTCGCCCTTCACAAGCTGCGCCACGGAGTGGTTGGTAAGGGTCGACCCATTGACAGAGATGTCAACAATGGCGTCAGAAACCACAGGCGCGGCAGAGAATGCCGCCAATGTGGGCAACGAGGCGTCTGCCTCCACGTTGTAGACGGCTGTCTCAGACGAAAAGCCGTCGACAATGTTATGGCCGTCGACCTTTATCTCAAGGGCCGAGAGAGATGCGTTGCCACTGTCGGAGGATGCCGACGTGGCAATGGTCACACCGCAGAAGAGCATTCCTGCGCAAAGCGACCTCAGGGTAATGTATGTCGAATAATAAGATTTCATGGTGGTCATGTGTTGGGGTTACTTCTTTATGATCTTGACGATGGCAGGATTTGAGCCCTCCATCTCTACCTGCAGCAGATACAGCCCGGCAGGTGAAGCCGAGAGGTCGATCGAGGCATCGCATGCGCCGTTGCCGTCAACCTGGGCGACCATCTGGCCGCCAATGGCAAACACCTTGCAGCTCACGATGGCAGCAGGGGTCGAGACTGTGACACGCCCACAGGTCGGATTAGGAGACACAGCCACTGATACCCCATCCTCCTTGATGTCCTCGATTGACGAGATGGCGCTGAACAGCGCGTCAGGGAAGATGCGGGGCTGGTTTTCCCCAAGAGAGCGCAAAACAGGCCCCTGGTATGTGACAGCGGCGCGGGCATTCTCAGTTCGCCATACCCACACATTGTCGAAATCCCAGCCTGAGATTTCGCGATAGACCGACTCGGAAGAAAAATCGTTGGAGGTCTTCAACGTGGCGTGGTCGCCATATCGTGTCCAGCCGCTATTGTTGAAAGGCATCATATCCCACGCGTAATTGACGGTCGAGACATTCTGGCCATTGTTGTTGCCGCCAAAACGCGCCGCATAATTGTTGGTGGCCGAGATTCCGGCATTTGCCGACAACGAATGTGTGACACTTCCATAGTTGGCCCCGACAAGGCCGCCGACATAGTCAAAGCCGGAGACATTTCCCGAAGCTATAGCGTTGGATATCAACCCGGTGTTCTTGCCGACCAGACCTCCTACGGCGTAGTCGCCCGGAGCGGAGACATCGGCGGTAGAGTAACAGTCAGATATGGTTCCGCCATTTTCTCCGACAAGGCCGCCGACGCAGATCGAGGAGGCTTTGACCGAGCCGGAAGAATAGCAACGGTAGATGTTGCCGCCATTGACCAGACCGGCGAGGATGCCGGTGAAACAGCCTCCTGATATATTGGCATCGGCGATTCCGAGGTCGCGGATTTCAGCACCTGAGCCTACCGTGCCAAACAACCCTGTCCCCTGGCCAAAAACCTGACCTGAAATCACAAGATTGCTGACAGTCTTGCCGTTGCCGTCAAACACCCCTTTGAAAGGATTGGCATTGTCGCCAATCGGGGAGGTGACACCCGACGCGTCGATGTCAGCATCGAGCCTGAAACATTTGTCCCAGTCAGCCGTGGTAGCGGAAAGCTCCTTGAGATCAGCGGTTGTCGAGATGACGTAAGGCTCGGCGACAGTACCCTCTCCGCCTGAATAGCGCTGAACAGGAGCCTGCGTCACTTCAATGAAACAGTCTGCGGTCTTCTTCCCATCTGTGGTCTTGGCGATGAAACCGAGCTTGGAAAGCTCTGACAACTGGCTGTCTGACAGCCCGTAGAACGACTTGATGTCTTCGATTCTATAAGTGTAGACCCCATTGGAGCCTGACATCTTGTATTTGTCGACATTGGTGTCATTCCATGCGGCAGCCTCTTTGCTGGTCGATCCTGCCAACGCCCATGTGTAGACATAGACATCGCTGCCGAAATTCGTGGTGGTTATCGTGACCGACACCAGACGGTTGGCCACTGCCGGAGATGGCTCCGACACTATGGTGGCATTGTCACCGGCTGCCCACGAAGAGAAGGCGGCTCCCGCCGCCAACAAACTTAAAAAAATCTTCTTCATGCAGAATTTTTGAATGATATATAAGTAAGATACAAAACAGGTTGAGACGCAAAGCGCCTCAATCAATCACATTAGTCAATGTATAATCGAACGTGCAAATTTACGCATCTTCATCCACAAAACGCCGCAAAAAAGATATGTTTTTCAACAGTTATTTGTTGTCTTCCAGGGCCACGGAAGCATCCTTTCCGTCGGCCTGACTGTCGGCCTGGCGAATTGCAGGAGCGTCATCACTTACCGGAGTGAACCATGCAGGCATCCTGACTGTCAGGCGGTAGAGATTGCAGCCTATGAAGTTCCCGGCCACAGTGGGAAGATACGCGGCGATGAGGCTCCAGCCATTGGCGACGAGGAAGTCTCGCCCACACGAGGCATAATAGTATGAGTCGGCCACACAGTGGGGAAAACCGCAAATGATAAAGGCCGGAACCCCGAAGAGCAATGGCAGCCAGTTGTTTTTCATCCCCGCGCCACGCACAGCGGCAGTCATTATGAAACCGCACGGTATCGACAGCAGTCCACACATCAGAGGCCCTTTAGCCAGCCTGGCGTTGATGATGGCCTGCGAGGCTTCGGCAATCTCCGGGGTGCATGTCAGAGCCGACAGGATGAAGCATCCCCCGAGGTTAAGCAGCAACATGAGCCCCAGCAGGGAGTATTCCTCCCCCCTGCGGCTCCACACATGCTGGGCCTGCCCTGTGAAAAGCGGCAGCTTCATGGCCACCACCACAATCAACCCAAAGGCAAACATCGCCGCGCCCAAGACTCCTCCGACTTTAAGATAGACCGTGGCGGCTATGCCGATACATCCTCCGGCCATCAACGCGCCACTGATGAATTTCACTGCGTTTTCCTTATTCATTATTTTTAAGTAAGTGTTCAAATTTAAACGATAGTAAGTGGAAGGAAATCTTTTATACACTCTGCGGCTTCTTTTTTGCCGCTTCCGGCTTGTCGCTCAGTCGCATAGCCCGCTATGCTCCTTCGCTCCGCACCGGAATCGCCTAAAAAACAGGCTAGCATATTGTATAAATTAAATTCGAACACTTACTTATGACAATTGATTGGCATCACGGTGCAAATTTACGGATTTTTTCGTAGTTTTGCACAAAACTTACCTTACACTCATGAAAACTGAAAGATTTGTCATCCGCGGTCTCCTGGCCGCGGCCCTGTTGCTGGGAACCTCCGTCCACAGCGACGCGAAAAAACCACGCGAATTATGGCTCGGCGCAGACATCAGCGGGACAACCCATGATGAGGCCCGGGGAATATACTCTGTCGACACGCTCGGCAACCAGCGCGAAAACACCCGGCTGATGAAGGATTACGGAATGAACGCTGTCAGGCTCCGCGTATGGGTGAATCCCCGTGGCGGGTGGAGCGCCAAGGAGGATGTGCTGGAGATGGCGCGGCGCGCCAAAGAACTCGGGATGGAGGTGATGATCGACTTCCACTATTCCGACTGGTGGGCCGACCCGGAGAAGCAGAACATACCGGCTGCCTGGAAAGACTTCACATTCGAAGAAATCAAAGAGGCCCTTGCCGCCCATACGGCTTCCACGCTCAGCTACCTTAAAGACAACGGTATCGACGTTAAATGGGTGCAGGTCGGCAACGAGACCCGCAACGGATTCCTATGGCCAATGGGCAAAATCGATGTCAATGACATGTCAAACATCGCCAATTACGCCGCCCTCACCACAGCCGGATATGACGCGGTCAAGAGCGTTTATCCCGAAGCTGAAGTGATAGTGCATATCGACAACGGCTTTGACAATCCCACCTACCAGACCATATTCGACGGCCTCAAGGACAACGGCGGGAAATGGGACATCATCGGGATGAGCGTCTACCCCTACTGGGCCATAAAGTATGACCACGAACCTGACGCGGCCTCGACCCTTCGCGACGCGATAGCCAACATCCGCAAGCTCAACGCCCGTTACGGGTGCGACGTGATGATCGTCGAGACCGGCGTAGACTCCTCAAAGCCCGAGGAGGGGCTGGAATTCATGAACTCGCTGTTTGACGCGGTCATCAATGACGCCGACGGAGCCTGCACGGGAGTCTTCTACTGGGCCCCGGAAGCATTCCAGACGGAATGCCCCGACGGCACTTTCGAGGGCTATGCGCTGGGGGCCTTCCGCAACCGCCAGCCCACCGCCATCCTCGACTCATACCCGAGAGCCGCCCGAATCTACTCCGAAGCGCGCTGACCCTGTGAATATTCCCGATGATATGCTTGCAGGTGCGGGAATAATTTCGTAACTTTGCGGCGGTTTTTCCGGAGGGAGCGGCGACGCGACCTCAAGAAAGCCCCGGCATAACCGCCGGAAATCCCTGTGTGATGGGAAATTATTAGTTTAATTTTGAGTAACACAAAAATCTCAACCGAATGAAATCTTACGAACTGAAGGCTGCTCCCCGTGTGGAACTGGGCAAGAAAGCCGCTAAGGCGCTCCGCGCAGAAGGCAAAATCCCCGCTGTCCTCAATGGCGGTGAAATCGTCGAACTCCCCTACAAGGGCACCCTCAAAGAGGGCGAGAAGCTCGTCGAAATCGAGAACGGCCGTGGCATCCTGACCACCGACCTGACCCTCACCAACGAGGCTGTGCGCAAGCTCATCTACACCCCCGAGATCTTCGCCATCGACCTCGACATCAACGGCGAGAAGAAGACCGCCGTTCTCCGTGAGGTGCAGTTCCACCCCGTGAAGGACAACATCCTCCACATCGACCTTCTCGAGGTCAAGGCTGACAAGCCCGTTGTCATGTCAGTGCCCGTGAAGCTCGAAGGCCACGCCGAAGGTGTGAAGGCCGGTGGTAAGCTGACCCTCTCGATGAAGAAAATCAAGGTTCGCGCTCCCTACACCGAAATCCCCGAACGTCTGGTCATCAATGTTGACCACCTCGGTCTGGGCAAGACCCTCCAGGTTGGCGAGCTCCACTTTGAAGGTCTCGAAATGGTTACCCCCAAGGAAGCAGTTGTCTGCGCCGTTCAGCTGACCCGCGCCGCCCGTGGTGCCGCCGCAGCCGAGGCCGCCGCAGCCAGGAAGTAATCTTCCCTGCAAGACCCACCGAGAGGATGCCCCTCCCGGCGCTCCCCGCGCCGGCAGGCATCCTCTCTGATTTTAACCCGTCAAGACACATCAAAGCCACCACTCAATCCTCCATACGATGAAATATCTCATAGTAGGCCTGGGCAACATCGGCCAGGAATATGTCGGCACCCGCCACAACATCGGATTCCGCATAGCCGACTCGCTTGCCGAGAGCCTCAACCTGGGTTTCTCCACCGAAAGATACGGCGACGTGGCCCGCGGACGGCTCAAGAACAAACAGGTGGTGATTCTCAAGCCATCCACATATATGAACCTCTCGGGCAACGCCGTGCGTTACTGGAAGGAGAAGGAGAAAATAGAGAACGACCACATACTCGTGCTGGTCGATGACATAGCCCTCCCGTTCGGGGCCATACGCATCAAGCCATCGGGAAGCGACGCCGGACACAACGGACTGAAGAACATCGCCCAGATGCTCGGCTCGCAAGCATATCCCCGCCTCCGGTTCGGTGTCGGCAACGACTTCCCGCGCGGATGCCAGATTGACTACGTGCTCGGCCATTTCACGCTCGACCAGCGGCAACAGCTTCCGGCAAGGACCGACACCGCCGTCGACGCCATAAAGACATTCGTCCTCGCCGGACTGCAGACGGCCATGTGTGATTTCAACAACAAATAGACACGATGAAAAGCGAAGTCAGGATAGACAAATGGCTGTGGGCGATGAGGATATTCAAAACCCGCACCGTGGCCACCGACTCTTGCAAGAAGGGGCGCGTGGCCATCGCCACCCCTGGCGGCGAGGTCATAGCCAAGCCCTCCAGGATGATTCACGTCGGCGACACGATACTCGTGCGCAAGCCCCCGGTGACCTACTCCTTCAGGGTTCTCGCGCTTACCGAAAACAGGCTTGGAGCCAAACTCGTGCCTGAGTACCTTGAAAACATCACCCCCAAGGAGCAGTATGACCTGCTTGATGTGATCCGCATCTCGGGATTCATAGACCGCCGGAAAGGACTCGGACGCCCCACCAAACGCGAGGGCCGCGAGCTGGCCCGCTTCACCGACGACATCTACACCGGCCCCTCCTCCCAGTCATGGCAGGCTGAGGATGGCTGGGACTTCGATTTCGACGAGGATGATTTCAATGACTGACAAGCCGACAAATCTTTAAGACCGACAAAGACAGATGGAAGTGATCCATGACGACAACCACCTGATAGTGGTTAACAAGTCGCCCGGAGAGATAGTCCAGGGCGACAAGACCGGCGACGAGCCCCTTGTCGAGACCCTGCGCAGGTGGATAAAAGAGAAATACGCCAAACCCGGCAACGTGTTCTGCGGGGTGGTGCATCGCCTCGACCGCCCCGTAGGCGGACTGGTGGTCTTCGCCAAGACCTCCAAAGCCCTGTCGCGCCTCAACGAGATGTTTCGCAACGGAGATGTCCACAAGACCTACTGGGCCCTTTCGCGGAACATGCCCCCACAGCCAGAGGGGGAGCTCAAAGGCTACATCAAGACCATCGAGAAGACCAACAAGTCGCTCTATTCCCTCACCCCGAAAGATGGATACAAAGAGGCGCGCCTGCGATACAGGCTCCTTGGCTCGATGGACCGCTACCATCTTATAGAGGTCGAACTGCTGACAGGTCGCAAGCACCAGATACGGGTGCAGCTCGCGTCAATCGGTTGCCCCATAAAGGGAGACCTGAAATATGGCGACAAACGCTCCAATCCCGACGGCTCAATCTCGTTGCTCGCGCGCCATATCGAGTTTATACACCCGGTCAGCAAGCAGAAAATCTCCCTGACGGCCCCTGTGCCTGACGACGCGCTCTGGCAAGCGGCGGAGGCGGCGGCCACCAAACAGTAAGAATCCTCACATATTCGTTTTATGAAAAAAGAAGACCTCAGAATAGTATTCCTCGGCACCCCCGAGTTTGCCGTCGAGAGCCTCGACCTGCTCGTCAAAGAGGGATTCAACATAGCGGGCGTGGTGACAATGCCCGACAAACCCGCCGGACGCGGACACCGCATATTTGAGTCGCCGGTGAAACTATACGCCAAGCAACACGGGCTGAAACTCATGCAGCCTGCCAAGCTCAAAGACCCGGAATTCATCAAGGAGCTGCAGGAGATAGACGCCGACCTTTTCATTGTCATCGCCTTCAGGATGCTTCCAGAGGTTGTATGGCAGATGCCGCGCCTGGGCACATTCAACCTCCACGCCGCCCTGCTGCCGCGCTACCGGGGAGCGGCCCCGATCAACTGGGCGGTCATCAATGGCGACACCGAGACGGGGGTCACCACATTCTTCCTCAAGCATGAAATCGACACCGGCGACATTATCTCACAGGAACGTGTGGAAATCCTCCCCACCGACAATGTCGGGGATGTGCATGACAAACTCATGCACCTTGGTGCCCGCCTCACCCTCGACACGGTCAACCATATCCTGAAAGGCGACCTCACGACTATACCACAGGAGAAGCTCATCGGCCAGGGTGAAGAGGCTTCCCTCGCGCCGAAAATCTTCAAGGAGACATGCCGGATAGACTGGAGCAAGCCCGCCGTAAACGTCCACAATCTCGTGCGCGGCCTGTCACCCTATCCATGCGCCTGGACTGAGCTTCATGACGCGTCTGCCCCCGAAGGGAAAGCTCTCTACAACATCAAGATACTTGAGACCCGTGTCGTGGAAAGCGATGAGGCCCAATCTGCCGCTCCCGGGAGCATATCGGGCGGAGACCGCCATCTGACCGTCACATGCGGCGACGGCGCGGTTGAAATCCTGCGCCTGCAGCCCGCAGGGAAAAAGGCCATGACCGCCTCTGAGTTCCTTCGCGGCGCGCGTATGCCCGAATCAGCTGTCGCCCGATGAACCCTCCTTGCCGCTGAACGCCCCGAGATCATTGTTGTCAGGTCGCCTGGAGGGCATTATCAACAGCCTCAAGGAGGTAGAATAGTTGAAATAGGCCCATATCCAGTTGATCAGCACGGTAATCTTGTTTCTCATGCCGAGTATGGATATGAGATGGATAAACATCCATACCATCCAGGCAGTGAAACCGTGGAACCGGAGATGCTTCAAGTCAACCACCGCCCTGTTGCGGCCGACCGTAGCCATGGAACCCTTGTCATCATACCTGAATTCCTTGACTTTGGAAGCCTTACCGGCGGCCAAGGCATTCAGATTGCGGGCGAGGAGCCTTCCCTGCTGCAACGCAACCTGCGCCAGCTGGGGATGCCCCTCCGGAAACGCAGGGTCGCCCGACATAATGGAAATGTCGCCAAGGGCATAGACATCCTCAAGCCCTGTGACCCGGCATCCGGTGTCGGTCATCAGCCGTCCGCCGTGTCCGACAAATGATGGATGCGCAACGGCCGCGCCTCCATCCCCCTCCTCTCCCGCTGAGGTCTTCCATCGGAATGATGTGGCTGTCACCCCGGCTGTCCAGATCACCATCGAGGCATCAAGCTGAGTGCCGTCGGCAAGAACCACCCGGTTCCTGTCTGGGTCATACTCCTTCATGTTGGTGCCAAGCCTGACATTGACCATAAGCGATTCCAGGGATTTTAGGGCAGCTGCCGACGCGTCCTCCGACATGGTGCGGAGCAGCCGGTCTGATCCCTCCACAATGGTTATCGACATCTCATCCTGGGATATCAGAGGATATTCGCGCGGAAGCACATAACGCTTCATCTCCCCTATCGCCCCGGCGATTTCCACCCCGGTTGGGCCTCCGCCAATCACCACGAAATCGAGCAGACGGCGACGCTCTTCAGAAGAGGTGGCAATCGAAGCCCGCTCAAGCAACGCCAGTATGTCGTTGCGACACCGCAAAGCCTCGGCCGTTGACTTCATCGTGTAGACACTCTCGGCCAGATAACCCATATTGAAGAAATTGTTGGTGGTTCCGGCCGCCACGACAAGGATGTCATATGGAATCTCCTCAAGCGGAGTAATCACGCGGTGACCGACAGTGTCAATCTCCTCCACCCGTCCCATGCTGAAACGGACACGGCGGCCATGACGCTTGCGCAGCTCGCGACGCAACGGGAAACAGATGCTCGCGGGGTCAAGGCCCGACGACGCCACCTGGTAAAACAGCGGCGGAAAGCTATGGTAATTGTTGCGGTCGACCAGCGTGACATCAAAAGCGTCAGGGTCGAGATGCTTGACAAAATTAAGACCGGCGAAACCTCCGCCAATCACGACAACCCTTTCTCTACGGGTGAATTCATTGTCTGTCAGACTCATAACGGATGCTGTTTGTTTAATTTCTCTTCTCCCTCGATTTTATAATCTAACAACCGGCACCCCGGATGTGTTTATCAGAAAAAATTAGTAACTTTGCAACACTTATGCTTAAATTCCTGGGAAACATCATACAGCTTGTCTTCTCCCCCCAAAAAGGCTGGGAGGACCTTGAGGAGGATGATTACCGCAGCGACGGACGCCGCGGCGAAATCGACATACGCCGACTCTACACCCGCTGTTTTCTCCCGCTGATCGCCATCTGTTCGGCCACATCGTTCACAAGAATGCTGTTTGACGGGGGGCCCGACTTTCTCGGTGCCCTGCAGATGGCCATAATCGAGTTCTTCTCCCTCTTCCTGTCATACCACCTGGCAGTGTATGTCTTCTCATGGATGATGCCCCGCCTGCTCGGCGACGGGGAGCAGCCCGACCAGCGCCGCGACGCCATAATGGTGTTGTACTGCATATCGGTAATATCCCTTATATTCCTGCTTGGGAACGTCATAAAAGTCAGGCTCGCCCTCATACAGTTCCTGCCATTCTACGTCATCTTCATCATATGGAAAGGGGGCGACTTCATAGGGATTCCCGAGCGTAGCATCGGCCCGTTCATGCTCATGGCCTCAGCGTCGGTCCTCGGCGCGGTCTACGGGCTGAGTTTCCTGTTCAACATCCTTGTCTGACCCCGGTCAAGGGCCTGACATAAAACCAACACTCTCCTGTTAGATATGAAATTCAAGGAAGTCAACATAAAAAACCGCCGCGCGACATTCGACTATGCCATCGGCGACACATTCACAGCCGGACTCGTGCTGACAGGCACCGAAATCAAATCCATCCGCCAGGGAAAAGCCTCCCTGGTCGACACATTCTGCTACGTCAACAACGGCGAGGTATGGGTGAAAAACATGTACATCGCCGAATATTTCTACGGCACATACAACAACCACACCGAACGCCGCGACCGCAAACTTCTGCTCAACAAGAAGGAAATACGGCAGATAGAGAAGAACGGCAAAGAGAGCGGGTTCACAATCGTGCCGCTGAGGCTTTTCATCAGCGACCGAGGCTATGCAAAACTCGTAATCGGCATCGGACGAGGCAAAAAGGAATATGACAAACGCCAGTCGATAAAGGAACGCGAAGACAGCCGCGCGATGGCCCGCTTCTTCCAGAAATAAATCCAACCCAAAGGCCGACACCTATGGATTTCGACAAGGAATATCTCGATTTTGTCAAGGCCAACGCCGGGGAAGACCCGGCCAGGCTCAGGCTGCGTCATCACGGCGACACGCGCCCATGGATACGATATGCCATCGACAACATATCCGCCTTGAAGAAAAGCCGCAAATTCAAGCTCGCCGAGGACTCAGACCTGACCCCGTCGGTGATTCCCCTCGAAGTGTCGGCCCAGCAGGCAACATCGGCCCGGATAGCGTTGCTGCATGCCAACCTCGCGCGCAACGCCTCTTCGGTTCTCGACATGACATTCGGCCTTGGCATGGATGCCCGGCTGATGGCCATGGACCCGACACGCCGTATTCTCGGTTTCGACCTGCGTGAGGAGCTGGTCGCGGCGGCCAAAGTGAATTTCGTTGGATTTCCCAACGTCGAGGTCAGACTCGGCGATTCGGTGGAGTACCTCAGGGGGTATGACGGCCCGGCTTACGATCTCGTGTTCATAGACCCGGCACGCCGTGGTTGTGAAGGGCAGCGGCTCTACAATCTCCATGACTGCCAGCCCGACCTGATTGAAATCCTTCCGCTGATACAGCGCAAGTCATGCCGCCTGATGGCCAAACTCTCCCCGATGCTTGATGTGACCCAGACCCTGCGCGACCTGCCGGGCATATCACAGTTGCATATCGTGGAGGAGGGCAACGAGTGCAAGGAGCTGTTGGCCATAGTTGATTTCACCAAAGACGCGGCGACGGCTCCGGGGATTGTGATTGACCGGTTGGTAAAAGGGGAGCTGCGACAGTTTTCTTTCACATTGCCGGAGGAGCGCGCCGCATACCAGGACGCGGAGGAGCGCAGTCCGCTACTTGACCATATGCCCGAAGCGGGCGACTGCCTGTTTGAACCGTCAGCCGCCACAATGAAGGCGGCCCCGTTCAATCTGCTCGGCCGGCGATTCCCCGTCACGGCGCTACACCCCAACACCCATCTCTATCTCCTGTCAGCGGCCACAGGGGATGACCAGCGGCAAGCCGCCAAAGATTTCCCCGGCAACAAGTATGTCATCGAGCAGGCCCTTCCGTTCACATCGTCCAACCTGAAACTTATGGCGCGCAGTGTCGACAAAGCCGACATCGTGGTCAGGAACCTGAAGGGATTCACATCTGACAGCCTGCGCAAACGGCTGAAGATAAAACCTGGCGGTGACCTGAGGCTCTACGCCCTGACTGTGGCGGCAGCCAATGGCGACACCCCTATGCTGCTACTTGTCAGACCATCTGGCAAGTGAGGCGAGGACAAGCGCGTATTCCAGACGGGCGGCATTGTATTCACGCGCCGCATCGACGAAATAGCTCGTCTCCTGCAGGTATTCCAGCAGTGAAATCTCCCCGCCCTCAAGAGCCATTTTCAACAACCTGAAATTATTGGTGTTCTCAACCGCCGGGCCAAGCATGGCAAGCTGGCGCTGAAGCATATGGGCACGGGCGCAATCAGCATTGGCCGACGCTATCATTTCATTCATCTTCACCGTGTTCTCCATTTTCAGAGCCGTCTCCTCAGCCATCGCGGCGGCCTTAGACGATTTCCTTGAAAACACCGGCAGCGACATTGAGGCCGACAGACCGTTGAAATGATTTCCATCCTCATAGGCATGCACATATCCCAAAGACAACTTCGGGAAACGTTCCTTGGAAGCAAGATTGACTTTCTCGGCAGCGACTCTCTCCCGGGCCTCAAGCAGCTTGAAACGGGCCGACCTTCTGACCACCGGTTCCATCATCCCCTCCTCGGGGCGGCATCCGTGGTCATCGACCGGAAAACTGTACATCGGATAATCAATCAGCTCCGAAAGCTGGTCGTCTGCAATCTCCCCGCCTGAGAGGGCTATTATCTCAGCCTCGAGCGCGGCCACCTTTCCCTGTGCCTCACGGTCAGCGGCCGAAGCCCTGGCATGCTCTATCTTTATCTTGTTGAGATCAAGAATCGTCACCTCCCCTTTTTCCCACGCCCGGGTGTAAGAAACCGTTAGCGAATCGAAATTCTCATGGATTTCCTGGAGCATGGCCAGCTCGCGTCGCGCGCCGATAAGGGAAATCAATCTCTGCTCAGCCTCATAAAGCGCCTCAGACTCGGCGGCGCGACGCTGTATCACATCAAGCGAATCAATCGCCCTGGCCACACGTCGTGTGGCGCTCATCTTGCGGAAGTCAGGCAACTCCTGGCTGACTCCTGCCGACCAGCGGTTGGCTTCGCCTGCCGACGACGGCCAAAGATATTCAAATTCCACTTCTGGATCAGACGGGGCGACCTCGGCCTTCATTGCTGACCGCTCGGCCATGAGAGCGGCGGATTCGGCCAATCCCGAATCGAGTCTTGAGGCGAGCCGTGAGGCGATTGTCATGAAATCAGGCTGGGAGGCGGCCACTCCAAATGACGTGGCAATGGCAGCCATTCCGAATGCGAAAGGTCTGAGGCGGTCAGTCAACAAGTTCATCTATGACAGGGTTATGGGTTGAGGGGGCAAAGTTACGACTTTTCCTCCGGTTTATGAAACGGTAAAGAATCGGCACAACGAATATGTTCAACGCGGTGGATGAAACCAAGCCGCCGAGAATCACAATGGCGAGCGGACTCTGTATCTCGTTGCCCGGCTCATTGCCACGCAGCGCGAGGGGTATCAGGGCGAGAGCAGAGGTCAAGGCGGTCATCACGATGGGAAGCAGGCGGTCGGCGGAGCCTGCGGCGATACGTTCGTTCAGCCCCATGCCCTCATCCCTGAGATGATTGTAACGCGATATGAGCAGCATGCCGTTGCGGGTGGAGATTCCAAGCAGGGATATGAACCCGATGATGGCCGGTATGTTGAGTTCACCACCGGTGACAACAAGCATCACTACCCCGCCAATCATGGCCAGCGGCATATTTATCAGGATGACCAATGATTCTTTGAAATCGCGGAACTCCCCGTAGAGCAGCATCAGGATAATCGCCAGGGCAAGCAACGATGTCAGCGCGAGGGTGCGCGAAGCCGCCGCCTCACTCTCAAACTGGCCGCTGTAACGGACATGGTAGCCTTGGGGCATCTCCACCTTTTCAGCCACCTCACGGCTTATCTCGTTGACCACTCCGCGCAGGTCACGACCATCGACATTGGCCGAAACCACAAGCCGACGGGCGGCGTTCTCCCTGTTGATGGTGTTAGGCCCTGTGACAGACCTCACATCAGCGAGCAGTCCGAGCGGCACCTTACCTTCGCGGGTGTCTACCGGCAAACTGCGCAATCCATCGACCGAGACATCAGAGGATGACTCAAACCTGACGGTCAGCGGCGCGGGATAACCATCCTCATACACCTGCGACACCTGCCGGCCTGCCAGGGCCACATCCACAAATTCCGAGAAGCGGTTCATCGCCACCCCGTAACGGGCAAGCATCTCGCGACGGGGCACGATCTCTATCTGGGGGCGCTCTATCTGCTGCTCCACATTGACATCCACCACCCCGTCGACACCGTTTACCTCCTCGCGCACCGACTGCCCGATGGAATAGAGCCGGTTGAGGTCAGGGCCGAAAATCTTTATCGCTATCTGAGCCTCGGTGCCCGACAGCATCGCGTCGATACGGTGGGAAATCGGCTGACCAATCTCTATGCTCGCGCCCGGAATCACGGAGAGTTTCCCGCGCAGGTCGGCCACCATCTCGCGACGCGTCCGGCCATCAAGCCTGTATGGAGCCTCTATCTCAGAGACATTCACCCCAAGGGAATGCTCGTCAAGTTCGGCACGGCCGGTCTTGCGGGCTACGGTATGCACCTCAGGCACTGACAGTATTATCTCCTCGGCCATGCGCCCTATGCGGTCGCTCTCCTCCAGGGAGATGCCAGGCAGGGTGGAGACATTGATGGTGAGAGACCCCTCGTTGAAATTTGGCAGGAAGCTGCGCCCGAGGTTGAAGAACATCACCAACGACCCGATGAAAAGCACAGCCACTGAACCGATGACGATGGCCGGGCGGCGCAGACACCAGGCGAGCGCGCGGCTGTAGGATTTCTTCATCTTGGCGGTCAGCTTCGGTTCCTTGGCCAGTGACGCGTTATCCTTGCCTGAGCCGAGCAGATATGAGCAAAGCACCGGGGTAAGGGTCAGGGCGACGACGGTAGAGGCCGCCAGGGCGACTATGAATGCCACTCCAAGCGGAATCAGCATGCGTCCCTCCATTCCGGAGAGGAAAAACAGCGGGAGAAAGCTGGCGATTATGATGAGCGAAGAGTTGAAAATCGGTTTTCTGACCTCCTTTGACGCTTCATAAACCACCCTCACCACGCCACGGCGTTGTGACTCGGGAAGCCGCCAGTTCTCACGCAGGCGTTTGTAGACATTCTCCACATCCACAATCGCGTCATCAACCAGCGAACCGATGGCAATAGCAATGCCGCCCAGACTCATAGTGTTGATTGTCACCCCCATGCCCCGCAATATGATTACCGATATGATGATTGACAGCGGTAGCGCCACAAGCGACACGAGGGTGGTGCGGAGATTCATCAGGAAGAAAAACAGGACGATTATCACCATCAACGCCCCTTCGAGCAGCGAAGCCTGCAGGTTGCTGATGGAGTTGGCGATGAACTCAGACTGCCGGAAAATGTCGGCCGAGACTGTGACATCGGGAGGGAGCGTCTTGCGCAGCTCCTCGAGCTGGCGGTCAAGCTCCCCGGTCAGGCTGATTGTGCCTGTGCCAGGCTGTTTGGTGATGGTCAGTATCACTGACTCGCGTCCTTTGACCGAGGCGGTGCCGATGCGCGGCAGGCTGCCTCCGAACTTTACCATGGCCACATCTCCTACCCGCAGATTGCGTCCCTGTCCGGACGGCAACGCAATGGCCGCCACCTCCTCAGGAGAGGCCGTGTTGACAGCACCTTTGACAAGATATTCATTGCCATGGGCATACATCACGCTTCCGGCGGCATTTTCGTTGCTCCCCTCAAGCGCCTCAAGCACCTCGGCAAGGGTCACCCCGTGGAATTTCATCTTCTCGGGAGACAGGCATATCTGCATCTCCCTCTCCTCTCCGCCGATAACCGACACCTGCGCCACGCCAGGGGTGGCCAGCAGCTGGCGGCTTATCTGGCGGTCGACGATATTGCGCAGGTCAAGCACCGAAGTCGAGTCGGGGGTAAGGCCCACGATCATTATCTCCCCGAGGATTGAGGATTGAGGCCCCATCACCGGGGTGCCGACTCCAGGGGGCAACGTCTCCCCTACGGTAGCGAGGCGTTCGGCCACGGTCTGACGGGCGCGGTATATGTCCGTGCCCCAGTCAAACTCCACCCAGACCACAGAAAATCCGGTCGAACTTGAGGAGCGGGTGCGTCTGACCCCGTTGGAGCCGGTCATGGCCGTCTCCACCGGGAAAGTGACAAGCTTCTCCACCTCCTCCGGCGCAAGGCCCGGCGCTTCGGTCATAACCACCACTGTCGGCGCGTTCAGGTCAGGGAATATATCTATCTCGGAGCGGGTAAGCACCACACATCCGGCTATGGTGATGACGGCGGCCAGCACCAGTATCACCACTCTGTTGAGCAATGAGAATCTTATAATACGGTCAAGCATCGGCGAATCTGTTTCTTCTGTATGACATTATTTGGGCATGCATCCCGTCAATGAGAATGGGAATGCCCCTCTGGCACCACTCCTGATGTCTCCGCCAGCCTGACAAAGGTCATACCTTTGCAAACGACCCGCTCTCCCGGCTGCAGCCCGGAGAGAACTTCACGGCGTGTGCCGTCTGTCTGCCCTATCTCCACCGGGCGCTTCTCGTAATGGCCCGGCGACTTCTCGACATACACGAAATATCTCCCCTGTTGCTCGCTGACAGCCGCCTCGGCCACAGTCAGCACACCATCGCGTGACGCGCCAAGCAGATACACCTCGCAATAGGTGCCGTTGATGATTTTCCCGTTGGTTCGCGGAATGGAGAAATAGACCGGGATGTAGCCTCCCGACGCTGACGAGACGGTGGGCTTGGAGAGCATACGGCCACCGGAGGACACAACATCCACGACTTCTTCGGAGTAGGCCGTACGGAAACGGGCACCGGATATCCCATCCAGCCTGCCGACTGCGCTTTCCGGGAGGTCGGCCCTCAGGGTCAAGGCATTGTTTGACGATATGGAGGCTATGGTCTGGCCGGCATCGACATACTGGCCGTCGACCACATCGACCGATGTTATCACTCCGCCGACTGGAGCCGTGGCCGCGGTCGAGCCGCCGGCTGCTCCTGCGCCCATAGCCGCCCGGGTCTCCTCCACCCTCTGCAAGGCGGCATTGTAGTCGCGGGTCGAGACTATCCCCTCTTTGTGCAGCGGGGTGACACGGTCGAGTTCACGTTTGGCGGCGTTGTAAGCCACCCTCGCGGCCTCATTCGGGTCGCCACCGCTCATCCCCTTGGCCGAGACCGTGGCCACCGCCCTTCCGGCAGCGACCGTAACGCCGGCCGATATGCCCGGAGCGAGCTTCACGATTCCGGCCTGACGGGCAGCCACAGCCCCCTCGGAGCCGGGCATAGCGGAAATTTCACCTGAGACTTTCACAATCTCGGAAAATTCCCTTGGGGCCACTGTCTCCGCCGCGACCTCGAGTTTCTCAAGCTGGGCGTGAGAGAGCAGTATCAGCCCCTCATCGTCATGGTCATCCTCCGCCACTGGCTGATGGGCGTGAGGCTCATGGTCGTGGCTTTCATGGCCGGAGTGGTCTGAATGACCGGGTGAGCAAGCACCGAGCGCAAGCAAAAGCCCGATTGCCGGGGCAAACTTATGTATAGAAAGCGGGGTATTTCGCATAAATGGGATATAAACAGAAGTGATCATAATGATTATGGTGCAAAGTTAGCCAACAAGCCCCTATCCCCGATTAAATTATTTCGGGATAAAATTGCATCTTTCCGAGAGGTTGAGTAATTTTGTATGAAACATCCCAATTTACGACATCAATGACCACTGTAATCGCCATAATAGCCTCCTTGGCCGCAATCGTGCTGCTCGTGCTGTTGCTGAAAACCCGTGAGAACATCGCCCACCTGGAAAAGGACTCCATAAGCCGGCTGGCCGCCCAGCGCGAGGAGGCGGCTTTGAAGGAAGCAGCCTTACAGCAGGAGGCATCCCGAAGGGAGGCCGAACTGCGCGCCCAGGCAACGGAACGCGAGACGGCACTCACGGGCGAGAACTCGCGACTCAACGCCGAGGTATCTTCGTTGCGCACTGCCGCCGACTCGCTCCGCGAGCAACTCGCCGCCAAGGACAAGCAGATGGATGAGGCCCGGCAACACAATGCCACCCTGCTGAAGCAACAGGAGGAACGTTTCAAGAACCTCGCCAATGAAATCATGGAGGCAAACTCCCGCAGGTTCAACGAGACCTCATCACAGCGCCTCAACGACCTGCTGTCGCCTCTCAAAGAGAACATCGAGAATTTCCGCAAGGCGGTGGGAGACGCTTACAACAATGAGTCAAGGGAACGGTTCTCGCTACAGAAAGAGCTGCGCGAACTGCTCGAACTCAACAAGACCATAGGCCGCGAGGCCCGAGACCTGACCCGCGCCCTACGTTCCGACTCAAAGATGCAGGGCGACTGGGGGGAGATGATCCTGGAGAAGCTGCTTGAGAAATCAGGCCTGCAGAAGGGGGTTCATTTCGACACCCAGGTGACACGCGACACCGACGGTTCCCGGCTTGCCGACCCCGACGGGAAGAGCCTCAGGGCCGATGTCGTTGTTTATTATCCCGACGACAGATGCCTGGTGATAGACTCAAAAGTGTCTCTGACAAGCTTCATCGATTACATAAACCTCGCGGATGACCCCGATGACGACGGCGGCGAACGCCGCAAACAGGCAGCCGCACACCACCTGGCATCCGTGAAATCGCATATCAATGAGCTGTCACGGAAAAGCTACCAGGATCTGATCGGCAAGAAGCGGATGGATTTCGTGATGATGTTCATTCCCAACGAAGCCGCATACATCGCCGCCATGCAGATAGAGCCGGGCCTGTGGCAGGAGGCCTACGACAAGCGGGTGCTGATGGTCTCCCCCACCCAGCTTATCTCCGTGTTGCGCATGCTGCGCCAGCTGTGGAAACAGGATGCCGTCAACCGCAATGTAGAGGAGATAGCACGCCTGTCAGGTCGCCTGCTCGACAAATTCTCAGGGATGATGGAGGCTTTCGACGATGTCGAGAAACATATCGCCAACACCCAGAAAGCCTGCACGACCCTCCGCTCACGCCTTTCTGACGGCCCGGGAAATGTATTCGTCACAGCCCGCAAGATTCTCGACCTGGGGGCAAAATCCACCAAACAGCTCCCGGAGAAATAAACGGCCAACGGAATCGAGTAGGAGGTAAACACTAATCATAGGGTGTTTATCTCCTACTTTCATGT
>CATZGB010000043.1 GCA_958418815.1 uncultured Bacteroidales bacterium | reverse complement strand
ACATGAAAGTAGGAGATAAACACCCTATGATTAGTGTTTACCTCCTACTCGATTGGCTGTTGGGCGCAGAGCTGGGTGTTGCTGGTTATTTGAGGCGGGCGGAGACTGCGGAGTCAAAGGCGGCGGCATCCATGTATCCTGTGGTCGAGGAGGTTGTGCCGTCGGGCTGTATGTAGACTACTGTGGGTATGCTCTGCACGTTGAACTGGGCCGCCAGGCGTGGGTTCTGGTCCACGTCGATGCTGTAAAACGAGGCCTGTCCGCGGTATTTGTCGGCGACGCTCTCGAAGTTGGGGGCGAACTGGCGGCAGGGGCCACACCATGTGGCGTTGAAGTCGAGCACGACAAGTTTGCCGTCGGCGGGTGGAATCTGTCCGTCGGCCTTGATGGCCACGACAGCCGGTGACTCGGCCACCTTGTCTATCACCTCGTCGGCCAGTCCGGCGGAGTCGGGAGAGGTGGCGGTGTCGGATGATGAGCCGCCGCATGACGACAGCATGGCGAGGGCGGCGAGGGCGGTGAGCAACAATGGATGTCTCATAGGGTGTTTGTCTTTTTGCGTTTGGGTTTTAGATGGATAACGCGCGAAGTGGGGCTGGCGTTTGGTGGGGAGGGGTGAAAAAAGACGGAAAGGTGTGTCTCGACAGCATTGTGTGATGACACACCCTTCCGGGTTGTTTCAAGTCTGGCCTCAGGGGAATCAGAGGACTCCGGCGAGGGCTGCGTTGGTGGCGTGAACGGCCTCGGCGCTTGCCTTGAAGAGGGCTTTCTCCTGGTCGTTGAGGTCGAACTCTACGATCTTCTCGATACCGTTCTTGCCGATGATACAGGGCACGCCGATGCAGAGGTCGCTTTCGCCGTACTCGCCTTCGAGGAGGGCCGAGCAGGAGATCATGCGCTTCTGGTCGCCGAGGACGGCAGCCACCATCTGGGCCGAAGCGGCGCCGGGGGCATACCATGCCGATGTGCCGAGGAGCTTGGTGAGGGTTGCGCCACCGACCATTGTGTCGGCTGCGACTTTCTCAAGCTGCTCTGCGGGCATGAGGGTTGAGGCGGGGATGCCGCGGTAAGCCGCGTAGCGGGTCAGGGGAATCATGGTCTTGTCGCCATGTCCGCCGATTACGATGCCTTCAACCTCGGTGGCGCTTGCGCCAAGAGCCTGGCTGAGGAAGTATTTGAAGCGGGCGCTGTCGAGGGCGCCGCCCATGCCGATGATGCGGTTCTTGGGCAGGCCGGCGATTTTGTGGATGAGGTAGGTCATCGTGTCCATGGGGTTTGCGACACAGATGATGATGGCGTTGGGGGAGTGGGCCAGTACGTTCTCGGTAACCGACTTGACAATCTTGGCGTTTACTCCGATGAGTTCCTCACGGGTCATGCCGGGCTTGCGGGGCACGCCTGAGGTGATGACAACAACGTCGGAGTTGGCGGTCATCGTGTAGTCGTTGGTAACACCGGTGAGGCGGGTCTGCAGGTTGAGGATGTTGGCGGTCTGCATGATGTCCATCGCCTTGCCTTCAGAGACACCTTCCTTGATGTCGATGAGAACTACTTCGCTGGCTACCTGAGTGGTAACGAGTACATTGGCTGTTGTGGCGCCTACGTTTCCGGCGCCGACCACTGTTACTTTTGACATATTCGGTTGAGTTAATTATGTGGTGTTGGTTTATCTGATTGCAAATATACAGATTTATTTTGGATTGCAACCGCTTTTGGAAAAATTAACGAAAAATTTCCTCAATCTTGCCTCCGCCCGTCGGCCTTTTGTTTTTGGGGTATGGGAATGCATTTAAGAGAGGCTGGTGAAATAACGGGGATGCTCCGCAAGTCTCGGAAAATTGTAGTATCTTTGCGATAGCCTTTGTGGACCACTTGATGGCATGAGGGGAAACCGTGACGCGAATCCGCGCGATGCGAAAAATAGGTAAAAACTGAAACGATGAGGAATCTGATATATCTGTTGGCGGTCATTCTTGCATTTGCCGTTTCTTCTTGCTCGACGTCGAGTTCGCGGCATGACAGGGAGATAAGCGATGCCGAGGATATTATGTGGAGCAATGCCGACAGCGCGTTGCGGATGCTTGAGGCCATTGACCCGTCGGAGCTTGCGGAGGATTCTTCGCGGGCGAAATATCATTACCTTGTGGCTTACGGCCATATGCGCTGTAACCGCTCCATGATAGGTGATTCTCTTGTCTCTTATGCTCATGGATATTATCGTGGTAAAGATGTAATAAGGGACATCCGTAGCGGAATGGCATTTGCCTGGTATAAGTTTTGGGTGGGCGACACTCCAGGTGCAATGGCAATGCTTGATTCTCTTGCAGGTTTGCCAAATGTTCCTGATTCAATTATGGTTCAGACATTGAGGACTCGTGTATTGCTCGGGGCTGCCGAGTATCAAGGCCGTGAGCTTGTGCCCCTCGCCAAGAGGCTTGAATCTCTTGAAATAGACTCCCTGAGAAAGATTGAAGCAAAATATATGCTTCTGACGGGATACGAATATGCCGGAGAACTGGATTCGGCTCTCTATATCTTAAACGAACTTGTTGACTACGCCCGTAAGAACAAATGGGGAGACAAGCATTTTCAGTTTAAAATTGAACGCGCACAGTTGTTGACCGAACAAGGAAAGAACACAGAGAGCGACGCTCTTATTGATGAAATTTTCCGAAAAGCGGGACCTGACAATGGAGCGGCATACCTCCTTCATTTCCAGTATGCCATAAATGCGCTGAATTGCGGCGACACCGCTCGGGCATTACGTCATCTTGCCATTGCAGATAGTCTCGCTGTCCGACTGAGAGGAGAAGATGATGCCTATTTCCGCAGTTACAGCAATCTTATCCATGCTATCATAGACTTCAAGCAGACCGGCAGAATCAAGCTAACGCACATTAATGCATTGAATAACCGGCAGAGCGAACGCTACAATCGAATGAAAGCCTCACAGTGGGAGTCTGAACGCGGTGCATTGCACCAGCAGAACCGTGCTTTGACGTTGAAAGCGGAAAGCGAGCACAAGACGGTGGTAATCCTGATCATCGGAATTGTCGCGTTGCTGGTGGTGGCCGGAGCGTTTTGGGTGGTAATCACGCGCCGACAGCGTGAGCGTGAGAACGAGGAACGTATCGAAGCCTTGCAGAAGATGGTGGATGAGTATAAATCTGTACCGACAGCTGCTCAGGAGCCGGAAATCAAAGACTCGTCGGCATTGCGCAGCGTGATGCTAAAGCAGCTCGGCATTATCAAGATGGTGGCTGAGACCCCTACCGAGCAGAACCGTGAAATGCTACGCAAAATCTCATCCATAGATGGCGAGACCAACGGGGAGCTTGTGGATTGGGTGAATGTCTACAAGATAATCGACAATCTGTATTCAGGGTTTCACACCACGCTCCACACCCGGTATGGTGATGTTCTTAGCCCGAAAGAGGAGCAGATAATAGTGCTTATGGTGGCAGGTTTCTCAACGAAGGAAATCAGTGTGATCACCGGGCAGACCACCTCCACAATCTATGTGCGCAAATCCTCCATAAGAAAGAAGCTCGGAATGCCTGAGAAGGATGATATTGTCGGGTTTCTGCTTAATCAAGCCAAGGATTAAGGGGCCATTAAGGCCCGACAGTGGCCTGTTAAGACTTTTAAGAGATGCAACCATTGATAATCAGATGGTTGCATCCCTGGTGTTAAGACTTTTATATTTGGCGTTAAAACAGCTTTAGGCATAATTTTGCATCAGAAAAATCATTAAAAACTGATGCAGAAATGAAACAGATTGTTTTGATCCTGATTGCCGTCGCGGCAGCTGTCCCCGCCTTTTGCCGGGAGATAGCAGGCAAGGTGTTTGGAGAAAACGAGATGCCCCTCGACTTCGTAAATGTGGTGTTATACCGCGACTCGACTTATGTGACCGGGGCAGTGACCGACTCAGACGGTCGGTTCTCGATAAGCACCGATGTCAATGGAAATCTTACCGCCAAAATTTCATTTGTCGGCTATGAGACATGTGTTGCCACAGTGCCTGGGTCAGGCGATATGGGGACCATTAGGCTCGCCCCGTCGGCTGTCGAACTTGGGGAGGTGGTGGTCAAGGCCTTGCGTCCGTCAACCACAATGAAGGGCAACGCGCTTGTCACTGACGTCGAGGGGAGTCCGCTTGCCATTGCAGGGACTGCCAACGATGTCCTGACCCGGGTGCCGATGGTGGTAAACAACGGAGGCTCGCTGGAGGTGTTCGGCAAAGGTTCTCCTGAAATCTACATCAACGGACGCAAGGTGAACGACCTCCAGGAACTTGCCCAGCTGAGTTCTCAGGACATGAAGAATGTGTCGGTGATAACCAACCCCGGTGCCTCCTACGCCGCTAACGTGAAGTCAGTAATCCTGATTCGCACCAAGCCTCCAAAGGGTGATGGATTCAGCGGCACCATCCGCACGGACAATGGTTTTCAGCACTATTTCCGCACGGGCAATTCGATTGACCTGAAATACCGCACACGCGGGCTTGAACTGTTCGCCAATTATGGCTGGTGGTATGGCGTAAACCGCGATGACCGCACCAATGACATGACTACCTTCACTCCGAAAGGCCGGTATGACCAATTCCTGCACACGTTAGGCAAGCAGACATACAATGACATGACCGGCAAACTCGGTTTTTCATATATGATCAACGACCGCCACAGCATCGGCGCATATTATCAGAACAGCTGGAACCGTCATCACACCACGGGAATCATTCCGAGTGAGGTCTGGCTGGATGGGGGCCTCCTTGACAGGTACAACTCGGATGTCAACAACAAATCCACTGCATTGCCGAGGCACTATGCCAATCTCTATTATAACGGGGTTGTCGGCAAGCTGGCAATTGATTTCAATGCCGACTACCTGTGGTATAAAAACCGTGAACTTTCAGTCAGCGATGAGTTGAGCGAAGCAGGAGATGACCGTATTGTAAACACGACCGCGACCAACCGCAACCGTATGTTCGCCGAAAAACTGGTGCTGACCCATCCTTTGTGGCGCGGACAGATAAGATTCGGGGAGGAATATACCGACACGCGCACGACAAACCTCTTCACCGCAAATATTCCGGAGGTCTCGGATGCCGACAACAGGGTTGACGAGAGCAATATTGCCGCTTTCGTGGAGGTGGGCCAGCAATTTGGCCGTTTCAATATCGGGGTAGGACTTCGTTACGAGCATGTGAAGTTTGATTACTATGAAATGGGGACGCGTCGCGACGGCCAGAGCAAGACATATGACAATCTGTTCCCCTCGCTGAATGTGGCCACTCAGATAGGCCGCGTGCGCATGGGTCTGAATTATTCCGGTAAGACCGTGCGCCCGGGGTACGGTCAGCTTGACGGGGCTGTCAGCTATATCAACCGCCTGACCTTTGAAAGCGGCAACCCGTATCTGAAGCCGACCAGGATGCAGACCGTGGAGTACATGGCCCAGTGGCGGCAGTTCTTCGCCCAGGTGTCTTATACATATTTCAAGGATGGTGTGTACCATATCACACAACCCTACGGCACTGACGGAGAGGCCATCCTCATAAAAACCGCGAATCTCGACCGCCGCCACTATTTCCAGGCATTCGCCGGAGGGCAATTCAACGTCGGGGTGTGGCAACCGCGTGTCAATGTCGGCATGATGAAGCAGTGGCTCACCTTGCCGGTGAATGGAGAACCAATGAAAATGAATGCTCCCGGTTTCCTTTTTCAATGGCAGAATGCGGTCAAACTCCCGTTTGACATCTGGCTGAACGTTGACGCGCAGTTGATGACATCAAGCTGGGACAACAACATGAAGCTCTCAAACACCCCATGGTATGTCAATGCCAAGATCCACAAGGGATTTCTCAACGAGAGGTTCAGCGTTACCCTCGAAGCCAAGGATTTGTTTGACTCCTCCCAGAACGATGCGGTGATGTATAACGATGCCGTCAGGATTGTACAGACCAATTACTCCCCAGGCCGCTCTGTGATGCTCACGCTCCAGTATCGCTTCAACACCACCCGTGACCGCTATCGCGGAACAGGGGCCGGAAACACCGAAAAATCACGATTCTAAATACATACAGACATGAAATACCTGATGTTTTTTATGCTTAGTGTGGTGATGGGCGCGGCCGCACATGCCAAGCCCCGCTGCCAGGGGGTCAACAACTACGATGACAAAGTGACCATCGTTTTCACCGATGACAAGGCCGGAGACCGGTACTCTGTCTCAGATGTGAGGCTCATCCCATCATGGGGAGGAAAAGAGTTGCAGGCAACGTCGGTCAAGACTGCCGTGAAGGATGGAGTGGCCACTGTGACCCTCCACTTTCCCCACGTCACCCAATTTTCAAATCCCAAGGTGTCACTCAGAATTAACGGGAAGAAACAGACTTTCAAGGTCTGTCAATAGTGGTTTCCGCCGCAGGCCGTCACGGCAGGCAAATATGATTCCGATATTGTAGGAGAGGAATTAATTGGCTAACTTTGTGGAGCGTTTCAGGCATTCGTCCGGGGTTGCCGGACGGATGCCATTGTCTGTCAATCAAGAATCAGCTATTATGAGATACAGGTATATGACACAAGGCACCTGCTCGCGGGTGATCGAGTTTGAGGTGGAGGACGGCAAGGTGAAGGATGTCGTTTTCACCGGAGGCTGCCACGGCAACCTGCAGGGTGTCGGGCGGCTTGTCGAAGGGATGAAGGCCGAGGATGTGATTGCCCGGCTGGAGGGGATAAGGTGTGGGGCGAAGCCCACCTCATGTCCCGACCAGCTGGCGCAGGCGCTCAGGGCCGTGGCCGACGGGCAGGGCTGAGGCAGTCGGCGTCGCCGCCTTGCAGGAGGACGCGCGGGTCATAGCACCGGGCGGAGCGCGCCGGTGTATGAGTCCATCACGTATCCGGCCACGGATATGCCTTCGGGCATGAGGGGATGGTTGCTCACCAGATCCACGGTCTCGTGGATTGCCTGGTCGGTGTCCTCGAATCCGTGGAGCCAGGCTTTGAGGTCGATGCCGCAATGCTCCATCAGGCGTATGTGTTCCTCGCTGATGCCCCGGGTGCGCATCAGATGGAGCATCTCGTTGGCGTCCATTCCCTGCACTCCGCATCCGGTGTGGCCTATGATCATGATTTCGGTGACACCAAGTTCGTATACAGCCACGAGCAGGCTGCGCATCGCCGAGTCAAACGGGTTGGTGATTGTGGCCCCGGCGTTCTTTATGATTTTGACATCGCCGTTGCGCAGGCCGAGGGCGGCAGGGAGCAGTTCCACCAGGCGTGTGTCCATGCAGGCCACGATGGCGATTTTCTTGTCGGGGTATTTGTCTGTGGCGAAGCGCTCGTAGCCTTTTTCCTCCACGAAGCGACGGTTGTATTCGAGTATCTGGTCTATCATGTCAGAGATGTTGGTTTATGGGCAGCCACGCGCTGTCCGCGCCACAAAGTTAGCTGTTTTTGCCTAATCCTCGGAAGATTTTTTGTAATTTTGCAGACTGAACCAATGACTACACTCGACGTTATCATATTAGCGGTGTTCGTGGGGTCGGTGGCCTATGGATTTTACCGAGGGGTCATCGTCCAGGTGGGCGCGGTGGCGGCCATCGTGTTTGCCGTCGTGGCCTGCAGGCTGGGGGGCTATCCCCTTGCAGAGTTCATCGCCGGCGGCTCGACACCGTCGTCGCTCGATGTGGTGGTGGCCAAGGTGATAGTTTTCATCGCGGGCTACCTTGGCGTCAGGGCTGTCGCGTCGTTGTTCAAGAAGATGACCCACGCCCTCGCGCTGGGCGGTCTCGACCGCCTGGGGGGAGCGGTGTTCAGCCTCTTCCAGTGGATGCTGGTGCTGAGCCTGCTGATAAACCTGTGGCTGGTCATCAAGCCCGGGGCCTCGCTGGCCGAGCTGTCGACTCTGGCCAACGGCCATGCCGCCCCGGCCATCGCGCGGCTTGCCCCTGCGTTGCTCGGGTGGGCGCTCGGATAAAACTGAATTTCACCCATTACTCTGCTACTGCGGACTATGGACAAAGATAAGAACAACAAGAAAGACAAGGATGACGCTGAGGAGAAGAATCTCCCCGGCCGCAAGGATGATGACGCTGCGGGGAAGGATACCCCGGAGCGCAAGGATGATTCCAGTATCATAGACGATGTCACCTCGGGCGACTACAAGTATGGCTTCGTGACCGATGTCGACACGGAGGTGATTCCCGTGGGGCTGAGCGAGGATGTCGTCAGGCTGATTTCCAAAAAGAAGAATGAACCAGAATGGCTCCTGGAGTTCCGTCTCAAAGCCTACCGCCACTGGCTGACGATGACCCCGCCGAAATGGGGCCACCTCGACATGCCCGACATCGACTTCCAGGCCATCAGCTATTACGCCGCGCCTGTCAAAAAAGATGGGCCCAAGGACCTCGACGAGATTGATCCCGAGGTGCTGAAGACGTTCGACCGTCTTGGCATCCCGTTGCAGGAGCAGAAGATGCTTTCGGGCATGGCGGTCGACGCGGTGATGGACTCCGTGTCGGTAAAGACCACCCACAGGGAGGCCCTGGCCGAGAAGGGAATCATATTCTGCTCGATATCTGAGGCTGTCAAGGATTATCCCGACCTTGTGAAGAAATATCTCGGCTCGGTGGTGTCTTACAAAGACAATTTCTATGCAGCGCTCAACTCGGCGGTGTTCTCCGACGGGTCGTTTGTCTACATCCCCAAGGGGGTGAGGTGTCCGATGGAGCTTTCGACTTATTTCCGCATCAACGCCGCCGGCACGGGCCAGTTTGAGCGTACGCTCATCGTGGCCGACGACGACTCCTATGTCAGCTACCTTGAGGGCTGCACGGCCCCTATGCGCGACGAGAACCAGCTCCACGCCGCCATAGTGGAGATTGTCGTGGAGGAGAGGGCCGAGGTGAAATACTCCACGGTGCAGAACTGGTATGCCGGCGATGCCGAGGGGCGCGGAGGTGTCTACAACCTTGTGACCAAGCGCGGCCTCTGCCGTGGCGACTACTCCAAGCTCTCCTGGACCCAGGTGGAGACCGGGTCGGCCATCACCTGGAAATACCCCTCTTGTGTGCTGGCCGGGCGAGGCTCGTCGGGTGAGTTCTACTCCGTGGCCGTGACCCGCAACCACCAGCAGGCCGACACCGGCACAAAGATGATACACCTGGCTCCCGACACCCGTTCGACGATTGTCTCCAAGGGCATCTCGGCGGGCCACAGCGAGAACTCATACCGGGGACTGGTGAAGGTTACCCCGGCTGCCGATAGGGCGAGGAACCACACCCAGTGTGACTCCCTGCTGCTGGGCAGCAACTGCGGCGCCCACACATTCCCCTATGTCGACGTGATGAACCAGTCGGCGGTGGTCGAGCATGAGGCCACGACATCCAAGATTTCCGAGGAGCAGCTGTTTTACTGCAACCAGCGCGGCATCCCGACCGAGGAGGCCGTGGGGCTGATTGTCAACGGCTACGCCAAGGAGGTGATGAACAAGCTGCCGATGGAGTTTGCCGTCGAGGCCCAGAGGCTGCTGCAGATAACCCTCGAAGGGTCGGTGGGCTGACACAGGCCGCCATAAAACATATTGACTAACACGCTCCAATCCAAGAAACAGACAAGCTTATGAGCGACGAGATATTGCTGGAGGTGAAAGACCTCCGCGCGCGAGTAGAGGAGAAGGAAATCCTCAAGGGTATCAACCTCACCATACGCCCCGGGGAGGTGCATGCCATAATGGGCCCCAACGGGTCTGGAAAGTCGACACTCTCGAGTGTGCTGGCCGGAAATCCGGCGTTCACCGTCACGGGTGGTTCGGCCGACTTCCACGGTGTCGACCTGCTGGCGCTCTCGCCCGAAGACCGCAGCCATGAGGGGCTTTTCCTCTCGTTCCAGTATCCGGTTGAGATTCCCGGGGTCTCGATGGTAAACTTCATGCGCGCGGCGGTCAACGCCAAGCGGGAGTATTTCAACGAACCTCCGATGTCGGCCAGCGACTTCCTGAAACTCATGCGCCAGAAACGCGCCGTGGTGGAGCTTGACAACAAGCTCGCCTCGCGCTCGGTCAACGAGGGGTTTTCTGGCGGGGAGAAGAAGCGCAACGAGATATTCCAGATGGCTGTGCTTGAACCTCGTCTGGCTATTCTTGACGAGACCGACTCGGGGCTTGACATCGACGCGCTGCGGGTAGTGGCCGGAGGTGTCAACAAGCTCAAGACCGACCGCAACGCCACGATTGTGATAACCCATTACCAGCGTCTGCTCGACTATATCAAGCCCGACTTCGTGCATGTCCTCTACAAAGGGCGCATCGTCAAGACCGGTGGGCCCGACCTGGCCCTCGAGCTTGAGGAGAGGGGATATGACTGGATAAAGGAGGAGGAAGACAAGAAACACCAGGAGGAATGACCATGTCGTCGCTGAAACAATACACCGACCTTTTACGTCAGGAACGAGCCGCGATAGACTCCAACGCCACGGAGGCCCTCAACGCGGGGCGCGACCGCGCCTTGGAGTTCCTGGAAGCTGCCGGGCGGTTGCCGGAGAAGTCAGACGAGGGGTATGAGAAGACCTCCGTCGAAGCGATGTTCGCCCCCGACCTGGGGGTGAATGTCAACCGGGTGAACTTCCCGGTGAATGTGGCCGAGAGTTTCCGTTGTGATGTCCCCAACATCACGACGTTGCTGGCCGTGGTGGTCAACGACCGCTTTGTGCCGTCAGCCACTTTGCTGAAGAACCTCCCTGAGGGTGTCACCGTCTGCTCGCTGCGCGACGCCGACTCCGCCCTCATGGGCCGCTGGCTTGGCAAGGCGGTGGAGAGATATGACGCGGCCATGGCGTTCAACTCCCTGCTTCTCCAGGACGGGGTGTTCATCCATGTTGCCAAGGGGGTGAAGATGGCCAAGGCCATCCAGATTGTCGACATCTTCAGCGGGCAGACCCCGCTTCTCGCCCCCCGCCGGGTGCTGCTTGTGGCCGAGGAGGGTGCTGAGGTGAGTGTGCTGAAGTGTGACCACACCCAGACCCGCGATGTGGTGTTCGGCTCCACCGAGGTAGTCGAGATAATCGCCGGGGAGGGAGCCAGGGTCGACTGGTATGACCTTGAGGAGTCATCGCCGGCCACCGCCAGATGGTGTCAGTTCCGCTGCCGCCAGGAGGCTGGGTCGTCGCTCAACATCTGCGCGGCCACGCTGACCAACGGCACCACCCGCAATGAGTATCTTGTCGACATCACTGGCGACCGTTGCGAGACCATCCTTTCAGGTATGGCCACCGGGTCGAGCAGCCAGCATATCGACAACAGTTCATACCTTGCACACCGCTCTGACCATTCTCACAGCGACCAGCTCTTCAAATATGTGCTTGACGATGACGCCACCGGGGCGTTCGAGGGGCTGATAGAGGTGGCCCACGGTGCCCGCTTCAACGAGGCTTACCAGAGCAACCGCAACCTGTTGGCCTCCACTGGGGCGAGGATGCACACCAAGCCCCAGCTGCTCATCTACAATGATGATGTCAAATGTTCCCACGGGGCCACCACCGGCCAGCTCGACTCGGCGGCGCTCTTCTATATGCGCAGCCGTGGCATCCCTGAGAGTGAGGCCCGCAAGATGCTGATGCAGGCGTTCATGGTGGATGTGGTTGAAAAAATCCGGCTTGAGACCCTGCGCGACCGTCTGCGTCATCTGCTCGAACTGCGTTTTTCAGGCGATTGCGGAGACGCGGCCTGCGCCACCTGCCGTGGCCGAGTGGCAGAAAAATGATTGAATTGACCGACTGTTGATTATCCAAACGACTGTTGACTATGCTCGATGTTGATGCGCTCAGGCGCGATTATCCGATACTTTCCCGTACTGTCTACGGCAAACCGCTGGTATATTTCGACAACACGGCGACCTCGCAGACCCCGCGCCAGGTGGTGGAGGCGGTCGCGCGGATGTACAGCGAGCATAAGGCCAATGTGCATCGCGGGGTGTTCTTCCTGTCGCAGGAGGCCACCGACCTGATGGAGGCCACCCGCGACCGTGTCGCCCGGTATATCAACGCCCCTTCGCGTGAGGAGGTGATTTTCACCCGTGGCACCACCGAGGCCCTTAACCTTGTGGCATCGTCGATGGGGGAGTTGCTGGAGGATGGAGATGAGATAATCCTGACCCGGATGGAACATCACGCCAACATCGTGCCATGGCAGCTGCTCCAGTCGCGCAGGAAGGTGATCATCAAGGTTGTGCCGATTCTTCCCGACGGGTCTCTTGACCTGGAGGCTTACAAGTCGCTTTTCACAGAGAGGACACGCCTTGTTTCCTTTTGCCACATATCGAATGTGCTCGGCACAGTGAATCCGGTGGCCGAGATGGCCCGTTATGCCCATTCGCGTGGGGCCGTTGTGGTGGTCGACGGTGCGCAGGCTTCGCCCCATATGGCGATTGACGTGCAGGCGCTCGATGTGGATTTCTATGCCTTCTCCTCCCACAAGATGTATGGCCCGACAGGGGTGGGGGTGCTTTACGGAAAGCGTGAATGGCTTGACCGCATGCCTCCTTATCAGGGTGGCGGCGAGATGATAAAGCATGTCTCGTTTGAGGGCACCACCTTTGAGGAGCCGCCGCTGAAATTCGAGGCCGGGACACCCGACTTCGTGGGAATCGCCGCTTTCTCGGCCTGCCTTGACTACATTGAGTCAATCGGGCTGGAAAAGATTGAGGCCCACGAGCTTGAGTTGCTTGATTATGCCACGGCCCGGATGATGGAAATACCCGGTATGAGGATTTTTGGCACGGCCCCCGGAAAAGCCCCCGTCATCTCCTTCCTGATGGGTGACGCACACCATTACGACACCGGGATGCTGCTTGACAAACTCGGTATAGCCGTCCGCACGGGCCATCATTGCGCCCAGCCCCTGATGCAGGCTCTCGGCATCGAAGGCACCGTCCGTGCCTCTTTCGCCCTCTACAACACCCGTGAAGAAGTCGACACATTCATCGCCGCCCTCCGCCGCATCCAGCCGCTGCTCTGCTGACGCAGGCTGCGCGTCCGTGGCCTCTGTCGACCGCCTGTAATCAGCCGTTCAGGCGTGACAGCCATGCCGAGAAACGTCCGGCCAGAGGGTGCGAGGTATCAAAAAGATGCTTGGTGACCGCCACGGAGAGTGATTCCCCGGGTGTGTCGTGCCAGGCAAGCCAGGTATGAATGAGGGCCTTGGATTTGTGTGCGGCCTTGAATATCATATTGTGGCGGTCGCGCTCGTCGTGTAACCGGTCTACTATTGATGTGGCTTCCTCAAGCAGTGTGTCCTCCTTTGGAACCAGTGAGAGCATAAAATCCTCAAGCATGCCGTTGGAGCTGTTGTCAGGCATGACCCATATGCCGACTGTCAAATCCTCCGGGTCGCGCGGAGGGATTACGATCCCGTCAACCGGAAGTGTCATCTTGCGGTCGAAATCATATTTTCCGCTCTTTTCAAGAATGTATTTCATTGATTCCCAAGCTCCGTTTGCGTTAGTGTCGGCATCAATCACCACCCATAGCTTTTTGTAGCGGTTGGTTGATTTCAGGTGGGTCTTCATCGCGGTCTTGAGCTGTTCGAGGCTCTTGCCTGACTCTATGTCGAAATTCTGGGGGATGCCACATTCCTGGCAAATGCGGGGGATGACTGTGACTTCGCTTTTCCCCTCGACAAGCAGAAGTGATGTGTTGGCCGGCTTATCCATCGTGTTATCTTATCTCGATGTCGTTTTCGGCAATATAGTCGAGTTCGTCGGCCTCGTCGTAGACCACGGCAACTTCTCCGCTTTCGCGTTTCTCCAGGCGTATGAGCCGGCTGTCTCCAGAATCCTTTGTGGCGAGGAGGAAACTTTTTATGCAGTCGTTGCTGTGGGTGGTGGCGAATACCTGCACATCGAGCTGTGACGCCAGGTTGGAAATGAGTTTCCACAGCTCTTGCTGCACGGAGTAGTGGAGGCCATTCTCAAACTCATCTATGAGCAGTATGCCCCCACGGCTGTTGAGCAGGGACAGGATTATGGTCAGCACACGGTTTATGCCGTCGCCCATTGTGCTGAGGCGGTATTTCTCCGTGCTTCCCGACAGTACCACGAATGGCACACGGGTGTCTTCGACGCGCGCTGTCGACAGAGGGCGTATGTCTTTGAGGAAGTTTATGGCCTCGATGCGGCTGTCGATGATATGTAGTGCCTGTATGAGATACGGTTCAAGGTCTGTCAGGGCGATGCGGTCGAAGAGGTCGGGATTCTTTTCACCTGTGAATTCGGCGGTGCGGACATATTCGAACGGAGTCTTTTTTTCTATTGCAAAGAACCGCCGGGCATTCTGGCCCATCACATACATGCTCCTTGATGCGTTGTTGTAGGTGACAAGCAATGCGATTTGGGGTTGTCCGCTGATGACGGCTTCCTCGTCGACGGATTCTTTCGGAACCCTGCGGGTGATTTCCGAGCCGTCTTCGCCGATTCCGACTACCTCGACCACTTCGACGAGTTTTATGTCGACAGACGATTCAATGGGCAAAAGGGTCTGCGCCGAGGTGTCGACAGAGGCTATCCGTATCGGGGAGCTTTTGAAATCGAGGATGTCGTAGCCGTGGTACAGCGAAAGGAAACTATCCTTTTCTTTAGAATCCACCTCCTGTGTGTCAAATGGATAGCGCACAGGCATTCCCCTGAGAGCAAGCAGGTTTTTGAGCCAGCCGATGCTGCCTCCGGCCGCGAGGATTGAGACCGCTTCGAGCAGGGATGATTTCCCGGCATTGTTCTTGCCTACGATGAGGTTGACCTTGCCGAGATTGTCGATCCGCAGGTGGCGGAAATTCTTGAAATTTGAGATTTCGATGGAGTTCATGTCAAGAGAGGGGGATTATTTGAGGCGGAAGAGGTAGCCGAGGGTGATCTGGATGGAGGAACCGCGCGAGGCGGAGAAGACATCCTTGCGGGAGGAGGGGAAGATGTTGCCAAGACCGTAGTAGTAGCGGCCCTCGAGGGTGATGCTGTTGCGGCGGCGGATTATGAATTCGACCCCTGCCCCGGCTGTGATGCCGTAGTCGAAGCGGCTGGAGATGTCCATCTGCATCTGTTCGTAGCGGCGGTTGGCGGGGAATCCGGCGACGGCCGGGAGGTCCATGTAGGGGAAATTGGCGGTGGCTTTGTCGCCGATCATGTAGCCCACTTCCGGGCCGAGGTTGAAGAATCCCTTCACGGTGCGGGAGCCGAAGAAGATGTGGGTCATTATGGGCAGCTCGAGGTAGGTGAGCTGACGCTGGAAACTGAATGGGGCTTCCTCGAAGTTCTCTTTCCAGCCGCGTTGCTCGATGTTCAGCTCGGCGAGCAACCCGACGTGGCGCTCCTCGGCGTAGCGGAAGCTGACGCCGAACTGCGCGCCGCTGAGCATGCTCTCTTTTATCGAGGGGTAGAATGACTGGTTGGAGAGTGACATGCCGCCGTGTACCCCGACATGGACGTGGGGGATGTAGTGGCGCTGGGCCGCCATCCGGCTCGCGGGGAGGGCCAGCAGCATAATCAATGGCAGTATCAGTTGTTTCGGGGAAAGGGTCATTTCAGGGTCTTTTCGATTACTCCCCCGGGGCGGTAGGTGATGATGAATATGGCGTTGTTGAAGAGGCCGCCATTGTCGCCGGCGCGTTGTAGGCGTATGCCGCTCTGTATGCCGGAGAAGTCAGAGGGGAAATCTCCTCTCCCGGCCATGGTGCGCAGCCCTTCGATGACCATCCGGCCGGTGTCATATCCGAGAATGCCGAGCACGGGCATCTGTTTGTCGAGTACACCTTCTCCGTAGGTTTTGCGGAAGGCAGCGTTCACGGCGACGGCGTCGGGGTCATGCTCTACGGGTGAGTATCTGGAGTATATCGTTGTCGTGAGGTCGCAAATCTCGTCGAACTGCTCGCCCCGGAATGTGGCCCATTCCGGGTAGCCGAACACCTGCACCGACTCCGGGTCGATGGCTCTGCCTTTCAGGGCTTTCAGCGCATGGAGAATCCGGGTGAACTCATCGCGGTTGCCCGACATCGGGATGAAGACGAATGACTCGGTGTCGGGGTTGAGGTCTTCGAGGTCGGCATCGGCGAGGTAGCCGTCAAAGTTGACAGTGCGGTAGGGCCGTCCGTCCAAGCTGAGGCGTTGTTTCAACTTGTCGGTGAATTCCTCCTTGTCAGAGCGTCCGCCGCTGCGGGCCAGGAACACCACTGTGGCGCTTGGGAAGCGGTCGATGAAGCCTTCGATGGCGTGGCTGTACATGGCGTCGTGGGGGATGTTGGTCTGCACCATGCCCGGCACGGTCAGATATGATGAGTCTCTGACAGCGAACATATTGAGAACCAATGTGTTTTCGGGCGCGGCCTTTGATATCGCCTGGAGTTGGGCCACATTGTCAGGGGCTACGATGAGGTCAATCGAGGCCATTTCGGGACGGCGCATTATGGCCCGGACCGAGTCGAGGCTGGCCGAGGAGTCGTAGGCATGGATTTTGACAGGGGCGCGGCCCGGCAGGTTGAGGGTGTCGGCAGCCAGTAGGAAGCCCTTGTAGAACTCAGTGTAGAGTTGGGTCTGGCGTCCGATGTTCTCCTCTCCAAGAAGGAAGGGGAGGATGACTGCCACGTTCATCTGCCGTCCTTGCGCGTCAATGGTGTCGGTGGGGAGAGGGTCGACGAAAAACGCCGCGTCATCGTCATATCCGGCGATGGTGTCGGGGGTGGTGACATCGACCACGACCTCTTCCGGCGCGGGAGCGGCCTGGATGTCGGCACGGGGAGATGCGGGGGCCTGGGGCTCTTTTGTGTATGTGGGGGTTGTGTCTTCGTTGCTCAGGCGGAGTCTCATCCCGGTCTTGATGCCGTCGGCGGCGACAGGATTGAGCGAAATCAGCTCATCCATCGTGAGGCCATGCTGCCGCGCGATGCCGTAGATGCTTTCCCCTTTTTCCACCACATGGGTCAGGGGGCCGGCGGAGTCGCCCGAGGCGGTGGAGGCGATGTCGGTAGGGAAGAATAATCTCATTCGCGGTTTCACCCCGTCGGAAGCGGAGGGGTTGTAGGCGCGGATTTCCTCGACTGACACCCCGAGCTTGTCGGCGACGGTGTAGATGTTGTCGCCCGACTGGGTGTCGTAATAATACATGACCTTGCCGTTTACACGGATGGTCGGGAGCTCGCTGACAATCCCGGCCCACGACTGAGACGCCGTCATCAGAGCGAAGGCCATGGCGACCATTGCTCCGCGGCGCAATATCTTGAAGAGCTTCATCCTTGGGAGGTTTCAGAATTATTGTGCAAATATACCGCTTTTCCCTCAATTACCCAAATAACGTGTCCCCAAAGGGTGGGGACGGGCTGGCGCAAACCGCCCCGTGTCTGGCTTCGAGGGCCTGACCCGGGGCGGGATGGTTATGGAAATGTGTTCAAAAGCTGTCGTCATTTGGTCTCGGCAGCGGCTGCTTTGGCGGCGCGGTTGGCGGCGTGGGTGCGGTTGGCCTTGGGAGCCTTGGATGCGCGGCTGAAGCCTTTTGCGTGGCGGGCGTCCTTGGAGATGGCCTTGCTGCGTGCGGTGTTGCCCTGGGGGCCGTTCACGACGATGTTCTCAAGGTACATCACATACTGGTCGGGGCCGATGATTTCCTTCACCTCTTCAAGATACTGCCTGCGGTTGGCCACACGGGCCGAGTCGTTGAGGCGCATGTCTGCCTGTCGGGCCTGCTGCTTCTCGGCGCGGGCTTCGGCGCGTTTTGCCTTGAGGGCGTTGAGCTGGGTCTTCTGTGACTCCGAGAGGGTCAGGCCGGCGAATGGATCAGCCTTGGGGGATTTCGCCTTTCGGGGAGATTTCGCTGCCTGGCAGTTTTTCTGCGGGGCTGTGCATTCCTGTGTGGTGGTGCAAGCCGCCGAAGGCTGCTGGGTCTGGGCGAGAGAGGAGAAAGAGACCATTGATATTGCGATTGCTGCTAAACCTAAAATTTTCTTTTTCATAAGTCTGATAAGTTTAATGGATGATTTGGCCCTTTGCAAAGGGGTTGGTCAATCCGGTTATAAATCCTTTTGTTTGCATCTTTGACAGATATAACACCCTGGCGTTTAGCCGGGGTCGGTGGTTTAACTTGTTTTTAACCACCGGGTTGTGTATATCGTAAATTATTTTAAAAAACAGGGGCGTGATTAAACCCCGGCGGATGTGGCGCTCCATGTATTTGGCCATAAGGCTTGAAAAGGCTAATTTTGCAGGCTGACTTATTTGACAATCCGATTAATATGCCTGTATCATGAAAAAGCTGATTTCACTTGTCTGTCTTTTGTCGTCAATCGTAGCCGTCCATGCCGGGGGGATGCATTCACGGGCGCGTCAGTCCGGGCCTGTCAAGGCCGGAGATGGCGTGGTCAGGATTCTCGCCATAGGCAACAGTTTCTCGGAGGATGCCGTCGACCAGTATTTCCATGAGATATGCGCGGCGGCGGGCAAGAAGGTGGTGGTCGGAGACCTTTACATACCGGGATGTCCGCTCGAACGCCATCATCTCAACGCCCTTGCTGACTCGGCCGCCTACCGCTTCCGGCGCATCGGTCTTGACGGGGCCACCATCACCGCGTCGCCGGTGAAATTGGGCGCTGCCCTGGCATCCGACGAGTGGGACTTCGTGAGCTTCCAGCAGTCAAGCCCGCTGTCGGGGTTGTATTCCTCCTATGTTACCCTCGGCCCGCTGATGGAGTATGTAGACAGTGTGGCCGGAGGGAATCCCGTGTATATGTGGCACCAGACCTGGGCTTATTCCCCGGACTCTGCCCATAGGGCTTTCCCGACCTACGGGTCTGACCAGAAGATAATGTATGACTCCATAATGGGGGCGAGCCGCAGGGTGATGGCCGACCATCCGGCTCTTTCGGTGCTGATTCCTTCCGGAACGGCCATCCAGGCTGCCCGGATGGCAGGTGGAGACTATGACCTCACGCGCGACGGCTATCATCTTGACCTGCTGACAGGACGCTACACGGCGGCCTGCACTTGGTTTGAGGCGATTTTCGGGGAGTCTGTGGTAGGCAATCCATATCGTCCGGCGGGGATGACAGAGGAGCAGGCACGGCTCGCCCAGGAGGCAGCCCACGCGGCAGTGGCCTCCCCGTATGGCGATGGTTTTTAGGGAGGTGGAAGAGGGGTGTTTTTGGCGGGTTCCATGTGTATCGAGATGTAGGTGTTCGTGCCGAACCTAGACCTGAGCATCTGTTCGGCCTTGGTGGCCAATGAATGGGCTTCGCTTAGGGTGATGTCGCCATCCATCAGGGTGTGCATGTCGATTGCGATGCCGTTGCCGATACGGCGCGTGCGCAGGTTGTGTATGTCATGTATCCCTTCCACCGACAAGACCGTGTCGAGTATTTCCTTTTCTGTGGATTCGGGCAGCGAGCCTTCGAGCAGCTCGGTTACGCATGGTTTCGCGATGTCGTAGCCGCTTTTGATGATGAAGACGCTGACAAGTATCGCGGCTATCGGGTCGAGTATGCGCCATCGGTCGCCCAGGAACATTGCTCCGGAGATGCCGGCGAGGGTGCCGAGCGAGGAGACCGCGTCGCTGCGGTGGTGCCAGGCGTTGGCCACGACGGCGGGGGAGTCGAGCCTGTTGCCCCAAACGATAGTGTAGCGGTAAAGAATCTCTTTTGACACCACGGATATTGCTGCCACGGAGAGCGCGAGCCATGTGGGGCGGGGAAGGCTGTGGCCGTGCAGGCTGTCGATGACAAGACTGATGCCGCCGGCCATCAGGCCGGCCCCGGCCCCGATGAGAATCAGCCCGATGATCAATGTGGCGAGGGTCTCGAATTTTCCGTGGCCATAGTCGTGGGTCTTGTCGTGAGGTTTGCCGGAGATTCTGACGAAGACAAGCACGATTATGTCGGTGACGAAGTCTGACAGGGAGTGTACGGCGTCGGCCACCATGGCCGAGCTCCTGCCGAGTATGCCGGCTATGAATTTCAGCGCAATCAGCACGGCGTTGACCGCGGTGCCGGCCAGCGTTACCTTGTATATTTCCTTCTCCCTGGAGTGCATGGCATATTGGTTGGTGGAAAACATTGATGGTATTGTATTATTATAACGCTGATCAATCGTCGGTGTTGTGTGTGGGTGGAAACAGTATTGAAGTGTCGGTTGTTATCACAGAAAGCATTTACATTGATTTTTTCGCGACAGGATTATGCGCCCGATAATAACAAAATTCACAGATGACGACCTTTATAAATTCACGATGTGTTGCGCCGTGATCGAGAACTTCCCGAGGACGATGGTCAGATATATGTTCATTGACCGCGACAACACGGTTTATCCTCCGGGTTTCGCAGAGCTGGTGAGGGAGCAGGTGGCGATGCTGGAGGAGGTGAGAATCACCGATGAGGAGATTGGCTTCATGCGACGGCGTTGCCGGTATATCCCCGATTGGTTCTACAGTTTCCTTAAGGGTTTCCGGTATGACCGCAGGCTCGTGACTGTGGGGCAGGATGAGGAGGGGCATCTCTCTGTCTGCTTCGAGGGGAACTGGAGCGCGACGATATTGCTGGAGGTCAAGGTGCTGGCCATAATATCCGAGCTTTATTACATTGTGACAGGTGAGGATAAGTCGTTTGATTATGAGGATTACGCGAGGCGTTCGGCTGACAAGGCGAGACGGCTGATAGAGGCGGGATGCGTGTTCAGTGATTTCGGCACCAGGCGGCGGGCTTCGGGCAGGGCGCAGGACACGGTGGTGAGGGCGATGAAGGAATGCGGGGAGCGGCTGGCGGGGCCGGGACGTTTCACCGGCACGAGCAATGTGTATTATGCGATGAAATATGACCTGACTCCGGTCGGGACTATGGCGCATGAGTTTGTCTGCGCGATAGCGGGTATGTATGGGCCGTTGATGGCTAACCATATAGCGATGAATGTATGGCGCAAGACCTATCGGGGGGCGTTGGGGACATTCCTGTATGACACATATGGCTGGCGGATTTTCAGCCTGAACTTCTCGGAGGATTTCGCCAATATGTTCAAGGGGTTGAGGGTTGACAGCGGCGACAACCTGCATGAGCTTGACTTGATCGAGGCCAAATACCGTTCGCTGAATATCGACCCGTCGACAAAACAGGTGGTGTTCAGCAACGCCCTTGATGTGGACAGGGCGATTGAAATTCAGCGACATGCCGCCGGACGTTGCATCCCGTCGTTTGGCATCGGCACCCACTTCACGAATGATTTCCAGGGGGTCAGGCCGAGGAATATCGTGATAAAGCTCACGGATGTGAAAATCACGGAGTCATGGCCGTTCTACAGTCAGACTTGCAAGCTGAGCGAGGATGAAGGGAAGTATTCGGGAGATTCGGTGACTGTGGGGCGTTTTCTCGAACTGCTTCATCTTCGGCGTTGATGAGGAGGGTCAACGGTTGTTGTTGTCAGGGGATGGAGGATTGGGGGAGACACCGCTTGCCAGGTGGATTTTGTCTGATGTCAATGGATAGCGGTTGAGCAGATCGACGCGGGTGTTGAGCCGTCGGCGTTTCTCGCGGTCGGCGACAGAGGAGAAGAGGCTTGGTTGCATCCCTTCGGCAGGGCAGGTGTCGGTGATTATCACCCCGGCCCGGCGGTAGCTGAGTCCTTCGCGGTAGATTGAGCCGAGGGCCTCAAGGGCGGTCTTGACCAGCGTCATGAGGTCGTTGGTAGGCTCCTCGAAGGCGCGGTAGGCTGAGTTGGTGTATTGCGGCAGGTCTTTGCGGTAGGAATTTGTCTGGATGAAGACCGAGATGCCTTTGGTCACCGACTTTTGGCGGCGCAGCTTGCGGGAGGCGTTCTCCATGAAGCGTGTGATGGCTTCCTCGAGCCGGCCGAGCGATGAGATGGAGGGGGAGAAGGTGCGGGTGGTGCATATCTGTTTCTTGACAGCTGCTTCCGGGTCTTTGTCGATGCAGGGGTCGCCGTTGAGCTCGCGCCAGGTGCGCTGCCCGGTGATGTTGACCAGTCGCGTCACCAGGGGGGCGGGCACGTCGGCGAAGTCTGAGGCCCGCTCGATGCCTGCCCGTCTCAGCTTGTCGACCAGGCGGCGGCCGATGCCCCAGATGTCGCCGACAGACATGGAGGCGAGTATGTCGCGTCGGCGTTGGTCGGAATCGATGAGAAACACCGCCCGGTGGGAGAGGTCGCGCTTGGCGACACGGGCTGCGGCCTTGGCGAGGGTCTTGGTGGACGCGATGCCGATTGACACGGGAATGCCGACGTTGCGCCTGACGGCGGTGGCGATGCGGCGGCCAAGCGCTTCGGCGTCGCCGGCGGTGGCTCCTGCAGGGAAATTGATAAACGCCTCGTCGATTGAATAAACCTCGATGTCGGGTACGAGGGATTCGATTGTGGCCATCACCCGGGCCGAGAGGTTGCCGTAGAGGCGGTGGTTGCCGTGGAGGATGGCGACTTTGTGGCGCTCGACAAGCTCCCTGATTTGGAACACAGGCACACCGCGGGTGATGCCGAGTGCTTTGGCCTCTCCCGACATGGCCACCACGCAGCCGTCGTTGTTGCTGGTGACCACAACCGGACGGTCGGCCAGGGCCGGGGCGAACACCTTCTCGCATGACACGAAGAAGTTGTTGCAATCGATCAGTCCGACATATCTCATATGAACTTCTCAATCAGTAGCATCATCACGACCCCCGCGACAAGGGCATAGGTGGATTCTTTTTGGAAGCCGTGGGTGTGGGTCTCGGGTATCATCTCGTCGGAAATCACATACAGCATCGCGCCGCCGGCCATACCGAGCATGGCGGGGAGCAGCAGTTCGGAGATGTTGCCCAGGAAGCAGCCGGCGAACACGCCGACAATCTCCAGCAATGCCACTGAAAGGGCTATCATTACAACCCTTGTGAATTTAACTCCAATCACCATCAGCGGGGTGACGATGACCATCCCCTCGGGTATGTTCTGCAAGGCGATGGCCAATGTGATGGCCAGCGAGCTGCCAGGGTTGGTGTCGTCGAGAGCGATGCCGGTGGCCATCCCCTCGGGGAACTTGTGAATCGCGATTGCCATCACGAACAGCAGCACCTTGTTGACCGACGACGACTGGCGGTGGGCTTCGGGGTCGATTCCTGAGAAGTTGTGGAGATGGGGCGTGACGAAATCAAGGAATCCCACAAGTATCACACCGAGGATGACTCCGGCCACGACCTGCCACACGTCTATCCCTTCGACAGCCTCAAAGCCGGGCAGAATCAGGCACACCAGCGAGGCCGCGAGCATCATGCCCGCGCAGAAGCCCAGGAAAATATCGTTCCATTTATGAGGAATGCTGCGGAACAGAAGTCCGGCCGCCGAACCCAACAGGGAGGAGAGTCCCAGCCCGGCGGCGCACATTATCACCATGTTGTCCATATGCAATCTTTGTTTTCAAAATCATCAAGCCGGAGAGAGTCATAGGCCACGACGCGCCAGGGGCTGAAATCCGTCATATGCCGGCATTGGCTTCCTCCGTCGCAACAGCAACGATGGCCGCCATAGCTAATCTCTACACAAATATAACCAAAAAAACGCTATGCGGCATCATCCACGAAAAAAATATTTTGTGAATAATTCCAAAAAGGTTGCGAACTCCAAAAGAAAATCGTAACTTTGTACCGCAAAATCAAAACCGGAGCAAAAACGGGCTCCCTCCCGATGTCCGTCGCCCTCCATCCGGTCCTATAGCTCAGTTGGTTAGAGCACCTGACTCATAATCAGGGAGTCCTTGGT
>CATZGB010000042.1 GCA_958418815.1 uncultured Bacteroidales bacterium | reverse complement strand
CACCACTAAATCCACAATCAAAATAAATTATGACTGCGATTCAGTGGCAAAGTTAGCGATTTCTATCCGATTTTCAGCTATGTAGTGCCGATTATTTTGAATGGAAATGCCGGAGACAGCGTATTATTCCACGCAATCGGGGTCAAGTTCGCCGATCAGGTCAAGAAGCGCGCCGGAGAAGCCTTCGATGACACTGCGTCCGGTCTGGTCGCCTCCGTAGAGGTCGTTTGCCTCGAACTGCCATGTCAGTATCAACTCGGCAATCTCGTGTCCGAAAAACTCATCGAATATTGCCTGACCTTCGGGGGTGAGGTATATCTCGTCGCCGTCAAGCATGGCGAGTCCCTTGTTCACAAGGCTGCCCGTCGCGCTGCCGTAGTCGTTTGTCTCCTTCGTGTATGGCACACCGGTGTGCATTAACTCATCGACACAGCCTGCCACTGTCGTGAGATTGCCGATGACATCGGCAAACGCTCTTGACTCCACAGGGCGGTCGAAGGGATACACCCCTGCATCGGCAATCTCGACCTGAGTCTGGAAAGTGCCTGTCTCGGTCACGTCATAGGCGTCGCCGGTTATCTCCCAGCGGCGGCTGAAACGGTTGTCACCGACGGTGAACTCCAGTGTGGCATACTTGCGGACGGGGTTCTGCTCCATGACAGCCCTCATACGGTTGAGGATAAGGCGGTAGAGTTGCAGCTCGCTCGCGGTCAGCACCTCGTCGGCGGCGCGCAGGGTTATTATGGCGTGGCTGTCGATTGTCGCCCCGTTGTCTCCCCACCAGTAGCCTCCGGCATCGGGGAACACCGTCATGATGTGACTGCGCAGTTTTTCGGGAAGGTGCGGGCAGTCGGTCAGAGGCGACGATATAAGCCCCCTGTCATAAAGTTTCTGCGCAACTTTCAGCGTCTTGCCGGGCATGAAGCCGAGATTGTTGAAGGCGTCCATCTGGAGTGTCAGGAGTGTGTGGAAACGCAGGTTGAACCTGTCGGTCTCCTCTATGGTCAGCGTGGCGGGTACTGTTTCGCCAACGGGGACGGATTCGAGCGCGGTTCCGGCATCAGCCTCATCGTCCCATGACTCCGCGGACTCGAACATCGTGCCGCTGTTTGCGTTGACGAGGATTGAATATGCGGGATGTGCCGGCAGCTGCACATAGTCTATATGGTCGGAGAGTTCTCCAAGATACAAGAGCGCGACAGCCTCCTGACGGGTAAGGTTGCAGGCGGGAATCCCGAAGTGCAGTAAGGTCTGGTTGATATTGTAGCCGAACAGCATATCCATACCTTTTGACACGAGTCCTGTCTGCGCGAGGCGGTGGAGGTGACGGCCCGACTCACGGAAATGGAATGCCCCGCGGATTGCGCCGTAGCTGAGCCGGGTCATCCACATACGGCTTCGGGGACAGCCCACGCGGAAGTGGCGGCAGATGTTGAAGAAGCGCGCCTGTGCGTCGGCTCCGCCGTCGGAGGCGAACACCACTTCGGATGCCTCGCGGAACAGGGGCTTCAGTTCGCGTTCCAGTTCCTTGTCGGTGACGGACATCCGGAACTTCTCCGGGATGAACGGACTCTTTCCGTCCGCCATCTCGCCGAGGGGCGTGTGGCGGATGAAACGGGGCAGCACTGCGGCAACTGTCAATGTTCCGGAGGTATAGATGCCCTCGCTTGTCTCGTTGTTTGCGCCAAGTGCTATGGCGACGTTCTTGGTGGCGAGAATGCTCTCGCAGATAATAAGGATCATAATTTAATGTGGGTTTAGGGTGAATTTATTGAAGGCACGGGGATTGGGTCGCCCTTATCCCCGTGCCGTGGGGATAACTTGTCTGGGTGATATGGTTGCCGGACGGGATATTTACGGACGTGGCGTGGATTCAGTGGTCGGGATTACAGTCATAACCCGGCAATCATATCGGTTGAATCACAGTGTATGTTGATTGTGGACGGATGGTGAGAGGCTTTCAGGGTCTGGGACCTTTGGGTTTCTGCTGCCTTTGCTGGTTTTCGTCCTTTGGCGCGGTCTGTCCGCGCTGGAGAGGCTCCTTCACGTTCTTGGTAGCCTCGTTTGTGGCACCGTCATTGTTGACAGCCATCTGGGTCTTGCTTTCCTCGGCGATGCCCACCACCTTGTCGCGGTCAGGATATACGCGGGTGGTGATCGGCGCACGCTTTTCAGGGTCATACTGGAAATAGACGGTGCAGTTGTTGCCGAACAGGTCTTTGGCTTCGCCCACGAGGACTTTCTTACCGGCAAGATAGTCGTTCTGCTGCTGTTCGCTCAGCTCTATCTTACACCAGTGGGCAAGGCGTTTGACAGTGCCGTCGGCATTGTGCCAGCGTTCTTCCGGCTTCTGTTGCGTCTGCTGTTGCTGTTGAGGCTTCCCGTTCTGCTCCTGCAACTGGCGGTAGAGATCGGAGTTGACGAAAACGACATCACGCTTGGATACGTTGTATTGCAGGTCGGCGACAAATTTCGCGCCGTTGGGCAGTTCGACGCTCTGCGCCCGTATGGTGCCGCCGTTCTTCAGTATGCCGACAGCCTGCATATCGAGTTCTATGTTTGCCACTTTGCGCCGGATATAGATGTTGTCTATCGGCATTGACTCGATTTCATTGGTGAGCCTGTCTATGCTCACGAGGCATCTCTTGATTTCCCCGGTATTGGGGTCGGCAAGTTCCACCGCCCTGCCGAGGTTGCCGGTCTTGCGCAGTTCGGCCTTGTCCTCGCCTGTGAATGTATAGCCCTTGTATTCCTTGTCGAGCTGCGGCTCGTTGCGGACGAAATGTGGCACAAGTGAGTATGAGCCATCGGGGTTGGTACGGAAAGAGAGTTTTGCCTGAATCGAGAACTTCTCGTCGCCGAATTGTGGCGTCACAGTGAAAAGCTGCGGCGATTTGTGGTTATAGACCATCTGGTCGAGTGCCCCTGATTTTTCAAGGTCTTCGCGCGTGATGCCCCATTGCTTCTGTATCTTGTCCCAGTCTATGCTATCCGCGTCTATGGGGGCATTCCTGACAGGTGCCGCGGGTGTCTGTTCAGGCTGTTGGGGCTGTTGTGCCTGCGCTGATTGTTCAGGCTCCGGGGTCTGCGCCTGCTGCGGCGGCCGGTGTGTCTCGACTGCCTGTTGTTCCTGCTGAGCCGGAGGCTCAGGAACTGTCTGTTGCTCAGGATTTACTGTCCGGGCGGGGACGTCCGTTTCCACCGCATAGGGTCTGAGCATCTCTGCGTTTTTCTCCGCTTCCTGAATAATGTCCGCCATTGCGGGCGCGACCATTTCATACCTGTCGGCTGGCAGTCTGAAAAGGCTGAACATCGTCGGGTTCTTGGCCTGCCGGAGAAAATTCGACATGAACGCTTCGAGGGGGTTCTGCCCTTTGTTGAACTTGATGAGTTCACTGAGAGGCGTTGACTCTACGTCCGCCATCTTCGGGGTGCCGTCGGGATTCTGCCCTACGACCGCCCCGACTTTCCCGCTTGTGTTGTCGCGGGCCATCAGCACTTCCTGCTGATCGGGAGTCTGGTCCATAATGAATTATGATTTAGTGGTGGTTGTTTTGGCGTTTCCGCCGGAGTTGGTTCTGCACTTCACAGTCCTGTAGTCTGGATGGGACGAACTGATGAAGCACTTTTCGAGAAACTCGTCGAGGTCGCATTGAAGGACGAACTTGATGTTTCCCTCTATGCTCTCATAGACCTTGATTTTTCCTGCGTCGCGGTATCGCCTTATTGTCTTCTCGCTGATGTCAAGCCCGGTTATGATGTCGTCGAGAAGGATTACAGGCTCTCCGTGGAAGGTCAGTCGCGGTCTGTCTCTCGCGGGATAAAGGCAGGGGCTTCTGGCACGCTGCTCTACGAGTGAGACATAGGCTTGCGCGGCGGTCTTGAAATCCGCGTCCTTGTCGGTAGTCTGCGCCATACGCTTATTCGGGTGTGGTGGACGGTGCCGTGGTTTTCGCCTGTCTGTATGAAAAGAACGGTGCGAGAAGTCTGGCGGCTGCCATGAGGAACATTGATCCGAACAGCCACGCGTTGGCATCCGCGGGCAGTTCATCCATAGGATTGTTGCCGTGTCTGCGGTTGCGGGTCTTGCGGCTACGGTCTGATTTGCCGCTCTTTGATTTGGGCTTCCTGTTGAAGCCGGATGCGTTTGGGGGAGTTGTAATCTCCATGCGGTTATATGTTTTACGTTAGACTTATCGAGGATTGCGCCTCGTTTGCAATTATAACCGAAGGGATTATGAAAAGGGTTGTTTAACGATGGTTAATATCACCAATATGTTGATTTGTCGGATATTATGACAGTAAAATATTTTGAAAGTTAAATCTTTACGATTGGTGAACAGTAAACTGGGATTTTCCTAAGGTAAAGGTTTTGGCTGCGTTTTTCGGTTGGTTATGGAGCAAAAATAGCGTGCATTATCACGCTACCTCTATTGAAGGTTCTGGTAAACCGTTGCCGAAATAGTGTGTATGCACGCTATGCTTGAAGCATAGCATAAGCATCACGCTAAGCTCGGCGATTGTTAAATGTACCAGATTTACAATAGAACTTATGCGGAAGTTATGTTATCCTATATTGTTAATGCGATTGACTCCTCAATCACTATTATTTGCAGTTTTGCGCTGCAAAGTTAGCAAAATTTCCTGAGGTTGTCAAGCCTCGATTTCTCCGTCAGAATTGATATGGTGCTTTTTACGAAGTTGTATGAGGGTTTTCTCTGACACTCCGAGTAGTTTTGCAGCACCTCGCCATGTACCTGCTCGATTGAAGGCTTTGATGATATTCTCCTTTTCTGTCCTCGGATTTCGATGTGTCAAATCTTCGGCATTGTCGGGAGTGGCGTCATCCAATCTGATGTCCTCGGCGGTAATGGCATCCTCTTTCGCATGGAAGGCGGCGAAAAGAACGGCATCTTTCAGCTCCCGGACGTTGCCGGGCCACGGATGTAGTTTCAACGCCTTTATGGCAGACGCGTCAAGATGCTGTTTCGGTCGCTGTTTCTTTTGAGCGTATCTCTGAAGAAGATAGTCTGCAATATCAGCTATATCTTCCGTTGATTCCCTGAGAGATGGTACAGAAATGCTCCTCTGCCGGAGCATGTAGAAAAGATTGTCACGGAAGCTACCGTCAGCTACCATCTTCAACAGATTTCCGTTTGCAGTGCTGATGATTCTCACATCGGGGTGTTCCTGTTCAAGAATGTGCAGCAGCACTGATTGGGTCTCAAATGTCAGCAACTGGATGTTCTTGATTATCAGTGTACCGCCTTTCACTTCCTGAAAGTAGCCCTCGATGCGGTTATAGATTTCGCTGCGGTCTGACTCCGGGTCATGCTTGCCGACAAGCGGCGCGCTTCCGGCTTCGAGAACCTTCAACGGCTTCTGTGTCCGCGAGCTTTGGAGATAGATCTGTCGTGCAATCTGCTCCTTGCCCATACCGCTTTCGCCGAAAATGATACAGTTGGCGTTAGTGGTCGCAACTCGTCCGATTGCCTTTCCGATTTCACGAAAGCTGTTGCTTCTCCGAGGGATCAGGGCGTTGTCAAGCTGGATTACGATGTTCTCCGGCTTGGCGTATTTGCCTACCGTTTCAACGAGCTGCTTGTCAATACCGGCCCGTTGCACCACATCTACCGCTCCGCCGCCTTTCATCACATCAAGAAGGTCGGGGCCGTTCAGGTTGTTTACTATGGCGATGACCGGGAAAGTGAATCCCTCAGCCTTCTGCCAGTTGATTAACTCTTTTGCAGAGCTGTCACGGAGTGAAGCGTCCGCGACAATCACCGCGCCGGGTAGCAGTTTCGCCACCTCGTCTTTTGCTGCCTCCATCGTCTCGACGGCAATCGGCTCATAGCCGGACTTGACAAGCAAGCCCGCCATGAGCCGACGGTCTGATTCGGAGGCATCTACAATGAGTACCTTGTTCATTGTTCTGTTTTTAATTAAATTTGAAATTATTATAGATTTGGGTTGTCCGATATAATTTGTCATCGACTCTTATAGTGTCGGATAGCCAAAATTGAATCAAAATTACAAAGAGTATAGGTGCGCTATGTTTCGCTTTAATCGGAGATAATTGTTCTTTTTTCGGAAAAAGAACAGTAAATGAGAAAAGTGTATCTAAGACAGTAAAAAAATACAAGTTGTATCAATATAGCATCCCGATAAAGCCGGGCTTCCCTGAGAAAATATCAAGATAATAATCCAATACGACAAAGCCACTGACAGAGACGCAGTCTGTCAGTGGCTTTGTGATTTTTCCGGGGTTATGGTTTATTTACCGTTATCCTTGAATTTATCTACGACAGGTCGCAAGGGGTTTGAATATTCAGGGCCGAGGTCTGTTTCAATGATATTTAGTAAAGCTGAAAGCTGGTCGGGGATAAGCCCTTGATGGAGACAGATACCCATGTGTGCCGCTGCCATTGGCTCAACTCCGCCAACTCCGGCGATTATTGATACCGTAGCGAGTTCCCTGTCCTGCCACGAAAGAAGGTCACGTGCAAAGATGTCGGCAAACAGATGTTCCTTGAGAAATTTCTCAATCACAGGGGCAAACACCGCATAGCCGGCTTTTGGAGCATCGGCTGGAACACCCGACAGTTCCGCGAGGTTCTTTCTGCCAAGGTTGTATTTTTCGGCATCGGTCATGTCGGGGACAGGGGTTGATTCTTTGCCGATGGTGTCGTTTATTCCTGCTTCTTTGCGACGGTCAAGAACCGACATGAATGTCTGGATTGCACGCAACGAGCGAGGAAAACCGGCGTAGGCGTATGCCTGAACAAGTATCTCCTTGATTTCATTCACAGTCATTCCGGCTTCAAGCCCCTGCACAAATGCCGTCTCAAGGTGCTGAAGGTCGCCACGGCCAGCATACGCTCCTATCGCCACTATAGCCTGCTGACGGGAAGACAGCACCCGGTTTGCCTCGGCATATTTATTTGCCGCATCGGTGGTCGCGGTCGCATATTCCGTATCAGAAACCGGAGAAAGCCATGTGACTTCATTGTTTCCCGGATTACACTCAATCGCAATATGAGCGAACCAACTGTCGGGAGCCGCACCGTGCCAGTGTTCGACATCAGGAGCTATCTCCACTATATCGCCCGGATATAGACGGCGTGCCGGTTTTCCTTTTTCCTGATAATAACCGATGCCTGCGGTCGCAATCAGGATCTGACCGCCTGAGTGGCGGTGCCAGTTATTGCGGCAGCCCGGCTCAAAGGTCACATTGAACGTCGGCACATTCAGCTCCTTGACCTCCGACAGAGGATACAAGTATGCTGTGCCTATAAAATTCGGATTGCCGGTCATGGCGTTTCCAATTGGATATGGCTGTTCAAACTGTTGAGCAACCATCGTGAACGATGAAATTATTGCCATAGTCGCCAATAATATTTTTTTGAATTTCATAACTGTGAATTTTGCTGTTATTCGAGATAGAGCAAAATTACATAACTAATAACAAACCGTAGTTTTGAATAATACGGAGACTTTTACCTAAAATTCCGCTTTCTCTGATTTTGGATGTAATCGCAGAAAAAATGATAAAACGCGACATCACTATTTCATGTTATTTTGTAGATCTAACCAATCAGCATGATTATGAAACATTTATTTTTATTGATCTTTTCGGCAATGAGTATAACAAGTTTTGCTACAAAGCCGCTTATGATTGAGCGACAGGGGCAGTTTCCGGTCGGAGGCACCACTATTGAGCGTCCCGGCACATTTGACCCCGACACATTTACCGGTTGGACCAATCCGGTTCAGGACGGTCAGACATATCGTTGCGACCATGCTTTCGCCCGCTATCAGATACCTGTGAATGCAAAAAACCTGCCACTTGTATTCGTTCACGGTTTTGGTGGCGATGGAGTTTGCTGGGAAACCACACCTGACGGGCGTGACGGTTTTGCCACTCTCCTGCTGCGCGAAGGATACCCGACTTACGTCCTTGACCTTCCGGGCAGAGGTCATGCCTCTCGCACAAGTGCAGAAGTCACGGTAAAACCCGTGGCTGACGAAGAGTTCTGGTTCGACATCTGGCGCATGGGCCTATGGCCTCAGTGGAACGAAGGAATCCAGTTTCCTAAGGATTCACTGAGTGTATCCAACTTTTTCAGGCAGATGGTGCCCGACCTGAGCAACCATCAGCTCGATGTGGCAGCTCTTGATGCTATGTCGCAGAAAATCGGAGAGAATATTCTTGTGACCCACTCGGCGGGAGGGTTTCCCGGATGGATGGCGGCAATGAACAATCCTCAGGTAAAAGGAGTGGTGGCTCTTGAACCTGGAGGCTTTGTCTTTCCTGAAGGCGAGGTGCCTGAGCCACTGCCGGGACTAACGGGAGGACTTGCCGGAGTGGCGGTAGCCCCTGAAAGTTTCATGGAACTTACAAAGAAGCCAATTGTTATATATTTTGGCGATTATATTCCCGAATCCAATGCCACGACATTGGGCGGGAGCAACTGGGAAGTCCGCCTGAAAATGGCACGTGAATTTGTAAATGCAGTCAATCGACACGGCGGCAATGCCAAACTGGTCGAACTCCCGAAAATCGGCATCCGGGGTAATTCCCATTTTCTCATGCAGGAGCTTAACAACGATGTTATTGCCGCACACGTCGCCCAATGGCTACAACAGAATAACCTTGCTGACTGATTATGAATGTACTTGTAATAAACGGAAGCCCTGAAATCCACGGTTGCACAGACAGGGCATTACTGGAAGTTGAGCGTATCCTGAATCAAAACGGGATTGATACTCATCGTGTAAATATCGGCAATAAGGATGTCAGAGGCTGTATCGGTTGTCGGAAATGTCGAACAACAGGCAGATGTGTATTCAGCGATGTGGTAAACGAAACTGTTCCGCTCTTTGCCACGTGCGACGGTCTGTTGATTGGCACTCCTACCTATTTTGCCGGAGCCAATGGTCAGTTGCTGTCTTTCCTTGACCGACTGTTTTATTCGACAATGGGAGCTTTTGACAAGACAATGAAAGTCGGGGCTGCTGTTATTTCGTCCCGGCGTGCAGGTTCTACTTCCGCGTTCGATGAAATCAACAAATACTTCACCATATCGTCAATGCCGATAGTATCCAGTACATACTGGAACGAGGTCCACGGTTATACCCCCGAAGATGTTGAAAAGGACAAAGAAGGTCTCCAGACCATGCGCAATCTCGGCCATAATATGGCTTTTCTTATAAAAGCCATAAAGTCAGCCAAAGAAGCTATCGGGATTCCCGAACAAGAAAGAGGTGTCTTTACCAATTTCTTTACACAAGATTAATCAGTCTCTTCTCATACGAATAAAACGGCATTACGGTGAAATTCCATAATGCCGCTTTATTTAATTAGTATGTGTGGTCTTAAATTGTCTTGCCGAGATTGTATGCTTCCTGCATATATTGGGACTGTTCTACGGCTCCCTTTCTTCCCATACCGATGGCTTTAACCATTCCTCTTTCAACAGGATTTGGCAGACATACGACAAAGCCTCGGAACGCGAATATCGCGGTCTCCGCAGTGGAATCCTCGGCATCAGCACATGCCGTAATATAGTAGAATTCTTTACCGGCAAGTCCCTTGTTGCGGAAACAACGGTCCATGAGAGTTTTAAGCTGTCCGTCGATGTTCATGTAATAGACAGGACTTGACAACACTATGATGTCGGCGTTTACCATCTTGTTGATAATAAGTGGAGCCTGATCATCGGAGGCTACCGAATCGGCTGAATGTTCATGCTGCTCGTGGAAGAAGTCGATTTTGTAATCATCCAGAAAGACTTTTTCCACATTGCCGCCCGCTTCCTGAGCTCCGCGTACAAACTCATCGCAAAGTAAATCAGTATTACCGCCTTTACGCGGGCTTGCCGACAGCACAAGCACATTCTTACGGCTCTTGTTGATTGTCGAAGTATCAGACTGCGCGATGTTATATACCGGTAGATTCTGCTCAACTCCATTGGTTGAATTATCATCTGCAACCTCACCTGTTTTTCCGCATGAAACCGCGCATAGACAAAGAAAAGCGACGGCAGACTGTGTTATGATTGATTTATTCATTCTGATAAATTTTTTGTTTAATAATATGTGATATCAGTCAGGAAGTTCGGCACGGGTTAGAATCCTTTGTTTGTCTTCGAGCGACATATTGAAGAACCTTTTTTCTTTGTTCAACTCATGAATCTGATCCATTTCTTCCGGAGTGAGTTCAAAATCGAATATATTGATATTTTCTGAAATATAGCCGTGGTCTGTCGCACCCGGTATTACAGAAAAACCTTTCTGTACGTGCCAACGCAATATTACCTGCGCAGGTGTTTTGCCATGAGCTTCGGCTATGTTCATCAGTACCGGATCACGGAACAATGCTCCGTTGCTCATAGCACCTCCGAGTGGAAACCAGCATTCGACCTGAATATCTTTCTCAGCGGCTTTCTCTTGCCATTTTTCCCGCTGTGCGTATGGGTGAAGTTCAATCTGCAAAGCCACAGGCTTTATTCTTGCCCATTCGTTGACGGCAGTGAAAAGTGTGTCGGCTGCATCGAAATTACTGATACCGAGTGAACGGACTTTACCGGATTCCACAGCCTTTTCCATATCACGCCATGCGCCGCGCCAGTCACCGACGGGCTGGTGGACGTAGAGAAGGTCTATATAATCCACACCAAGCCTGTCAAGCATCTTGTCAATACCTTCGAGTGTCTTCCCTTCGCCGTACTCAGTCGGCCAGACTTTACTCGTAATCCAGACGTCTTCACGAGGCACACCGCTTTCCTTAATACCCTTTCCGACACCACGCTCTATGCCGTAGGCGTGGGCCGTGTCGATATGCCGGTATCCGTTTTTCAGCGCAAAGCAGATGGCGTCAGCCATTATGCTGTCACCGGGGACATTGAACGTGCCTATTCCAAACCGGGGCATTGCGAGCCCGTTGTTCAGAATGACATAAGGCTGGTTGTTTATGGTTGTGTCCTGCAACTCGGAATGTTTTTGTGCAAATGTGCCAATTGTGACAAGGCATGCACAGAGCGTTAATAATGTTCTTCTGATCATAATGTGCGATTCATTTTACAGGACAACCTTTTCTGTCTTATTCTCACTGCGCACAATATATATGCCTTTCTGCGGCACGGACACCTCCGATTTAATACCGTCATATACGACATTGCCGGTCGTATTGTAAACCGTTATATTGGCATTGTTGTCCACGGCGACATCATTAATGCCGGAGTTGCCGGGAATCATTCCTATACGGTTCAGCCACTCTGTCACGCCCGATGTGCTGCTGCCTCTTGCTCCGAAACCTTCAAGATGCTTCGCATCAGGTGTAATCTCCACAATCTTGGCAAGTGTCTCGTCGCGGTATGTTGCCGCGTAAGTGCAGAAAGGTACCACCGTCTTTCCGGCGAAGTCGTAACTTTCGGCAAATGTGTGGATAATCATCGGTGCTTCATGCCACCATACCGGGCAGCCTATGAATATCACATCATAGTCGTCCCAGTTTGCCACCTTGTCCTTTATCGCAGGACGGGCGTTGGTATCCCGCTCTTCAAGAGCCACTTCGGTGCAAGGTGTGTACTCAGAAGGATAAGGCACCACCGGCTCTATTCTGAACAGTTCGCCTTGTGTCTGATTGGCGATGTAGTTCGCAACGGTTTCCGTATTTCCTCCCCAGCTGAAATAAGCTATAAGGATTTTGTTAGGGTTGGCTGCTCCGAGTGTGAGCGGGGCAATAGCTAATGCTATCATCGCTATTGCAAGAAATGTCAGTTTATTCATATTATTCCTGATTGATTTGTTTATTCGCCTAATGTTTTGGTAAATACGAGTGATATGAGCTTCCATTGCCCGTTATCCATAATATACGTTTCAGTCACGTAAAAAGGAAATCGGACTTCATGCCCTCCTACAACAGAATTAAGATGTATTGTGCTGTAAACTGTTGCCGTCGGACCGGCAAATTTAACTTCCTGCTTATGTATCTCAGCTTTCTTGTACCAGATGCCACCATCCCTGATTGTATTCAGCTCGGCATCCTTGCCCCAATATCCACCCATGTGTACAAACTGTGCTGAATCATGGAAAAGGTCTTTGAGTCTATCAACATCTTTATCTGACATACATAGCCATTTGTCATTTGACAAATCTATTATCGCCTGTTCTTCAGAAGAAAAACAAGGAGCGACTTGTGCGGTCAATGAGACTGCACCTAATACTAATGTGATAATGGTCAATATAAAACGATTCATCGTGTCTGTAATTTTTTTTGCAAAGTTACAGACACGATGACAATGGGTTGTTATGATATTTTCGGAGGGAACAACCGTTTTTACTGAAAACGCTATTCCCTGTATTGAGTAGGGTTCAGACCGAGAGTACGCTGGACATAGCGACTAAAATACGCCGGTGATGAAAATTGGAACATATCCGAAATCTGGACGAAAGTCAGACTCTTGTCGCGCAGAAGCCGGGCTATTTCAAGCGACGTATAGCGGTTTATCCAATAGTTTGCCGGATAACCGCTTACCTTTTTTGATACCTCCGACAGATATTTCGGGGTAACACACAGGGCATCGGCATAATATGTCACCTCGCGGTTGTGACGGTAATCCCCGTTTTCCAGCATATTCAGAAAACGGCTCATGATAGAGGCGTTCTGTGTGGATATGGAATCTTCTCCGCTGAGGGTTGAATGGAAATCAAAGAAATCGAGTATTGCCGACTGCACGGCGTTGATAAGCAGCTCGCGGTAAAAATTGTGCGATGTCTGGTTCAGACGGTAATCAATCCAGCGGAAATCACGCTCGCATACAAACCGCTGTTCGTCGGTCAGGTGCATCACCGGATTAAGAAACAACGCCAACTGACCTTTCATTCCATAATTGGACTGTGGTGTACACAGTTCAATAAAGGGTGCTGTCACATATAGATTTGTAACGGAGAAATCATCCGACATCTTTACGTCATCGAGTAATTTCCCTTTTCTTACAATCATCAAATCTCCCTCATTGAACTCGAAGGTCTGACCATTGAAACTGAATGTGGATTTGCCTCCCGTGCATAAAGCATGGGAGAGATAATCCTTATAACGGCCCTTGCCGATACCGTCAATGGAGTCGGAGATTATTACATCATTCAACTTTTCCATACGCAAAGTTACAAATAATCGCTCATATTCCCATTGTAATTATTTCGGTGTCAACATACAAAATTACGGCTCACAATGTATCCATCCCAAAAATCAGATAAAGACATCAGTCATTTTCGGGGATTTTAGCATCACACACCGAATTTAGGGTAACAGCTGAAAGTGAGATTAGACATAATTTTGCATCAGAACAATTAAACATAATTACAATGAAGAAAATATTTTCATTATTCATTTCTGCGATTGTGTCTATATCGCTGATTGCCTGCGGCAACGATGAGCCGGAACCGGAAATCCCCGGTGGCGACAATACCGAGGTGCCGGAAAACAGTAAAATTCTTGTAGCATACTTCAGTTGGGGTGGAACTACCCGCCGAATGGCACAGCAGATTGCGGAGCAGACCGGCGGAACACTCTTTGAAATAGAACCTGTTGTGCCATATCCTGCCGAATACACGCCATGCACCGAGGTGGCTTTGGAGGAGAGAGATTCCGACGCTCGCCCGGCTATAAAGAATACGGTAGAGGATATGGAATCCTACGACATCGTGTTTATCGGTTGCCCTGTATGGTGGCACACCGCACCTATGATTATAAGCACCTTTACAGAGAGCTACGATCTGAAAGGCAAGATTGTAGTACCCTTCTGTACATACGCTTCTACATATCGCGATGAAACGCTCCGTAAGATTGTCGACCTTACCCCTGAATCAACCCATCTCGCGGGTCTTGGACTTACAAGCGGGAGTGTCAACAGTTCCAATATCGCGACATGGCTTAAAAATATAAATGTAGTCAAGGAATGAAGCGTATCTGGATTTTTCTTTTTGTAATATTCTTGACTGGAAGTGGTGTGTCATGCGCTGAGGAAACAGACAATCCGATAGTCGATGAAACAACTACATTGCCGGATTCTGAGATATATGACAATGCGGTGATGTCCGGTACAGTCAACTTGTGGCAGCAAGGAAATATCCCGACTGTCACACGTAATGTAAACAACTCCGACGGACCAGACTTCATACCGAATATGGAAGTGTTCACTGTCGGAGAAGACACAGCCCCCAAAGGAGCGGTCATCATCTGTCCCGGAGGAGCGTTTATGTTCCGTAGTATGCAGAACGAAGGATACGACATAGCGGATATGCTTGTGCCGATGGGATATCAGTGTTTTATAGTAAATTACCGCATCCGGCCATATACTATGAAGGAAAGTGCCACCGACCTTCAGCGTGCCATCAGGTATGTAAAGGCTCATGCCGATGAATACCGTATAAATCCTGACAATATAGCTTTGGTAGGTTTTTCTGCCGGAGGCATATTGAACGGAGAGGTTTTGCTGAACTGGCGTGACCTTACAAACGGAACTGCCCTTGACAACAGATATGTGCCTGATGCACTTGACAAAGTGCCAGTTTCAGCCTGTGCTGTGGGTATGATATATTCTTTCTATGGGCGTCTGAGCGTATCTATGAACGATGTGGAGACACTGCGTGCCGCCAATCTGCCACCGGCCTTCTATTGCTGGGGAACACGCGATGGCTTTGCCGGCCAGTTCACTCAAAACGCCGGCGCAGTCGAACAGGCAGGATACAGGATAGAACGTAAGATTCTTCAGAACTATCCTCACGGATATGGGTCTGGTGGCAATTCCGCTGTATGGGGCAATGATTTCGATAGATTCCTTATGTCGATAATGTCTGAAAATTCAGCGATATATGATGTTTCTGTAAATGTGGAAAGTGATGCTGTTGAGGCAATGTATGATATAAACGGATGTCAAGTTTCTCCGGAAACTGCAAAAAACGGGATATATGTTGTAAAGCGCACTACCGGTACTTCAAAAATTTTATTAAACTGACTATAATGGAATATAGGACATTAGGACTGAGTGGTCTGAGAGTATCTGCCGTCGGACTTGGCTGCATGGGCATGAGCCACGGATACGGCACTCCAGCAAATAAACGGGATATGATCCGGCTGCTTGATGATGCGGTCGATATGGGTTATACATTCTTTGATACTGCCGAGATTTACGGCTCTGTCGATGATCCGCACGCCAACGAGGAACTGCTCGGAGAAGCCTTGCAGCCTTATCGTGACAGAATTGTTTTTGCAACAAAATTCGGTCTTGAATTCGAGAATCCGGGTGGTGACGGCCCGCATCCGCTTATACCGGATTCAAGTCCGGCGGCGATACGCAAGGCTGTTGAAGGCTCTTTGCGGCGTCTTCGCACTGATCACATCGACCTCTATTACCAGCACCGTATTGACCCGGATGTAGAGCCGGAAACGGTGGCAGGTGTGATGCTCGACCTTATGAAGGAAGGCAAGATTCTCCACTGGGGCATCTCGGAGGCTGACGAGGAATATCTGCGTCGGGCACATGCCGTCTGCCGTGTCACTGCCGTGCAGAACCGCTATTCGATGATGGCGCGGTGGCATGAGGCTCTGTTCCCTGTGTTGGAAGAACTTGGCATCGGCTTTGTGGCGTTTTCTCCGCTCGCTAACGGTCTGCTTACAGCAAACTATGACGCATCTTCAACTTTTGACCCGCACTCCGACTATCGGGCCGCAATGCCGCAGTTCAAAAAGGAGAGCTTTGAAAAGAACCGTGAGCTGATGGACTATATCACACAACTTGCCGATGAACATCATGCCACACCCTCGCAGATATCGCTGGCATGGATGCTGTGTAAGAAACCGTGGATTGTTCCTATCCCCGGCACACGGCATCTGTGCCGTTTGAAAGAGAATGCCGGCGCGCCTGATGTTAAACTGAGCCAAGAGGAAATCGCCCGGATTGACCGCACCCTCGATACAATGCCAATGAGCGAAGTGTTCGGCGGCTCAAAAATTGTAAAATCTCAAAAAGCAATCTGAAAAAATGGTTCCAAAAGTAATATGCCACATAATGAGTTCGGTTGACGGCCGACTTCTGCCGGGTCGGTGGACGCTGCCGTTTGACGGCACACCTGCCGGTGAGTTGTTCAAGGAATATGCCGCGTTAGGAAAATCGCTTGACACTGACGCATGGATGTTCGGCAAGTCAACTGCGAAGGAGGCTTTCCCTTATAAGTTCATGCCCAAGAGCAACGACAGGGCACAAGCCGGTAAAGTCTATATCGGAAACCGTGACTCTGAAAGACTGTTCATAACCGTTGACCCCGATGCGGATATTTTTTACACCAACAGCCGCCTCCGTGGCGACAATATCCTTGTCGTCTTAGGAACAAATGCGACAGCCGATTATCTTGCAATACTTGAAGAAAAAGGCATTTCATACATTGTGCTTGCCGACCCGACTGATCTGCGCAGTGCAATGGAGATTATTCATGACCGCTTCGGGATAAATAAAATCTCGCTTCAGGGTGGCGGCATAATCAACGGTGCGATGCTCGCTGCCGGACTTATAGATGAACTTAGCCTTGTGATGTATCCCGGAATTGACGGCCTTACCACCGCGCCCTCCATATTTGAATATCTCGGCGCGTCTGATGAGACCCCGGCTTCCGGTCAGTCACTGGAGCTGCTTTCTGCCGATGTGTGCAATCATGGCATAGTGTGGCTCAAATATAAATTTCATAAAAAGGGGTGACGTATGGCAGCTCGACTTATGATATTGTCGGTATCTGTTGCTCTTTTCTCGGTTCTTGCCGGATGTGCCTCAACATCAGCGGAAGAGGAATTGTTAGAGGTGGAGGTGTCGGAGAATAATCCCGGCAACCGCGATGAAAACCCGTCTGAAATGAAAGATTACAGCCATCTTACAACAGCAAACACTGTCAGCGATGTGGTAAATCATCCTGCTTTTCAAGGTTTCGGAAGATATATCCTGCCGCTTGAGTGGCGTTACGATCCCGACATGAAGCTCGGCAATATACCGTCGCTTCTGCCATACCACAATTATGTGGACGCCGGAAGGGCTGTGGGCTATATCAACGAGATGATAGATATGGTTGGAAATGGTAAGCAGTTATACTATGACCTCAGTCGCAAGGATGCCGGACTGTTTTTCTTTCCCGGAAATCCCGGCGCGCCATTCGCTGTGTTCTGTCCGGGAGGAGGATTCTCTTATGTCGGTTCAATCCACGAGGGTTTTCCTCTTGCACTCGAACTGAGCAAGAAAGGCTACAATGCTTTCGTAATCCAGTACAGCGTTGACCGTGGAGCGCAGAGTGCCGTCGAAGACCTTTCGGCAGGCATAGACTATATATTTACCCATGCCTCTGAGTTAGGCGTATCGACTGATGACTACTCTGTATGGGGCGGCTCGGCAGGAGCGCGTATGGCTGCATATATCGGATCATACACTCCTGCGGCATTCGGCAACTTTGTCGATGCCCGCCCTGCCACAGTCGTGATGGGCTATACCGGCCATTCGGAATATACGCGTCAGGATCCGCCGACATACGTTGTTATCGGTGAGAATGATGCTATTGCAAGTCCGACGGTAATGCGCCGCCGGGTGGAGGCGTTGCAGTCGCTCGGCATAGATGCCGAATTTCATCTGTTCCCAAATCTGCGCCACGGTTTCGGTCTTGGTACTGGCACAAGTGCAGAGGGCTGGATGGACGGCGCGGTCAAGTTCTGGGAGAAACATATGAACCATTCGGCAGGGATACCTAACATTACCATTTAAGAATCATGAAATTATATTCCAAAATACTTTTATTAATAAGTCTGTCGAGTCTGTCATTAAACTTATACGCTCAGACTGACAGCATACCGACACACGGTTTTGCCGCATTTGATGAAAGCGGTGTGTTTCATCCTTACAAATTCAACCGCCATGCCGTCGGTGATGACGAGATACAGATTGAGATTCTGTATTCAGGCATCTGTCACAGTGATCTCCACAATGTGCATGGTGACTGGCGAAAGGAAGAGTATCCGATGGTGCCGGGGCATGAAATCGCCGGGCGTGTCGTTGCTGTTGGAAAAGATGTAACGAAATTCAAGGTTGGTGATTATGCCGGTGTCGGCTGCATAATCAATTCATGCCATGTATGTGACTATTGCCTCAACGGACAGGAGCATTATTGCAGCGAGTCTGTTTCTACTTATCACGACCATGACCCTTACCACGATAATGAGCCAACTCAAGGAGGATATTCCGATAACATAGTGGTTTCTCAGGACTATGCCATAGCCATTCCTGCAAATGCAGATATGGAGAAAGTCGCACCGCTGCTGTGTGCAGGAATCACAACTTATTCGCCTATAAAATATGCCGGTGTCAAGTCCGGCGATAAAGTCGGAGTTGCCGGTTTCGGAGGTCTGGGAAACATGGCTGTGAAATACCTGAAAGCTCTCGGTGCCGATGTCACGGTCTTCGACATTTCGGAAGACAAGCGTGAAGCTGCAAAAGAGATGGGAGCGTCACGGTATGTAAACGTCAACGACTCGTCGGCTATGGCATCTATCGCAAATGAGTTCGATTTCATCATCAGTACCATTCCTTCGGCTTACGACCCTATGACATATATGAAGATGCTGAAATGGAACGGGCAGATGTGCATAGTCGGCATTCCATCGGCAAAAGATATGCCGCAGCTTTCAATGCGCTCATTCATCGGTATGGCAAACAGACGTTTGTTCGGTTCTCGAATCGGAAGTATCGGAGAAACTCAGGAAATGATGGACTATTCGGTGGCGCATGGCATATATCCTGATGTCGAAGTGATAAAGGCAGATGCCGACCTCATAACCGACGCATACGAGAAAGTCAAAAACGGAGAAGTAAAGTTCCGTTACGTAATTGATATGTCAACTTTAGAAAAATAATAAACCAGATGGATTCTTTCACTTTTCAATATCCGGTAAAACAGTATTTCGGCAAAGGCTGTTTGGAGACTGCCTTGAATACAGAAATGCCCAAAATGGGTAACAAAGTAATGCTTGCCTACGGTGGCGGCTCATTGAAACGGTCAGGTCTTTATGACCGCATCCGGAAAATGCTTGAAGCAGCAGGCAAGACAGTTGTGGATTTTAGCGGCATTATGCCCAATCCCACATACGCCAAAGTTCAGGAAGGCGCAAAAATTGCCCGTGAAAACAATGTCGATTTCATACTTGCCGTCGGCGGAGGTTCCGTTATAGACTGCTGCAAGATTGTCTCGATTCAGGCAAAGACCGATGACGATATCTGGAGTATGCAGTATGGGAAAGAACGTCGCATGGCGACAGACTGCATCCCTATGGGGGCGATTGTAACAGCATCAGGCACCGGTGCGGAACAGAATAACGGCGCGGTAATAACCAACGAGGAGCTTAAACTGAAACAGCCTCTTTTCGGTGCGTTCAATTCATTTGCGGTGCTTGACAGCGACTTGACGCTGACCTTGCCCATGAAGCAGGTGATCAGCGGTGCCTTTGACACGCTGAGCCACTGTATGGAAACCTATATGGGACGCCCTGCACACACCAATCTTACCGACGAGATAAACGAAGCCATAATGCGCAATGTAATCAAAAATATCCGCGCACTGATTGCAGACCCCGACAACGACTTTGCAAGAGGAGAGCTGATGTGGGCATCTGCGATGGCTGAGAACTCAATTCTTAAACTCGGCAAAATCACTGACTTCCAGTGCCACATGCTTGAACACGCAGTGGGAGCATATACAGATTGCAACCACGGTGCCGGTCTTGCCATTATACATCCGACCCTTTACCGTCACATGCTGGACGAAGGAGTTGAAAAACTGGCGGCAATGGCTGAGAACGTGTGGGGCATAACAGAAGGCTCTGAAAAAGAGAAGGCGGCAAAAGGTGTCGATGCGCTTGAATCTTTTATCAGGGAAATCGGCATGCCTTCGCGATGGTGTGAGATTGGCGTGACTGAAGAAACCCTGCTTCGCAAAGCGGCAGACTCGACCGTGCTGACTCCGGGATGCGCCAAGAGATTTACTCACGATGAGCTGTTTGAAATACTGAAAGAAACAATGTAACGCATCCGATATGAAGAAATATATATTATCAATAATACTGGGACTGATGTCTCTCCCGGCATTCACTCAAAATTCTACGATTATGGAAACAAAACCTATTTTCAAGAATGTCGATGTAAAGGATGTCCTTGCCTATAAGGGCAATCCCTACGGCCTTGTCTACAACAACGCCATTATGAAGAACGAAGCCGGAAAGGTCAATATCCACCCGATTGAATATGACCTGAACGGTTTGAAAATCCGTGCCAACGTCTATACTCCCGCAGGATATGATACCGCCCGAAAGTATCCCGCACTCGTCGTGGCACACCCCAACGGAGGCACAAAGGAGCAGGTTGCCGGCAACTACGCGCAAATTATGGCTGGAAAGGGTTATATCACTCTTGCCTTTGACGCCGCTTATCAGGGTGCGAGTGGAGGAGAACCCCGAAGCACCGACAAGCCGGCAAACCGTGTGGAGGACATTCACCGCGCGGCAGATATCCTGCTTACATATCCCGGCGTTGACGCCGACCGTCTAGGTATACTCGGTATCTGCGGTGGTGGCGGCTACACGGCAAAGGCGGCACAGACCGACAAACGCTTCAAGGCAATCGCCACACTCAGCCTGTTCAATTCGGGACTGGTGCGCCGCAACGGGTTCCTCGATTCGCAGATAAACCAGATTCAGGAACGGCTCGAAGATGCTTGTGCAGCACGTCAGAAGGAATCCGAAGGCGGTGAAATAGAATATGTCGGCGACATGAGCGGAGTAACCCCGGAGCAGGCTGCAAAACTGCCGTTTGACCTCTACCGCGAGGGCTATGACTACTACATCGTCAATTACGCACATCCCAATTCCACTTTCCGCTATACCAAAAGCAGCCTTATAGATCTGATGGACTGGGATGCCTCGGAAGGGATGCAGCTCATCAACAAGCCTCTGCTGATGATTGCCGGTAAAAATGCCGATACGCTATACATGTCGGAACAGTGCTTCAGCAAGGCAACCGGAACCGATAACAAGGAGCTGTTCCTTGTACTCGGTGCGACACATATCCAGACCTATTATGTGCCTGAGTACGTGACTCAGATTTCCGATAAATTGACTGACTTCTTCGGCAAGAATCTATAATCAGCAAAAACAAATCAATATGAAATTTGTAAAATCAATAATGACTGTTATGTCGGTTCTGGCTATGGCTTTCAGTGCCTGCGCCTCCAAACCGGCATCAACGCCACAAACCCCTACAAACGAAGAAATGAAATCTGTAATCGTCTATTTCACTCATTCCGGTAATACGGAACTGGCAGCCAAGGAAGTTGCTGCCGCGACAGGGGCGAAAATGATACGCCTCCAGCCCGAACAGCCATATTCATCAGAGGATGTGGATTGGGTAAACGAGCAGTCGCGATGCACTCAGGAACATCTCAACCAGTCGCTTCGCCCCGCCATCAAGCCTGTTGACATTAACTTCGCGGATGTCGACACCGTTTTCGTTGGTTTCCCGATATGGTGGCACGAAGAACCGGCTGTAATCCGCACGTTCCTCGATAACTACCGTGCAGAGCTGAAAAACAAGGTCATATATCCGTTCTGCACCTCCTACGAAAGCCCGATGTCGGAGGCGGATGCAACCCTGCATAAAGGTTATCCCGACCTTAACATAAAGACTGGACTGCGTCTTCCCGCAAAACCTGAACAAATTAAAAAATGGATAGAACAATGAATACAGTGACATTAAACAATGGCGTCATAATGCCGCAGGTGGGCTATGGCGTCTATCAGGTATCCCCGGCTGAATGTGAGCGTTGCGTTAGCGATGCGCTCAGTGTCGGCTACCGCATGATTGATACGGCTCAGGCTTATCACAATGAGGAAGGTGTCGGTGCCGCTGTGAAAAACAGCGGCATAGCACGCGCCGAGCTGTTCCTCGTATCCAAGATATGGATTTCAAACTATGGCTACGAAAAAGCCAAAAGGTCGATAGACGAAAGTCTGCGAAAACTCGGCACTGACTACATCGACCTGATGTTGCTTCACCAGCCTTTCTGCGACCGCTACGGCGCATACCGCGCTATGGAAGAGGCATACAAGGAGGGCAAGCTCCGCGCAATCGGTGTCAGCAATTTCTACCCCGACCATTTCATCGACCTCGCAAGCAACGTGGAGATTGTTCCCGCTGTCAATCAGGTGGAAACCCATGTGTTCGACCAGCAGATAGCAGCTCAGAAATACATGCAGGAGTTCGGCACCCACATCATGGCATGGGCACCGCTCGCCGAGGGACGAAACGGATTCTTTACCAATCCCGTACTTGAAACGATCGGCAAGAAATATGGTAAAAGTGTGGCACAGGTCGCACTCCGCTGGCTCTTGCAACGAGGTGTGATTATCATCCCGAAATCAACCCACATCGAGCGCATGCAGCAGAATATCAACATATTCGACTTTGAACTCTCCGCCGGAGATATGGCTGAAATTGCAGCACTTGACACTGCCACAAGCCTGTTCTTCGACCATCACGATCCTGAAGTCGTGAAAATGTTTATGGGCTGGAGATAATAATTCTCTCACATACGAAATACGGAGCCTTGTCAAATGCGACTTGGCTCCGTATTCCTTTATATTATTGCTTGATTTCAGTTCCCGACATTTGCCTGATTGTTGGCATTATAGCGGTCGCCTTGTATATGGATTGAATCCAATACTTCATCTATTCGTTTCAGTTCTTCTTGTGTGAAAGAGACATCAGCAGCTCCAAGGTTATCTTCAAGATGACGAAGACTGCGACTTCCGGGAATTGGCACAATCCACGGTTTCTGATAGAGCAACCATGCTATTGCAACTTGCGACGGGGTCATGTCTTTCTCAATGGCAAGTCCTTTGATAAAGTCAACGAGTGCCATGTTGGCCTCGATGTTCTCTTTTGTAAAACGTGGTACTGAATTACGAAAATCGTGTTTGGTGAACTTTGTATCCTTAGTAATACCACCTGTAAGATACCCTTTGCCAAGAGGACTGAATGTAACCAGTCCGATGCCAAGTTCTTCAAGCACACCGATGAGTTCCTTTTCAGGCTCCCGCCAGAACATGGAGTATTCATTTTGAACTGCTGTCAGCGGAAGGATTGCATGAGCGGCACGTATAGTCTTGATACTGGCTTCGGAAAGACCCCAGTGCAGGATTTCCCCTCATCCATTAGTTCCTTGATAGTGCCTGCGACATCCTCGACCGGCACATCGGGGTCAACACGATGCTGATAATACAAGTCTATGTGATCGGTACGAAGACGCTTCAACGACCCTTCGACTGATTTACGGATTGTTTCAGGACGACTGTCAAGCACCTGAGTAAACTTCTCCATTTCCATGCTTATTCCGAACTTTGTGGCGATTTTCACATGGTTGCGGATAGGTTCCAGTGCTTTTCCGACAAGCTCCTCGTTAGTGTAGGGACCATAGACCTCGGCTGTGTCAAAGAAGGTGACACCAAGATCGTATGCTTTTCTGATTAGACCTACCATTTCATCTACATTTGCAGCCGGACCATAACCGTGGCTCATGCCCATACAGCCCAAGCCTATACTTGATACTGTAAGCGGAGATAGCACTCCTAAAGTTCTTTCTTTCATTGCTATTTTGATATAAAAGTTTTCAGATGTCTAATAATAACATTCAGCATACGATAGTAACATTGCACATTATTCGGAGAACATTTCACAAAACAATCGAGTAGGAGGTAAACACTAATTGCAGGTGTTTATCTCCTACTTTCGTGTT
>CATZGB010000041.1 GCA_958418815.1 uncultured Bacteroidales bacterium | reverse complement strand
AATGCCGACTTGAAAATCTATAATCAAGTCGGCTTTTTTCGGACGGATACGGATAATCCTGAAATCAATGATTCAAGCAAGGCGAAGACAATCCAGAAAATGTAGGGTAACAGTATCCCGCGTGGAAGTTTTTTCAACTTCATCACATAATTGGCGCGCGGAGAATCTCCGAGATACAACAGATAGCCTGAAATGAAAAAGAATACCGGCACAGGGTAATTTTTCAGGAAGCTTATTATGAAAGCCTCGATTGTGCTTATGGTCTGTGAATCGTTCCAGCTTGATGCCATAGTGCCATCTATGAGCTGGAGCCTGAAATAATGGTCAAGAATGACCAATGCCGCCAATGGCCAACGCAATACCGTGATTGTTTTTGATATCGCGGTGTCGCGACCCAGGATGTTTTTCGATAAAGCAATGGCAGGCATATGGGTTATCTTATGGCAGTGTTTAATATTGGAGAGAGATGTTCCAGGTCGGCTTTCTTGAGGCCGCAGTCCGTGATGGGGCGCGCCTGGTTGAGGTCGTTGAGATACACGGCAGGTGCAGGATTGTAACGCGGAGAAACCAGCGACAATGAGTCGACGACCATAGGCGAAGCTATGCGGGCGAGCTGCATCGTGGTGGGGAACAAGGACTTTTGTGGAGATACGCGCCGTCTTGAGTTTTTACTCAAAGCATCGGCCATCTCCGGATTCTCGGCCCGCAGTGTCGGCGACAGCCATACGAGACTTGCCTGGTGGATTTGCCAGTAGGTCGGAGTTGGCGACGCGTGCAGGAAACGGTGGCGCTCATCATCAAAAATATCCTCTCCATGGTCTGAGGCGTATGTGAGCGCCGCTCTGCAATCCAGGTCTCGCAACTTGGCCACGAGCGAGTGCAGGATGAAATCAGTGTACCGTATGGTGTTGTCATACGCGTTTATCAACTGGTCTCTGTTGGAGAGGCTGGCATCTATCGCGTCATCGGGACGGAACACCGAAAAATTGTCGGGATAACGGTCGCGGTATTTGAAATGGGAGCCATATGTGTGTATGACAATAAGTTGCTTGCGGCGGAGGGTGTCGCCAAGCAATTTGTCGACAGGCTCAAGCACCGCCTCGTCAAAATGAGGGGTCTCCGTATCGCTACCTGTGACATAAACCGTGGTGTCAGCCTCATTGCCGAAATGCTCCGTGAACGAATGGTTGGGGAGCTGGTTGGATATGAACGCAGTTGAGAAACCTGCTTCTTTGAAAGCCGTGATTATGCTCTTGAAATGGGCGATTGAGTCAAAATTCTCAGCACTCGCGAAGCTTATCAGCATCGGCACACTTTTATGGGTGGTGTTTGACTCAGACACTGATTTTTGGAAAAACACCACCCCCTCCTCACCGGAAAGCAATGGATTGGTCTGGCGGCCGTAGCCGCCAAGTTGCCAGTTGTCGCCTCGGGCGGTCTCCCCTATCACGAATATGTAAGCCTCACGCGATGACTTGTCGCCATCGAAATGAGCCTGGTATGAGAATCCCGCCGAGAGTTCTTCGTGGCGTTCGGTCTCGCTGTAACGGTGGCAAGCTTCGGCCATGTTGGATATGGCGTTCAGGGGAAACGTCTCGTGAACAAGGCTGTATCCCTTTGTGGTCAACAATGCTGCAGCTGCGAGCAGGCCGCCGACTGAGGCGACAACCACTCCGGCCACGGCCATCTTCCTGCGGAATGAGGGGCTGATTTCTGATTTCCTGATTGTGGCGCATATCCCCCACACTATGGGTGGCACATACAGCATTATCACAACTCCCATCGCGGCCATCAGGTTGCCCAGCAATTCGGTGGCTTCCGACACATTGGTGGTCACGACATTGAGAAACATGTCGACAGCTATGACCGAACCGCCATATAGATACAGCAACACGATCTGGAATGCCGCGAAAAACATGAACGGAATCATCGCAAGGGCAGAGATGCCGACACGCCTGAATGCCGACAACGCCAGCACATAGATTCCTGAGGGCAGCACCACGTTGACAATCGCGCTGAGAAGGGAGACTGGTTCGGTGATGCTCAACACCACATTCGGCACTATGAGGGCGACGGCAGTCCACACGGCCAGCCATCTTGAGTCGCCGAAGAAACATCTCAGCGGAGACATTATCTTGTCTTTGAAAAACACTTTAAGGGTTTTCACGTCAATTCATTTCTCTGTTTAGGTCAGAATGCTTCGTTGATTCCGAAACTTATTGCATAGGAGTCTTTTCCGAGGCCGAAGTCCACCCTGACATTTACTTTTTTCTTGAATTCCCATCGGTAGCCTATGCCGTATGTTGGCAACAGGGTGTCCCACCCGATCTGGTTGAACCGGCTGAAGACGGTCCCAACCCCGCCCCATACTACTATACCGTTGCGCCGCCATACATGCTGCCTGAGTTCCACAACAATGTCCGCTTCGTTCTTGTCGCGGTATCTACCCTCATAATAACCTCTGACAGCGTTGCCCTTGTCGAGTGTGGGAAGCATTCCCCAGGGAGGATTGCCATACGCGCCGGCTCCATGCAGCCTGGCGGCCAGCACTCCCGACGACCATAGTCGGCGGTAATACATCATTGACACTTCCGTCATTGAAAACGCATACCTGTTGCCAATGAATCCGGGGAAAAACTGCTGGTGCAGCCCTATGTAATAACCATTTGATGCGTTCGATGCCAGGTCACGGGTGTCAATCGAGAACACGATACCCATTCCGTAGGAGAACACCTCAGTGGCCTGTCCGTCCCACAGCTCGGGCCGTTGCATCTTTGTGGCTTTCTGGTAGTTGAAATTGACCGACGGCCCGAGGAATATGTCTTCAGGCAGTTTCCACAGAAACTGCATTGTCGCGGCAGACTCCAGAAGGGTGTATTTGCTCTCATTGGCCTTGTTGAAGCCGTTGTCATATCCTATTCCCCAGAATTTAAGCGGGAAATGGCAGAAGTTGCCGTCATACACGATTCTCATTCTGTCGGCGGGGAAAATATGGTTGCCCCTAATTCCGAAATTATAGAATCCCGTGACCGAACCTTCGGCGTATATTGATATGTCACTCCGGGGTGTCAGTGAGTCATAACGAGACTTGTATAACCCCGAGACAAGTCCGGCGATTTCAAATGATGTGGAAGCCGAGTAACTCGGTCCTCCGATCACTGATATGTCAAACTTTTTTTCTGATTTGTCGGTGTTGGTCTGGCTGAAATAATCTATGATTTTCCCTACGATGTTGCGTCTCGGTTTTGCAACCTCGCCAGCGATTGAGTCGGCAACCGACACATTGCAGGAATCAGCAGGCACTCCGTCATTGTCTGCGGAAGCCACGCAGGCAGAGCTGCCCAGAAGGGCGGCGGTGAGGAGTGTTCTCAAAGATTCCGATAACTTCATTCAAGTGTGATGAGTGTTGCAAATTCGCGGCAAAGTTACGAATTTTGTGAAGATTACACAAACGCCATCCTCCCCGCGCTAATGGCGGAAAAGGTGGCGTTTGTGGCAAAAAGGTCTATAATGTCTGATATTACAGGAGTTTTACCGAACGGCTTATGAATGCTGAGAGGTCAGCCCCTTTCAGCAAGCCGTTGCCAAGCAGGGCAAGGTCGACAAGCTGGCGGATCACCGGCTGCGTTGCGGCATATTCGGAAATAAGCCCGGTCTGTTGCTTACGGTCTTTTTCGACCGCGGCCATAAGGTCTTGTTTCTGCTTGTCCTGTTCGGCCGTAGGCTTGTTGTCCTTCACTTCCTTGCTGATCTCCTCAATTTTCGAGTTTGACTCGGCGATGGAGGCTGACAATGGCGACAGCTGGGCCTCAAGGGCTTCTTTTGCAGCTGACGTGATTTTTGCCACCACAGGCTGGTCGACATTGACCGTGAGGTTGTAGCTGTCGGGCATCTCTCCGTAGAAGTTCATTCCTGGTTGCATGGCAGCCATCTCCTTCATACGACGCATATACTCGTTCTGGGTGATCACAATCGGGGCGCCATTCTCTCCAAGGGCCTCGAATGTGACAAAGAACTGCGCGTTGTCCACTTTCGGTATCTGGGAGTTGAAAAGAGTGGTGAGCATGTCGCGCTGGTCTGTTGTCAGGTCGGCGCTCTTTTTGTCAGCCTTGGGAATGAGGTTGTCCACAACGTCTGAGTCAACCCTGACAAACCTGCTCTTCTCTATTTTCTGTTCGAGAAGGCCCACGAAATGGCTGTCGAGCTGGCCGTCCATCAGCAACACCGAATAGCCTTTGTCGTTGGCAGCCTGGATGTAGGTGTATTGCTCGGTTGGGTTGGTGGAGTAAAGGAACACCAGCGTGCCGTCTTTGTCGGTCTGGGCGGTCTCTATGAGAGCCTTGTACTCGTCGATTGTGTAGTATTTGCCGTCGGTGTCTTTCAGCAGGCAGAATTTCATCGCCGCGTCACGGAACTTGTCGTCAGTCAGCATTCCGTATTCGATGAAGAGGCGGATGTCGTCCCATTTCCCTTCAAAATCCTTGCGGTCTGCCTTGAAGAGGTCGTCAAGGCGTGAGGCCACTTTCTTGGTGATGTAGCCTGAAATCTTCTTCACAGCCGAATCGCTCTGGAGGTAGCTGCGCGAGACATTCAAGGGGATGTCGGGAGAGTCTATCACACCCTGGAGGAGCATCATGAACTCAGGCACGACGCCTTCGACAGAATCGGTGACAAACACCTGGTTGCAGTAAAGCTGGATGCGGTTTTTCGTCACCTCGAAGTTGTTGCGGATTTTGGGGAAGAACAACACTCCGGTCAGGTTGAACGGATAGTCGACATTGAGATGAATCCAGAACAACGGATCATCCTGGCCCGGATAGAGGTCATGGTAGAAGTCGACATAGTCTTTGTCGGTCAGGTCGACAGGTTTCTTCATCCACAAAGGTTCGGTGGAGTTGACTACCTTGTCACGGTCGGTGTCTGTCATCTTTCCATCCTTCCATTCCTGCTCTTTTCCGGAGATGACGGGTATGGGGAGGAACCGGCAGTATTTTTTCAGAAGGGTGTCGATACGGGCCTGTTCAAGGAACTCCGCGTTTTCAGGGTCGATATGGAGTATGATGTCAGTGCCCCGTTCTTTCTTGTCGGCGGCCTCCATTGTGAACTCGGGAGAGCCGTCACATTCCCAGCGCACTGCTTCGGCCCCCTCTTTATATGACAGGGAGACAATCTCCACCTTGTTGGCCACCATGAATGCTGAGTAGAACCCGAGGCCGAAGTGGCCGATGATGGCGTTGGTGTTGTCTTTGTATTTTGCCAGGAAGTCTTCCGCGCCGGAAAATGCTATCTGGTTGATGTATTTGTCTATGTCTTCGGCTGTCATTCCGATGCCATGGTCTGACACGGTGAGGGTGCCTGCTTCTTTGTCTACCGTGACTTTTACCTTGAGGTCGCCGAGCTCGCCCTTGAATTCACCGAAAGATGAGAGTGTGCGGATTTTCTGACTCGCGTCGACTGCGTTGGAAACCAGTTCGCGCAGAAAAATCTCGTGGTCGCTGTAAAGGAATTTTTTAATGACCGGAAAGATGTTCTCGGTTGTAACGCCGATAGTGCCTTTTGTTGTTGCCATTTTTATGTCAAGTTTTTGGTTTCGTTTAGTAAGCGGGAGCTGCTCTCCCTCCTTTTGATATAACAACCTGCAAAAAAAATGCCAATCGTGAAGATTGGCATTTTTTATTAATAATTGTTAACCGGTGTCAGTCGCCGTGTCATTCCTCGACAGGGTTACCCTCTGCCTGGCTCTCGTCAGGGGTCGCTGCGGGAGCCGGCTTCGCTACGGATGTCAGCACCTTGTCAGTCTCCTTGTCATAGTCCACCTTGATGGTGTCGCCAGTATTGAGCTCCGAATTGATTATCAACTCGGCCAATGGATCCTCAAGATATTTCTGTATGGAGCGCTTCAGCGGACGCGCGCCATATTGTTGGTCATATCCCTTGGTGGCTATGAATTCCTTGGCCTCGGGGGAGATGTCGAGCGTGTAGCCCATTATCTCCAGGCGGTTGCGGAAGCCACGCAACTCGATGTCGATGATTTTGAAAATCGCGTCTTTGTCGAGCGCGTCAAACATCACGATGTCGTCGATGCGGTTGAGGAACTCCGGCGCGAAAGCCTTGTTGAGGGCTTTCTGTATTACGGAGTCGTTATGTTCTTTCTCCTTGGCCGCGTCGCGGGTGGCGAATCCGACACCCGACCCGAAATCCTTCAGCTGGCGGGTGCCGATGTTGGATGTCATTATTATCAGGGTGTTCTTGAAATCTATATGACGGCCGAGGCTGTCGGTCAGACGGCCCTCGTCAAGCACCTGCAGCAGCAGGTTGAACACATCGGGATGGGCCTTCTCGATTTCATCAAGCAGAACCACGGAGTATGGCTTGCGGCGCACTTTCTCTGTCAGCTGGCCACCCTCCTCGTATCCGACATATCCCGGAGGCGCGCCGACCAGACGGCTCACCGTGAATTTCTCCATATATTCGCTCATGTCGACACGGATCAGGGTGTCGGCGCTGTCAAACAGATATTCGGCGAGCTTCTTGGCGAGGTGGGTCTTGCCGACTCCGGTCGGTCCGAGGAACATGAATGTGCCTATCGGCTTGTTGGGGTCTTTGAGCCCTACCCTGTTGCGCTGTATGGCCTTGACAATTTTGTCGATAGCCGCGTCCTGGCCTATGATGTCCCCTTTGAGCTTCGGGGCCATCTCCCTGAGACGCGAGCCTTCGGCCTGGGCTATGCGCTGCACGGGCACTCCGGTCATCATGGCGACAACCTCAGCAACCTTGTCCTCGTCGACAGTCACCCTGTCTGCCTCAAGCTGTTTCTCCCAGCGTTCATTGGCCTTGGCAAGCTGCTGTTTCAGCTCTTGTTCCTTGTCCCTGAACGAGGCGGCTTTCTCAAAGTTCTGTGACTGGGCGGCGGCGAGCTTGGAGGCTCCGGCCTCGACGATGTCCTTCTCAAGCTGCTCGATTTCCTGGGGCACCACGATGTTTGTTATGTGGGCGCGCGAACCGGCCTCGTCAAGGGCATCTATGGCCTTGTCGGGGAAATTGCGGTCTGAGACATACCTTTCTGTCAGGCTGACACAGGCCTTGAGCGCGTCATCGGTGAAGCTCACATTGTGGTGGGCCTCATATTTGTCCTTGATGTTGTTGAGAATCTGCAACGTCTCTTCGGGGGTGGTCGGTTCCACCATCACCTTCTGGAAACGGCGTTCGAGTGCGCCGTCCTTCTCGATGTTCTTGCGGTACTCGTCGAGGGTGGTGGCTCCGATACATTGGATTTCGCCACGGGCGAGCGCGGGCTTGAGAAGATTTGCCGCGTCCATCTGCCCTGCGGAGTTACCCGCACCGACTATTGTGTGGAGCTCGTCGATGAAGAGAATCACGTCAGGATTCTTTGACAGCTCGTTGAGGATGGCTTTGACGCGCTCCTCAAACTGGCCGCGGTATTTGGTGCCGGCCACGAGCGAAGCCATGTCGAGCGACACCACCCTCTTGTCGAAGAGAATTCTTGAGACCTTGCGCTGCACTATGCGCAATGCCAGCCCCTCGACTATGGCAGATTTGCCCACGCCCGGCTCTCCGATAAGCACCGGATTGTTCTTTTTGCGACGGCTGAGAATCTGGGCAAGGCGCTCGATTTCCACCTCGCGCCCCACTACGGGGTCGAGACGGCCATCTTCGGCTGCGCGTGTCATGTCGTTGCCGAATTTGTCAAGCGTCGGGGTGTCGTTGTTGCCCCTTGCTTTGGCTGCCTGCCGGGCGTTGCGGTCCTCGGCCGGACGCTGACGAGAGGCCGCTTCCTGGCTTCTCTCCTCTTCTTCCTCATCATCCTCATCGTCGGTGAACCCGGCTCCTGCCCGGGGTGAGTCAGCCTTGTTCTGCAACAGGGCGAGGAGTGAAGGGTAATCTATGCCAGCCTGGCGGAAAGGAACGATGAAGTTCATACGCTGCACCTCCGGGTTGTGGAGTATCGCAAGTAGCAGATGAATCGCGTCTACCGACTCGCTTTTCAGCATACGTGCCTCAAGCACCGACAGCTTGATGAGGCGGTTGCTCAGGTCGCTGGCGGTGACATCTCCCCCGATTCGTCCGGCGGAAGCGTCAAACAGCGAGTCGTCGAGCTGCTGGCGCAACTGGTATACCGACACATTCCTGGAGATTTTCTCCAGTAGCGAGAACACTTGCGAGCCGGTGTCGCCAAGAATCGCCAGGAACATGTGTTCGGGATTGATTATGTCGTTGTTGTGGCGCACAGCCTCCTGACGGCTGAGTTCCAGGATATTTTTCAGTTGTTCGGTGAAGTTGATGTCCATTTATCTCCTTTCTTCAATGAAAATGGATTCTTTGGTTTTGTGGATATGTATCTAATAACGGCAAAGAGTGTGCCAAATTGCATTCCACATAGCGCCCCTCGGGCTTAAAAATCCTTAAATGAAACGTGTCGTACTTATCGGAAATGATTTCTGATGCAAATATAACAATTCTTTCGGGGAAAATGCCTATCTTTGTAAGTTATTTCGGCGGAGCGGCGCCTCCCCCGAAACCTCTCCCTTCTCCCGTATGCCGGGACAAAGCGCTAATTCTTACAGCTTTAACAATATTATGCTCGACGAAGACCGCATTATCAAGATTAACATTGAAAACGAAATGAAGTCGGCCTACATCGATTATTCGATGTCGGTCATCGTTTCGCGTGCCCTTCCCGACGTCCGAGATGGACTCAAACCCGTACACCGTCGTGTGCTGTACGGTATGAACGTGATGGGCAACACTTCAGATAAGGCCCACAAGAAGGCCGCCAACGCCGTCGGAGAGGTTATGGGTAAGTATCACCCCCACGGAGACTCCTCGATTTACGGGACAATTGTCCGTATGGCCCAGTGGTGGGCAATGCGTGAATGCCTCGTTGACGGACACGGCAACTTCGGCTCGATAGACGGCGACGGCCCTGCCGCCATGCGTTACACCGAGGTGCGCCTCCAGAAAATCGGGGAGGAGATGCTCCGCGACATAGAGAGCGAGACGGTAGACTTCCAGCCCACATACGACAACGCCCGCAAGGAGCCGGTTGTGCTCCCCACGCGCATCCCCAACCTCCTGGTGAACGGTGCCTCGGGTATCGCCGTGGGTATGGCGACAAATATGCCGACCCACAACCTGACAGAGTCAATCAACGCCTGTGTGGCCTATATCGACAATCCTGAGATTTCCATCGCTGACCTGATGAAGGTGATTCCGGCCCCGGACTTCCCCACAGGTGGCACGATTTTCGGGACAAACGGAGTCAAGGAGGCTTACGAGACAGGTCGTGGCCGCATCGTCATCCGCGCCAACGCCGATATCGAGCAGGAGAAAGACCACGAAGTCATCGTGGTGCATGAAATCCCTTACGGTGTCAACAAGGCCGAACTCATTAAATATATAGCCGAACTTGTAAACGAGAAGAAGCTCGAAGGCATCGCCGACCTCAATGACGAGAGCGATTACAAGGGTATGCGCATCGTCATCAAGCTGCGTCAGGACGCAAACGCCAATGTGGTGCTCAACAAGCTCTACAAGATGACCCCGATGCAGTCGACATTCTCGGTCAACAATGTCGCGCTGGTCAATGGCCGTCCCCGCCTGCTCAACCTCAAGGAAATCGTGGGAGCGTTTGTCGACCATCGTCATGATGTGGTCATCCGCCGCACCCAGTTTGAGCTGCGCAAGGCCCTGGAACGCGCCCATATCCTCGAAGGTCTGATTATCGCATGCGACAACATCGACGAGGTGATAAACATTATCCGCCACGCCGAGTCTCCGGATGCGGCTCGTCAGACACTCAGCGAGCGATTCGGGCTGAGCGACGCCCAGACCCAGGCCATCGTGGACATGCGTCTGCGTCAGCTGACAGGACTGGAGCAGGACAAGCTTCACGCCCAGTATGAGGAGATCAAGCAGCTCATTGCCCGCCTGGAGCTTATCCTTAACGACGACTCCGTATGCCGCAACGTGATCAAGGATGAGCTGATTGAGATCCGCGACCGCTTCGGCAACGAGCGCCGCACCAAAATCGAATATGCCGCCGGAGACTTCAACGCCGAAGACTTCTTTGCCGATGATGAGATGATCATCACAATCTCGCATCTCGGCTACATCAAGCGCACTCCCCTCTCGGAGTTCCGCGCCCAGAACCGCGGCGGTGTGGGTTCGCGCGGCTCAAACACCCGCGAGGAGGACTTCATCGAGTACATCTATCCAGCGTCGATGCACAACAACCTGCTTTTCTTCACCCAGAAAGGTATGGTCTACAAGATGAAGGTCTATGAACTTCCCGAAGGGGCCAAGAACACCAAGGGCCGCGCCATACAGAACCTGCTCAACATCGAGCCCGGCGACTCTGTCAACGCGTTCATCAAGATTAAGAATCTTGACGACACCGAATTCACGGCTTCACACAACCTTGTGTTCGCCACCCGTCTCGGACAGATCAAGAAGACATCCCTTACCGAATACGCCCGCATCAACATCAAGGGCAAGAAGGCCATCATCCTTCGTGACGACGACAAGCTCATCGGTGTTGAACTGACCGACGGCAACTGTGAGATACTGATGGCCAACCGCAACGGCCGCGCCATCCGTTTCAATGAGTCCACTGTGCGTCAGATGGGCCGTGTCACCGGAGGTGTGCGCGGTATGCGCCTTGACGGAGGCGATGACGAGGTAATCGGAATGATTTGCATGTCGCCCGATGACAACCACACCGTCATGGTTGTGTCTGAGAATGGCTATGGCAAACGCTCCGACATTGACGGCTACCGCATCACCAACCGCGGCGGAAAGGGAGTCAAGACAATGAACGTCACCGACAAGACCGGCAAGCTTGTGGCCATAAAGAGTGTCACCGACGACAACGACCTGATGATCATCAACCGTTCGGGAATCACGCTCAGAATACGCTTGGCAGATATCCGTGTGATGGGACGCGCCACACAGGGTGTCCGCATCATCAACCTTGACAAGCGTGGTGACGAAATCGCATCAGTCTGCTGTGTCGACACCGATCCAGAGGAGGAAGCCGTGGAGGCCATAGAGAATCCTGAAGTTCTCGAAGCCCCTGCCGACAACTCTCTCGAAGAACCGGAGGAAGAAGAGGCAGATGATGAGAACATTGATGACACCGACGACGTTCTTAACGAAGACGACAGCGAAGAATAAATTACCTTACAACACATATCATAAAACTTTTTCGTCATGAAGAAAATCAGCATCTTAGGTCTTGCCTGTCTTGCAGTGGGTTCCATGTCGGCCCAGATGCAGGTTGTCAAGGATGTGGAGCATCAGCTCAAAGGAGATGTAACCTCGTATCCGAAAGCCATCGAGACCCTGACCCCGGCATTCACCAATCCCGAGTCTGCCAATCAGGCCCAGACCTGGTATGTCGCCGGCAAGGGAGCCATCGACTTTGTAAACAACGCAGCCGCGATGCAGCGTGTGACCGGCGAACTCAATGCCCCCCAGGCCGCACAGTTCGTGCTTGATGGATTCGACTACCTCCAGAAGGCCCTTCCCCTTGACTCAGTTGTCGATGCCAAAGGCAAGGTGAAAACCAAATACTCCAAAGACATCATCAAACTGATTGTCAACAATTATCCCCTCACGGCAGACGCCGGACAGTGGTTCTACAACGATGCCCGCGATTATCCTAAGGCAGCTCAGGCGTGGACTCTGTTCATCAACCTCCCCAAGGATGAGCGTTTTGCCAAGGCCGGCCTGAAAGCGCAGCCCGACACAATCGTCGGCATGTATGAGTTCTACACCGGTTGTGCATACTCTCTGGCCAATGACCCTGCTCCCGCGCTCAACAGCTTCCTTGAAGCCATCAAGCTCGGTTATGACAAGAAGGAGGCATATGACTATGCCATCACCTCCGCCACCCAGATGAAAGACCTTGCCAAGGCTGCCGAAATCGCCCAGGCCGCCTACGAGGTTTATCCCGAGAACAGCTACCTCGGAACCATCATCAACAATTACCTCGACAAAAAGGAATATGACAAGGCTTCGGAACTCCTTGACCCCTACATCGCCAAGGATCCCAACAATGGCCAGGTCTACTTCCTCAAGGGCATCATCCTCGACCAGCAGGGCAAGACAGACGAAGCCAAGGCCCTTTACAAAAAGGCTATCGAACTTGACGAGAACAACTCTAACGCTCTCTTCCAGTATGCCTACAAGCTTTGCCAGGAGGCCGATGCCATCGACCAGAACGAAGGTGCCAATGTGTCACAGGCCGATTATGACAAATTCTGCCAGGAGCGCACTTTCCCCCTCTACCGCGAGGCCGCAGGCTACCTTGAGAAAGCTTACCAGATCAATGAGAATCTCACCGACTGCCTGACTCTTCTCCGTTCGATTTATTACAAAATCGGAGATGAGGCAAATCTCGAGCGCGTGAGAGCTATGTGATCTGGCATTCATACGCAATTCTGAGCAATCATTGACGGGATTTCCGCCAATTCATAATCCAAAGAGCGGTCTCCTGATCCGGGAGGCCGCTCTTAAAATTTTGTGACATCTGATGGACATAATGATAAAGAACATGGTCTGCCGCCATTGTATGCGGGCGGTGGAGACCATCCTGGAAAAACTCGGCATACATAATGCGGAGATAATGCTCGGCACAGTCAGGATTCCTGACGAAGAGTTGGCAGGGATATCCCTTGAAGACCTCGACAGGGAGCTGGAGGCTGACGGATTCGAGAGGATATCAGACCGTAACGCGATGATTGTGGAAAATATCAAGAAGACAATCATACGGCATGTGCGTATCGAGCGCGAGTGTCCGCTCAACCTCTCGGCTTGTCTTGAAAAACACCTGGATATAACTTATGACACGGCGAGCAGGATATTCTCGGCGCAAGAAGGCCGCACGATAGAGAAATATTTCATCGCCCAGAAGATAGAGCTCGTGAAGGAACTGATGGGCTACAATCAGATGAGCATCAGCGAAATCGCCGACCTTGCCGGATATTCATCGGTGTCACATCTTTCCCGCCAGTTCAAGGAGGTGACAGGTCTTACCCCATCCCAGTACCTGCGCCAGGGAGAGAATGACCGGCGGCCAATCACCCAGGTCTGACAGACTCCACGAAGCACAGACACCTGAACGACACACTTTTTTTGGAAAAAAACACACTGCCGCTGTTACACTCCGCTGCATCCCTCGTTATACATATGAAATGAAAACCGACATCCTCACATCCACATTTATGCGTTTCAGAGCCAGGCTCCACGGTGTCGCCGCGGGAATTGCCGGCCCTGACAGCGCGGAGGATGTCCTTCATGATGCTTTCTGTCGTCTCTGGTCGAGGCATCCAGATATCGGCAATGAGTCGGAAGCCATAAAGCTGAGCTACACGGCCGTCAGGAATTCCGCCATAGACTTGTTCCGGTCAACCCGCGCACACCCAACCGTAGCGATGGATGATGTCAACGAGCAGGCAACTGACGAATATGAATCGACCGAGAAAGAGAAAGTGGCGACATACAACACCGTGTTGAGATTGAGCCGCCAGGCACTGAATGAGACACAATACACGGTATTCCGGCTGCATGACATCGAGGGGGCCACATATCCCGAAATCGCGCAAAGCCTCGGGATGACCCAGGAGAATGTGAGAATGACACTCAGCCGCGCCCGGAAAGCGATTCGAGAACTATACCGCAAAACCAACCATGATTGAAGATATGAAAACCAATGACATCCCGCAGCCACAATTGCTGACGCTGATCGAAAAGTATTTCGATTGCTCGCTGACAGACGCGGAGGAGGCGCGTCTGAGAATCATGGTGGCGACCACAAGTTATTCCCACCCGGCGATTGACGAGGCCAAAGCCGTCATGGGGTTGCGGCACAATGCAAATACCGGAAGCCGGAAACATAATGCCCGCAAATCTTGGGTCGCTGTTACCGGTGTAGCCGCGGCTGTGGCTGTGGCGGTCACCCTGGCTATACATTTTATGCTGACCCCTGGATTGCATTCCGTCGACTCCACATGCATCGCGTATATCGACGGCAAGATGGTCACAGACGAAGATGCTGTCATACGTCAGCTCCAGTCTGACATGCGCGAATTCGGAGACTGCGCCCTGGAGATTCGCCAGGCAGTGCGTGACGAACTTGGAGATGCCATACCTGTGATAGACATATACGAGTCACAGCCTCTACTGACTGAGAACTAACAACCCAACATTCAATATCCATTATGAGACGTATCATATTGATGACCCTGACGATGATTGTCGCCACTTTGGCGGCGGCAGCCCAGAGCGGGTTACAGATAAACCAGATTTTCGGAGGAAAATATGTGAACGACCCCTCTGTCACAGAAACCATGATGAGTGGCGAACAGCGTTTTCTGCGTGCGAACTATCTGTCAAACCTTGCGACATTCAAAGGCGACGCGAAGACATACGCCCCGATAATCCAGCCATTGGTGCTTGCCGACGGCGCTAAGGCCATAGGCCGCAATGTCCGTTACAAGGATGGGAAACTGCAGTATGCGTTTTTCATGCTCAAGCCTGTCACTGTCGATGGTCGCAAGCACAACCGATATCTTTATTACATATACAACGCCAAACCTGCCAGTCCCACGGTGATGGTGATATACTTCGACGGGGTATTGTCGAGGGCTCAGGCCGAATCGTTTGTGAAAAAACTGTCAAAATAATCATTCATCACACATAACAACTAAATATACTATGTTCCGTAAAATATTTGTCTGTCTCTCCGCTGCCCTCACCTGCTCCCTCTTGTCTGCCGCCAATCCGGGCACGACGGTGTCAACCTGTGATTCGATACCTGTGGTGTCGCATATCCCTGTCGACACGTTGCTCAATGTGTCAAAGGCATCAGACCTTGACATCCATTCTGACGCATCATCAATACAAATCACTATCAAGGGGCTCAACGACACCGAGGACAACTTCTATTATGACACACAAGCCAGAAAGAACATGAACACATTTTCGCATTTCAGAGTCAAATGCGGCAATATAAGTGACGTGCTTGTGGTGGAGACGGCCAACAACGTGAAAGTGTCATATCAAGATGCCGAAGGGACTCCGCAAAGCTACAATTTCTCATTCTCCGACCCGGAAAACCGCTCACAGAAATCATATATTGGGAAAAAGTGGAGCGATTTCGCAATAAGCCTTTCTGACAGAAACGCGGTCAAGTGGCAGATCGTGACACGCGGACTCTCCTTGGGCTGGGTGACCCCGACCTGCGCGTCACCTTCATTCGACGCGTCAATGGGGCGAAGCATAGAGGCGTCATGGCTGATGGTCATGGGTGTGGAGATGCGTTATCGTTCACTGGCGGTGGCCACCGGCTTGGGCGTTGAAGGGCGTAATTTCGTGACAAAAGGGAATCGTTATTTTCACAAAAATCCTGATGGCCGCATCTCTCTCGAACCGTATGCCGACTATATGACCGACCGACGCTCGCGTATCAATGTGTTCAGCCTTGAAGTTCCGGTGTTATGCACCCTCTCATTCGGTCCGAAAGACCGATGGGGAGTGACATTTGGCCCGGTGGTCAATTTCAACACTTCGGCGAACATCAAGACCCAGTATAAAGTCGGCGATGAATCATACTCCATAAAGACCACTGGCATCGCCCAGACTCCGGTTACTGTCGACGCGTTGCTGTCGGTGCATTACAATGGCATCGGCCTGTATGCCCGTTATTCCCCTATGGATGTGCTGAAGAACTCAACAGCAATGGACTTCGGGGCGTTCTCGACCGGCATAACGCTTTTGTTCTGACATTCATACACCATATCCATCATAATTGGGCCGGGCATTAGTCCGGCTCTTTTGTCATATATATATATGCATTCTTCGCGAATCGGGAATGATGCAATTTTATCCCGCAATTGTTTAACGGCAGACTTGCTGATTATGACTAACTTTGCATAAAAAGAAATATGGACATGGATTTCAGTAGGTTTTTCTCGTCATTGCTTGACATTCTCAACGAGATGTCGCCATATATACTGCTCGGCTTTCTGATTGCCGGGCTGCTCCATGAATTCGTGAAACCGGAGACTATGAGCCGTCACCTTGCGGGGAAAGGCTGGAAACCGGTCGTCAAGGCAGCCCTGCTGGGTGTGCCTCTGCCGCTTTGTTCCTGCGGCGTGCTTCCAACTGCTGTCGGACTTCACCGCCAGGGTGCTTCTAAGGGAGCGACCACCTCGTTTCTGATTGCCACACCACAGACCGGCGTGGACAGCATCGCTGCCACATACTCACTGCTCGGGTTGCCGATGGCTGTTCTGCGGCCCATAGCCGCCCTGGTCGGCGGCTTTGTCGGCGGAGTCTGGGTCAACGCGTTTGACCGGGACAAACAGAAGTATGTCGCCGCTTCCGGGAAAGAGACTTCTGCTTCTTGTACCGATGTATGCGGAGACGGTTGCCACTCAGACGGCAGGAACAACCATATTGGTATGGCCGCACGATTGTGGGCCGCGGTCAGGTATGGATTGGTGGATATGGTGGCCAGTGTGGGCAAATGGCTTGTCATCGGCCTGATAGTGGCCGCGCTGATTACAGTATATGTGCCAGACCAGTTTCTGGTGTCGCTTAGCGACCGTCCGTTGCTGGCGATGCTGGCTATGATTGTAGTCGCGGTCCCAATGTATGTCTGCGCCACCGGTTCCATTCCCATCGCGATGTCTCTGGTCTTGAAAGGACTCAATCCTGGGGCTGCCTTCGTGTTGCTAATGGCCGGTCCTGCCGCCAACTTTGCCTCAATGATGGTGCTTGGGCGCGCCATAGGCAAAAAAGCCACTGCCATATATGTGATGTCGGTCATTGTCACCGCTCTGTTTTTCGGCCTCATTGTCGATTACCTTCTGCCGGTGGAATGGTTCGGGATGTCGGGACACGCCACCGGAGCCACATCCCACGCCTGCCATCATTCGTTTGGCTGGTTTGAGACATCATGCACCATCTTGCTGCTTTTTCTGCTGACGTATTCATTCTTCGCCACCAGGCATCACCATCATAGTAATACACATACATCTTCAGATATGACACAGACATTCAAAATCGAAGGTATGTCATGCAACCACTGCCGCATGACAGTAGAGAAAGCCATCGCCGCCATCCCCGGCGTGGAAAAAGTCGAAGTCGACCTTTCCGCCGCATCCGCTACGGTAGAAGGGGATTTCGATTCGGCGGCAGTGGTGAAAGCCGTCACCGATTCCGGCTTCGATGTGAAATAGAATCGACGCGTGGCAAACCAAAAGCGCCTGCATGATGTTGTACAACTAAGTCGACAAACTTATTGTGTCACATCATGCAGGCTACTTTATATGACCATACGCTTACCCCGCTGAAACGCGGTTTTGTGACCGTCCTCCATCTGATGGTGCTGGCGGCCTCGGTCATCATGATCGCGTGGATAACCCGCGAGACTATCGACAACGTCTCATTCTTGTCGGCGCCTGGCTATATGAGGTTCCAGTTTTGGGTATGCCTTCTGTTCCTCTTTGACATAGCCGTCGAATGGCTATTCGCTCCAAGGAAGTGGCGATACCTTGTGGCAAACATATTCTTCATACTTATAAGCATACCATGGCTCAACATCGTGGAGGCGCTTCATCTGCATATGTCGCCTCCTGTGGCATATCTCATGCGCTTCGTCCCGATGATTCGTGCCGGATATGTGTTGGCACTGATCTCAGGAGCATTGTCGGCCAACAAGGCCCTGAGCATGATGGCGGTCTATATAATCTGGGTCATAACCTCTGTATATTTCGGTTCACTGGTCTTCTTTGTGGAGGAGCATTACATAAATCCGCTTGTGGGCTCATGGTGGGACGCGCTGTGGTGGGCGTCGCTCAACATCACCACCGTCGGATGCGAGATTTCACCTATGACCGCCACCGGGAAAGTGCTTGCCATAATACTGTCCGGCGAGGGGCTGATACTGTTTCCGGTATTCACAGTGTATGTCACCAACGCAGTCATAGGTTCTCAGAAAGGAGAATCATCAGGCAGTACTGACAGTTCGGGAGAATCACCCGCCGCCGGAGCGGCGTCCCCATCATCTTCCTCAGCCCCATCACAGCCTAAAGTGTGACACCGTCCAAAGGCATACCGGATAGAATTGCTTTAGTAGTTTTTGCCACTCGCGCGGGGATATATTGCATTTTTTTGTTACATTTGCAGAATGATATCAATCATTACGAATTATAAACCAATATCACATATTTTTAGCTTATGGCAATTTCCACTGAATTGAACAAAACAAAAGCCGTTCTCAGTGATAAGAGCTGGGCTCGCTGGACTGCCTTGGGGCTGCTCGCGTTTGCGATGTTCTGCTCTTACATTTTTATGGACATCTTGTCGCCGATCAAAGACCTCTTGCAGTCGACCCGAGGATGGGACTCGACCGCGTTCGGCACAATGCAAGGCTCAGAGACATTCCTCAATGTATTCATCTTCTTCCTGATTTTCGCCGGAATCATCCTTGACAAGATGGGCGTCAGGTTTACAGCCATTCTCTCTGGAGCTGTGATGCTTGTCGGCGCGACAATCAACTGGTATGCCCTCACTGATGCCTTCCTGGGAAGTTCGCTTGACGTATGGTTCACCAACCATCTAAACTATATCCCTGTTTTCGACGAACTTGGCATATCCCCCTTCTATGAAGGGATGCCCGCGTCCGCCAAGTTCTCAGCAGTCGGCTTCATGATATTCGGCTGCGGAGTGGAAATGGCCGGCATAACGGTGAGCCGTGGAATCGTGAAATGGTTCAAGGGCCGCGAGATGGCCTTGGCGATGGGTTCGGAAATGGCCCTTGCCCGTCTTGGAGTGGCTACCTGTATGATATTCTCTCCGATGTTCGCTGAACTTGGCGGCCATGTGAGCGTTGCCCGCTCGGTGGCATTCGGAGTCGTCCTGCTGATGATTGCCTTGATCATGTTCATCGTTTATTTCTTCATGGACAAGAAACTCGACGAGCAGACCCATGCCGAGGAGGAAAAGGATGATCCTTTCAAAATCAGCGATCTTGGAAAAATCCTTACCAGCGCAGGTTTCTGGCTTGTAGCACTCCTTTGCGTGCTTTATTACTCAGCCATCTTCCCCTTCCAGAAATATGCCGTAAACATGCTCCAGTGCAACCTGACGCTGACTCCTCCCGACAGCGCATCGTTCTGGGCAACTGACACTGTGACGGTTCTTCAGTATGTCATTATGCTTGTAGTGGCAGCTGCAGCTTTTGCAAGCAACTTCTCCAAGAACAAGGCTGTACGCTACTCCACCCTGGCGATAGCCATCATCTCCCTTGTCGGCTATTGCGTGATGGGCTACATGCGCCAGTCGGCAGCCGCTATCTTCGCGGTGTTCCCTCTTCTGGCCGTCGGCATCACCCCCATTCTCGGCAAATTTGTCGATTACAAAGGTAAAGCGGCCTCGATGCTCGTGCTCGGGTCGATATTGCTCATAGCGTGCCATCTGACATTCGCTTTCATCCTTCCGATGTTCAAAGGCAATGACCTGGCGGGAGTCTGCGTGGCATATGTGACAATCCTGGTGCTGGGCGCCTCATTCTCCTTGGTTCCCGCATCCCTCTGGCCCAGCGTGCCCAAGCTCGTAGATGCCAAAATCATCGGTTCGGCCTATGCCCTGATTTTCTGGATTCAGAATATCGGCCTCTGGCTCTTCCCCCTTCTTATCGGCAAGGTGCTTGACAACACCAACCCGCAGATCACATATGCCCTGGCCAGCGGCACAATGTCTCCCGAGACAGCCGCCATCAGCTACAACTACACCTGGCCGCTGGTGATGCTGGCGTTCCTCGGTGTGGCCGCCCTGCTGCTTGGTCTTGTCCTCAAGGCAATAGACCGCAAGAAGGGTCTCGGCCTTGAAGAGCCCAACATCAAGGGTGATGAAACAGAGGTTCTTGAATCAGAAGTGGCGACCGCAGAGGAATAAAATTATAAGCAAGCTACATTTTTTAGACATTCTTCAATGAAACCGGTCAAGTTTTTGGCCGGTTTCATTGCTATTATATAATTATTTTCATAACTTTGCGGTAGAATCTAACCTTAGGAAACCGCTCTCTTGTTTTCTTGTCAAACAGAATAAACAAAATCTTACCATATCTAATAAAGACAATGAGCAAACCTTATGTAGTCGGAATCGACATTGGCGGCACCAACACCGTCTTCGGCATCGTGGATGCCCGTGGCGTTGTCATCGCCAGCTCCTCTATCAAGACCCGCAAGCACAATACCATCGAGGCATATCTTGACGAGCTTCACACCGAACTCACCAAACTTATCGAGGTGAATGACGCAGTGGATAAAATCCATGGCATCGGAATCGGCGCGCCCAACGCCAATTACTACACCGGCACAATCGAGAGCGGTGTCAATCTCCCCTGGCCCACCCCGATACCCTTGGCTCAGCTCGTGAGCGAGAAGTTCGGCGTGCCTGTGTCAATCACCAATGACGCAAACGCTGCCGCCATCGGTGAAATGACATATGGTTCGGCCCGTGGCCTCAAAGACTTCATAATGATCACACTCGGAACCGGAGTCGGCTCAGGCGTTGTCATCAACGGCCAGCTCGTCTATGGCCATGACGGTTTTGCCGGAGAGCTTGGCCACCTCATTGTGAAGCGCAACAACGGCCGCCTCTGCGGCTGCGGACGCAACGGCTGCCTGGAGACCTATTGCTCCGCTACCGGTGTGGCCCGCACTGCACGCGAATTCCTCGAAGCCCGCAGCAACGAGCCCTCTCTGCTGCGCAATATGCCCACGGATGAAATCACCTCGAAAGATGTGTATGACGCAGCCATCGCCGGCGACAAGCTCGCCAAGGATGTGTTTGAATTTACCGGCGACATCCTCGGCGCGGCCTTGGCAGACTTCACCATCTTCTCAGCTCCCGAGGCATTCATCCTCTTCGGCGGCCTTGCCAAGAGTGGCGAGTTGTTGATGAAGCCCCTGCGCGAATCAATGGAGAAGAACATGATGCCCATCTGGAAAGGCAAAGTGAAAGTGCTTCTTTCCGAGCTGAAAGAAGCTGACGCTGCAGTCCTTGGCGCGAGCGCGCTTGGATGGGAAGCAAAGTTCCAGCCCATCACCCCCTCGGCCGTCCCTGTGGCTCCCACCCCTGCCACCGTTCCCGCATCAACAGTTAAATAAACTGATATTGACCCACATGCATAAAATTGCTGTGTCGTAAAATCAACAGCGCCCCAAAAGTTATATATGAGACTTTTGGGGCGTTGTTTATGAATCATGTATATGCCCGGCCAATCTCCATAATGATTGCCGATATGTCAAGATTGGAATTCAAGACTCTGACAAAAGACAGACGACTTATAATGAAACCCGAAATCAAACTTTGTCTGATTGCATTTGCTGCATTTGCCGACATCCAAGAGTCATTGTCGAGGCGGATTAATATGCCGGAAATCAAGAGTGTGGCTTCGTGGGCTTCAGGTTCACAGGAAAACATAGCCATGCTTTGGTCTCTGGCGCGGTCGGAGGACAGGATGACGTGTGTGAACGCGCTTTGGTCAATGACCCATCTGCCGGCAACTGATGCAAAATTGCTTTTGCCTTTGCGTGATGAAATGATCGATATGCTGTTGGTCGAGATTGACACAGGTAAAAAACGCATGCTTCTCCAGTTGCTGAGAGAACAGGAATACTGTGAGGAGGATGTGAGAACCGATTTCCTCGATTATTGTTTGTCGAAAATCAACTCAGAATGTGAATCATGCTCTATCAGATGTTTCAGCATATATGCTGCGTACAAAATGTGTCGACATTTCCCGGAGTTGATTACCGAGCTGGAAGGACATCTTGATATGATGCGATACCAGACCTTGTCGCCAGGGCTGACGAGCGCATTCCGGCATACAAAATCAAAAATAGCCCGACTGAGGAAATCCAATGGCTGGCAATAATCAAGGCGCGACATCTGGCATATGAAGACGGTCATACCTGCAATGTTTGTCGACACAGCCATTGCAATCATCAACAAATCAAAGATATGAACATCGAACATTTCCGTGAATATTGCCTTTCAATTGGAGATGTGACCGAGAAGACTCCATTCGGGAAGTTTGCCCGTCGTTTCAATTCCATATTGGTCTTCTACGTTCTTGACCATATGTTCTGCTTCGTGGATATGGATGATTTCTCATCCGTCACAGTCAAATCCACGCCATATGAAATTGAGGAAATACAGATGCGGCACTCATCTGTAAGCAAGCCGCTCAACCAGAGCCTCCGCCATTGGATTCAGCTCAACCTCGACGGCGACATTACGGACGGGGAGATATTTGGCCTTGTCAAACGCTCATATGAAATTGTCAAGGGAAAATACACACCCAAACGAAAAAAAGACTGAGCAGAAGAAAGGATATTAAAGTCTGGCAAGGGGGCAGCGGATAAAAAAACAGGAATCGGTTTGTCCGATTCCTCCTGACTTCGTCATTGCGTCACTCTAAACGCCGAGATAAGCAAGCTGAGGCTGCAAAGAGCGGTGTTCCGGAGTCAGGAGCTGAGAATGTCTCCAGCTTCATCGTGGACAGCGAACGCATCACGCCTACTTCTTCGACAAAAACCTGCGACGCACTATGCGCGTCGAGCGATGACTGGTCTCGCCAAGTTTCACAAATCATCAGTACGTCATGACGCGTGGCACTCTCAAACACATCATAAGCCACACATCCTTCCTGCTGAAGAGAAGCTGATGTCAACCGACGGGCTGCAGCGAGCACTGTATCGCGATGCTCCGCCGACACTTGTATAAAACAATTAAGTCTAAGCATATATAATTTGATTATTAGTCCTGATTGTTCGACCCTCTATGTCGGCAGTTATTAACTGCCATTATGAAATTCGGTCTGCTATTCCGGAAATTGTATTCCCTTCCGCCTCTGACTCTATGTCTTTGCGACTTTTGCTCATGGTTACAAGGAATACTCCCGCAAATATCAATAGTATTGCAAACGCTTTTGTTATGCCGAATGTATCCATTCCCCAGAGTATTGCAACTATGCAAGCCACGATAGGCTGGATGTAATTATACATGCCTGCTACAGTCGGTCTAAGGAGTTTTTGGCCGATTACAACAAGTATGTAAGAAACAAAGGTCGCACCTACGACAACCAATGATAAAGCTCCCCATTCCATAGATGTGAGAGCATCCCATCTTGTATCCGAAAGCTGCTGGGTGGAAAAAGGCACCATGCATATGAATGCAAACGTGAACATCCACTTCATTACGGTGAAAATTGAATAGCGGGATACAAAATCCTTGAAAAGCACTATATAGAGCGCATAGCTTAATTGTGCCGCTAAAACTAATAAATCCCCCCATATTGACGAAGATACAGCACCGGTTCCCGGACTTCCTCCAAGAATAAGAAGCACTGCACCTGTGGCACCGGCAGCAATGCCCATTATTTTCTTTCCTGTTATAGGCTCTTTCAGAAAAAACGCAGCAAGAATCATAGCCCATAACGGCATACTTGTAGTGATTATGGAGGCATTTGTCGGTGATGTCATTCCCAGGCCGGTAATGAAACATCCCTGATTGAAGATGATTGCAAGTAACGATGCCCCGAATAGTTTTGCCAGATCTTTTGACCCCACATGCTCCGGCTTCATAAAAAGAGAAACAAGCCAGAACAGAATCATGGCACCTGCAATACGCAAATTGGTTACTACCAACGGGGTCACAGTACCACTAATCATTACGAATTTAGCGATTGGAGACATAACACCCCAGATTGCATTGGCCCCAAACATTGAGGCATGCCCTCTTAAATCTATTTTCATATACCTATACACTACTGTCCACTAAAAATGGACGGGGTTAAAAATTAAATAAATTCGGTTCAC
>CATZGB010000040.1 GCA_958418815.1 uncultured Bacteroidales bacterium | reverse complement strand
ACCCGGGGCTAATGGTTAATGAATCCTCCGGATTCGCTGACGGATTCGCGGATGGCCTACGTGTGGCTCACCTATTCGCGGATAACCTACGTGTGGATGGCCTCTTCGCGGATGGCCTACGTGTGGATGGACTATTCGCGGATAGCCTGTGTGTGGAATCTGCGGGAGTCAACTCCCTGCATTAATCCTTGCGGTGTCAGAAAATCACCCGGAGGGGTGCGGAGAGGGTGTCGGCGGTGATGACATACGCGCCGGGAGCAACCGGGAGGAGCAGGCCATTTGTGGCCTCGGGGAGTGTCATCACAAGGCGACCTTGCAGGTCGTAGACCATGACATTGGTGACGGCCGAGCCTTCAGGCATCGTCAGCACAAGGCCGTCGGCAGTGAGGCGCCATCCCATCGGCACACGGCTGTCTTCACCCACCGCGTCTATGCCTGCGAGCAGGTCGACATACACCTCATTGGAGGGGGCGGAATAGTAGCCCAGGCGGCAGGAGCGGACATTGTAGCTCTCGCGTGTGCCAGGTTCGCAGTCGTCAAAGATGAAATGAGCCTCCTCGGCCACTTGTTCTTCCCAATATGTCTCGGCATTGTCGGGATAAACGGTGCGGGTCACGACGTAGTAATCAACCACGTCATTCTCAGGCTCCTCCCACATTGCGGTGTAGGATGTGGCTGTGACTCCGACAGCGGGAAGCGCATGGATGTCATGCAGCACCGGTTTCTCCACGGCCTGTCCTCTCAAGGCTATTCCGCGTGACTTGGCTCCGTCATAGCCCGAGACTATCAGGCGCGCCGAATGCTCACCGAGGGCTGTCGGCTTGTAGGAGACCCTGACCCATGTGCCTTCAGGCTTGTTCACGTCGGCGGCAGTGATGCTGCTGACCTCCAGGGAGAACATGCCTTTGTCTATGCCTGAAAGGGTAAGCTCGGGATTGGTCTTGATGTTTTCGCCGCGCACCTGGAGCGAGACGGTGTTGTTGTCGTTGACCACGGTCTCGCCAAACTCCAGGGCCATGTCCTGCACCGGAGTAATCAGCACCGGGTCGCCCTGTGTCGCCCCGCCGGGGATGAAGGCTTCGCCGCGCTTGTCGCCCCAGATGTATTCGGCCAGCTCGGGATAGTCGATGAATGGGTTGCGGTTGCCCTGCACCTTGTAGACTTCCTCGTTGCGGTCAAGCTCTTTCTGGCTGACGGGATCCTCTTCGTTCCATTTCAGCAACAGGTTGACAGCCCAGGTGTTGAGAGTCGGGTAAAGGTTGTTGCTCACCATCCAGGTGTACTTCCAGGTGAGGTTCTGGTAGCATGTGACCATATAGAAGTATGTGCGGGCGAAGTCACCCTTGTAGACATCGGCCGGCTCGAAGACCAGACGCGCGCCGCCCCCCTGTCCTGAGACCGGGGTGCCGACGGTGGTTATGCCGTTTTCAAACGTGGGCTTGCCCGAAACCTCCCCGAGGGGATAGTTTGACTTGGCCATGTTGGCGGCGGCCTCAGAGGGATAGAGATGGTTGAGGTCGATGTAGGCTGGGGTCGTGGTGGAGCCTCCCCACCAGCTTTTAGGCAGGGAATGCTCGCGGTTAAGCCCGCTGAAAGAGTTGGTATAGAGCGGGATGTCGGAATACATGTCCCACCATTGGCCGTACCGCTCGTTTCCGGGGGGATAGACATCGGTCTTGCGGAAATAATTCGGCAGGTTGTTGTACGACGAAATCAGCGTGTGGTTGTAAAGCAGGTTGTGGAGGGCTGTTTTCAGCTCTCCGTCACGCTTGCCGCTGACCGATGAATAATAACCAGCGGGAATCTCGGCCGACATGGTCAGAATCCACGCGAAGACGCCCGGCAACCAGAGCAGTCTCCTATAGTTGAAACGAGTCTTTTCCATTATGCAGATTCAACAAACGAAGTTGAATAAAAGTTAGCCGTCACAGGTGTTTTTCCACTGCCGATATGACAGATTGCGGGGCTATGCCTCTGAGACACAAATAGTCGCCCCGATGACAGGGCTTGTTGCCGAACACCGAGCATGGGCGGCAGGTCATCGGCAACTGGATGATGTCCTCCTCTTTCTGGCGCCACCCCTTGAAGCCGCAATAAGGATGGGTGGCTCCCCAGACACTGACCACGGGGGTGGAGACCAGCGAGGCCAGGTGCATGTTGGCGGAGTCCATCGAAACCATCACGTCGAGCCAGCTCGCAAGGGCCAGCTCCACAGTGAACCCGAGCCTCTTGGCGGCCAGGGAGACCACTCCGGGGTATCTCGCGGCCCATAAGTCGAGCACCGCGCGCTCCTTGTCGCCTCCGCCGAAGAGGAAAATCCGGGTGTTGCCGCGGCGCGACAGCGTGGCCACCACCTGCTCCATCAGCTCCACGGGATATATCTTCCCCTCATGTTTGGCAAAGGGGGCTATGCCTACCCATTTCTCTGCTGGGAGCTTGGGGGAGGCGACACAGGCGAAATCCGCGGGGTCACCCTTGCGGAGGGGACGCCCGGCGAAAAACCCCTCGAAACGGTGGTCGACCGGCAGCCCTATCCTATGGAACGCCTGGCGGTAACGGGCCCGGGAGGAAATCAGGGGCAACAACACCTTGTTGTTGGCGCGTGTGAGCGCGCGTTTCCCTTTGCGCCCTTTGTTGATTACCGCCACCGGGATGCGCGCCAGGCGGCACTGCAACGCGAGGATTTTGGTGCGCAACACATCATGCAGGTCGATGAACCCGTCGAAACCGATGTCGCGCCGCAGCTCGTTGAACAGCCGTCGCAGCCCTCCCAGCCCCTCATATTCCTCAAGGTTGACCCCCATCACCCTGAGGTTGGCCGGGGGATTGAGAAACACCGAGGTCATCGACTTGCGGGTCAGCATAGTGAACTCCACGTCGGGGTAACACAGACATGCGCTGTATATCACCGGGACGGTCATGGCCACATCACCCAGGGCTGAGAACCGGGCGACAAGCACCCTGCGCAATCCCATGGGATTATTGGCGGCAATGTCAAGGCTGCGGGTCATATCTCTGGCTACTGCTTATTTTTTTGCGTATAGCACAGGGTTGGTGTCGGCATCGTTGTACATCTTCATCTGCCGGTAGACCTTCATGTATTTGCGGCCGGCGGCGATGTCGCCAAGCAGGGTGTCGATGGCCGACGAGAGGTCGGCGCGCTGCTCAAGCAGCACGGCCAGTTTGCCACGGCAACGGGCCAGATGCTCCTCCGACGCGTCGGCGCGCTCGGTCTCGGCCTTCATGTGAAAAATCTTCACGGCGAGTATCGAGAGGCGGTCGAGCGCCCATGCGGGGCTCTCGGTGTTGATCTGCGCCTGGGTGAACGGCACCACATCCTTGTAAAGGTCGCGGAAATATGTGTCGAGGTCCTCCACACGGTCGGTGCGGTCCTGGTTTGACGCGTCGATACGGCGTTTGAGCTTCATGCCCTCGGCCGGGTCGATCTGAGGGTCGCGTATGAGGTCCTCCATATGCCACTGCGCCACATCAATCCAGTTCTTGGCGTAAAGCAGCGCTTCGATGCTTCCTGCGGGGAAGGGCGCGGGGACATCCGCGTCAATCGAGTCTGTGATATGATAGTCGGCAGTGGCGCGGTCGAAGACCACGTTGCAACGGTGGGCGAACCCCTCTGTCGACACCGCCAGATTCTCTTTATCCTGGTCCATCTATTCCTTGTTTTGAAGTCAATTTGAGCGGCCCGGAAGCCGCCAGGGCCAACCGCCCGGCAAGACTTCCTAACCGATTGCAAATATATGAATATTTATCCACACCGCCAAAACCCCGGCCTATTGCGGTGTTTTTTAGTGGCCAACCCGGCATCCGGCTCTGCGTCCGGCCCCGCATGGCCCGGGGTTTGCTTAAATTATCTGAAATATTTGGGGGGACGGAGGGGTTTTGCTAACTTTGCGGGTTGTAAGCTACTTATGCTTGCTGGGCGGCCACGGGCGGCCCGAGAGACACCGGCTTGCCACCTGCCCACGGGAGGCGGCCATGACTCCAACCGATTCATCGAGAAAATGAAGAAATACAGACTTTACAATGACGTGCTGGGCTGGCTCTGCTTCGTGGTGGCGGCCTTCACTTACCTTATGACCGTAGAGCCTACGGCAAGTTTCTGGGACTGCCCGGAGTTCATTTCACAGGGTGTCAAGCTCGAGGTCGGCCACCCGCCGGGCAACCCCATCTTCATGCTCGCAGCCCGGTTCTTCGTCAATTTCGCCGGAGGCGACATGACCAAGGCGGCCCTGATGGTCAACTCCATGTCGGCGTTGCTCTCGGCAGGCACGATACTGTTGCTGTTCTGGACCATCACCCATCTGGTCAAACGGCTGGTTGTCAAGGATGACGCCACCGAAGTCAGCCTCACCAAGATGCTTGTCATCTTCGGCTCGGGCCTCTGCGGCGCGCTGGCCTACACATGGAGCGACACCTTCTGGTTCTCGGCAGTCGAGGGGGAGGTGTATGCATTCTCCTCATTCTGCACGGCCCTGGTGTTCTGGCTGATACTCAAGTGGGAAAACCGCGCCGACCTGCCCCACAGCGACCGTTACCTGATACTCATCGCCTACATCATCGGTGTCTCGATAGCCGTCCACCTGCTCAACCTGCTCTGTATCCCCGCCATCGTGCTGGTGATATATTACCGCAAGTTCAAGGAGACCACCGCCACCGGGTCGCTCATCGCGCTGGCCATCGCCGGAGCGATAGTCGCCCTGATACTCTTCGGCCTCGTGCCGGGCTTCATCGAGGTGGCCCAGTATTTCGAGCTGTTCTTTGTCAACACCCTCGGCATGGGCTACAACATCGGCGTGGTAGTCTACACGGTGCTGTTCATCGCCGTCATGATATGGTCGGTGCGCTCGCTCTACAAACAGAAGTCGGCCAACGCCATCCGCTGGTCGTTCCTGGCCGCCATCCTCCTGTCAGGCATCCCCTTCATCGGCAGCTCGCTCTGGATACCGGTGGTGCTTCTGGGCGCGCTCGCCATATGGCTCTGGGGAGCCAAGAAGCTCCCGGTAAGGATCCTCACGGTCGCCTCGCTCAGCGTGCTGGTGATTTTCGTGGGGTATTCGAGCTACGCCCTGCTGCTCATCCGCTCCCACGCCAATCCCCCGATGAACCAGAACGCGCCCGACAACGTCTTCTCGCTCGGCTCATACCTCAGCCGCGAGCAGTATGGCGAGACCCCTCTGCTCTACGGCCACACCTTCAAGTCGTCGGTCATGTACCAGCTCCAGCCCGACGGCTACAACTACGACATCCTGCGCCGCCCCGGCAAGACCGTCTACCACAAGGGGGTGAAGACCTCCCCCGACCAGCCCGACAACTATGTGGCCAAGCAGGAGGAGTTCAAATACGAGATGACCCCCAAGATGCTCTTCCCCCGCATGTATTCCACCGCTGGCTCGCATCCACAGGCGTATCTCGAATGGATAAACGCCACGGAGGATGACCTGCCATCGGTGGAGACCCCCGTGGTGGTCGACGCTGACGGCAACACCGTGCAGTCAATGGCCATGAAGCGCCCGTCTTACCTGCAGAACCTGCGTTATTTCTTCAACTACCAGGTCAACTACATGTATTGGCGCTACTTCATGTGGAACTTCGCCGGACGCCAGAACGACCTGGCCGGCGAGGGGCAGGCCAACCGTGGCAACTGGATTTCAGGCATACCGGTGATTGACAATTACCGCCTCGGCGACCAGAGCCTTCTGCCCGATGAATACGGCAAGGGGAACAAGGGCCACAATGTCTTCTACATGCTGCCGCTGCTGATGGGCATCATCGGCCTGTGCTGGCAGGCGTTCCGCTCCAAGAGGGGAATCGAACAGTTCTGGGTGATTTTCTTCTTCTTCTTCATGACCGGACTCGCCATCGTGCTTTACCTCAACCAGCCCCCGCTGCAGCCGCGCGAACGTGACTACGCCTTCGCCGGGTCGTTCTACGCCTTCGCCATCTGGGTAGGAATGGGTGTGGCCGGCCTCTGGACGCTGGTCAACTGGATGCTCGGCAACCCCGAGGTTGTCCGCGACGGGCTGTCGGCCCCGAAAAACGGCAAGCCTGACCCCGCGAAGAGCCACAAGACCGCCCTCGGCGTGGCCTGCGCCACATTGGCCGTCGGGCTGCTCGTGCCCGTCCAGATGGTGTCGCAGACCTGGGACGACCATGACCGCTCGGGACGCTACACCACCCGCGACTTCGGCATGAACTACCTGTCGAGCGTGGCCCCCAACGGAATCATATTCACCAACGGCGACAACGACACCTTCCCCCTGTGGTACGCCCAGGAGGTGGAGGGCTACCGCACGGATGTCAGGGTGGTCAACCTCTCATACCTGACCACCGACTGGTATGCCAACCAGATGCGCGTCGCCACCGACGGCGCGGCCGGCCTGAAGTTCTCGGCCAACCCGGCAGACTACGCCTACGACCGCCTGCAGTTCAGCTACTACGACCCTGAAAACATGGTGACCGACACGGTCAATGTCTTCACCTCGCTCGACGACCTCTACCACAACCCCGACGCGACCTGGAAAGGCGCCCGCGTGATGAGGATGCCCTACATGTACATCCCCTCCAACGCCGAGGCTGCCGCCAAGGCCGGTGTGATTTCCGAACGCGAGCTTCCGGCTGCCGAGGAGACCATCGACGTGGCCCTCTACCGCGACCCGAAGAACTCTGTGGGGGGAGCCACCCTCAGCCAGGCCCTGTCGCTCGACATGATCGCCACCCAGGCCAAGGAGGGGTGGAACCGTCCGGCCTACTTCGCCATGACTGTCCCCGACGAATACTACCTCTCGCTGTCGCCTTACATGCGCAACACCGGCCTCGCCTACCAGGTGTCGCCGCTGCTCAACCCCGACGGCAGCCGCGAGACATGGATCGACACCGACAAGATGTATGCCAACATCACCGAGAAATTCCGCTGGGGAGGTCTCGACAAGGCAGGCAAGGATGGAGGCATCTACCTTGACGAGACTGTGCGCCGCATGGTCACCACCCACCGCACGGCGATGGCCGACCTCGCGATGGCCCTCTATGTCGAGGGTATCGAGGCCCTCGACTCTGTAGGAGGCCGCAAGCCCGACACCGTATATGCCGCCGACCGCTTCACAAAGGCCGCCCGCATACTCGACATGATCGAGGAGAAACTGCCCGTCAGCGTCTCGCCATACTCCATCCAGACCGGTTACCAGATCGCCGACGCCTACCTGCGCCTGGCCGCCGAGACCGGCGACGAGAAGCTTTACGACAAGGGCATGAAAATCACCCTCGGCGAAATCGAACGCTACGCGGCATACCTCCCCTACTTCAATGAGCTGCGCCGCTCCCTGCCGGGCAGCGGTTTCTCGGGCCTCTCCCCCGCCGACCGCTATGTGCCGACCTACCTCTACCTGCTGCTCCAGCTCTACGCCGAGGAGGGTGGCGACCTCAATGTAATCAGCGAGTCGCTGGCCAAGAAAGGCATCAACCTCGACGACCTTGAGGCATACCTCCCCAACAGGTAATCCCCACGGCGCAGCAACATCTTCCACGCAAACCCCACGCCGCCAATGCTTATCGAGCGTCCACCGCTGCTCTACCGCCTCCTCTTCCCAGAGGCGATATGGCGCATAAAGAAGAACCGCCAGAAAGTCGTCTTCCTGACTTTCGACGACGGGCCGATTCCCGAGGTCACACCCTGGGTGCTTGACACGCTCGACAAGTATGGCGTGAAAGCCACATTCTTCATGGTGGGCGACAATGTCGCCCGCCATCCCGAGCTTTACGAGGAGGTGAAACGGCGGGGCCACAGCGTGGGCAACCACACGATGCACCATCTGCAGGGGATGAAGGTGACTTCATACCGCTACATGCACGACATCACCGAGGCCAACGACCTCATTGACAGCCCCCTCTTCCGGCCGCCCCACGGACTGCTGCGCTGGAAGCAGGCCAGGGCCATCAAAGACCGCTACAACATAGTGATGTATGACCTGGTGACCCGCGATTACTCCAAGAAGCTCACCCCCGAGAAGGTGTTCGGCAACGTCAGGCGGTTCGCGCGCAACGGCTCGATCATCGTCTTTCACGACTCGCTGAAAGCCGAGAAAAACATGAAAGCCGTCTTGCCGCAGGCCATCGAATGGCTCCGCTCGCGGGGCTACTCCTTTGAGCGCATACCGATGTGACGCGCCTCTCTCCTTTGCTTTCCCCACCATCATCCATGGCCCTCACCTCCGACATACTCCGCCAGAAGCTGCTCCGGGCCGGGGCGGCGGCCGTGGGCTTCGCCGCGCTGCGCGAGGTCGCGCCTGAGGTGATGGAGGAGTACACCGCGTGGCTTTCACGGGGCAACCACGGCTCGATGGAGTATCTGGCCAACCATACGGCCATCCGCCGCAACCCCGCGTTGCTCCTCGACGGAGGCCAAGACCCACGGCCGGGTGGCACTGTCATCTGCGCCGCATTCCCCTATTTCCAAGGTGACCCATACCGCGCGGGCCGACTCCGAATTGCCCGTTACGCCCTCGGCGACGACTACCACGAGGTGCTGCGCCAAAGGCTCATGCCGGTGGCCCGATGGATAACCGCCGAGACCGGAATGGAAGCGCGCGTGTGTGTCGACACCGCCCCCATCCTCGAACGCCACTGGGCCGTCGAGGCCGGCCTCGGCTTCATCGGCCTCAACCGCCAGCTCATCATCCCAGGTCAAGGCTCCTGCTTTTTCCTGGCAGAAATCGTCACCCGTGCCGAGTTCGACCCCGACACCCCCTGCCGCCTCCATTGCGGCGGTTGCCGCGCCTGCGTGAAAGTCTGTCCCGGCCACGCCCTCGACGGGGACGACTTCGACTGCCGCCGTTGCCACTCATACCTGACCATCGAGCACCGGGGCGAGCTGCCCGCCGGATTCCATCCCCGCCGTGGCGCGCTATACGGATGCGACATCTGCATCGAGGTATGCCCCCACAACCATCCCGCCCGCCCAATCGACCCCTTGCCGGAATTCACCCCCAGGCCCGCGCTGCTCGACCTCTCCGCAGCCGACATTTTGTCGCTCACCCCCGAGACCTACGCCTCCCTGCTGCGCCACTCAGCCATCAAAAGGGTAAAGCTCGCGGGCCTAACGCGCAACATCCGCCACCTTATGACCGCCGACAGATTACCGCAGGACTAAAATCCACAAAATTTAATTGACATTTGCTTTTTTTAAAACAATTGCATATCTTTGCGGAGCAACGTCATAGAGCACCCCCCCTGTACAATCAGGTTTTACACAACGTGGATAATCACCCCTAATACCATCAGTATCATGAAAAAAGTATTCTTCGCAATTTGTCTGGCACTCGCCGGAATCTCGGCAGCCAACGCTCAGGAAGGCCAGATGGCCGCAGGCATCAACCTCGGAGTCGCCCCCTGCCTCGAAGGTGACGGCGCGCCCACCAACTTCGGCATCGGAGCCAAATTCCAGTACAACGTCACCGAGCCCATCCGCGTGGAAGCCGACCTCGAATACTGGTTCAAGGCCAAAGGGATAAGCGTGTTTGACATCTCGGCCAACGTCCACTACCTCTTCAACATCACCGAAAAGCTCAAAGTCTACCCCCTCGTCGGAATCGGTTACGCCAACCTCCACTCCTCAGCCCCCAAGATTGAGGTCAACATCCCCAACATCCCGAACATCCCCGGCATGCCCGATATGAGCGAGTACCTGAAAGAAATCGAGAACGCCGCCGACGCCTCATCCAACGCCAGCCGCTTCCTCTTCAACATCGGAGTCGGGGCCGACTATGACATCACCGACAACCTGGTCGCCAACTTTGAAATCAAATACCAGTATCTCAAAGACTTCAACCGCATGCCCATCTCAATCGGCATCGCCTACAAGTTCTGACAAATACAGCCACCGCTCCCGGTGATGTCTCACGCAGATTCCGCAGATACGCGGAATCTGCGTGAGACCGTTTTTAATAGATGCTGCGAGGTATCTGCGTAATCCTCAATTTTTTTCGTGGGAATAAACTCTGCCAATTTGTTGTTTATCAAGATTTTTACTATATTTGCAAGACTAATTCCTTACTTAGATATATTTCAGACGTAACCATGAGAAAAATGTTTTTGGGCCTGGTGGCGGCGCTATGCGCGTTGACCTGCCAGGCGAGAGAGATTGTGTTGCTCGATGGGCCGTTCGAGGCCGACTGGAGCGACAAGCATTGTGTCGATCCGATGCAGATGGTCGGTGTGGCCGCCGGTGACATCATCCATGTCTACACCAGCGATGTGAAGAATTACGCCGTGGCGTATATCCGCACCAAGAGCAATGGCTGGGCGGCCATCAGCAGCGACTATGACAATATCCGCATCACGGGCGACTTCGAGTGTCGCCTCGACGAGTCGCTGATTGATGTGATCGACAACGAGACCCTGATGTTTGGCGGCAGCGGCTACACCATCGAGAAGGTGACGCTGATCACCGAACGCCCCGAGGACACCCGCGTGGGTTACGATGACCTGTCAAACCCCGACGCGACGGAGGCCACCCGGCAGATTTACGACCTGCTGCGCGACTGTTATGGCAACCGTTCCATCTCCTGCTCTATGGCTGAGGTCAACTGGAACCACAAGGAGGCGGAGTATGTCAAGGCATGGACCGGGAAGTATCCGGCGATGAACGGTTATGACTACATCCACCTGACTTATGACTGGGAACCTTACGGCGACATCAGCCCCGTCAAGGAGTGGTGGGACATGGGTGGCCTCGTGACCATCTGCTGGCACTGGCGCGCCCCTGACAGCGAGGCTGTCTGGGAGGCTTACAAGCGCGACAACAATGACAACACCGTCTTCGAGGGGTTCTATGCCCCGGGTGGCGGCTCTCCCAGCACCACATTCAGTCCGGCCAACGCGGTGGTTGACGGCACATGGGAGAACGAGTTTGTCTGGTCAGACATCGAAAAGGTGGGCCAGCGGCTCAAGCTGCTCCAGGATGAGGGCATCGTGGTAATCTGGCGTCCTTTCCACGAGGCGGCGGGAAACAGCACCATTTACAGCGACGGCAAGGCTTGGTTCTGGTGGGGAGCCGACGGGGCAGCCCCCTGCGTGACTCTCTGGAAGATGATGTATGACTATTTCCGGGAAATCGGCCTCAACAACCTGATATGGGTGTGGACCTCGCAGACCAAGGACGGGGCCTGGTATCCCGGCGACGACTATGTCGACATGATCGGACGTGACCTCTACAACTACAAGACCTCTGACGCGTCTTACAATTTCGATTACCTGACGGCGTATTACCCCCACAAGATGATTGCCCTGTCGGAATGCGGCTACTCCGGCGGCACAAGCCCTTACATCAGCGAGCAATGGGAGGCCGGGGCCAAATGGAGCTTCGCCATGCCCTGGTATCATTATGAGTACAAGCTCGGGGGCAACCACCAGTATGCCAACAAAGACTGGTGGCAAGACTGGTTTGGCCTCGACCACGCCATCACGATGGAGGAGATGAAGGCGCTGAAGGAGGAATACCTCTCGCGCTCGTCGGTCTCCTCAGTTATCGAGACCGAGAATGTCAACAGCCCCGAAGGTTGGTTCACCTTGCAGGGAACGAGCATCGAGAAGCCTGTCGCGCCAGGCATTTACATCAAGGACGGCAAGAAGGTTGTGGTGAGACCATAGACACCTTCTTTCTGATAACAAACTCACGCAGCCTGACATCTTAAAGCAAGTCAAGCTGCGTGAGTTGTATCTCCTACGAATCAAAATATGTCGGAGTGGCGACCGGTGTCGATGAACAGCAAGGTCAGCGAGGTGTCATTCTGCTCCCAAAGCAGGAGCCAGTCTGACTCGATATGGCATTCCCATACCCCGGCGTACTCCCCTGAAAGCTTGTGAGGGCGATATTCCCGAGGAAGGGAACCGGTGGCTGACAGGATGTCAACCACCTCCTTGAATTTCTCCATCCTAAGCCCTCTCTTTATACATTTTTTGAGAGCTTTCTCAAAATGACGGGTAGTATCAATGGAATATCTCATATACCAAAGGCTTTGTACATAGCTTCGGCATTCTCGTAATGTGTCACCCGACCGGCCTTGATGTCGGCTAAGGCTTCGTCGAGACCGCATTTGTGTTTCCTGCGCTCGGGCTTGGCTATGGAGACGCCATCGATGGCGTTGAGAATTTTCTTCAAGTGGGGAAGTATGGATTTGTCTTCTATGTTTATCGTCAGCTGTGTCATATGTAGAATCTGGTATGATGGGTTATTGCCTACCTGTAATAACAACGCTCGGGTGCGATATGTTAACGCCAATTGACCGAGACGAGGAGCAAAATCGAATGTGCAAATATAGTGGTTTTCAACGACAAATCAAAATCAGGGGCGCAGCTGGCCGTCGCCGGTGAGGAGGTAGCGGGTAGTGGTGATCTCGCGCAGACCCATTGGGCCGCGGGGGCCGAGCTTCTGTGTGGAGATGCCGATTTCAGCCCCGAGGCCAAACTGGGCGCCGTCGGTGAAACTTGTGGGGAGGTTGACATAGACGCAAGAGGCATCGACCATACGGCGGAACCGGTCGGCGGCGACGGGATCGGCGGTGATGATGCTCTCGCTGTGGCCCGAACCGTGGCGCGCTATGTGGTCTATGGCCTCGTCAATGCCGCCGACCACACGCAGCCCCATCTTGTAGTCCATCCACTCCGTGTCCCAGCAATCCCCGGCAGCCACCAGCAGCGAATCGGGATAGCTGCCCCTCAGCGCGTCCATTGCCTCGGAGTCGGCATGTATCTCCACCCCCTTGGCGGCCAGTGGGGCACACAGGGCGGGCAGGTCGCCCAGGCGGCCACGATGGACCAGCAGGGTGTCGAGGGCGTTGCAGACGCTCACACGCCGGGTCTTGGCGTTGGCCACTATGCCACGCCCCATCTCCAGGTCGGCGGTGAGGTCAAAGTAGGCATGCACCACCCCCGCGCCGGTCTCGATGACCGGCACCCTGGCGTTGTCGCGCACGAAGTCAATCAGCCTGCGGCCTCCGCGCGGGATGCAGACATCCACAAACCCTACCGCCCCGAGCAGGGCGGCTGTGGCCTCATGGGTGGAGGGCAACAGGGCGGCCATATCGGTCGACAGGCCGTTGAGGCGCAGCGCCTCATGAATCAGGGCAATGGCCGCACGGTTGGAGTCGTCGGCGTCGCGCCCCCCTTTCAGTATGCAGGCGTTGCCGCTCTTGAGACAGAGCGAGAAGACATCGAAGGTGACATTTGGACGAGCCTCGTATATCACCCCAATCACCCCGAACGGAACCCTGACCCGGCGCAGGTCGATGCCGTTGGGCAGGCGGCGATGCTCCACCTCCTCCCCCACCGGGCATGGCAGCGCCGCCACATGGCGCAGGTCATCGGCTATCCCGGCCAGCCGCTCAGGGGTGAGCTGCAGGCGGTCGTACAACGGATTTGACGGGTCCATACGGCAGAGGTCGCGGGCGTTGGCCTCCAGCAGGTCGGCCTGACGGCTCTCGACCAGCGAGGCCAGGGAGGTTATGGCGGCCGAACGCCGCTGGTCGTCGACAGCCAGCAACGCGCGTGAAGCCTCGCGAGACCGGCGGAATATGTCGTTGGGATTTTCCATAATGCAATATTTCATTTGTTGGCCGACTCCTCGAGATAGAGGTAGTCGTAATGAATGAGCGGACGTTGGCCGTGACGGCCTATGGCGGCGGCGGCGGCGACGCTGTCGGTAGCGGCACGTCCCACGGCGACACGCTCGCCGGAGGGGGAAAGCACCGAGACGATGTCACCCTCCTCCCACTCTCCGCTGACTGCCGTCACCCCCACCGGGAGCAGGCTGACCGCCCGGTCGCTGCGGAGAATCCCGGCGGCCTCGTCGTTGACATGTATTTCCCCCTTGGCGAAAGAGCCGCTGTGGGCAATCCACCGCTTGATGGTGCTGAGCGGGGCGGCAGATGGCTCGAAGAGGGTGTGTGGCACAGAGTCGGGGTTCTCCACCAGGTCGACCAGCACCCCGGGGCGGTCTCCCCGGGCAATCATCACCGCTACACCCTCGGCCGACACCTTGCGGGCGATGCCGCATTTGGTGCCCATCCCGCCCCGGCCGAAACCGCTCTTGGCGGCCACGACATGGGCCGACGGGTCATCCCCCGGGGCCACACGGGGAATCAGCACCGAAGCGGGGTCGGCCGGTGAACCGGTGTAGATGCCGTCGATGTTTGACAGAATCACCAGCAGGTCGGCGTCAAGCATCGTGGCGATAAGCCCCGACAGCTCGTCATTGTCGGTGAACATTAGTTCGGTCAGGCTCGCCGTGTCATTCTCGTTGACAACCGGAATCACCCCGTTGTCAATCATCGTCAGCATGCAGGCCCGCTGGTTGAGGTAGAGGTTTCGCGAGGAGAAATTCTCCTTCTGGGTCAGCACCTGTCCCACGAGTATCCCATACTCGCCGAAAAGCTGGTTGTACAGGTTGATGAGCCTTATCTGACCTATCGAAGAGTAGAGCTGGCGAGAGGCCACACTGTCGAGGGCCAGGGGGCGGCTGACTGCGCCGCGTCCGCAGGCCACGGCCCCACTTGACACCAGCACAATCCCGTGGCCCCGGGCGTGGAGCCTCGCGATCTGGTCGACCAGGGCCGACATGTTGGTGACATTGGGCTTGCCGTCGGGGCGGGTCAGCACATTGCTGCCAACCTTCACCACTATCCGTTTCTTTGCTTCATCCATCGCCTTGACAGTCATTTGCCGGCGCGGCCCGCTTTCAGCCCGGCTATCACCGAGGCTGAGAATCCGGCCTGCTCCATCGCGTTGAGTCCTTTTATGGTGATGCCTCCGGGGGTGGTCACCTTGTCTATCTCGCTTTCGGGATGGGCGCCCGGCGCGGCCAGCAGCGAAGCGGCCCCCTTGAGCGTCTCGACCACTATGGCCTGGGCCTCCGAGGCACGGAATCCGAGTTCCACACCCCCCTCGACGGCTGCGCGGACATAGCGCATCGCGTAGGCGATGCCACACGAAGCCAGGGCGGTGGCCGCCGGAAGCAGTTTCTCCTCGATTTTCATCACCTTGCCAAGCAGCGAGAACGCTTTCACGGCGCGATCGGCCCCGCCGACAACCTCCACCACGAAGGTCATAGACTCGCGCAGCACCATCGCCGTGTTGGGCATGACCACCGACAGGTCGGGGTAGCCGTCGGCCTTGCGGAACATCCCTTTCAGTTCCTCACCGGAGACCCCGGCGACAATCACCGCCACATCCTGTTTGTCGTAATCGAGGGTGTCGCGGAGCTCCTCCACCACGTCTGAGAGAATCCAGGGCTTCACGGCCAGAATCACCAGTTCGGCATCCTTTACCGCCTCTCGGTTGTCTGTGAATGTATTGATTCCCAGCGCATCAAGTGGCGCGAGTTTCCCGGCTGAGGGGTTGGCCACGGAGATGGCAGCCGCCGGCATACCCGCCTCGACAAGCCCCCTGGCAGCCGCGCCACCCATGGCTCCGGCTCCGATGACGGCTATTTTCATATCGTTCATTTCTATGATTTTCAAATTTTCCCACAAAATTACAAAGAATTGTCAACATTACCCGCAGCAATCTCCTCGGCCAGGGCATTCAGCCTCATTGACAGCTCACGGGTCAGCTTCCCTCCCGCCGCAGGAGCGTCATGAGGGGCAACCTGCAGCAGCCTCCCCCGACAGCAAAGCTCAAAGCTCTCGCCCGACGGCTTGTATCTCTCAGGGAATCCACATGGCATCACCTGTATCACTTTCCCTCCGTTCGCAATAGTCCAGTCCCTGACCCTCTTCTCGGCCTGGCTTATGAATGGGGAAACCAGTACCCCGCCGTTCTCAACGGTTGCGAGCCATTGCCGCTTCCTCCGGGTCAGCTCGGCGGGGGTGAAGCTACGGCTCACACGCACCGCCGCCTTTTGCGGATCACCCAACAGGAAGAGGTTGCCGTAGGCCGACAATCGCCTTCCTCCGACGGTCAGGCTGTTTACCCTCCGGAAGAAGTCGGGACTGGCACGTCTGACCAGCAGCCTGCGAGGATTGTCATCGACGTAACGGAGGAAATTATCCAGGGGGATGTCCCGGAACAGAATCCTGTCATTGAAATTTTTCTCGAACACCGGCTGCTGCCTTGATGAGAAATCCGCCTGAGGCATCATTTCCCAGGCGATTCTCGAGCATGCGCCTTTCAATGCCGCGATGTAATAACCAATCTGGCGCGGAAGCCGCTCGCGGGCATAAACCACCAGGTGGATATGGTCGGGCATTACAACCCGCCTCATAATGGTGACCGCCGGGAATTCCTGCCGGAACCGGCAGATGGCTTTCTCGATGGCCTCCCCTACTGTCAGCAATACCGTCCTGGGCCTCTCGGGTGACTGGCGGGGAGCTTCGGGATTGCCCGTCACCAGCGAGAAGTCAGGGACGCCGGGAGCTTTTGTCATCGTAATCAGGTAGAAGCAACGGGCGCAATAATCGTGGCAGAAGGCCCGGCGGGTCATTGGCATAGCGGGGGTGGTTTTGAGGGTGGGTTTTGGTTTTGTTTTTGGCTTGGAAGCCCGCGCTCCGCTCGGCCACAACACCCGCCGCCTCCGGGCCGGGGAGGGCGCAAAGCGGGGGAGGGAGAGGGAGGAGAGAGGGAAAATAGGGGGGAGCAGGGAGAGGCGGCGGGTGTTGTGGCTGAGCGCAGCGAAGCGCGGAAGTGAAGGGGAGAGGGAGAGAGGGGAGCGGCCGGTCGCCGGGGCCATCAGTGGGGCTCCAGGCAGGAGTCGAGGGCGGCGGTGAGGGCCTCGCGGTCGAGATGCTGGCCGATGAAGACGAGCTTCACCATGCGGTCGCCGTAGCGGTCGTCCCAGTCGCGGCGCAGGCCCGGCTCCATGGCCATGAGGCGCTCCAGCTCCTCGGCGGGGGCGGTGGCATACCAGAGGCCGGCCTGTGTCAGCTGCTTCTGCACCCCGGCCTGCTCGAAGAGAAACGACATGTCGCGGTCGTGGCTGAAATACAACACCCCTTTGGCGCGTATTACATTGCGGGGCCACGACGTGGCTATGAAGCGGTCGAATTTGCTGAGGTCGAATCCGGGACGGCGGCAATACACCATCGTCTCTATGCCATACTCCGAGGCGTGACCTCCATCGTGGTGGTGATGATGGTGGCAGTGGCCGCAGGTACAGCCGTCGGGATGGTGGTGATCATGATGGTCGTGGTCATCTTCGTCGTCATCGTCGTCATGATGATGCCCCTCGATCTCGCGGACCCATGCCGCGGAGGTTGCGACATCCTCGAAGTCAAACATTCCGGTGCCGAGGATTTCGTCGAAATCCACGTCGGCATAGTTGCAGTCGATGATTTTCGCCTTTGGCTGGATTGCGCGGATAATGGCGCGTATACGCCCTGCCTCCTCGGGAGTGACCTCGGAAATCTTGTTGAGGAGTATCACATTGCAGAACTCAATCTGCTGTATCACAAGGTTTTCAATATCCTCCTCACCCTTGGCGGCGCTCCTCAGCCCGTCGCCGCAGTCAAACTCGCTCTGCATCCTCAGCGCGTCGACCACGGTCACTATGCAGTCGAGGCGCGGCAACGCGCCCCCCTGGGCCGTGTCGGCCATCCCCGCCATCGCGCAGATGGTCTGGGCTATTGGAGCAGGCTCGCAGATGCCGCTCGCCTCGATGACGATGTAGTCAAACTTTCCCGACCGGGCCAGCTGCGAGAGCTGGTCGATGAGGTCGGTCTGCAGGGTGCAGCATATGCAGCCATTCTGCAGGGCCACAAGGTCTCCGTCATCCTCCTTCTTCCCTACCACGCCCCCTTTCTGGATAAGCGACGCGTCAATGTTGACCTCGCCGATGTCGTTGACAATCACCGCGAAACGTATTCCTTTCTCATTGCGCAGTATCCTGTTGAGCAGGGTGGTCTTGCCGCTGCCGAGATACCCCGTGAGCAGCAACACCGGTATTTCTTTCCTTTCCATTGTCATCTATGGTTTTGTTTCTTCAGACAAAGTTACCCTTTTAATACAATCCGCCAAATGTCAATTACGGTTTGAGAATCCACGTATTAATATATTTTAACAACTGAGCAACCTGTATTACAACCTCCAAGGACAGCGCATGAATGAAAGCCTCCCCGGCCTCCATCCCTGGCCCTGTTTTCTTATTCCGCGCAAAAAGCATATCTTTGCAAGATAAAGTTCCGTCGGATGAAACGAATCGCCATTTTTGCCTCAGGCAACGGCTCAAACGCCGAAAACATCATAAGGTATCTCAGGGATTGCCCCGCTCGGGAAGCGACGGTGGCCGTGGTGGTGTGCAACAACCCCTCGGCGGGGGTGATAGGGCGCAGCCGGGCGCTGGGAGTCGCAGTGGAGGTGATGAGCCGCCAGGAAATCAACGACCCGGCCATAATGGTGCCGGCCCTTGAACGCCACGGGGTAGACGCCATAGTCCTCGCCGGATTCCTGCTGATGCTGCCGGGATTCCTCACCTCCGCCTACCGCGACAGGATAATAAACATCCATCCCTCTCTGCTGCCAAAATATGGAGGGAAAGGGATGTATGGCCGTCACGTCCATGAGGCCGTTGCCGCCGCCGGGGAGAGGGAGACCGGCATCACCATCCATCTGGTCAACGAGAGGTATGACGAAGGGCGCGTCATGTTCCAGGCATCCACGCCACTTGAGCCGGGCGACACCCCCGAGACAATCGAAGCGAAGGTACACCGGCTCGAACGCCTCCATTTCCCCGCCGTCATTTCAAGGTGGCTCGCGGATTTTTGAAAAATATCGCCTCCCCCGGAATGGAAAAACGGAGAAAAATCCGTAATTTTGCAACCCGTTATGAAGTATGGTTTTGACAACGAGAAATATCTCAGGATACAGTCCGAACACATAAAGGAACGTATCGCCCAGTTTGGCAACAAGCTCTACCTCGAGCTCGGGGGGAAACTGTTTGACGACCACCACGCGAGCCGCGTCCTGCCGGGATTCCAGCCCGACAGCAAACTCAGGATGCTGCAGCAGCTCAGCGACCACGCCGAGATTGTGATTGTCATCAGCGCTGTCGACATTGAGAAAAACAAGGTGCGCAACGACCTTGGCATCACCTACGACATGGATGTGTTGCGCCTGCGCGACGAGTTCCAGAAGCGCGGTTTCCTGGTAGGCTCAGTGGTCATCACCCACTACAACGGCCAGAGCAGCGCCGTGGCCTTCCGCCAGCGTCTCGACCGCCTGGGCATCAAGACCTACTGCCACTACACCATCGAGGGTTATCCCAACAATGTAGCCCTCATCGACTCAGACGAGGGTTTCGGCAAGAACGACTACATCGAGACCTCCAGGCCGCTGGTGATCGTCACCGCCCCCGGCCCCGGCAGCGGCAAGATGGCCGTATGCCTCAGCCAGCTCTACAACGAGCACAAGCGCGGCGTCGAGGCCGGTTACGCCAAGTTCGAGACCTTCCCCGTATGGAGCCTGCCGCTGAAACATCCGGTCAACATCGCCTACGAGGCGGCCACCGCCGACCTCAACGATGTCAACATGATCGACCCCTTCCACCTGGAAGCCTACGGCAAGACGGCCATCAACTACAACCGCGACATCGAGATTTTCCCTGTCCTCGACGCCCTCTTCGAGGGTATCTACGGCCACAACCCCTACAAGTCGCCCACCGACATGGGGGTCAACATGGTCGGTTTCTGCATCAACGACGACGAGGTCTGCCGCGAAGCCTCAAAGGATGAGATAATCCGCCGTTACTACACCGCCCTCAACCGCCTGGCCCAGGGGGGGGACAATGAGAGCGAGGTCAACAAGATTGCCTTGCTGTTCAAACAGGCCCATATCGACACCACCTACCGCCGCACAACCGTCGCCGCCCGCGAAAGGGCCGAGAAGAGCGGCGTCCCCTCCTCCGCCATCGAGCTGGCCGACGGCACCATCATCACAGCCGAGACCTCGGCGCTGCTGGGGCCGAGCGCGGCGCTGATTCTCAACGCCATCAAGCACCTGGCCGGGATAGACCACTCGGTGAAGCTGATTCCGCGCGACATGATCGAGCCGATACAGTTCACCAAGACCAACTACCTGCGCAGCGTCAACCCGCGCCTCCACACCGACGAAGTGCTGGTGGCCCTGTCTGTCCTCTCGACCCACGACGACAACTGCCGCCGCGCCCTCGAGAAGCTCCCCGAGCTTTACGGATGCCAGGTACACTCCACGGTGATGCTCGGCGAGGTAGACCACAAGATTTTCAAGAAGCTCGGCGTGGGCCTCACCTGCGATCCCGCCAAGAAAAAGAAATAAACCTACGTCACAACATATACAAGAGGCGCGCCTCTTGTATATGCCCCTCCCGGGAGGGGCATACGCCTGATACCGTCCTCCTCTCCATCAACTTTACGCCTCCCTCTCTCAACCGGCAGTCTGAAGCCAATGCCATGTCGGCTGACAAGACGTCGCCATATTATCAGTCTGATTCTTATTTACATTCAACCAATCATTAACCATGAAAAAATCACTATTGCTTGTGTTGGCGGTGATGCTGTGCGCTATCGCCGCACGAGCCTGGACCGTCCGGTTCACAAACCCCGACAACTGGACGGAAGTTTACGTCTGGGCCTGGGACGGAAATGACAACAACAAAAACTGCACCGGCGGCATATGGCCGGGCAAACCGATGACAAAGAACGGGGATGTATGGACCTACACCGGAGACGGAACCCCCACCCACATCATCTTCAACAACAATGGCAACGGCACGCAAACCGCCAACCTCGCGTTTGTCGACGGCGCCACTTACAACACAACCGGAGTCATCGGCGGCGGCAATGAAGGGGGCGGCAATGAAGACACCTCCCTGCCCATCTACATCAGCCACAACCTGGCAGGCGACTGGGCCTATGACGCGGTGACGATGACAGCCTCGCAAGGTGTCTACACCGCCACGATAAACAACACCCGTGGAGAGAATGGATATGTCACATTCGGAATCGGTGGCCAAATCACATCCTCCTGGAAATCGGATTACCGGTACGGCCCGACTACAGACGGAACCATGATTGCCACCGGGACAACTCCCAACCCCCTCACAAAGGCCACGACATGCTATGTCGTACCATCGGGCACATATGACGTGACCGTGAAAAAGGATGGAGGAAACTGGGTTGCATATTTCGTGAAGAACGGTGGCGGCGGCAATGAAGAGGGCGACAGCAACCGCAAGCCGGAAATGACCCCCACGGGCAGCCTGCCGGTAATTTACATCACCACCGACGAGGTGATGATCGACCGCAACCTCCGCGACAAAGATTACCGCGCCGGGACATATTACCTGGTCGACAGCTCAAATCCAGCCAACAACCTCGGCTCCGAGGAGACTCCCCTCCCCCTTGAGATCAAGGCCCGAGGCAACTTCACACGCACCGGTTTCTCAAAGAAGCCCTACAAGCTCAAACTTGGAGCGAAATCTTCTCCGCTCGGCCTGACCAAGAGCAAGCACTTCGCCCTGCTGGCCCATGCCGACGAGTGTCACGGCTTCCTCAACAACACGGTCGGTTTCTGGCTCGGACAGCAAATCGGACTCCCCTGGACTCCCCGCGAGATTCCAGTCGAAGTTGTAATCAACGGCGACTACCGTGGAATATATTTCCTCACCGAGAGCATCAGGGTTGACTCAAACCGCATAAACATCACCGAACTTGACGACGAGGTCTCAGACCCGGCCCTCTGCTCTGGCGGATACCTTGTGGAGATGGACAATTATCCTGAGGATGGACAAATCATACTCGGCTCGGGGGAGAAGGTGCGCCGCATCACCCCCGACACCCCGGAGGTGTTGTCAGACATCCAGCGCAAGTTCCTGACCGAGCAGTTCAAGGCCATGGATGACATGGTCTTCGCCAACAATGACGACCTCTGGCGTTATCTCGACCTCGACGACGCTGCCCGCTACTACATCGTGATGGAAATCATCGACCATTGGGAGGCATACCACGGCTCGACATACCTCTTCCGCGACTTCGGCGTCGGGCAGAAATGGCATTTCTCCCCCCTCTGGGACTGCGGACACGCCTTCGACGAGACCAATGCCGACCATTACTTCACTTCGATTGCCAGCCAGCACTACGGCAACGACTGGATCGAGGACATGCGCCGCAACGACAAGTTCATGGCAAAGGTGAAGGAGACCTGGCAGTGGTTCTGGAGCGGCGACCGCTACCAGCAGCTGCAGCAGATGATTGAGGATTTCACCACCAGAATCTCACAGGCGGCCGTCCGCGACCGGGAGCGCTGGGCGGGAATGGCCCTTCCCGACCAGTATGAGGATCCTCTGAACAACTACGCCCTCACCAACCCAAGCCCTGTGCAGGACAACAGCGACATCGCGGCCAAACGCAACCATGTGAAGGCGGCTCTCGACTCCAAAATCAATTTCCTCGTGAGGGAATGGGGCAACTATGAGAATGTCAACGACGAACCGGCGCGCGACACCACCGAGCCGGCACCCCTCCCCTCATATGTCGACCCCGACTTCAAGCCGGTCTACTACTCGGTTTATTTCCAGTTTGAGGATGAGAATGTCGACAATATGCGCATCTGGCTCTGGAACGACGATTTCTCCAAATTCCTCGGATGCGAGTGGGACGACCGCCCCACACTGACCGCAAAAACCAACTCAGCGGGGGTGAAATATTTTGAATTCACCTTCCTGGGCAACGATTTCGACCTGACCAAGAATCCCCAGCTGAAATTCGGCGGAGGCGCGGATGGGGGTTCATACAGCAGCGGAAACGAGGCTTTTGTGGCCGGTGCGTTGTATTACATCCCGAAAAGCGGTTCATACACCGTCACCGAGAACTGGAATCCCGAGCCGGTGCTTACCTCCGGCACACTCCCCGTGCTCAGCATCACTGTCACCGACGGCAGCGAAATCGAGGACACGACAACCAAGCATGCCGCCACCGCGACCTTCGAGGGGAGCGGATTCGGCGATTTCTCAAACCTCCCACTCGAAATACGCGGACGCGGCACCACCACCTGGACCGATTTCGACAAGAAGCCCTACAAGCTCAAATTCGGCAGCAAGCAGGTGATGATCAACGGCGTTACAGAGAGCAAACATTATGTGTTGCTCCCCTGGGCCGCCGACACCGAGCTGAGCTACCTGCGTAACATCGCCGGGCACGCCGTCAGCAAGCATATCGGACTCGACTGGACCCCGGCCATCGAACCGGTGGAGCTTGTCGTCAACGGACGCTACCGTGGCCTCTACTTCATCGTCGAGAACATCCGTCCGGCCGGCGCGCGAGTCAACATCTATGATTTCGGCGATGCTCTCGATGGAAAGATTCCGATGCCCGAGATATGGTCAGACTATATCGTCGAGCTTGACAACACCGCCGAGGCACCCGACTTCAGCTTCGGCGAGACCGCGACGGAGACCGAGGCCAGGTTTGTGCTTGACTCTCCCGAGATGGCCGACCTCACCCGCGAAAGCGACAAGGAGTGGATCGAGGCCAGCCTCGCCGCCCTCCACGCCGCGATGACCCACCAGCCCAATGACCTTGGCAACCGCTACCATGAGGTAATCGACCGCGAGAGCTTCATCAGGTATTACCTCGTGGAGGAAATCATGGATGACCCCGGGGCGTTCTCAAGCTCGCTCTACATCCACCGCTCCGGTGTCGACGGCCTTTGGAAATTCGGCCCGGTATGGGACTTCTCAGGCGCGTTCGCCAGCAAGGGGGCCAAGAACAGCCTGCTGACCGACGGCAACCGCGGGGATGTGATGCCCCTGGTGTCGGTGTTCATGCAGAACCTGATGGTGTTCAATGAGGCCGCCATTGAGTTCCACCGCTTTACCGGCACCTGGACCGAGAATGACGGTGCCGGCTACCCCCACTGGACCTGGCCTGCCGCCACTGCCCCGTCACGCGCGGCAGTGTCTACCGACCCCACTGTCGACAAGCTCCCCCTGGTGATGGCCGACATCGACGAGACAGCCGCCAAATACAGGGCGGCCCTCGACGCTGACAAGGCTCAATGGGAGGGCAATCCCGGGTCGGAGACCTTCGACAGCCACCTCAGCCAGGTAAAGCAGTATCTCCAGAGCAATGTGGAGTATCTGACATCGGCATTCGCCAACCTCACCCCCTCGGGCATAGAGGGAGTGGATGCCGGCAACGACTCACCGGCAGGGCCTGTGGAGTATTTCGACATGATGGGCCGCAGGGTTGACACCCCCGCCGGGGGCCTCTACATACGCCGCCAAGGCCCGGCAGCGGTGAAGGTGCTCATCCCCTGAGAGCGACATCCTGGATTCCGGCATGAATCCGGATGAGACATAGGGGAGGCCATCGGTGATATTTGCCGATGGCCTCCCCTCTTCATTTTCAACGCGGTCGCTCCGCCATGTGGACGCCCCCGCGACACAGCAGCGGCGGATTCTGACACCAGGAGTTGCCACACATATTTTGCAACTTCGGGAAAATTGCCTAATTTTGCACCGCGCAGACCCTCTCAGCGAGGCTCTGCGCGCGACATAACACATCGTAGTAACACGAAAGTGTCATACTGATTCTCATGTGTCTGAAGTGTGGAAGCTCAGAGACCGAATGCGAGGAAAGGTGGACACTCTTGCGTCGTACATCATACGGCGCGGGGGTCATCCTGTCTGTTCCGAGCATTGAGGGCTTCTTCCACCGCCTGGACACATTCGGAACAAACAAATGGCTCCTGCGCATTTTTATGGAAACCCGACAGTTATCCTACGTATCCGTCCGAAAAAAGCCGACTTGATTATAGATTTTCAAGTCGGCATTAG
>CATZGB010000039.1 GCA_958418815.1 uncultured Bacteroidales bacterium | reverse complement strand
GGCGACATTGATTACATCCACGAATCCGGAGGATTCATTAACTATTAGCCCCGGGTTGGCGCGCGGGAGCCCCTTGCGGGCGACCAAGCGGAAACCCGGGGTTGCTGACATCAGGCGTGAGATTCTGAAAGAATCTTTTATATAAGACAAGCTCATGTAAAGGCAACATCACATCTATAAAAGATTCTTTCAGAATCTCACGCCTGACGTATTTACCGGGGGTTACCGGCCTAAAGGCCGCCAACCCCCGGCTAATAGTTAATGAATCCTACGGATTCGCGGGGAACATCCGGCAGTGACGGACAAAACGCGAGGGCGGCGCGACCCGGAACCCTGGATGGTTCCCGATCGCGCCGCCCGTTTGGTGGTTATCGGTTATCGCTGTGGTTCAGCGATGTCGACAGGCGTTGGTCATTCAACAACGGCGGGGGGCTCCACACCCCACTGGCTCTGCGAGAGACGCAGGTAGTTGTTGTAGCGCCAGCGGGCGTTTGCCTTGGCCGCGCCAAACAGCTCGGCTGCCTCGGCGGGATACTGCTTCTGAACGGACGCGTAACGCACCTCGCCCTTGAGGAAGTCCTCGAACTTGTCCCAGTCGGGAGTCTTCGAGTCGAGCGAGAAGGGGTTCTTGCCTTCCTCCTCCAGAACGGGGTTGTAGCGCCAGAGGTGCCAGTAACCGCATTCCACAGCTTTCTGCTCCTCGGCCTGCGATTTGCCCATTCCTGAGCGGAGGCCATGGTTGATACAGGGGCTGTAAGCGATGATGATCGAGGGACCGTCGTAAGCCTCAGCCTCACGGATTGCCTTGAGGGTCTGGGCCTGGTCGGCTCCCATCGCTACCTGGGCGGCGTAAACGTAGCCGTAGGTGGTGGCGATCAGACCGAGGTCTTTCTTGCGGATGCGCTTGCCGGAAGCGGCGAACTTGGCGATGGCGCCGATGGGGGTAGCCTTCGATGCCTGGCCGCCGGTGTTGGAGTAAACCTCGGTGTCGAGGACAAGGATGTTGACATTCTTGCCGGAAGCGAGGACGTGGTCGAGACCGCCGAAACCGATGTCGTAGGCGGCGCCGTCACCGGCGATGATCCACTGGCTGCGCTTCACGATGAAGCCCTTCAGGGTCACGATGCCTTTGCATACGTCACACTCGCAGGCGGCGCAGAGGGGCACGATGTTCTCGTAGACCTCGCGGGTGGCCACAGCGTCGTTGCGGTTGTCGAGCCACTTTTGGGCCTGAGCCTTGATTTCGGCCGAGCAGCAGTCGCAAGTCAGGGCCTGCTCCATGAGGGCGGTCAGACGCATCTGCATCTTCTCGTTGGCGATGGTCATACCAAGACCAAACTCAGCGAAGTCCTCGAAGAGGGAGTTTGCCCAAGCCGGGCCATGGCCGCGGAAGTTGGTGGTGTAGGGGGTTGAGGGCACCGAGCCGGAGTAAATCGAAGAACATCCGGTGGCGTTGGCAACCATCTCATGATCACCGTAGAGCTGCGAGATGAGCTTGACATAGGGGGTCTCGCCGCAACCCGAGCATGCGCCGGAGAATTCAAAGAGCGGGGTGGCGAACTGTGAGTTCTTCACGTTGGCCTTGATGTCGATAAGCTCCTGCTTGGAGGCGACAGACTTCACGCAGTAGTCCCATTCGGCCTGTACTTCGAGCTGGCTTTCGAGAGGCTTCATCTCCAGGGCCTTCTCACCCTTCTTGCCCGGACATACATCCACGCAGTTGCCGCAGCCGAGACAGTCGAGGACATCGACAGCCTGGATGAAGCGCATGCCGGCAAACTGCTTGCCGATGGCGGGGAGGGTCTTGTCTTCAGCCACGGGAGCGTTCTTCATCTCATCCGCGTCGAGCAGGAAGGGACGGATTGCGGCGTGGGGGCAGACATAGGCGCACTTGTTACACTGGATACAGTTCTCCTCTTTCCATTCGGGGACGAAGGCGGCCACACCGCGCTTCTCGTAGGCCGATGTGCCGTTCTCCCATGTTCCGTCGGGAATGTTGGCGAAGTCTGACACTTTCAGCAGGTCGCCATCCTGTGCGTTGATGGGGCGCACGATCTTGTTGATGAACTCGGGATCATCGTTGGGGGCGGGCATCTCCACTTCGAGGTTGCTCCACGCGGGATCTACATCGAGCTTCTTGTACTCGCCACCGCGGTCAACGGCCGCGTAGTTCTTGTCAACCACATCCTGACCCTTCTTGCCGTAGCTCTTGACGATGAATTTCTTCATCTGCTCAACGGCGAGGTCGACGGGAATCACCTCTGTGATGCGGAAGAACGCGCTCTGGAGGATGGTGTTGGTGCGGTTGCCCAGACCGATTTCCTGAGCGATCTTGGTTGCGTTGATATAGTACACCGAGATGTTGTGGTCGGCGAAATATTTCTTCACCTTTGCGGGGAGGTTCTTGGCCAGCTCCTCACCCTCCCAGATGGTGTTGAGCAGGAATGTGCCGTTGTCGCGCAGACCGCGGGTCACATCATACATGTGGAGGTAAGCCTGCACATGGCATGCCACGAAGTTGGGGGTGTTGACCAGGTAGGTCGAGCGGATGGGCGCGTCGCCGAAGCGGAGGTGCGAGCAGGTGAAACCGCCCGACTTCTTGGAGTCGTAGGCGAAATAAGCCTGGCAGTACTTGTTGGTGTTGTCACCGATGATTTTCACCGAGTTCTTGTTGGCGCCCACGGTGCCGTCAGCACCGAGACCGTAGAACTTAGCCTCATAGGTCGACTTGTCGCCAAGGGCAACCTCCTCGGGAAGGGGCAGCGAGGTGAAGGTCACGTCATCGACGATACCGACGGTGAAGTGGTCTTTGGGCATCGGCAGGGCGAGGTTCTCAAACACGCCGATGATCTGGGCGGGAGTGGTGTCCTTCGAGGCCAGACCGTAGCGTCCGCCGACGATGAGGGGGGCGTTCTCCTTGCCGTAGAAACACTCCTTGACATCGAGGAAGAGGGGCTCACCGGTGGCTCCGGGCTCTTTTGTGCGGTCAAGCACGGCGATGCGCTTGGCTGTCTTGGGGACGGCGGCGAGGAAGTGCTTGGCCGAGAAGGGGCGGTAGAGGTGGACAGACACCAGACCTACCTTCTCGCCATTGGCGAGCATGAAGTCGATAGCCTCCTGGGCGGCCTGGGTGACCGAACCCATGGCGATGATCACGCGGTCTGCGTCCTCGGCTCCGTAGTAGTCGAACAGGCCGTATTTGCGGCCGGTGATGGCCGAGATTTTCTCCATGTACTCCTCAACCACGTCGGCGATGTTGTCGTAGGCGGGGTTGCATGCCTCACGGTGCTGGAAGAAAACGTCGCCGTTCTCGGCCATACCGCGCGACACGGGAGCCTGGGGGGTGAGGGCGTGCTGGCGGAAGCGGTCGAGAGCCTCACGGTCGAGCAGCGGGGCGAGGTCGTCCTGCTCCATCACCTCGATTTTCTGAATCTCGTGGCTGGTGCGGAATCCGTCAAAGAAGTTGACGAAGGGGATGGAAGCCTTGATAGAGGCCAGGTGGGCGACCCCGGAGAGGTCCATCACCTCCTGTACCGAACCCTCGCAGAGCATGGCGAAGCCGGTCTGACGCACCGACATCACATCCTGATGGTCGCCGAAGATGCTCAGCGCGTGGCTGGCGAGCGTACGGGCCGACACATGGAACACGCAGGGGAGCTGTTCGCCGGCAATCTTGTACATGTTGGGGATCATCAGAAGCAGACCCTGCGATGCTGTATAAGTGGTGGTGAGGGCACCGGCCTGGAGCGAACCGTGGACAGCGCCCGCGGCGCCACCCTCAGACTGCATCTCCTGGACAAGAACGGTCTCACCGAAAATGTTCTTTCGGCCTGCGGCTGCCCATTCGTCGACATATTCAGCCATAGTCGAGGAGGGGGTGATGGGATAGATGGCGGCTACCTCCGAGAACATGTAGGAGACATGGGCCGCTGCCTGGTTACCATCACAGGTCAGGAATTTTTTTTCTTTACTCATAATAGTTTAGAAAAACAGTTTATGTTGAATTTGACGTATTGCGTCGTCGCAAGGGAACGTGTAGACACAACATCCCCTATCATCCCGCAAAGATACGAATTTTCCACGAAAAACACTACCGCCACACATTAAAATACGCAAAACTTCATTAATTAAAACATTCCCGTGAGGTATAAACGCCGGAGTCCTTACCGCTCATACTCAGGTATATAATATGCTTTTTCTTCTCTTCCGGCCCTCCACATGTCATACCTCCGTGGAAAACCGACAGGAACCCGCCGAAAAAACAGCAATTATTCCTCTAATCAAAGATGTTTTTAGTAATTGCTTAACTTTGCCATCGCCTTGCTCGAAATCGGAAAACAAACATCCACAGCATCACCCTCGAAGAGAAGGCATGGCATTTTATGACGGGGGAAGAATTGGGAGAGTGACAACTTTTTTGTTAATTTTGCAGTTTCGTCTTGAAAAGGAGATTCTGACAGAAATCTGACTATGGCCAAAACTATCAACCCAAACACCGACATGCCGGTCTCAACGCCCGCCGACGGGGTCTGCCCGCTGGAATCGCTGGCAAGGGATTTCCTGTCACCGGCAAGGGAGAAAGCAATGGACCGCGCGCTACAGCTCGCCCGCGGGGGGAGCGTCGTGACCCTCGGCGGCCTCGCAGGCTCGTCGGTGGCGGCGCTGTTTGCCGGCATGGCCCTGCGCGACACCGGGAGGAAACCGGCGAATGGCGAGCAGGGGAATGCGCCGGTGCTGCTCGTGGCCGACTCGATGGATGACGCGGGGTATCTCTACAACGACCTCGTGAAGATACTGGGCGACAGGGCCGTGATGATATTCCCGTCGGGTTACCGACGCGACATCAGGTATGGCCAGGTCGACCCGCCGCAGCAGATTCTGCGCACCGAGACGCTGAGCCACTGGACCACCGACCCCGGGCTGCGGTTTGTGGTCTCATACCCCGAGGCGATGGCCGAGAAGGTGGCCTCCAGGCAGAGGCTGACCGACAAGACGGCGACATTCGCCGTGGGGCAGGAAATCGACCTTGCCAAGACTCGCAAATGGATGCTCGACAACGGATTCCTGCCTGTCGACTATGTATATGAGCCGGGCCATTTCGCCATCCGAGGCTCAATCCTCGACATATTCGGGTATTCCGGGGAGCTGCCTTACCGCATCGACCTCTTCGGCGACGAAATCGAGTCGATACGCTCCTTCAACATCGAGACCCAGCTGTCTGAACAGAAAGTGGAGTCGGTGGCCATCACCGCCAATGTCTCCGCCGAGGGTGACGCGGGGGAGAGCCTGCTCGACTTCATCCCACCCTCCACCGTCATAGCGGCAACCGACCTGTCGAGGCTCACAGGGAGAATCGAGGCGATAGCCGCCGACAGCTTCTCATCATCAGCTGTGATTGCCGGCGAGGGTGACATGCAGGCGATGAAACAGCTGGTAGACCCGGCAAAGTTCGCCCGCAGGCTGGCTGGATTCACCCGCCTGGAATACTCCGCCGCAACTCCCCCAAAGGAGTCGGAGACGGCCCTCGACTTCGGTTGCTCCCCGCAGGGGCTTTACCACAAGAACTTCGACCTCATCTCGGCCTCTTTCCTGAAATTCCTCGGCGAGGGCTACAAAATCTACATCCTCACCGACTCGCAGAAACAGGCCCAGCGACTACACGCCATCTTCGACGAACGCGAGGAGGAGATACCCTTCACCCCGGCGTCGGCGACCCTCCACGAGGGTTTCGTCGACCACCGTCTGAAACGATGCCTCTTCACCGACCATCAGATTTTCGACCGCTTCCACAAATACTCGCTCAAGAGCGACCGCGCACGGTCGGGCAAGCTCGCCCTCTCGCTCAAAGAGCTTTCGGCTATCGAGACCGGCGACTACATCGTCCATGTCGACCACGGCGTAGGGAAGTTCGGCGGACTGCTGCGCACCCAGGTCAACGGGACCACCCAGGAGATGATCAAGCTCATCTACAAGAACAACGACTGCATCTTCGTCTCCATCCACGCCCTCCACAAGCTCGCCAAATACCGGGGCAAGGAGGGGGTGGAACCGACAATCAACAAGCTCGGCTCCGGGGCATGGAACCGCCTGAAAGAGAAGACCAAGAAGAAACTCAAGGACATCGCCCGCGACCTCATCAGGCTCTACGCCGCCCGCAAGGAGGAGAAGGGATTCAGCTTCTCGCCCGACAGCTACCTGCAGCATGAGCTTGAGGCTTCGTTCATCTACGAGGACACCCCCGACCAGCTGACGGCAACCCGCGACGTGAAAGCCGACATGGAGAGCGACCGCCCCATGGACCGCCTCATATGCGGCGATGTCGGCTTCGGCAAGACCGAAATCGCCATACGCGCCGCCTTCAAGGCCGCCACCGACGGCAAACAGGTGGCGGTGCTGGTGCCCACCACCGTGCTGGCCTACCAGCATTTCCATACCTTCCGCGACCGCCTGAAGGATTTCCCCGTCAGGGTCGACTACCTATCGCGCGCCCGCACCCCAAAACAGGTCAAGGAGATTCTCAAAGACCTAGCCGACGGCAAAATCGACATCCTGGTCGGCACCCACAGGCTTGTAGGCAAGGATGTCCGCTTCAAAGACCTCGGGCTGCTGGTGATTGACGAAGAGCAGAAATTCGGCGTGGCCGTCAAGGAGAAACTCAAGCAGCTCAAAGTCTCGGTGGACACCCTGACGATGTCGGCCACACCCATACCCCGCACCCTGCAGTTCTCACTCATGGGGGCCCGCGACCTATCGTCGATAACCACCCCGCCACCCAACCGCTACCCCATCCTGACCTCGGTCAACACCCTGACCGACGACCTGCTGGCCGAGGCTGTCAACTTCGAGATGTCGCGCAACGGCCAGGTGTTCATCATCAACAACCGCATCGAGGGGTTGATGCAGCTCGAGCAGATGGTAAAGCGGGTCGTCCCCGACGCGCGCACCATCGTGGCCCACGGCCAGATGCCCCCCGAGAAACTCGAGCAGGCAATCATCGACTTCACCAACCACGACTATGACGTGATGCTCGCCACCACCATCGTCGAGAGCGGCATCGACATGCCCAACGTGAACACGATGATCGTCAACAACGCCCAGAACTTCGGCCTCTCCGAGCTGCATCAGCTGCGCGGACGCGTGGGACGCAGCAACCGCAAGGCATTCTGCTACCTGATGGTGCCCCCGGGCAATCCACTGACACCGGTGGCGCGCCGACGCCTGCAGGCCATCGAGGGATTCTCAGACCTCGGCTCGGGCATCCACATCGCCATGCAGGACCTCGACATACGCGGGGCCGGCAACCTCCTGGGGGCCGAGCAGAGCGGATTCATCGCCGACCTCGGCTACGAGACCTATCAGAAAATACTCAAGGAGGCGGTCACCGAGCTGCGAACCGAAGAGTTCGCCGGAACGTTTACCAAAGAGGAGCATGGCAATTCCCCGGAGGAGGAGACCGAATATGTGGCCGACTGCGTCATCGAAAGCGACCTCGAGCTGCTGCTGCCCGCATGGTATGTCCCCCAGGAGAGCGAGCGCATATCGCTTTACCGCGAGCTCGACTCGATGGAGCGCGAGATGGACATCCGTGAGTTCCGCTCGCGGCTCGTCGACCGCTTCGGCAAAATACCCCCCGAGGCCGCCGAGCTCACCCGGGTTCCGCGCCTGCGCCGCCTGGCCCGCCAGCTCGGTATCGAGAAGGTGGCCCTCAAGCAAGGCACGATGTACACCTACTTCGTCGACTCCCAGAACCAGGCCTACTACCAGTCGCCGATGTTCGGCTGGATGATAGCCTACCTGCAGAGCCATCTCTCCACCGTCAAGATACGCGAGAACGGCCAGAAGCGCTCCTTCGCCTTCTCAGCCGTCCCCAACGTGGAGACCGCCGTCTCCATCCTCTCGGAGATTCTCAACCTCGAGACCTGACCCGACACATCCAACCACATCATAACACCTATTTACTACTGAATTATGGAAAAAATCCAACCCGGAAAATATGTCGAACTCGGTTATGACCTCTACGCCATCGAGCCTGACGGCACCGAGAAGCTCGTCCACCAGACCGACGCCGAAGACCCAGAGAAGATTGTCTTCGGTGTGACACGCGGAATGATTGTCCCCCTCGAGAAGGCCATCGAAGGCCTCGAGAAGGATGGCAAATTCAACGTCACCGCCACCGCCGACGAGGCTTTCGGCCCCTACGACCCCGACCAGGTGGTGACCCTCGACAAAGACCTCTTCCTCATCGATGACAAATTCGACGACGAGGCCATCAAGCCCGGCGCGCTCGTGCCGATGATGACCGCCGACGGCTTCCGCATCAACGGACTGGTGAAGGAGGTGACCGCCGACAAGGTGAAGATGGACTTCAACCACCCCCTGGCCGGAAAGGCCGTGCGCTTCGACGGCAAAATCCTCGCCGTGCGCGACGCCACCCCCGAGGAGCTCAAGCCCGCCCAGGGATGCGGCTGCGGATGCGACCACGACCATTGCGGCGAAGGCCAGGATGGCGGTTGCTCAGACGGCTGCTGCGGCGGAGGCCACTGCCACTGACCCCCTACTTTTAATTTAACTTAATTTGTGGCAATCCGTTTGCCGGGTTGCCGCAAATTATCGTAACTTCGCGTGTCAAACACAGACGTTAGCCAACGATGAGAAAACTTCCCATACTGCTGATGGGGGCCTCTGCCGCCGCGATTGTGGCCGGAGCGGCAACCCGCAGCCCAAAGAACGACATATCACGCAACCTCGACATCTTCACCGCCGTCTACAAGAACCTCCAGACCAGCTATGTCGACTCAATCGACGCAGACAAGTCGATCAACACCGCCATCGCCGCGATGCTCAACGAAATCGACCCCTACACGGAATACATCCCCGAGAGCGAGCAGGAGGAATTCATGACCATATCCACCGGTGAATACGGCGGCATCGGCTCATACATAGGCACACGCGACGGAAAGACATTCGTCTCCGAGCCGCGCGAGGGGAGCCCCGCCCAACGGGTGGGCCTCATCCCGGGAGATGTCTTCATCACCATCGACGGAGACTCCGTGACCTCGCTGTCGTCTGACCAGATCTCGAAGAAACTGCGCGGCCAGGCCGGCACCAAGGTCAACGTCACCGTCAAACGCCCCTACGGCTCGGCAGCCCTGTCTGACACCACTCTCGCCTTCGAGATCACAAGAGAGAAAATCGATGTCGACCCGGTGCCATATTATGGGGTGGTGCGCGGCGACATCGGCTACATACAGCTGACCACATTCAACGAAAAGAGCTTCCAGGCGGTCAAAGACGCGCTGACCGACCTCAAGAAAGACCCCGCCGTGAAGTCAATCGTCCTTGACCTGCGCAACAACGGCGGCGGCCTGCTGGAGAGCGCCGTGCAGATTGTCGGCCTCTTCGTCCCCAAAGGCACCGAGGTGGTCCGCACCCGGGGCAAAGGGCTTGTCAACGAGAAAATCTACAAGACGACCCACAAGCCGGTCGACACCGAGACACCTCTGGCCATACTCGTCAACGGCTCCTCGGCATCGGCGGCGGAAATCGTCACCGGGGCCATCCAGGACCTCGACCGAGGCGTGATTGTCGGCGAACGCTCCTTCGGCAAAGGGCTCGTGCAGTCGACCCGCGCCATCCCCTACAACGGCCTGATGAAGGTCACCATCGCCAAATATTACATCCCTTCGGGGCGCCTCATCCAGGCCATCGACTACAGCCACCGCAACCCCGACGGCTCGGTAGCCCGCATCCCCGACTCGCTGACCACCGTGTGGCACACACGCGCCGGCCGCGAGGTGCGCGACGGCGGCGGCATCACCCCCGACATCAAGAGCGAATACCCCGAGGGCAACCGACTGGTATACAACATTGTGCGCGACGGCTGGAGCTTCGACTTCGCCAACCGCTACGCCGCCACCCATCCCGAGGGTGTGCCGGCCGAGGAGTTCGAGGTCACCGACACCATCTTCTCGGAATTCAAGAAATTCATCGACCCCGACAAATTCAAATATGACCGCGCCTGCGAGCTGGTGATAGACCAGCTCGAGAAGTCGGCCAAGACCGAGGGATACCTCAACGACTCGGTGCAGGCGCGCATCGACGCGCTGCGCTCGTTGCTGCAGCATGACCTGGAGCATGACCTCAACCTCAACCGGGAGATGATCGCCTCATACCTCGGCCCGGAGATGGTGATGCGCTGGCATGGCACACGCGGCTCCATCATCCAGACACTCAAGACCGACCAGGATGTCGACTCGGCGGCCAACGTCCTCCACGACCCCGCCCGCTACAACGCCATCCTCGGCAAGAAATAAGGCTATACTCGCATATCAATAAACCAATCTGAATGAACGACAAAAAAGACCTCAAAGCCGATTTCATCCGCCGTGTCAAAGACAACAAGCCGACCCGGTGGGTCCGTTTCGGCATCGTCTTCATCATATTCCTCCTCTGGGTGGCATGGATGGGCAACCCCTGGCTGCTGCTGGGAGGCATCCTGCTGTTTGACATATACATCACCGGCTACATACCTTTCACCTGGTGGAAACGGTCGAAGAACGCCACCGTCCGCAGCCTCATGTCATGGGTCGACGCGATTGTCTACGCCCTGGTGCTGGTCTACTTCGTCTTCGCCTTCGTGGGGCAGAACTACCAGATTCCATCCTCATCGCTTGAGAAGACCCTGCTCACCGGCGACTACCTCTTCGTCGACAAGACGGTCTACGGCCCGCGTGTGCCGATGACCCCGGTATATTTCCCACTGGTCCACAACGAGCTGCCTTTCGGCCTGGGCAAAAGCTACCTCGACTCCCCCTCGGTGGGCTACAAGCGCCTCCAGGGGCGACGGGGCGTTGAGGCCGGCGACATCGTAGTCTTCAACTTCCCCGCCGGCGACACCGTGATGTCAAAGGTCTCCAACCCCGACTATTACACCCTCAAGAAATGGAAAGGGGAGGCCATCCTCAACACCGAGACAGCCGAGTTCGGCAAGAAGATATGGCGCCCTGTCGACAGGCGCGAGAATTATGTAAAACGCTGCGTCGGGCTCCCCGGCCAGCGCATAAAGATTGTCGACGGCGTGATACACATCGACGGCGAGCCATTCGAGATAGTGCCCGAGAATGTGCAGTTCAACTACTTCTACCAGGTCAACGGCGCGCCGCTGACCGAGGAGGAGTTTGAGCGGATGGGCATCCCGGTGCTCGACCGTGGCCGGGCTGAACTTGACCAGATAACTCCCGAGCAGCTCGCCATACTCGGCTACAAGGTCAACCCCGACGGCTCTGTGCCCCCCATCTATGTCTCCCCGATGACCGCCGCCATGGTCGAGGCCGCCGAGGCCGATCCCCGGATAGGGAAAATCGAGCGCCAGCAGCCCGCCCCCGAGACCCTTTACTCACTCTTCCCCGAAGCCATCTCAGCCGACTGGACCCGCGCCGACTACGGCGGCGAAAACGGCCTGCTTATACCCAAGAAGGGCATGGTGATGGAGATGAGCCAGAGCGCATGGGACATCTACGGACGTGTCATAAAGGTGTATGAGGGGAACCCGACCGCCGAGTTCCGCGACGGCCGGCTCTATATCGACGGCAAGCCCCAGGATTATTACACCTTCAAGATGGACTACTACTTCATGATGGGCGACAACCGCGACAACTCACTCGACTCCCGCTACTGGGGCTTTGTGCCTGAAGACCACATCGTCGGCACCCCCCTGCGCGTGCTGATATCCTTCGACCAGGACAAAGGGCTGTTCGACGGCAAAATACGCTGGAACCGCATCCTCAAGGACGCGAATCCCGACAAATGACGCTCCCCTCCCATCAAACAAGCTCACTGACAACACCAATGAAGGAAGGTGAACTGCCGAGATACTTCGGCTCGGTCGACTACTGGGCAAGGCGCGCCGCCGGTATGCCGGTGGCTGCCGACGCGCTGTTTGACAAACGCCGCAAGGAAATCCACCGTTACGACATCGCCGATGTCAACGGCCCGCTGACCCTTACCCTCCCCATCGTCAAGCCCCACGGCATCCCCCGGGCCACATGGCGCGACGTGCGCGTGAGCGACCACGGCCAGTGGTGGCATGTCCACCGAGTGTCGCTCGAGTCGGCCTATGGCCGCACCCCCTTTTTTGAGTTCTACATCGACAGGTTCCTGCCGTTCATGTCGCGCGAGACTGCCGACCGCTTCCCATCTGTAATCGACCTGAACGAGGCGATAGACAAAGAGATAGAGGCCCTGTTACTACTCCCTCCCTCTTCTACCGCAACACCCGGCTCTCCCGTCACAGCCTCCCTCCCCGGAAAGGCAGTCGGGTGCCCGAGCGAAGCGAGGGATGCAATCCGCCCCTACTGGCAGCCGCGCCAGGCCCGCTTCGGCTTCCTGCCCGGCCTCTCCATCCTCGACCTCCTCTTCTGCCTCGGACCCGAGGCCGCCCTCTGGATACGAAACTCCATCACCCCCGCCTCCACCTGATGCTTCCCCTGAGAATCGCCCTCCGCTACCTGCTCTCACGCAAGAGCCACGGAGCCGTCAACATCATATCGGCGGTCTCTATGGCCGGAGTAGCCGTGGCCGCCGCCGCCATGATAGTAGTGCTGTCGGTCTTCAACGGCTTCTCGCAACTGGTCGAGCGGAAGACATCCAATTTCAACCCGCCCCTGCTGGTGAGGATGGCCGACGGGTCGGTAATCCCCGACGCCGACTCCACGGCCTCGGCGTTGCAGAGGCTCCAGGCTGTCAGCGTGGCCTCCCCGATGATCGAGGAGCAGGCATTCGCCGTGTCGCGGCAGGGGCAGATGCCGGTCACCATCCGCGCCATGGAGCCTTTGGCGATGGACACCTCCGGACTCAGCGAGATACTCATCGACGGGGAACTTGACCACGCACAGGCCACTGTCTCGGTCGGCGTGGCCGTCAACCTCAATGTCAGGCCCCTGGGCGAGGAGATTTCAAGCGCTGTCGGCGGCCCGTTCTCTGGATGGATAGAGGTGTTCGAGCCGGTGAGGGGCCGCAGGGTCAACCCGGCCAATCCCACCGCCTCATTCCGTGGCGACTCGCTGCGGGTCACCGGGGTCTACCAGGTCGAACAGGAGGAGCAGGACCGCGACATGCTGGTCATCCCCCTGGCCGTGGCACGCGACCTGCTCGACTACACCACCGAGGCTACCGCAATCGCCGTCTATCCCCTGACTCACAAGGATGGCAATGATTTCACCTCCACAAAGAAAGAAATCACCCGGGCGCTTCCCGCCGGGATGACCGTGCTTGACCGCATGGAACAGGAGGCCGACGCGTACCGCATGATCGCCGTCGAGAAATGGATCACTTTCCTGATGCTGCTCTTCATCCTGGCCATCGCGTCGTTCAACATCATCTCCACCCTGTCTCTGATGGTGGTCGAGAAAGAGAACAACATGGGTGTGCTGGCCGCAATGGGGGCCACTCCCCGCCTAATAAAAGGGATTTTCGCCAACCAGGGATGGCTGATAACCTCCCTCGGCGGGTTCATAGGCCTGGCCCTCGGCTCACTGCTGACCCTCGGCCAGGAGCATTTCGGCTGGATAAAGCTCAGCTCCGCCAATCCGGCGATGATGGCCGTCGACCATTACCCGGTGGCCCTGCGCCTTTCCGACCTGATTGCCGCCGGGGGAGCGATACTGCTGACATCGCTGCTCATCGCTGCCGCCGGGGCATGGCTCGCCCGTTCTCAACGACAAAAAAACTGACAATGCAATGCTGACAGTCGCCCCTTACACCCCTGACAAAGCCCGACTTTGGGATGATTTTGTCAAACAATCACGCAATGCGACATTCCTGCATCTTCGTGATTACATGGAGTACCACAACGACCGTTTCACAGACGCGTCTGTTCTCATATACGACGAAAAGGGGAAAATTACGGCATTGCTGCCCGCCAACAGTTCTGGCGACACAGTGTATTCCCACGGAGGACTCACCTACGGAGGAGTCCTCATAGCCTCCGGGACAGATGTGATGACTGTGTGTGAGATTTTCACAGCCATCCGCAGATTCTATTCGGCCAAAGGAGCCAAGGAGCTAATCTACAAGGCAATCCCCACGATTTACGAAAAAGCTCCCTCGCAAGAAGACCGTTACGCGTTGTTTCTTAACAAGGCCGGGGTTATCGCCACCAACATATCTTCAGCAATCTGCCTTACAGATACCCCCGCATACAATGAAAACACCCGCCGCAATATCCGCAAGGCCGTCAAAGAGGGGATATCCGTAGTGGAATCCGATGATTATGAAAAATTCCACGGGATACTTTCGAGCCTCCTCGAATCAAGGTACGGAACCACCCCTGTCCACACCCTGCGTGAGATGAGACATCTGGCAGGACTTTTTCCCGGGAATATCCGTCTTTTTTTAGCTTTGAAAGATGGAGAGGCGGTGGCTGGGACTCTGCTGTATGTAACCGACACTGTGGCACACACACAGTACATCGCCGCGAATGACACCGGGAAACATTGCAATGCCCTCAGCCTTGTCTTCGACACTGTGATAAAAATTGCCATGGCCGACAGGAAGAGATATTTTGACTTCGGCACCTGCAATGAGGACGGGGGTCTTTACCTCAACACCGGACTCATACGGCAGAAGAACGGATTTGGAGGACGCGGAATCATCTACCCCACTTACAGGCTCCTATTCTGAGCCATCCCCCCTCGCGGCCCCATAACTTTCCGTTTTTTTTGGACAATTGGCCGGAAAAGGGTAATTTTGCGGTAACAAAATGACTGTCACCGATGACTAAGGAATATGACTACCTTGTTATAGGCAGCGGCATCGCCGGAATGAGCTTTGCCCTGAAAGTGGCCTCCCCGCGACACAGGGTCGCCTTGGTTTGCAAATCAAATCTCGAAGAAGCCAACACCGCCCTGGCCCAGGGGGGAGTGGCCTCGGTGACCGACCTCGAGGTCGACGACTTCGACAAGCATATCCACGACACGATGGTGGCAGGCGACTGGATCAGCGACCCGGCAGCCGTGGAGATGGTCGTCAAGGAGGCCCCAGGCCAGATCAGGCAGCTCATCGAGTGGGGGGTAGACTTCGACAAGAAGGATGACGGCTCGTTTGACCTCCACCGCGAAGGGGGACACTCGGAGTTCCGCATCCTCCATCACGCCGACAACACCGGTTTCGAGATACAGGAGAGCCTGATAAAGGCTGTCCGCGCCAATCCCGACATAGATGTCTTTGAAGACCATTTCGCCGTAGAGATCATCACCCAGCACCATCTCGGGAAGTTCGTCACCCGCCGCACCCCCGACATCACCTGCTACGGGGCATATGTGCTGACCCCGGAGGGGAATGTCGACACCTTCCTCGCCAAGGTGACACTGATGGCCACCGGAGGCACCGGGGCCGTCTACCAGACCACCACCAACCCGCTGGTGGCCACCGGCGACGGCATCGCGATGGTCTACCGCGCCAAGGGGACGGTGAAAGACATGGAGTTCATCCAGTTCCACCCCACGGCGCTCTTCCACCCCGGCGACCGCCCGTCGTTTCTCATCACCGAGGCAATGCGCGGCTACGGGGCCATACTCCGCAACCTAAAGGGGGAGCGCTTCATGGAGCGGTATGACAGCCGCCTCGAACTGGCCCCGCGCGACGTGGTGGCCCGCGCCATCGACTCGGAGATGAAGCTCCACGGCGACGACCATGTCTTCCTCGATGTCACCCACAAAGACCCCGACGAGACCCGCCGCCATTTCCCCAACATATACCGCAAATGCCTCTCGCTGGGCATTGACATCACCAAGGACTACATCCCCGTGGCCCCGGCGGCCCACTACCTCTGCGGAGGCATAGCCGTCGACCTCAACGGGGAGTCGAGCATCAAGCGGCTCTACGCCGTCGGGGAATGCTCCCGCACCGGCCTCCACGGCGGCAACCGCCTGGCCTCCAACTCGCTCATCGAGGCAGTGGTCTACGCCGACGCCGCCGCCCGCCACGCCTCGGAGCAAATCGGCCACTACACGCTGCGCCGCGATGTGCCGGAATGGAACGACGAGGGCACCCGCCACCCCGAGGAGATGGTGCTGATCACCCAGAGCATGCGCGAGGTCAACCAGATAATGGGCAGCTACGTCGGCATCGTCCGCTCCAACCTGCGCCTCGACCGCGCCTGGAACCGCCTCGACATCCTCTATGAGGAGACCGAGCGTCTCTTCAAATGCTCCAAGGTCTCCCGCGAAATCTGCGAGCTGCGCAACATCATCAACGTGGGCTACCTGATAATGCGCCAGGCCAAAGAGCGCAAGGAGTCGCGCGGGCTCCACTACACACTCGATTACCCCCCTGTCCACAACTCCTAATCCATAAACCTCAATCAAATTGCAGAAACCTCTCTCGACAGTCAGACACATCATCCTGCCGCTCTTGCTGCTCCTCATCGGCGGCCAGGGGGCCAACGCCCAGCTACACCGCAAGCACCAGGAGCGCAAACCGGCCCACTCCACCGCCTCGGCCAGGGTGGTGCTGCCCGCCACGGCCATCGCCGACGACAACGCCGACCTTGTCGACACACCGGCCGAGGCGCGCGACATATACAATCCCGGCAGCGGCATGCAGAAGGTCTTCCGGGGAAAATACCACACCGTCACCCCCGAGGGGGACACCGTGCTGGTGGTGATTTTCAACGAAATCACGGTCTTCCCCCCGATGAAGTTCAAAAACAAGAAACAGGAGGAATTCTACTGGCGCACGGTAAGGGATGTCAAGAAGGCCCTCCCCTACGCCAAGCTCATATGCGAGACCCTGGTCGAGACATATGAGTACATCGAGACATTCCCCGACCAGAAGGAGCGCGAACGCTACCTCAAGGAGATGGAAGGGGCGGTGTTCGAGCAATACAAGCCTGTGCTTAAGAAATTCTCCAAGAACCAGGCCCGCATGCTGGTCAAGCTCATCCAGCGCGAGACCAACCAGAGCGGCTACGACATCCTGAAAGCATTCCTCGGCTCATTCAGGGCCACATTCTGGCAGGGGTTCGGACGGCTCTTCGGCGTCAACCTCAAAGGTAAATACTCCCCCTCGACCGACGAGAACGACGCAATCATCGAGCGGGTCTGCACCATGGTCGAGCAGGGCCAGCTTTGAGAATTACCGGGAATTTTGTAACTTTGCGGGTTAGACATCAGATTTTCAACCGAAATTTTCCGCGCATATGCCAGACAACATAAACGACACCCGCCAGGAAGCCCCCCTCAAGCCGACAGTCCTCGACGCAGAGGACATAGGCCGCATGGTGCCCTTCCTTGGCCGTCATCCCCGCCTGCTCAACAGGCTCATCAAGATGCTCCAGCTCGACAAGGTGAACAGCCTGCACGCCGCCAACTGCCACACCCCCGGCCCGGGATTCGTCAGGGGCTGCCTCCACGACCTCGACATCACCGTCGTGGCCGAGAACGGCGAGGTGCTGCGCAACCTCCCCCAGGGGGCGTTCATCACCGTCAGCAACCACCATTTCGGTGCCCTCGACGGCATCATACTCATCGACCTCATCGCCCGCCGCAGGTCCAGATACAAGGTGATGGTCAACATGTTTCTCAACTACATATGGGCCATGCGCCCCAACTTCATAGCCGTCGACCAGAGCGCGTCGGCCGACCCCAAGAAGAAAGCCGTCTCGATGGCCGGAATCAAGGAGGCCATAAAACTTGTGCGCTCGGGCGAACCTGTGGGCTTCTTCCCCGCCGGGGCGGTAGGCAAGACCAACTGGCGCGGGCGCCTCAAGGACCGCGAGTGGCAGGAGTCAATCATCCGCCTGGCCCAGCAGCTCAAGGTGCCGGTGGTCCCGATATTCTTCCACGGCAGCCAGTCATGGTTCTTCAACTTCCTGGGAGTCACCTGCTGGCAGCTGCGCAGCCTGCTCCATCCCCGCGAGGTGTTCCGCAAACGCCACAAGACCTTCACCGTCACCGTCGGCGACCCAATTTCCGTGGAGGAACAACAGGCCCATATGGGCTCGCTCAAGGAGTTTGGCGACTTCCTCCGCGCCCAGACCTACGACCTGCGCGACGACAAGGAGATACGCTCACGCGCCAAACTCGTCATCACCCCTGACAACAAAGAGATTATCCGCCCCTGACAATGGATGAGACACGTATACAGCAAGCCAAGGCCCGACTGGGCATCATAGGCAACGCCCCCGCCCTCGCCAAGGCGGTCGGCAGGGCTTTGCGTGTCGCGCCCATCGACCTGTCGGTGCTTGTCACCGGAGAGAGCGGAGCCGGCAAGGAATTCTTCCCGGCCATAATCCACCAGTATTCACCGCGCAAACACGCCAAATACATCGCCGTCAACTGCGGCGCGATACCCGAGGGCACCATCGACTCCGAACTGTTCGGCCATGAGAAAGGAGCCTTCACCGGAGCGGTCTCCTCCCGCAAGGGATACTTCGAGGAGGCCAACGGCGGCACCATCTTCCTCGACGAGGTGGCCGAGCTGCCGCTGACCACCCAGGCGCGCCTGCTGCGCGTCCTCGAGACCGGTGAATACATCAAAGTAGGCTCCTCCGAGGTGCAGAAGACCGACATCCGGGTCGTGGCCGCGACCAATGTCGACATGGCCCGCGCCGTGGCCGAAGGCCGTTTCCGGGAAGACCTCTTCTACCGACTGGCCACGGTGAGCATCACCGTCCCCCCTCTGCGCGAGCGCGGCAACGACATACAGCTGCTCGCCCGCAAGTTCGCCTCAGACTTCGCCGAGAAGAACCGCACCCCGCAGATCTCATTCTCCGACGGCGCGCGCGACCGCATGCTCGCCTACCGATGGCCCGGCAATGTGCGCCAGCTCAAGAATGTGGTCGAGCAGATGGCCCTGTTCGAGGCCGGGACAGAGATTTCACCCGAGACCCTGGCCGGATACCTGCCGGAGGCCACGGCCACACTTATGCCCGTGCTTCACCAGAGCCGCAACCTGCCGGCGACCACCGGCCGCAGCGATGGCGACCACACCTACGAGCGTGAGCGCGAGATGCTTTTCTCCCTGATTTTCAAGATGAGGGAGGAGATAGAGCAGCTCCGCGCCGATGTCGACGAGCTGAAAGGAGAGAAAACGGCCCAGCCCGCGTCATCGCTGGTGAAGCTCCGCCCCGCCATCATCGACACCCCGGTGGAAATCATGGACGCGAAAGCAGAGGAGATGCCTCCCCATGACGCCGGGCTGGCAGCCGCCACGCAGGCCGGACTGCCGGAGAAGGAGGTCATCAGGCTGTCGCTACAGCGGAATTCCGGACGACGAAAGGCCGCCGCGATGGAACTCAACATATCCGAACGCACCCTTTACCGCAAAATAAAGGAGTACGGCCTGGAATAACACGAAACCAACAATCACATCCCCGCCCGCGAAGCGGCCCAGGAAGCCCCCGACATGAAAAAACTGATATTACTGCTGATAATGACCATCTGCCTTGGAGTCAGCCAAGGCTGCCGGATAAGCTACAAGTTCAACGGCGCGGCCCTTGACTACAACCTCTACAAGACGGTACACATCGGGGAGTTCCCGATACGCGCCGCCCTGGTCTACGCCCCCCTGCAGCAGACATTCGAGAACGAGCTTACCGACTATGTCACCCGCAACACCCGCCTGCGGGTGGTGGACGGGGCCGCCGACCTCGAACTCGAAGGTGAGATTACCGGCTACACCCTCACCCCCCAGGCCGTCACCGAAGACGCGTACGCCTCGATGACACGCCTGACAATCACCGTGCGCGTCAAATACACCGACACCAAGAAGGATGGCAACGATGTCGACCAGAGTTTCTCGGCCTACCGCGATTTCGAGGCATCCCAGATGCTCATGGATGTGCAGGAGGAACTCTGCAGCCAGATCGCCAAGGAGCTGGTCGAGCTGATTTTCAACGCCACCCTCGGAAACTGGTAATCATCTCCCGACATCATCACCCACCACCACCACCCCCATATGAACAACGACCAGGAAAGACTCGACAATCTGCTGAAACGGCTCGCGGACCCCGCGGCAGAGCCTCTCACACCCCAGGAGACGCAGTGGCTCGAGGATTTCAGGCGGCGTTACCCCTTCTTCACCATCCCCGGCCCGTCACAGCAGGGCGACCCGTCACTGGCCGACATCCTGGCCGCCCCCTCCGGGGAGGCTTACGCCCGGATGAAAGGAGACCCGGAGGCATCGAGGTTCGACGGGTTCTACCCCGCCCGCGACACCCGGCGCACCCCTTCGACCAACGCCGCCATAGATGACTTCCTCAACACCTACGGCCACCAGTCAGACGAGGAGAACGAGCTGCTCGAAAGACTGATTTTCAACCCCGTCCCCGACTACTCCCAGCAGCTGGCCCTGGAGGAGGAGTCGTCACTGCCGGCCGACGACCCCGCGGCAGACTCCGACTCGGCCGAGTCACGCCTAAACCGTTTCATCCTCTCCCACCGCCCAGGCGCGCCGCAGTTAACCGCCTCCCCCGACACCCCGGCATCCAAGCCCGAAAGCCCAGCCGAGACCAAAGCCCCGGCGGCAAAAGGGAAAAACCCGGCCAAAGAGAGCCGCGAGCCGAAGAAAGCCACCCCGCCCGACGGCCTCCTGTCTGAATCCCTGGCAAAAATCTACATAAAAACACGCCGTTACGAGCAGGCATACGAAATTCTTAACGGTTTAAGTTTGCGTTTTCCGGAAAAAAGTAGTTACTTTGCAGACCAATTGCGGTTTCTCCGGAAACTCATCCTCAACGAGCAGAGACGCCAGATTGAAAATCAAAGCAAAAACAACCCCAATCCATAATTTTCGCTTGCGAAAATAGTAATTTACGCGATATGTATATCTTAACCATCGTATTGACCGTACTTATCTCTATCCTCCTCATCATCGTGGTGCTGGTTCAGAAATCCAAAGGCGGAGGTCTCTCCTCCTCCTTCGCGGGTTCAAACCAGATCATGGGTGTGCGCCGCACCAACGACTTCATCGAGAAGGCCACATGGACCCTGGCCGGCATCATCTGCCTGCTCTCCATCCTCTCGGTGTTCGTCATGCCCAGCGTGGTGACAGGCTCGCGCGTCAAGCCCACCACCGAGATGCAGGTAATCAAAGGCACCGAGACTTCGGCTCCCGCTCCCGCAGCTGCCCCCGTCGCAGCCGAGACTGAAGCTCCCGCCCAGGAAGAGGCTCCCGCCGCTCCTGCCGGAGAATAAGCCACCGTCAACACCCCGCGACATACAGGGAGCGCTCAAAAGGCGCTCCCTAGATTGCGTATCAACCACCGACAACACCATCCCCCACAAACCGCCGCTGATGAAACCTGAGTTTGTCAATATGCTCGCCGACCTGGGCGACACCCGCTTCGACCGGCTCGCCGAGACACTCGAGACCACCCGTCCCGAGGTATCGGTGCGCCTGAATCCCCTCAAGGCAGGACAACAGACACCCCTGGCCGCCACCGCCGACAGCCGGGTAGACTGGTGGGACGGGGGGATATACCTCCGCGAACGCCCCAGGTTCACCGCCGACCCGGCCCTCCACCAGGGGCGGTATTATGTGCAGGACGCATCGTCGATGGTCACCGCCGCCGTTGCCCGTCACATTTCCTCCCTCATCGCCAGGGAGAACGCCGCCGTCTGCGACGCGGCGGAGGCCGGTGGTGACAATTCAATCCCCCTGCTGTGGCTCGACGCCTGCGCCGCCCCGGGAGGGAAGACCACAGCGGCACTCGACGGGCTGCCCGGTGGCTCGCTCGTGGTGGCCAACGAGTATGACTATTCCCGGGCCGAGATACTGAAAGAGAATGTCGCCAAGTGGGGCGGCACACACACGGTAATCACCCGGGGCGACACGGCGCAGTTCACCCGGCTTGGCGAATTCTTCGACGTGATAGCCGTCGACGCTCCATGCTCGGGGGAGGGGATGATGCGCAAAGACCTGACAGCACGCGAGCAATGGACCCCGGCGCTTGTCGGAGAGTGCGCCGCGCGTCAGCGCGAGATTCTCGGCAATCTGTGGGAGGCATTGCGCCCCGGAGGGTTCCTGGTCTACTCGACCTGCACCTTCAACACCGCCGAGGATGAGCTGATGGCCGACTGGCTGCGCCGCGAACACGGGGCCATACCGGTCGACACCGGCATAATCGAGTCTGCCAACGCCGGAGCCTCTTCCACCGGGGAGGCCCGCAACATAATCGACCGGGAGGTTGAAATCCCGGGAGTCGAGCCGCTCCACTCCCTGCGTTTCATCCCGGGCAGAGCCCGCGGCGAGGGGCTGTACATGACCGTGATGCGCAAACCCGGCAACCTCATCCCTGCCGCCCTCGCCCTTTCCGGCAAGGACTCCCGCCAGAAAAAAGGGAAACAGAAAAAGCAGGCGCCTGACCGCCAGGTGGTCTCCCGCCAGACCCTCGACACATGCCGGGGATGGCTCTCACCGACACTGGCCGACGCGTATGATGTCAGCGCCACCGACGATGGCGCCAGGGCGTTTCCCCGCCTGTGGCTGCCGTTGCTCCCGGCGATGCTCCGCGACCTGCAGGTCATCTCCGCCGGCACCGAGATGGCTGTCGTCAAGGGCAGAGACATCATCCCGACCCAGCAGCTCGCCCTGAGCCTGATTCTCTCCCCGTCGGCGTTTCCGGCGGTGGAGGTCGGGGCCGGGGAGGCGGTGGACTATCTCGCCCGCGAGGCGGTCACGCTGCCAGAGGGGACTCCCCGCGGAGTGGTGATGCTGACCTACGACGGCTGGCCCCTGGGATTCGTAAAGAATCTCGGCAACCGCACCAACAGCCTCTATCCCAAGGAATGGCGGATACGAAACATCACTTGAAGACCTGAACACTTGAAAACCAATCCTTAACCACCAATCCTTTTTCACTTCTATGTCTTACCTGAGCGACTGCGCGAAGATTTTCCGTCTCGGACTTCCTGTACTTGTGTCACAGATAGGTATGATCGTTGTCGGTTTCGCCGACAACATAATGGTGGGGCATTACAGCACTGACGCGCTGGCCTCCGCCTCTTTTGTCAACAACCTTTTCAACCTGCCGATTTTCGCCGCGTTGGGCTTCTCTTACGGCCTGACCCCGCTTGTCGGCGCGCTCTTCACCAACGGTCGCCCCGACAAAATCGGGCAGGTGTTGCGCGCCGGGGTGCTTGTCAACATCGCCGTCAGCCTGCTGCTCATCGCGGTCATGGCCGTCGTGTATCTCAACCTCCCGCGCCTTGGCCAACCCTCCCACCTGCTGCCGGTCATCCGCCCCTACTTCCTGATTTACATGAGCGGCATGCTGCCGATATGCCTCTTCAACGCGTTCGCCCAATGGAGCTACGGCATCCGCAACACGGCCATGCCGATGTGGATAATGCTGGGAGCCAACCTGCTCAACATCATCGGCAATTACATCCTGATTTACGGAAACTTCGGCGCGCCCGAACTTGGGCTGACCGGAGCCGGCATCTCCACGCTGACAGCCAGGGTGGTAACAGCCGTGGTCATCTGCGGGGTCTTCTTCCGCGCCAGGCGTTACCGCGAATACGCCGCCGGATACCGCAGCGGCAAGCCTGAGAAATCGGTGTATGGCAATGTGATACAGATGTCGTGGCCCGTCAGCCTGCAGATGTCGTTTGAGACAGCCGCCTTCTCGGGCTGCGCCGTCATGTGCGGGTGGCTCGGGGCGATAGAGATGGCGGCATTCCAGATAGTGGTAGTCGTCGGCACCCTCGGCTTCTGTGTCTACTACGCCATGGCCACCTCTGTGACAGTCCTTGTCGCCAACGAGGCCGGGCGAAAAGACGCGGCCGGGATGCGCCGCAAAGCCTTCGCGGGCTACGGAGTGGTGCTGGCGGCCTGCGCCATCTCCAGCCTCTTCTTCGGCCTCGGCTCAAGCCATGTGATGAAAATCTTCACCGACGACGCGGCTGTGCTGGCCGCCGCCGTCGGGGTGATTATCCCCCTGGTGCTGTACCAGCTCGGCGACGCCACCCAGATCAACTTCGCGAGCGTCCTGCGCGGCACCGGCAATGTCCGCCCGATGATGTGGATAGCCTTCATCAGCTACATCATCGTGGGACTGCCTGCGTCTTACCTGCTCGCCTTCCCCCTCGGCTTGGGGCTTTACGGCATAGTGCTGAGCTTCTCATGCTCCCTCTTCCTGGCCGCCGCCCTCTTCCTCTACTACTTCCTGCGCACCGTCAGACAGGCAGCACACGCCTGATTCCGAGGGCAGCCCGGTTGCTCCATTTCAAGATATGCCCTTCGACAAAACGTGCCCTCAAAAGCTCTATCGACGCGCATACGAGGAATATGGCGATGACACACGCCGGGGCATAGACCCAGAGCAAGGGGTCTGTGAAATGGCCAGCGCAATCGACCAGCTCGTTCCAGAGCCATTGACGCATGGCGCTGGAATTGGCATGGATGAGCAGCACCCCGAATGTGGCTCCTCCAAGGGCGTTTATCACCCGGCTGTAACCCAGCTTGAGGTCTTTGAACCACATGAAGGCGCAGAAAGCGGTCGACATCGCCAGTATCTTGTTTGAGTCGCTTATCCAGTAATATGGCCCAAACGGAATCTCAGGCGCACCAGTGACCGCGAAACGGCGGAGCATGAATAGCACCATAGCGCAACCGGCCAACAGTGACAACAACGCGCCCAGCCCCCACATCCGGTGACTGACCGCCACCGGGAAGCCATGGAGCCTTACATATGAGGCGATGATGAAAAGATTGCAGAAATGCAGCACATAATTGACGCTCACCGACATGCCCAATGCCGGAGGCATCGACCCGAACACTGTGAATGTCAGCAAGACAAGTCCCACCAGTATCAGATGCTGCCGACGGGTAAGATTGTTGACCAGCACTGTCAGGAACGGGATGAAGAGATAAAACATTATGAAACCGCTGGTGAATCCACCGTCCATATTCTTCACCACCAAGATTTTAGACAGCAGCTGCTTCATACTGAAGTCTTCCAGGCCGACAACGACGAATACACCGAATATCAGCAGGTTGTAAAACAGCACCTGTGTGACGAGTTTCAGGAATTTATGCAGGGAAATGCTTGACTTGCACATGAAGTAACCGGTTATCAGCACGAAACAGTTGATTCCGGTTTTCCCCCATGCCCCAAACAGCATAAGAAACCCTGAGGCAGTCTCCGACGGGTTTTCCCTTACGACCGACAACACATCGGAGTTGACCACATAATGGTGGGCTATGATGAGCAACATCGTTATGATACGGAAAAGCTCAAGGTTGGAATCGCGCTTTTTCTTTACATATTGCTGATTATCAGAAACTTGAATTGGGGGGGTAAATTGGATGGGGCATCGTAAGACAAAGATTTTTTGATTTCGACTGCAAAGTTACGAAATTTCCCCGACATCCGCCCATTCCCAATTATTGGTGTCCGGCAAACGTGTTTAACTGTCCGTTCCTGAAAATGGTTGACTCGTTAGGAGTCTACTTTTTTCAGGGCGAGACAAACTGACTGTTTTGAGAGGCTTTATGCATTTGACAAGCCTCTTCTTTAAGTGAATCCTATGTATGTTTCGCCCACGAATCCGGAGGATTCATTAACTATTAGCCGGGGGTTGGCGGCCGACAGGCCGGTAACCCCCGGTAAATACGCCAGGCG
>CATZGB010000038.1 GCA_958418815.1 uncultured Bacteroidales bacterium | reverse complement strand
GGGGGACTTTATGCTGATATTGTGCAGTCACCATACAAAAAAGAACGATTATAATCAGTCATAGGTACAAATTTTTGCGATTATAACGCCGATTTTTACAAAAAACTGAGTTTAGCCTTTAATCCATGCCGTCTGATTGGGGTTGCGCAACGGCATGACGGTTTCCGGGCTATGCCGTCTGCGGCGTTTTGGAGCGAGTCCTGCACTGCCGCAGACCGCATCGCCACGGATTAGAGCGGGCTAAACACCGGGTGAAGGATTGCCAGCGCAGGTTGCGCCACGAGTGTCGCTACACCTGCACCGTCTTCTCCGTCACCACGTGTTCCTTACGCCCGCTCCAGTTCTGTATTTCTACAAGTTGCGCCACATTCGCTGATTACGGCAACACACGTCACGGGTTGCCGCAATCAGAATCATTGCACATTCTTTTTTTCTTATGGACTTACATTCCGTTATGCCGGTTATCCTGTGTCACCATAAAGGCACTCGCGGCTCTATGTTTCTCACCGACAATCGCATATATCACAGCACGGAGTATATTCGCTCGGTATGGATAACGTGCCGGGACGGGCTATTCTATTGCCGACAACTGAAAAATCTCCAGACCTCGCTCCCTGCGGTCGCTCAGCTTGTATTTTTCAGCCGCCGGCGAACAGCCCTTTGCTCCCGTCACGCTGTGGTGTTATCGAGCGAACATACTTCATACTGCGAAATAGACGCATTGAGGTTAAAAAAAATATCGCCTTATGACACAGGATAACCGACATAATAGAAAATCGAGCTTCACACCTTCACCAGCTCATACCGCATTAAGACGGACTGCAATGGTGATGGCTGTCATTATCGGAGCGGTGGTCGGGCTGGTGCTTATGGTGATACTCAAACCGATATGCAGAGGTGTCGGGTGGGTTATCTCCCTAATCTCCGCAGTGGTGATAATCTTTTGGCTGATAACAAATTTCTAAACATTTACGACTATGGCACAGAACTCAATGAAAGGAACTATGGCGTTCCAAGACACAATCAGAACTTATCTTGACAATATGGCAAAGAGTGACGTATTGTTCGCAGTCAAGTATGCCAGTCCCTCAAAGTCAATGGATGACTGCGTTACATATATCCTTAACCAAGTGCAGAAAAGCGGTTGCAACGGGTTCGAGGACGATGAAATATTCGGAATGGCAGTTCATTTTTGGGAAGAAAACGAGATAGAGGTCGGAAAGCCTGTCAACTGCCAAGTGGTGGTGAACCACACGGTAGAACTCACCGAGGAGGAAAAGGAGCAGGCACGGCAGGACGCCATCGCAAAACTCCGTGACGAGGAAGCGTCCAAGTTGCGCAGACCCTCGCAATCCAAGAAAGCGACAGAGAACAGACCCCAAGTTGAACAACGCAGTCTTTTTGACTTCTAAAACATTACGACTATGAAACCCAAGACAATGATACAGAAAGAGGTTGCACGACTTTCAGCAACCCTGCGACCAATATCCCCCAAGCAGACCGAGTGGGCATACTCTAACTGCGTTGAACATATCGCATACCGTGCCAAAAGCGGTATGCTTACCTGCCCTGACTGCGGACACTCATGGAAAAGCGGTGACGGCACGCTGTGTGACACACTTGAAGGTTGCATCTGCCCTCACTGCGGAGCGGAACTGAAAGTGCAGGACACACGCAGACGCACTCAGAAGGGTGTACGGTATTTCTGCATACTCACCACCTGCCAGGGTTATCAGGTAATCAGAGTGGCGCAGGCTCACTATTCAAGCAAAAAGGGAGAGCCGATGAAATTCTACTGCACCGAGGTGGTACAGCGTTGGATTTCACCCGACGGCAAAGTGACCGACATGGCATTGCTCCGCACATTTCCCTCCTACTACTGCGACCAGTGGTCGTTATACAGCGACATGGAAGTGCGCCCCTATAACAGCCTTTATGACGATGTCTGCAAGTGGAGCGAAGTCTATCCGCTGATACGCACAATCCCACAGCTCAGACGCAACGGGTTCAAGGGCGATTTCTACGGCATCTCACCCGTGTTGCTTTTCAAGAGGCTGCTTTCCGACACACGGATTGAAACGCTGATGAAATCCGGAGAGATTGAGGACATGAAATACTTTATCCTCAACCCACGCAACGCCGAGATGCTCTGGTCTTCTTATCTCATCGCCAGACGCCACCACTACAAAATCAACAGCCTTGAACTGTGGTGTGACTATCTGCAAATGCTGAACAATTTGGGGCAGGACATACACAACCCGAAGAACATCTGCCCCGCAGATTTCATTGACGCACACGACAGGGCGATGCGCAGAATAGAAGCCAAGCGAATGAAGGAGCGCACTGAGAATGAACGCCGATGGGAAGCCGAAAGGCGTGACCGTGAACAGCGTAAACTGCTGGAGGAGAAACAGCGGGAGGACGATTTCAAGGCTATGAAGTCTAAATTCTTCGGGCTGATAATCTCCGACAACGAGATAACGGTAAAGGTTCTTGAAAGCATCGAGGAATACTATGAGGAAGGCAAAGCGCAGAATATATGCGTTTTCGGAGCTGGTTACTACACAAAAGCCGATAGCCTTGTATTGTCAGCAAGGATTGGTGACAGAATAATAGAAACCGTGGAGGTTGATTTGCAGACCCTCACAGTGGTGCAGTGTCACGGCAAAAATAACAAGAACACCGCCTACCACGACCGTATTGTGGATTTGGTGAACTTCAACGCCAAGCTAATCAAGGAACGAATGACCGCATAATGTTTAACACGACCTGCGTCAGCAATGGCGCAGGTCACAACACCCACCGATTATGAACGTGACATTTGAACATCCGACCATCATATTTGACGATAAGATAGCCGAAATTATCATAGAATTTGTGAACCACATTCTCTATGCCGACAGCGAGAAAACGCTACGGCAGATAGTCGCCGATTTTGCCGACAAGTACGACCTTGACCGATACTTCGTATATGGCTTTGGCAGTCACCACCTATGGCTTAAACAAAGGAAGATAACCAACCCCGATATAACATTTGAATACCGGATACTGATTGTAGAATACTAAACCGCAGAACTATGGCAACAAAACTCACCGCCAACGGAGTCAGCACAACCACCACTTCCGGCACTGAACAATACGAGGTGTTTTACACCGGCTACCGCTCACTTCGCAAGAAACACTATCAATATGATTACCGCCACACTGACGGAGAGTTATATTCCTGCGTGGCAGACACTCTCAAAGAGTGCAGACACCGCCGTGACAAGTGGCTGAACAAGAAAATCAACAACTCTAAATGATAGCGTTATGGATAACCAAGTAGCAAAAATCATACTCCAACAAATCGGAGGGCGCAGGTTTGTGGCAATGACAGGAAGTCACGACTTCATCAATCTCGGCAACGGAGTGAGAATGAACCTTAGCCGAAATAAGACATCGGCTAACCGCCTTGAAATTATTTATGACGAAGGCGCAGACCTCTACAACCTGCGTTTCTACCGTCAGAGTATCAACCACAAGACGTTTGAGGTGACAAAGGACATCAAGAAAATAGATGGTGTCTATTGCGATATGTTGGAGGACATCTTCTCCGATGTGACGGGATTATACACCCGATTTTAACCGAACATTTGCCAAGTCGTAATATAAAGAAGGTGGGCGACCTCGTGATGAAGTTGCCCACCTTGATTTTGCCCCAAAATTTCGGCTGCCTCAGGCAGCAAAAGTTTATTAATTTATTGATAACTCAGTGTTCAATTTCTGAAGCAACTTTTGTTTATTATCTATAATTTTAATTGAAATAAGACCAAGTTGCCCATTTTCTTCCTCAAGAAATCGGGTAACCATATCCTGCAAATCATTCTTTATCTCTTGAATATTCAAGCCCAATTGGCGCGAATAGGAACTAATCAATGGATTAAGAAAATCAAAGAACTCCGCAACCTCTTTTTTTATTTCCTGTTGAACATTAGCTCGTTGTTCAATATAATCATTATGGTTGCCCGTCCTATATTGGTCTAATATCTCTTTTTTTGCTACTAAACTTTCATACAAATTTTTGTAAAAATTGTGCAGCTTATCAAGATGGGGCAGTACAATGACATTCAAGAACCATGTGGTTTTATTTTCTTTACTTCGATTCTCTCGATCTTTATTCATTTGGCTTATGAATTGCCATATAGCTATAGCAAACCCAGCTATGGTTAACCCCCAGGTGATACAGTCTGCCAAAGATATTTTACATTCAAATGCCATAGTTAAAAATCAAGTCCAGTTGATAAACTCATTTCATTAGAGGCATTTCTAAGTCCCTCTTGGATGTCATCATTAATTAATGATTTAAGTGCAGGGGAAAGATTTTCTAAGCCAAATCTGTATTTAGATACAAACTTACCTATCCCTAATTTCTTTATACTAGGAAATAATAAACCTAAAAAAAACGAGGGATTAAATGCTGAAGTGCCAGATGGTATATCAATGATATATTCATTATCATCTGTATCCTTCTCATCTAAAGAGAATGTTTCTCTTACATGTTCACCTTCAGGTCGGCCTGAAAACGAGGTACTAGAAATTCCTCCTCGATGTTCGGTGGTAAGAGTTATATGTATAGATGCCATAGAATTTATTTTTTATTGTGTTAACGTTTGAGCCTCCTCTTTCTGTTGTATGTTCTTTTCAAGATCTCGTTTATTTAAGAAAATTTTACAGTCCAAAATAGTTCCAGGAAATGATGCTCCTTTAAAATATTTTAGAACGGATGAATCGGGTAAATCTTCAAAAGATTGAGACGAATTGAGGGTTAACTTGTAATGATTCCCATCTTTGAAAGGTGCATACTCTTCTGTGCATGTCAAAACAGTATGACCAGAAACTATATTTAACTCAGGTTTATATTTAGAATCTTCATTACAGAATTTTCCTAACTCAATAAAAGACTTAATAAAATTCATAGTACCGTTGCCTCGGCTTGATTCAAGAAACTTAATTCGACTAATTCCTTCATTGAGCATATACAAAACGAATAATGATTCTCGTTCAAAACTATTGATTAAAGAAAATAAATTACAGTGCTTTTTATAGAGACTATCGAGTTTGTCATATAAAAGATGATTATCACCTTTCGTCAACTCAAAGCCCTCATACATTGAATCGCCGTAGTTAATGATAACTAGGTTGAACTCAATGACCTCATTGTCCGCTTCTTCATGTAAAAATGAAACTCCATCTACAAACCATTCGCTCTTTTTCAAACTATGATCTTCTGCATTAGATAGAATCTCCCCAACCATTCCTTCCATGTAGTTTTGCCCTCTTTCATCAAAGCCTGCGCCAAACCGTTCAGCTGTATTCTCAACAAATTCAGTAACTTTATGAGAAACAACAGCTTTGCGATTTTCTTTATAGTTCCGAGATCTCCCTCTCATAAGACCCAATACAAGATACTCCTTCTGCTCATCCTCACTAACAGGCAACTTAGCAAAACCTAATGCATGGAGATGTCTGTTTACTTTAGCTGAGTTGGATGGAATTATTTTGATGGACTTAGAAATTTCTCTAAATCTGTTTTTCGCTAATTTTTGGCCAAAAGTATCAAGTTCTTCTAGAATCGTTTTTAATGAAACTAGTGCTGACACCGATACATCTATGCATTTAGAAAAGTCTATGATAATGTGACCTTTAATCATACAGTATGCTTGAACGACTTTCTCTAAGAAGTTGACACATCCTTTAAAGTTGGCCTTAAAGCAAAGATGATTAGGGACTAACAATTTCTTAGTCGTTATGGTATCGGGATTTCCATGTTCGACAAGAAAGGAGATGACTTTTGAGGCATGTCTTGCAATATCTCCTTTTTTGATCAATATTATGTCCTTATGTCCGCGAAGCTTTCGCAAACGTACTTTTTTACGTCTGCGGAATATCTTTCTTTCGATAGTAAGTTCTTTTAACGCGAACATAATGTAGATGTAATCTTAAAATTTAGGTCGCAAAATTAGTAAAATTATTGCGCATTTGCAAGTTTAAGCATTTGGTATCCAGCATATGTTGATTTGTTTTATTTTTTTCTCAGATGGATTATGGACAAAACAATGCAAAATATTCTGTCAGCCTACGTCGATGAAGCTGGGCATGGAATTTTCCTTTGTAGCGGCAGTGGGCGGTGTAGGACTTGAATATGTCACGGTTGCCGGATTTGAGTTTTTTCAGGATGGTGGACTTGTTCACCACTCCGGGACCGCAGTTGTAGGCTAATACGCCTAACAACAGAGCGTCTTTGCCGTATGCCTTGTAGAGTGACACGAATTTTCGCAGGTCTTTTCGCAGTAGTGCATCAGCTTGTTTTTCGGTGAGTTGCACACCTCGCCGGTATGGTTCTCCCGGCAACACTCTATGACCATATCCGACATATGGATAATCCTTTGGGCGGTGGAGCGTTTCAAATTTCTTGATGATAATCACAGCTCTCTCGAATGGCGGCAGATCCATTATGTTTATCTTCCGCCCGGCGGCGTTGCCCACCATGACGGTGAGCAACGCGAGAAACATCAGCAGGATTTTCTTCATCAGACAGCCGGGGTTACAGGTGTCACAATCGGGCTGACAATCTTGCCATCGTCGCCACTGTCTTTGCTGTTGAACTCGAAAGTCTGCTCCCACGGAGTTGTATTGAAACTGTCTTCCACGACCACGAGGAATTTGTGGGCTTCGTCACTTTTGGCGGTGTAGTTCAGGCGGAAAGTCTTGCTTTCAAGAAGCACACGGTCGTTGTTGACCAGCACCGGGCCGTCAACGAGTTTGAGCGAGCCTTCGCCGTCGTACTGGAAGTAGCGGATTGTATAGAGGGTGTTGGCATAGTTACCTTCCGGCTTTATCTCGAAGCGCAGTTCGACGGTCTGCCCTTTGGCAATCTTGTCAGCGTATGGCATGACTTCCACTGTGAAGGGATAGGACTGCTGCACATCGAGGTCGTCGGAGCAGGATGTGAGTGACACTGCGATTGCACATACTGCAATCAGGAACCCGAAAAGACGGGTTTTGGTAAGGCGGATTTCGCCGATACGGGAAAAGAAATTTGTAGTCATAATTTGAATTTGGGTTTAGTGGAAATTTTAGGATTGAGCGATTGTAGGTAATCGTTCAAGTCCTTGTGATTGGGATAGAGTGCCGATTTATCCATGACCTTGTTACCGAACTCACGTTGAAGTCTGGCGAGGGCATTGCGTCCGGCTTCATCGTTGTCGAGATAGCAAAGAATCAGAGGATAGCCGGCGAGTATAGGGATAGACTTCCCGATGTTAGCCACTGAATTCAGCACTACCGAATCGTTGCCCTCGTTGAGTCCGATGCGTTCCGCCGAAAGGAAGTCGATGAAGCCCTCAAACACGTTGCAACGCGGGTTATCATTGGATATATGCGTGATGCTCTTGGGCGGGTAACTCCCTTTGAAAAAAGCGTTTCTCAGTTCAAATCCGAAAGCGTTGTTCTCAAATCCGATGGCATAGTAGCGTTTGCCGTGAAGGGTATAATCAACTTGTACGCAGTATCGTCGGGCAATATCATCAGGTATGCCTCTGTCAGCGAGATAGCGCAAGAGTGCCGGGGAGTCCAGCCGTGACACAGTGACATTCTCAAATGTCGGTTCTTCGGCAAAATATTGTGGTTTGTAGGGCATCGCCACAGGCATGTTCATTGTTTCAGCGATATATCTTGCCTGTTCAATAAATTCGGATCTGCCTGACAGTTCTCCGGCGAGAGTGAAAATGTCGCCCCCTTCGCCTGTACCGAAGTCATACCATAAGCCTTTGCGCGGATTGACATGAAACGATGGCTTTCTCTCGCTGCGGTACGGTGCATAAAACCACAGACCTTTGCTGTCGCGCCCCGTCGGCTCATAGCCGAGGTGGTGCAGGAAATCGACAAGCGAAATCTGCCTGATGTCGTCCATGTTCATAGGCGCATACCCCGTTTAGGCTTTGACATTTCCGGCCCCTGTCTGACTTCAACATTACGGATTGCTGACATCTGAGCCGCTATATACCTGTTCAGTTCCGACATATTGCACGAGCCTGTCAGCTCATACGCGAGGTCATAGATTCCACCGTATGCGCCGGACTTGGTATCCCGCCATTGATTGGTGTCGTTATTTACAACCATCGTCGGCTCATGCTTTGAATCATACGGAGCTTTGTAAATCCGCAGACTGCCGTCTGCTGCAACCGGGTGTTCCTGACCGAGAGCCTTCATAAAGTCGGTGAGTTTCACCTTCTTTATGTCGAGGTTGATAACCGTCGGTTGTTGCGGGCGACGCGCCATTGCCGATAGTTCCTTGCCCTGCTCATACTCGTTCATATATTTCAAAATGAAGTCACGCGGGTCCATATAGAGCATCGGATTCATTTTGAGGGCGGCAAGGTCAATTATGTCACCGGTCTGGTCTGTGGCGTGGTCATACCATTTGTTGGTGGAGGTATTGACAACCAGCATCGGCTCAGGGTCGTCGCGTTGCGGGGCATAGTAAAGTTTCATATCCTCGAAGGACTTGACAGGCTTTTCACCGAGTGCAGCCATAAATTCCGTAAGAGGAATATTGCGGATGTCTTTTTCAGTGTATCTCATAGCCATTATTCGATTATGAATTTGACACCGACACCATATTGCATATGGAATATCTGCACATCGCTACCGAATGTGAATCGTTCCTTGATATTTGCGGTCAGAGCGATTTTGTCTGACAGGTAGAAATCAGCCTGCAATGTCAGCGCACCGCCATAGATGAAATTGTCGCCATCATGGAGCGTCGAACCGTCGGAAAGTATATGCTTGCCCCAGTTCACTGTTTCGTAACCACCGAGAGCCGCCACGCCGCCGTAGAGGTGGAAGGTCTGCGAGTAGTCGCTCAACAGATGGAGATTGTAGCCGACCTCGCCTGTAAACTGCGCCACCGGAATACGTCCTTTCGCGCCGTAGGGCTTGTAAGTCTGGAAATACTCGCCGCCGAAGCTCCAAGTATTGGCATTACCCTTATAAACTGAATAGAATACTCCGAAAGAATAACCGCAGTCGCGGGAGTTGCCGGTATAAAAACCGTCTGCCATGTCAGCCTTGATTTCCACGGCAGACATTCCGGGAAGGCATCGCTGGGCCATTGCCCGCCCTCCGAAGAGGGTGAGCATGGCAGCGATTATCATTATCGCTTTTCTCATAGGTTACTGGATTGAAAGTTCGTCGATTATATTGGCTCTAACAATATCCTCGTTCTCAACTACGAAGGACTGATGGCGGCCGCCTTCTTTCTCGGCGATTTCGATAACGAGCTGCTTGTCGTCGGGGATAGTGAATTTCTCCAGAGCAAAGACAGTTCTTTCGGAGGATTTTCCGTGAACCACCGTCACATAGTTCTGGGCGCGGAGCGGTTCGAGTACCTGCTCCTGCATTGCCGTACGCTTGATAACCTTCTTATCCACAATCTTGAAGCTGACATAATCGACATCGAAAGGAATGTTGGAGGTGTTTTTCAGTTCAGTGTGGAAATATAGAAGCCCGTTGTTGGCATAGATGGATTTCAATAGGAACTGCACCCCGAAACGCTTTGAGCCTATATGTTTGATTTCGCGCTTGTTCTGCTTGTAGATGCTTTTCATAATCAGCTTGACAAGCATCGGTGACTCGCTACCCAACTTTTCGAGGTATATCTCCTGCGCGTTGTTGGGACGGTTCACTGCCTCGCCGTCATGCAGAAAATCGGTCATCTCGATATTGAGCAACAGCGGCTCTTTGGCGAATTTCACGTTGAATGAATAATATGATCCGTCCTCGGTGATTACCGACAGGTTTGTTTCCTGCTTGAATGACTTGAAGGCTGATTTGACACGCAGCACATTTTTCGCACCATCGGCTAATCCTGCGACAAGGTTTTCGTTGCCGAGGTCGCAATAGACTATTTCCGAGGGAAATATGATGTGCGTAGTTTTCTCATAGCACACTTCCAGAGCGTGAGGCGGTATCATCCGGTCGAAGCCGACCTTGCGGGTCAGACCGTCGAACTTATCGCCGTCGGTGTAGTTGCCGCTGTACACGTTCAAGTCGTGTTCGGCTACCTGAGTGGCAACCTGTTCCGTGTCAGACGACACGTTATTATCGGTGTTTTTCTTTGACGAGTCAAAGCGACAGGTCGATGAAACCGATTTTGTTCCGGCAAAAGCCGTGCTTGCCATGCCGATAACGGCAATAAGCGAAAGTAAAAAGAGTTTGTAATTCATTGAATTGTGGATTTAATGGTGAATAATCATATATCTTCCGGCTGGTGGAGCATCACACGGTAGCCGGCTTTGAGGTGGACTTTGACGGTTCGCAGCTTCTTGGTGAGATACTGGCTGACACCGTTTATCAGCCCGCGCCCCACATCGGAGGCAATCTGCGCTCCGGTGTTTGTGGAAATGTTGATCGAGCTACCCATCGTACTGCCCATATTGGCACCTATCTCATGCAGTGCGTCACTCTCCATTGACTGCGGAATATTGATACCCTCTTGACCGTCGGAGTCATAAACCTGCAACTCAACATCGTAGATCGAGCCTTCGCACTCTATGGAGGAAATCTCAATCTCCAGCCTTTCGCCCTGTACTCTTGCAGAGCCGACAACGGTGGTGTTACGCGGTATCAGGCGGTTGCCGACCCACATCGGTTCGGTGGTTCTCAGCCTGACACTCTCGCCGTCAACTACACTCTGGTTACCGGCCACCACAGCGGCGATGGTATTCTTGGCGACCGCCCTCATTGTACCCACCGAGGTGTTGAAGCCCCTGACGGTTGATGTCTGACTGAGCGAGGATACCACATTCCTGTCGACCTGCGCCACCGGCTGCACATCCCGTTTGCCCTTTTCTTCGGCAGGTTGTGGCGGCGAATAGTTGCCACCGTTGCCCATATATTGCGCCGCCAACTGATACGAGCGTTCCATCAGCTCCATCTCGTCGGGCTGTGCCGCCTGTTGCTGTGCCAGAGCGTTCTGCGCCTCCAGTTCGTCAATTCGTGCCTGCAACTCTGCGACTTCCTGCGCCTGAGTGTTCTCCGGGATATAGAAATCATTGAGGGAAGCCTGCACCTCCTGATACGCCTGCGCCGATGTCTCGACAGCGGTCTGACGTGTCACAGTATCCGTGGCATTGGAAAGAGTGTCGAGCGTTGCAATCTCCACTTGTCGCGCCTCATGCTCCCTTGCGACCTCCGCCGCCTCATACTCCTCCGCCTTCGACTTGATGCCGTCGCTTTCTCCGGCAGGAATCTCGGTGTTGAAGGCGTCTCCCCGTGTTTCTTCTGATTTATTCAGACTGGAATACAACAGCCAGAGAATCACCACACCGCAGAGTATCGCCGCCGGCATTACCACGAGGTACTTCATCATCTTCTGCCGTTCAGCCTGCGACTTCGGCTGGAAGAATCCGTTAATCCTCGCTTTCCATTCCTGCATTGTCATAGACAGTCGAAGTTAAGGGTTCAACTTTGTGGACGGGCAGATCCAGCGGCTGGATGTGCCGCACCTCAATCCGGTGCATTGCCTGACCCATCCCTATGTGGTAACAGGTGTGACCGAACACGAAGAAGGCAATCAGGACAAACACGGTCAGCATTACGCCTACGACCGTCACCCGTTTGCCGTGCGGCAGGTCGTCGCAGACCTTCCGCAACCGGGCCGAGAACCTCCCCTTGGGGGTGTGCCACACCTTATTATATACGGTGTCTCTCGCGGCACGAAAACCAGAAATCATACTCATTATCGTTTGGTGGTGATTATATCCTTGTTCTCAAGGATGTTGAAACCTTCAATAATAAATCCGTTGGGATTGTCGTCGGAGCGTGACACGTTTGAGAGGCGGCAGGTTGTCACCAGTGTGCGCTGTGTCACATTCGACTCACGGATAATCATCTGCTTGGCGTAGGTGGTGGCGGTGTACGGGTAATTGTTGAAATCGCACACCACGCTGTCAACCTGCACAAACTGATTGATATTCCCCGCTATGATGCGGTTGTAGTAACCCTTCTCCGAGAAATCGGTGTAATAATTGTAAGCCGATTTATCGCTGAGAATCAGCGCACGGTTGATGTTATGCTCGATTGCCGACTTGTCGGGCGAAAGGTTGAAGAACAGTTCATGGAATCGGCGCACGTGTTCACGGGCTTCAGCCGGACGGTTCTGGCTCATGTCCTGCGAAAGAGCGAGCATCAGCGACTTGCCGTTGTCGAGGACATATATTTTCTCACGCTGCTTCTCTGCGAAATTGAAAACCATAATCAGAGCCACCGACACAACCACGGCACACATTGCCACAAAGACGATACCGAACAGGCGTATCTGACGGAAAGATGTCTCTATATTCTTTAATGACCTAAACTCCATAATTCTACTTTAATAGTTTGCCAGCGCGCCCGGCGACATTTCCGGCAACCGCGCCTCCGACGCTTGCCGCTCCTGAGCCTACCTGCATGGCGGTATTGTTGACAGCACGGTTATAATTACCTGCGCCACCGGCCTGAATAATCCAGCCTGCCACGGTGGGGATTGTGAAATAACCGATAATTCCGATGATCATGAAGACCGTATATGCGGTGTTGCTTCCGTCAAGGTCGATATTCGGGTTGTTTGTTAGTTCCGAAATGTCATTCTGGAGCATCAGCACCTGTATTTTCGCCAATATTGTTGAAAACAGGTCGGCGACAGGCAGCCACAGATAAGTCTGAATGTAGCGGCAAATCCACTGTGTCAGTGTTGACTGAAAACCGTCCCATACGGAGAGGGCAAATGAAATCGGCCCCAGTATCGCCAGCACTATCAGGAAGAAAGTGCGGATAGTGTCAATCGTGAGAGAGGCCGCCTGAAAAAACATTTCCAATAACTCTCTGAAAAAGTTTTGAATAGCTTTCTTGACCTTATACATTCCCCGCTCGATATACATACCGGCGGCTGTGCCTATCTCCGTCACGCCTAATTCGTCAATCTGCCTATCAAACTCGGCATCGTCAACAAGATAGGCGGTCGAAGGGTCGTTCATCATCGCCTCATACTCCAGCCGGTCTTTCTCCTCGCGGTACTTCTTCATGTCAAGCGTCTGTCCTTCAAGCATCGAAGCCGTGCCTTGTACGATTGGCGACATTACCGAGTTTATGGTGCCGAGTACCACCGACGGAAAAAACATTATGCAGAATCCTATGACAAACGGACGGAGCAGCGGAAATACATCAATCGGTTCGGCTGCGGCAAGCGACCGCCATATACGATAGGCAACGAAGAACAGCGCGCCTAATCCGGCGATACCCTGAGCCACACCCGCCATATCGCTGCACAGCGGCATCATCTCGTCATAGAGCGACCGGAGTATGGTGTGGAGGTTTGAAAAATCAATAGCGCACAACATAGGCATCACCAGTATTTTTCAGAGCCGTCGCCATAGAGAGCCACCACACGCTGTGTGTCAGCCTTCTTCTTGGCGCGCAGATATGATACGCTGATATTCTTGTTTGTGTAGTAGGCGGTAAGGTTCTTCAGCCTTTTCATCTCCTTGTAGCAGTCGTCCACCACATCCATACGGTCTTTGTCGGTCATACTCAGCGTAGTGATATTGACTACCTGCTTCAAGTCGCCGAGTACGCCGTTGGCTTCTTCGAGTATCCGGGTGTATCCGGAGGCGATTGCCGAGAGTTCAGCCGATGTGAAGTTCGGATCGGTCAGCATCTTCTGGAAATTATTGACGTAATATCCGGAGATATTGCCGAGCATCAGGATTGTCTGCTGCACCTTTCGGGCATCACGGACGAGGTTATTGACCGACTGGAGAGCGTCGTAATACTTTTTCGCCTGCTGGTAAATTTTCACGGTTTCCTGAAAATTTTTGACCATGTGCGTAGCCGTCTGCGACTCCTGCACGAGTGATTTAGAGTTGTTTACGATGCTTTGGGCGATGTTCGACGGGTCTATGACCGTCCATTGGGCGGAGGCCCTGCCCGTGCCGAGCATCAGGAACAGGGCAATAAGAGGGATTAAAAACTTGAGTTGCTTCATTTGATTGCGGATTAAAAGTGGTGGATTTATCGTATTCTGTGAGCCATGCCGACGATTGTACGGGCTATGACTGCCATTAGATGAAGGGTGACTGTCAGGAGGAGGACGAGGCAGACGAGTATTCCTGACACGATGCCTGAAATTATAGATTTCACTTTCATACATTATTTCTCTCTCCTTTCGTTGGCTAACTGTTTGATTGCGGCTTCGATGTCGCCGCCGAGCTGACGGGCGCGGTCAAGGACTTGGATTTTCTCCGTTTCCTCGGTGGTGTAGCATAGGTATTCCTCCGGTGACACCTCCGTGGCATAGACCGCCGACTGCGTACCTCCCAGCCCGATCCATACCTCTTTGTAGAGCCGATTGGGGCTGTTTGCCATATTGATACTGAGTATCTGCGCCTTTTCCTTGTCGGTCAGACCGAGCAGCTCCTGTATCTGGTCAAAGCGGTTCATATATTTCCGCTGATCCAGAAGGATTTTACAGTCGGAGTTGTTGATGATTGTTTCCTTGACAATCGGCGACGAGATAATATCGTCCACTTCCTGAGTGACAACCACAGCCTCACCGAAATATTTGCGCACAGTCTTGAACATATAGCGCATATACTCAGCCATATTCGCCGTAGAGAGAGCTTTCCAAGCCTCCTCGCAGATAAGAAGTTTTCGCACACCTTTCAACCGGCGCATCTTGTTGATGAAGGCTTCCATGATGATGATTGTTACCACCGGGAACAGGTCTTTGTTGTCGCGAATGGCATCTATCTCGAACACGACGAAACGCTTGTTCAGCAGGTCGATATTCTCTTTGGAGTTCAGCAGGAAGTCAAATCTTCCTCCGTGGTAATACTGGCGCAGGGTGGTCAGGAAGTTGTCTATGTCGAAATCCTGTTTGTAGATGGGAATAGGACGCTGTGCCATTTCAGCACGGTAATCGTCGCGCATAAACTCGTAAAATGAGTTGAAGCATGGCACGATGTCGCGTTCTTTCTTCATCTTGTCAATGAACATCGACAACGCCGAACCCAATTCGCCGCTCTCGGTCTTTGTCACTCTGTCATCCTCTGACTTCCAGAGTGTAAGTAGCAGTGTCTTAATCGAGTCCTTCTTCTCCACATCGAAGACTCCATCATCGGTGTAGAATGGATTGAACGAAATCGGGCTGTCCTCGGTGTACGTGTAATAGATTCCGTCCTCTCCGTGGGTCTTGTTATGGATCAGATTGCACAGCCCTTCGTATGAATTGCCGGTGTCAATCAGGAGGATATGCGCGCCCTGCTCATAGTATTGGCGCACCAGATGGTTGGTAAAGAACGACTTTCCGCTACCCGACGGACCCAGTATGAACTTGTTGCGGTTGGTGGTGATACCGCGCTTCATCGGCTCATCGGATATATCCAGATGAATAGGTTTCCCGGTCAGTCTATCGACCATTTTTATTCCGAATGGTGACAGGCTGTTGCGGTAGTTGGTTTCAGCGGTGAAGAAACAAACCGCAGGCTCGATGAAAGTATAAAAACTCTCCTCGGCAGGGAAGTCTGCCTCGTTGCCGGGCATCGCTGACCAGAACAGTGTCGGGCAGTCGATGGTGTTGTGCCGTGGCATACAACCCATAGTCGCCAACTGACTTCCGACATCATTCTTAATCCGGCGCAGTTCCTCCGCATCGTCGCTCCACGCCATTATATTGCAGTGGCAGCGCACAGAGGTAAGACCATAGCTGTGAGCCTCGTTCAGATAGCAGTCTATCCACTCTTTGTTTATGGCATTGCTTCGGCTATACCTTGAAAGACTGTTCATATTTCGGGCTGTCTTCTCGAACTTCGCCAGATTCTCGTCATGGTCATCGATAAACACATATTGGTTGTATATGTGGTTGCACGGAAGGAGCAACCCGACAGGAGAAGCGAAGCTCAATCTGCAATCGGAGCGGTCGGTTGACAGGCGTTCATAACGGTTGTCGGTGCTGACTTTCGAGGGCAGATCATCCGTGTCTGACAGAGTGTGAAGGCACAGCATCTTATCACCAACGCGCATTTCTTTCGGTGACAGGTCTATATCTTCCAGACAGCTCACATCCTCCATAGAGAGCGACATATACTTCTCGATAAGTCCGGAAGTTTTCTCGGTGCCGACAAGTTCATCATCAGAGAGGCGACGCAACTTTATATACCCGGTGTCATTGATGATGCGTTCAAACTGTTCCACCGACTCCATAAACTTGACAATCATCTCATGATTGAGTTCCTTCGGTGTTATACGCCCACGGCAGAGGGTGGAGAAATTCGACTGTTGGCGCATACGCTCCTTTGTGGTCTTTGTCAGGAACAGGTAGCACTTGTGCGCCAGATACGGACGCTCGTTGAAGTGACGCTCAAAACTGCGGTCAAGAAAACTCAAATTATCTTTTTGCAGTTCCGGTTTATAGTTTTCCGACACAAACCAGTCCTGTTTGTGCGCCACCGAATAATGCGGCAATACTTTGATAGCCTTGCACCATGCGGCGTGCATCGCCTCGTATTCCTGCGATGTTACGGTGAACAGTTCCGGGAGGCTGACCTCGAAGACCACCGTTATATCAGCGTCCTTCGAGATGAGGCAGCCGTGTTCCACCGCCAGCAAAGGCAACTTCGATTCCAGCGTTGTGGCTTTCAGTGTATTTCTCATTTGCGACCTCCCTTCATTATATTGCGCACACGCAGACGGTTGATGATATAGCGGGGGCGGTACTTCACCGAGGTGAGTTTCATAAGACCGTACTGCCCGTACTTGCCGTTAAGGTGGAAGGTGTACCACACCAGAGCCGACGCGCTCACGGCACCGAAGCCTATGCACAGCCCCTGCTGTACACCGCACATATAGAGTACCACGAACAGAATGAAATCGGTTATCAGACCTCCGGCGAAAATGAACAGGTACTGGGCTTTCAGCCCCTTGTATTCCACCGTCCTGCCTATGCCCTTGTTGATAGAATATTCCATTGGCGTGGCGGGATTAGAGGAAGAACGAGCGCAGGATTGTGGCGGCTACCACGAGGAATATACAGGCACCGAACCAAGAGGCGGCGGTTTTCGATGTGTCGGGATCGCCGGAGCTGAACTTGCCATAGACCTTGACACCTCCGATAAGACCCACCACCGCGCCGATGGCATAGATCAGTTTCGTCGCGGGGTCGAAATAGGAGGTCATCATCGAGGTTGCCTCGTTGATACCCGCCAGACCGTTGCCGGCGGCGTAGAGGTTGGCTGCACACAGCAAAAGTGTGAGCATCATCGCCATAGGGCGACGCATACCGGGAGCGTTCATAAACTCCACGATACGTTTGTAGAGCGACTTGAAGAAATCAGTCATAAATAAAATGGGGTTTGGATTGTGGATAAAGTGGTGGTCAGTGAAAGATATTGAAGTCGATTGCATCAATATCGGTAGTGTCGATGTCGGCATGGAAGACAATCTTTTTCTTCGGCGCGGCATCTTCGGATTTTCCGGGAGGATTGTCATTCTCCTCCGTCGTGTCCGGGAGCTGGCACTCGATCATCAGAATGCGCTTGCGCACGACCGGGTCGAGTTTGACATACTCTATAATCTCCGTGCCTTCAAGTTCCGGAAGGACACGGCGGGCAATCTTCTCGTCCTCGTCTGTGTGCGGCTTGTCTTTCAGCACCTTCATTGTCGATTGCAGCTCGTCGAAGTCAATGCCCTCGGCATTGGCATCCGCCGGAGGCGGAGTCTCTCCCGTAAGCTCGCTCACTGAATGAGTGGAGAATATCTCGTCCAGTCTATCGACAGGAATCTGAGCCGTCGGCTTTTCTTCGGGAATGTCGGGGAATCCGGCATCGGCAGGTGTGCCGATTTCCTTAATTATCAGCGGCACCACCTCCTTTGCAACCTCCGTCGCGGCTTCTTTCGCAATCTCCCGGAAAGAATCCATAAACTGACCGACATCGAAATTGCTTTTGCCGATTACCTCGGACGGGGCTTCGGCAACCCCGTCCGGGTCTGGCGGCGCGGAATTCTCCACGGTGTCTGCATCTTCCTTACCTGCGGGAGGTGCCTCCGGCTTTTTCAGGACTTTCCTGATAAGCCACACATTGCTTGCGAGCAATGCGATAATCAACAGCGTCTCCATCAGAAAAGGCTTTGGCTGTTTTCGTCATACAGACCTTCCATCACCTCGCGGTTATTGGCGAAGTGGTCAAGGATTATCTCTGAGACGTATGAGCCGATGGACATACCGCTTTTGCGGAATCTGTCAGCCATTCGGCTGAGTACGGCGTGTACTTCGGGGTAGATATACACTTTGTTATGGGAACTGATAATGCCGGGCTTCAGAAATTTGGCGGCATATCGTTTACGTTCCTCTGCGGCTCTGGCATCAATGTCAGCGACCGGGTTCACATTGATTGTGACAATTGGTGATTTGGGCATAGCTGGTTAGAGTTTGGGGTTGATGACGTCGGCGTACTCCTCGAAGTGAGCGGCCAGCACGTTGTTGATATACGATTTGAGGGAACAAGAACCGTTCTCGAAAGCGATCAGCCTCTTTATCTTGCCGATTATAACTGGGTCTATCTCCACCATAAGGAATTTGACCTGCGGGCGCAGATAAGTTGTTCTCGTTATAAACCGTTCCCTGAACAGTCGTTCGCGCTCTTCATCGGAAGATGATTGCTCAGAACTTGATTTAACGGATAAGGCGGATTCCGCTTTCTGTCCCGTTGAACCGGCTGTATCTGACAGGGGACTTTCTTTCGGCTTCCTGTTCAGCGATGACAGTGAGGAGGGCTCCTCCCGGAAAGACCTGATGAATTCATCGGGGTCGATTTCAGACTCATACTTCTTTGCCATAGCGGTCAGAGTTTGAGTAAGCCGAGGAGTTCATCGGTAAGTTCAGGGAGCCGGGTACCTTTGAGTAGCGTCCGGTCAGGAGGCATAACCGTGGAGCGAAACACGGCGCGGTTAAGGGTCTTTGACCCCTCGCGGCGATACTTCTTGGTATCGGGAATCTTCGTCTTCATGGTCTGAAGCCCGTATTCCTCAAACACCGCCTCATACTGGTCGTAGAGGTCTGTCTTCTCGCGGGCATCGACAAGATTCCAGAGCATATACATCTGCTTTACCGAAGCGCGCCCGGTGGTGAGCCACTCCTGTATCTTCAGGGCGAAGGCGAGCGAGCTTTCAAGTATCACCTTGTCGGCGGCCACAGGTACAATCACGGTATCCATACAGTTGAGTATGTTTACGACACCACGGTTGTTGACCGTGCCGGGGAGGTCGAAGAAAACGATGTCGATTTCATTGCCGCCCTCGACGATTTCACGCACCTTCCGCATGGCTTCCTCCGGCTTTGCCGTCAGAAGCGGATAAGGCGCGAGCTTGGTCTGGCGCATATTATCGGAAAAGAGTTTCTTGAACTGGGGGCTGCACTCGATCAGGTCTCTGTCGCGCTGCCGCATCTCCTCGATGCTGAACTGCGGGTAGTCACAGTCCACGACAAGGACTTTCAGCCCCTTCACATAGTAGAGGTAACTCGCCGCAAGAACGGTCAGAGTCGTTTTGCCCGCTCCACCTTTCTGGGTGGAGAAAGCGACAAATTTAGGGTCTGCCATAAATGAGATTTGAAAATGGATGTAGTGGTGACTGCATAGCGGTGACCGTCAGCGTGACTCCTGACACGTATAGACCGGGCTTCTATCGGCGCGAAGCGGTGCCGGCACAGGCTATGCTTGGGATGACAGCTTTCCATGCCGCATGGAGCGACCTTCCTCCGCTGTCAGGAGGGCATCGGCTAAGTAAGCCGGGAAAGGTTGGATCTGTCAGTCATTGTACGGTTCTGGTTTGGATGTGGAACTTAGCGGTGCTTTCTATCTACCGTCCGTAGCCATCAAGCCTTGAAGCCTTGAAGTTATGAACTATAGATAAATATATTTGTCATTCAAACAATAGATAATATTACAGGTAAATCAATCTTTAAGACAATCTCAATATCGTTCATTAAGCAGTTCCATTTCCATATCTATAAGTTGAACTGTAAGGAAGGATATAGATTTGTCTGTAATCAGGCATACCTGTCAATAATACCAATGTTCTAAAGACAGATTGAAAATCATACTTGCAGTTCAATGGATAGTTCTATAATAAAGTCTGTAAGTTGAACTCCTTGAAGGCAGGTTTAACTGTCAATCTCTACACAAAGAAACAAATAAATTTCCAATTTGTCAAATCAGAAAATAATCCAATTCCCTGTGATTCCGCTGTTTGTCCGACTATGTCCAAGTATGTCCGGCTATGTCCAAATTTTTTGCCAAAATTTTTAACATTTCAACTTCGATTTTTTTACAGCCGGAGTCTTATCGGTCTGGTCTGCGATACTGTATGCCGTTTTTTTCTCGGACTTTTTTCTTCCGTTGTTAGGATTTACGCGATTATTTTCGTAAATTTATGGAAGCATTACGGCATCACAATACCGCCGCGCCGCTGAAATCACGGTAATCACGCCATCGGGACATCACCGGGCAGCCCCGACACAGACACCACCGTATTTCATAATAGGAAAGGATGTTCACATGAACACTGCAAGTTATGTTTCCCGGCACACGAATCGAAGATTGTGCCACGGAAAACACTTGCAATGTAAACATTGGGAAGATTCACTCCGAAGTCGTAAATCCATGCGACGGGCTGCGCCGGCTTCCGCTACCGCAATGCGGTTACACCACTTAAATCCACTTTTTATGACCCAGATTACCAGCCGGGGCGGACGACGCCCCAAGACCGATCCGTCGGTCAACCGCTATGTAGTGCGGTTCAACGCAGAGGAAAACGCACGTTTCCTCGCCATGTTCGAGCGTTCCGGACTTGAAAGCAAGGGAGCGTTCATAAAGAATTTCATCTTTCAGAAGCCGTTTAAGGTATATACCATCGACGAGAACACCCGCGTGTTCATCGACAAGCTATCATCGCTCAACTCTCTTTTCAGGACTCTGGGGGTGTCATACGACAACGTGATCAAGACCCTCCGTGAAAATTTCACCGAGAAGAAGGCGATGTCGGCTCTCTATAAACTGGAGAAGCTGACGATTGAACTCATCAAGGTCAACAGCGAGATTGTGGCACTCGCGCAGAGGTTCGATGAACAATGGTCGCTAAAATCTCGATAGGCAATTCCCTGTACGGCGCGATAAACTACAACGGCGAGAAAATCAACAAGGAACGGGGACGGGTGCTTGACACCAACAAGATTTTCAATGACGGCAGCGGCACGGTTGACATCCGCCGTGCCTACGAGGACTTCATGCGCTGGATACCCACATCGTCACGCACCGAGCGTCCGATGATGCACATCTCGCTAAATCCACACCCCGACGACCGGTTGAGCGATACCGACTTCACCCGCCTTGCCCACGACTATATGCAGATGATGGGCTTCGCCGATATGCCATATCTCATAGTGAAGCACGAAGACATAGACCGCCACCACGTCCATATCGTTGCCCTGCGTGTCGGCACTGACGGACGCTGTATCTCAGACCGCAACAACTTCTACAAGAACAAGAAGGTGTGCCGCGAGCTGGAGCAGAAATACGGGCTGAAGGTTACCGAGCGAGAGAAAATCACTCCGGACATGCCGATCAGGAAGATTGACCCCGACGGAGATTTGAAACGTCAGGTAGCCAACACCGTGAAGATGGTTGGTATGCGCTACAAATTCCAGACCCTCGGCGAATACAACGCCATACTCTCACTGTATAATGTTAAGTGCGAGCCTGCCGACGGCAGGGTGAACGGACGCGAGTACCACGGTCTGGTATATTTCGTGACTGACGATGACGGCAAGGTTGTCGCCAATCCGTTCAAGGCTTCGAGACTTGGCAAGTTTGCAGGGAGGGAGGCGATAGAGGGACGCTTCGGGCGCGCCAAAGAAAGGATTGATCCCGCTCCGACGAAACGGACGGTTGCCGATGTCCTTGCCGCAGCCACAGGCAAGGATGATTTCGTTGCCAAGCTGAAGGAAAGACATATAGATGTCGTGTTCCGCTACACAGACGAGGGCAGAATCTACGGGGCTACATTTATCGACCACAACACGATGTCGGTACTCAATGGCTCCAGACTCGGCAAGGAGTTTTCTGCAAACGCGCTCAACGAGCGGTTCAACAACCCGCAGATGCAGACAATTCCGTCGGTCACTGTCTCTCCAAAAGCGACAGACTCCGAAGCCGCCACTCCACAAGAGACATCACAGAATTGTCAGGCGGAAGGCCAACGTCAGACTGCCGCACCGTCACGAGACAGCCTCAGCGACAACGATTTCTCACTTCCGGGACTTGACCTGTTCCAGCCGGGAATGGCTGTCAATCCGGACGAGGAGGAATTCCGACGCCGTATGCAGCGTAAGAAGAAGAAGGGTCACAGACCGAAGTTTTAACTCCCAAATTACATTTTTATGAGCCAACAAGAGGATGATCTCAGAGCGTTGGCAAAGATTATGGACTTCCTTAGGGCGGTCAGTATCGTGCTGGTTGTCACCAACCTGTACTGGTTCACCCGCGTGGAAGCCACCGACAGCGGCTGGTTCATTTCAACCGTTGACAAGATCTGCGCCAACTTCAACCGTACTTGCGGACTTTTCAACAACACTTTCAACTCAAAACTTTTCGCATTGCTACTGCTGGGGCTGTCATGTTTCGGCACCAGAGGCGTGAAAAATGAGAATATAACATGGCGGCACATAGGCATTGCCCTCGGCACAGGCATTATCCTGTTCCTAATGAACTGGTGGATGTTGCCACTCGGTTGTAGGTATCTCTATATCGGCACTACCGCCACCGGCTACATCTGCCTGCTCATGGGCGGAATATGGGCCGGTCGTATGCTGAAAAACAATATGATGGACGACCGTTTCAACGACGAGAACGAGAGCTTCATGCAGGAAACAAAACTTATGGATAATCAATACTCCATAAACCTGCCGACCAGATTCTACTATCAGAAGAAATGGCACAAGGGCTGGATAAACGTCGTCAACCCGTTCAGAGCCACCATCGTGTTGGGTACTCCCGGTTCGGGCAAGTCGTATGCCGTCATAAATTCCTTTATCAAACAGATGATAGAGAAAGGTTACAGCGGCTATATCTATGACTTCAAAAGCCCTGATTTGAGCATGATAGCCTACAACCATCTGCTCAATCACAAGGAGGGATATGGCAAGGTCAAGCCGAAATTCTATATGATAAATTTCGATGATCCTGAGCGGAGCCACCGGTGCAATCCTATTCACCCCGATTTCATGAGCGATATCGCCGACGCATACGAGAGTGCGTACACTATAATGCTCAACCTCAATAAGTCGTGGGTGAGCAAGCAGGGCGATTTCTTTGTGGAGTCACCGATTGTACTGTTCGCAGCCATAATATGGTATCTCCGCATTTACAAGGGAGGAAAATATTGCACATTTCCCCATGCCATAGAGTTGCTCAACCGCCGTTATGAAGATTTATTCCCGATTTTAACCAGCTATCCGGAATTGGAAAACTACCTGTCACCGTTCATGGACGCATGGCAGGGTGGCGCGGCTGAGCAGTTGATGGGGCAAATCGCATCGGCGAAAATCCCGCTTTCGCGTATGATTTCGCCTCAGTTATACTGGGTTATGACCGGAGATGATTTCACTCTCGACATCAACAATCCGAATGAGCCGAAAATATTATGTGTCGGCAATAATCCCGACCGCCAGAATATCTATGGCGCGGCACTGGGTCTGTATAATTCCCGTATCGTCAAAATTATCAACAAGAAAGGTATGCTGAAAAGTGGTGTGCTGATTGACGAGCTGCCGACGATATATTTCAAGGGTCTTGACCAGCTTATTGCCACCGCCCGAAGCAACAAGGTTGCCGTGTGCCTCGGCTTTCAGGATTTCTCGCAGCTCAAACGCGACTACGGCGACAAGGAGGCTGCCGTGGTGATGAACACCGTCGGCAACATTTTCTCCGGGCAGGTAGTGGGAGAGACCGCCAAGACACTCTCCGAGCGTTTCGGCAAGGTTCTCCAGAAGCGGCAGTCAATCTCAATCAACCGTCAGGACGTGAGCCACTCTTTCAACACGCAGATGGACAGCCTCATACCTCCGAGCAAGATTTCCACTCTCACGCAGGGTATGTTCGTCGGGGCGGTCTGTGACAATATCGACGAGCGCATAGACCAGAAGATATTTCATGCCGAGATAGTGATTGACAGCGCGAAAGTAAAGGCGGAAACAGACCGCTACAAGCCTATACCCGTACTCACAGACTTCCACGACGGCACTCCCGACAAGTCGCGCATGAAGGCGATAATCCAACGCAACTATGAACAGGTGAAAGCCGACGTGATACAGATAATCTCCGACGAGAAACAGCGTATCATGGCAGACCCGGAACTCCGGCACCTGTTCATGCCAAAGTAAATTACAATCACCACTAAACTATCCACAATCATGTTAGAATTAGACCGAAGCCTAACAGACTTCAATTTTTATTATTCCTATCTGTTGAACTATCTCCAGTCCAACAGGTATCAGGTTGACCCTGAACACCCGCAGATAATCACCAATTCCATCGCGGCACTTGAAACATTCGAGGACGCGCGCCGTTACGGCGCGGAAGTGGAGGATGCCGAGGAGCTGGCAATTCAGACACTTTTCACCAATATAGGAGAGTCGGAGTATGACATCGTTTCCAGACTCATACTTGACAACTTCGGTGACACTATCGACCTTGACAGCGAGGTTGCGGTGGAATACTGGACAACTCAGGTGATGACCGACATTCCCGACCTGTTTGACGGGTTTGACCGTCAGGCTATAGGCGTGGACGCTCTCGAAATGGAGCAGAAAGAGACTGAAATTGTAGGCAAAATTGTAATATATCTTCTCGACAATGGCTTACAATAAGTTGCAGACAATGCGCGACAATATCAATGCCATACGCTGTGCGTTTCAGATCGGTGTTGAAAAGCGCGCTCCCGACCCCATAGAGAGGGTTGTACTCGGCAGGTACTCCGGCTTTGGCGGGTTGAAATGTATCCTCAACGATACCAACGAGCTTGCCGATGCCTACAAGTGGAGCAAGTCGGATATAGAGTTGTTCGCGCCGACGGTGGAACTGCGCCGTATGATTCATGATTACAGCCACAATTACAGGGAGTTTGCGGAGTATATGGATTCTCTCAAAGCCTCGGTGCTGACAGCATTCTATACGCCTCAGCCTGTTGTTGACTCCATTTCCGACGCTCTAAAAGATGCCGGGGTCGATGTCAAAAGATTTTTGGAACCCTCTGCCGGACAGGGGGCTTTTATAGACTCTTTCCTGCGAAATGACAGATACCCCGGTGCCGAAGTGCTTGCCTATGAGAAGGATTTGCTCACCGGTAAAATTCTGTCAGCCCTGCACCCGTCTATTCTAACCCGCATAGAGGGCTTCGAGAAGATAGAAAGTGATTTCAAAGGATACTTCGACGTGGCTGCATCCAATGTTCCTTTTGGAGATTTCGCTGTGGCTGACCCCGTTTATGCGACAAGCAAGGAAATTGGCTACCGTCAGGCGGCAAAGTCGTTGCACAACTACTTCTTCCTCAAAGGTCTTGACCAAGTGAGAGAGGGAGGACTGATTGCCTTTATCTCGTCGCAGGGTGTGATGAACGCTGCTTCGCCCTTTATAAGAATGGAGTTAGTGAAACAGGCTGACCTCGTGGCGGCTCTGCGACTTCCTAACAACACTTTCAGCGACAACGCCGGAACTGATGTTGGCTCTGACCTGATTATTTTCCAGAAGCACACCGGAAAGAAGTCATTGTCTGCTGATGAAGAATTTTTCATCCAGTCGGTTGTTGACCGAGGTACGAAAGTGCCGGGCAACAAGTTCTTTCAGGCGTTTCCGCAGAATGTAATCTGCACCGATGCAAAAGTCGGCACTGACCAGTATGGCAAACCCGCTATTGTCTATACCCACAAGGACGGCATATATGGTATTGCCCGTGACCTGCATGACGCTTTAACCCTGTCATTTCGTCTGCGCCTGAATCTGGAACTGTATAATTCCAACGGTATCAAGCCGCCGACGCCTGACCCGGTTCCTCCAACGCCTACACCCAAACTGGAGGCAAAGGAGAAAACTCCGAAGGCAGAAAAGGATTCGAGCCTCACCAATACGCCTCTGATGCAACAGTATCAGGAGATGAAAAAGAAACATCCCGATGCTATACTGCTGTTCCGCATTGGTGATTTCTATGAGATTTTCGGCGAAGATGCGGTAAAAGCGTCGGAGATTCTGGGTATAACCTTGACCCGCAGAGCCAACGGCAGTGACAAATATATCGAGCTTGCCGGATTTCCGCATCATGCGATCGATACATACCTGCCTAAGCTCGTAAGAGCCGGGCAACGTGTGGCTATCTGTGAACAGCTCGAAGACCCGAAGCTGACAAAGACCGCCAAGCAGAAAGTGGTCGAGACGGTTACGCCTAACCAGCTACCTAAGGTTGAGACTAAGCCGGAACCCAAGCTGGAGCCGGTCAAGGAGATAGAAACCGACGGCAGTCCCGATTATTCCGACAATCCCGACCCGCGTCTGTTCGCCTATAACCTTTTCGGGGAACTGGAACCGAGGGACGCGCCAAAACGCCAGCGTACTGCTGTGCCAAAGAAAGAGAAGGAGGAAAAGCCGGTCGAAAAGCCGAAACCGTGGGCTGACGCCAAACCGTTGCCGACAAATAAATTCCGACCGCTTACTGAAAAGGAGCTGGAATTTTACGGTTCTCTGAACTGGGATGATAATCCGCCTATCAACGGGTTCTACGAGGCTATGATGTCAATCGCATATGCCCAGCTTGCGGAGCGTGAGCGTCAGGCGGCTGAAAAAGAAGCCAACAAGGATTATAAATCCGAAACTATCGTCGAGGGTGGCACTGTAATCGAGAAAACCGAAGGCGTTTTCATACCCGGCAGACAGCCAAGAGTGGCGGCACAGCAGCCGGAGAAAACCGAGGTCGATATGTCACCCCGCCCGTTCTCGGAGGATATTCAGTTCTTCCACCACAACGGCAGTATGGTCGTTCAGGACGGTCTTGTCGGCTTCCTATCGGAAGTCCGCAAGAATGGTGCTACATTCAATCCGTTGGAGTTGAAGCCGGAACAGGCGAAACGTGCCATGCTGTATGTCACCATGTCGGAGACTTACCAGCAACTCTACAACTATGAGGCTGAGACCCATGAACCGTCGGAACATCTGCGCGAACACCTCAATCAGTATTATGATGAGTTTGTGGAGAAATACGGCAACCTCAATGAGAAAAAGAATGTAAGATTTATTCTTATGGATGCCAACGGCAGGGATGCACTGGCACTGGAGCGCGGTGAGAACGGTCGGTTTGTCAAGGCTGACATTTTCGATCATCCTGTATCATTCGCCATTGACGAGGTTACTTCGGTGGATACACCGTTGGAGTCACTGACTGCATCGCTCAATAAATACGGAGAGGTCAATCTCGAATATATGTCAGGACTGGTGGATATGGACAAGGATTCTTTGGTGGATAACCTCGAAGGACACATTTTCTATTATTACTGTCCGCTAAACTTTTTTTGAACGATTGAAAAATTAGGGCTGGCACCTA
>CATZGB010000037.1 GCA_958418815.1 uncultured Bacteroidales bacterium | reverse complement strand
AGGTGTCAGCCCTAATTTTTCAATCGTTCAAAAAAAGTTTAGCGGACAGTAATAAAAAGAATTTTATCTTCAGATAGTATATAGACATTTCGATTAGGATTGACAGTAATGTCAATTTTATAAAATTGCACACCGTCTAAAGGTGTCATTTGCAAGCGAACTGAGGCAGAGAAGAATTCTTCTAATGTATTTTTTAGGATTATATTCGCGCCTTGAATGAAATCAAGGTATCCTTTTGCTCGTTTGAAATTTTCAAGTTTCATAGTTGGCATACAGACCTTAATGATAAATATTGACTATCCAACCGCGCTTCTTGCCTTCGGGTCGAGAGATATAGCCTTGTTCAGAGAGGTTGTCTACCTGTTTTTGTATCGCTGAACGGCTTATGCCGAGAGTCGTTGAGATTGTCGAGAGCGAGGCGTTAGGGTCTGATTGAAGGACACGGAGAATACGTCCAGGGGTAGTCGTAGAAAAGCGTATAATTTCACCTTCGTACCACCACATCGTTTCTCTGTCGCCTGATAGAAATTCAAGCATTGATGAAATGTCGGCTGTTAAGGCGGATTCCATGTATTCCACGAATGGAACTATGGACTTCAAAGAAGCGTGTGCACCATCGGCCGGTATTGGACCGACTGCGGCATCGGCAAGCCCCAACGCGTTAAGATATGCTTTCTTATTCTTGCTGCGGATAACCATCATGGGCCATTTGTGACGGTGCAAGATGAAATTAACCATCAGTCGTGCTATACGACCGTTGCCATCCTCAAACGGGTGAATACGGATATAACGATAATGGAATAGTGTCGCAAGCTGAATAGGGGTAAGGGAGCCTTCCGCAACTGCATTATTATACCATTGCACTAAATCAGCCATTAAAGCAGGCGTTTCTTCAGGAGAGGCATATTCAAATCGCTCTCCAGTCGGGGTAATAACAGAATTAGGCCGTGTTTTGTAGCGTCCGGCATGAACGGTGTAACTTGTGGTTTCACCACCGGGCAGCTGACGATAGACCTTATAATCTTCACGCAACATCACCTGATGAACCTGTCGAATAAATGTTTCAGTCAAGGGTTCATCTGTATCAGCTTCCTGCTCGACAATATTTAGGCAGATATTATGAGCTTTCATCTCCTCAAGGTCTTTCATCTTAGCAGAGCCTATTACTTCTCCGAGAAGAAGAAGCACCTCTGTTTGACCGTAAGTGAGAGTATTGCCCTCAATGTGGTTACTATTATAATTGAAGTCGAGCATAAACTTCCGCTTCAACCGTTTTTCGTCATCTGCCGAAAGAGGCTGAAGGTCTAACCACTGTCTGTAAAGTTTATCGAGTTGCGCCATGTCTATTATTTAGCGCAAAGATACTAAATATACCACCAGTATGCAAATATACCACCTAAAAAGTGGTACATTATTTCAGCCCATACTTTTTCCTCTTTGCCCATAAGGCTTTTTCGCAGATGCCGAGCAATTTAGCAGCATGTGCCATATTACCTCCGGTATGGGCTATCGCGGCAGTGATTTTTGCTTCCTCGAAGCAGCTGTCATCCAACCGAAAATTCATGTGGACACTACTTGCCGGTGTGTCAAGTTCAAGATTATCTTTTGAGATGACATCGCCACGTGTTTTCAGTACTGCCACTCGTACAACGTGGTTAAGTTCACGGATATTGCCGGGCCATGAATGTAGGCGCATCTCTTTTTGTGCAGAAGTATCAAACCGTTTGATGTTTTTCCCAAATTCGGTGTTGTAATGCCGTAAATAGAAATCGGCAAGCAGCGGGATGTCATCCTGACACTCGCACAAAGGCGGAAGCGTTATTGTGAATTCCTTAATTTTGTAGAACAACGCCGAGAGAAAACTCCCTTCAACCACCATTTCGGTAATATCTGGTGTTGCGGTAGCTATAATCCGAGTGTCGTGATTGCTGTTGGCCAGAATATGTAGAATAATCGACTGCATATCCGGTGACAGCAGTTGCACATTGTCAAGTATCACCGTTCCGCCATGAGCCTTACGAAACTGCGCTGTCACTGCATCCAACAGTGTCATTGGTTGCTTGGGATTATGATTTAATGACAGATAGTGGAGCGTTCCGCAGTCAAGCAATACACAAGGTTTGTTGCTTTTCGCGCTTACATCGTAAATCTCCTGCGCCAACGGCTCTTTCCCTACACCACTTTCCCCGACAATCAACACATTAAGGTTTGTGGGTGCCACTATGTGGGCGGCACTGTACGCTCGCAGGCATCCGTCGCTTTTGCGAGAAAACAATAATGGGAAGTTGTCATCGTTATCTCTACCAATTAAGGTCTTGATTTTCGGTATAAGCAGTTCGCGGATAAGACGCTTGTTGATGTAGTCCTTTGCCCCTGCACGGAATGATGCAACAGCATCAGCAACTGTTTCGACATCAGTTATCACAAATACACTACACCCGACATCCTTTCGGTCAAGCCATTCCATTAGCTCAATTGCATTGCCGTCAGGCAGTTTGAAATCACAGATTACGATATCACCTCTATCAAACTTCATTAGATCTTCTTTTGCCATTCCTATCCGCAATGACTGATAAATCTCTGCACCAAAACCGGCTAAAAGTCGCTTTATCTCGTTGGAATCCGATACGTTGTCGTCAATTATGAGTATCTGCCGCATCATTTAGTTACTGTTCCTTTGATATATATGGAGGATAATCATCTTTAGACAATCTTTTTTCCAAAGTATCAGGGGAAATCTCCCACAATGTAGGTAAATACTCAAATACGGCTTTCTCTTCACTAAGATAAAAGCGAATCTTAGAATTAAAAGCCACCGGTTTATACAGATTTTCTCCGATAGGATTATCTCTGTATAGCAATTGGTGTTCCTGCCATTTCAGCTCTTTTCCGTCAAAAGAAACATCAAATATCCCACAAACAATTGCGTCCATTGTGGAATCTTGAACTGTTGTAGAGATACAGCGCATATAGCCAGTGAGTTGATTTGTGCTTTTTCGCATGGCCAACTCATATCGAAACACACTGGTTCCTGTGTAATTTTTGACTATAGAGGTTCTTGCTCCGCTACTATTTAACTTGTAAACCAATTCTTGGGTTACAGTTGTCATGTCAAACTTGAAGCCAGATTTAGTTCTCACTAAATTTGAGAATGTCATTTTGTCGTTATATACGCCTTCCAAAGTGTCATTCTCCAATTTATAGAGAGTGCTTGTAATCAATAATTTGTCGAATATGTTATCTTCTAAAAACTGAATTATTTCATCTTTCATTTTGTTTCAATAGGTATATAAATTTCCGTTGTCAAGTTGTTTATGTTGGCTCTATCTGGAGTATCAGGATATATTTCAAATGTCACTTGATTTTTTAGTCGATACTTGCTGCTGGAGAGCCAATCAAGATAAATATAACGATATATCTGGTTTAATTCATTGTAAGAACTGTTGATAGTGAATACCGAATATAGCCCAGGTTGTATATCAAAAGTTCCAAAGCCCTTAGGGATTTCCATTGAAATAGGAACAGTTACCCCTATTAAGAATCTACATTTGCTTATCTCTGTAATATCAAGGCTGTCTAAACTTAGACTAATATATTTGAAGCCCTTATCTATCAGGTGGTGTTTTGTTGCAAATTCTATTATCTGTCTCCACAAGATAGAATATGCATCCTTATTCCAATGCGTCCGTTCAAATTTCAAATATGCAACTTTAATCCCATCAAGCCTCTTGATTGAATAATCAGGGAGTTTTATCGTTTTGTTTTCATGGGCTATATTTGAATATGCCTTTCTGAAAATTGGAATGGACATTTTGAAATATTTCTTAAACGCTCTTGATAACGTGTGTTTATTTTGGAAATTTATATGTTCAAGCAGTTCTGACACTTTCTTGTCTGTTGAAATAAGCTTAAAAGCAATATATTCCAACCTTAATCTTTGAATATAATCTCCGACATTTTCACCTACAACATCCTTAAATACTCTGCGAAAGTGGTATCTCGACATACAGGCGATATTTGATAAATTGTTGGAATTTAAGTCCTCAAATAAATGCCGATTTATGTATTCTTGAATTTTTATAATATGGTAATAATGTACATGAGCGGTGTTTATTTTTTGTTTCCATCGCTTTAACTGAGATAATCTGTCGAATAACACATCTCTCAGTTCGTCACTTGTGTAATAAGTACCAGCAATTTGATTATAAGCATTTGGGAAAAGTCCCCAAAGATAAATGAGGTATTCCTTAGAGAAATCAAAAAGATATTGGCCGCCCTTTAAGCAACAGGAACAAAATTCCTGATTGAGTGTATTATCAGAATTTGTACCATATTCTGAAATACCCTCAATTCCTAATGGCATACCACAACTTTGGCAATACTCGGTTTCTTTATTTGATACCATTGTAGGGTTTGTTAATGAGAGCAAAGTTATTCAATTTATGACTAAAAAAGTTACCATAAATAGCTATCTTTGAAATGTACACAATACTTTCAATGCCATTGTCAAGTGTATCAATTATCATGATAAATCATTTTGCCTTATGTTGGGATGCAAAGTTACAGTCGGTGACCTATATGTCGGGAATTTCCGTAATTAGCCTTGAACATCTGCATTGCCTCGGAGTTGGTCAGCGATGGGTGACGCTTACGGAAGCGTCGGAACTCCTGTCGGAACTGTTCCGACAGGTCGCCGTAAAATGCCGCATATTCAGGGTCAGATCCGGGTGATAAAGGCAATCCACATCCACGGTCGGAGAACATATCGGGATTGAACCGCGACACTTGCGGCTGCTTTGTCTCGTAGTCAAACCAGATGTATGCGTCGTTTACGCGGATTGTCCGTCCCTTGATGTAATCTTGCTGCTGTTCGGGAGTGATTTGAATTCCTCCGAATTCTGTTGGGGCAATCGGACTACCGTCAATATGAACCCATCTATTGGCTGGGTCGGGTGTGTTAGCCATTTTATGCTGTTCTGCTTGCTCACTGCGGAATTTGAACTTGCGAACCAATGCCGCCGGAGTGAAACTCTTTCCGATTTTTGAGGCGACGAAAGAATGACAACCTTTCTTATAGATGATGGTCTTCAGTTTTCTTTCATCGCCCTCTCCGCTGAAAAGAGCGTTAGCGATGATGCCACGTCGAGCAAGGGCATTTCTGAACATAGGCCAGTCGGTGATAGTAACATCACGCAACACTTCGGTAGCAGCTTGGATAATCTCCACGCGGCTGCATTCTGCCCCCCGAAGTTTTGAGGTGTCAAGATTAAGACTGTCTGTTCCCATAGTCAGATTATGCTGCTTGGTGATATCGGCGCAGACCGCTTTGTTGCGGTATAGGTTAGTTACAGGCTTGATGATTTTGCCGTTGTAGTTGACACGACTGAACATAATATGACAGTGTGGGTGTTCCTTATCCGTATGCCTGACGATGATATACGGCGTGTCAGTTATATCCATCTTCTCCATATATTCATGCGCAATTTTAAGCATGAAATCATCAGTCATACGGTCGCTGTCATTCGGCGAAAAACCGAGTGAAATGTGTCCGCACGGGTCTTTGATTTTTGACCTTGTGAGCGTCGGTCTTTCCACATCCGATGTCGCCATCTTTCGCCAACCTTCCTCGCCGACGTTCAGCCTCACACCGTCGCTGTCGATGATGTGCCATACCCGCTTTTCCGATGGTTGCTTGTCCTGTTTCACGCGGGTAAGGTAATCCAGACAATCGCCAAACGAATTGCCGTGACTTATTTTGCCAATCATATTTTAGGGCTTATTTTCGTTGAACAGACTGATTGCCGCATCCAATTTTCGGATTAGAGCCGAAGCCTCATTAGCCACGCTCCAGCATCGTCCGGCATTACAGGCTCTCGCAATCTGGTTGAGATTGTTTCTTTCGCGAATAAGTTCGTTGAGAGTGGCCATCTGTTCACTGGAGACACGCTCGATGATTGCTGTATTCAGTATGCAGTCTCGCCCGAATGTGGAGAAGCTGGTATAACCGGCTTTCCTCATTCGTTCTCGCACGGCAGTGAGGTCGTTGCAGGAGAACTTAATACTCCTTACTATATTGCGGATATCCAAGATGTCCGTCTTATTGTATCCCGATAGCGGGAGTGAATCGAGTTGCTTTCTCATAAATGACTATAATGATTAAGTGGATAAAGTGGTTGTAGTGATGATGGAGGGGAATTGCGAGGTACTCGATTGTCTCAGGTATTACCTTAGCCTAAACTCGCTCCCCCTCCATTATCATTACGGTGGTTGCCGCTTTTTGGCGGCAAATCCTGCGGTTCGCAATGCTGAAACAGTCTAACCGATCAAAGTCAGATACTATGGTAGGCATCTGTTTCGGCACACGATTGTTGCCAGAGATGGCGTTCCTCCTCCTTTGCCGGGAAGAATTGAACAGACCTGATTGGATAATTAAATGGGTCGATCATTTTTAATTTTGGCTTGAATAATGGAAACTAATTAGTTAGCTATGGCCCTATGGCCCTGAAGTTATGAAGCCCTGAACTATAGATAAATTTGTCAATCAAACAATATAAAATATTTTAGGTAAATCTATCTTTTAAGACAATATCATTATCGTTCATTAAGCAGTTCCATTTCCATATCTATAAGTTGAACTGTAAGGAAGGATACAAATCTGTCTATAAATAGATGTGCCTTTAAATAAGATTAATGTTCTCATGACTGACTGAAAATCATACTTGCAGTTCAATGGTTGTTCCGGGATATCAACAGTGGTTTGAACTCCTTGAAGGCAGGCAAGATTGTCAATCCTTACTTAAATATACAAATAAAAATCCAGTTTTTCAAATCGTCAGGTGATTCATAATTCCGCATTTCAGCATCTTGTCCGAATATGTCCGGCTATGTCCAAGTATGTCCGATTTGAGAAACTGAATTTTTAACAATTAAATGTACGATAATCCGGTCATGCCATAACTACACCATCAAATTTGCGGCGCATTTTAACCATATCCTCCGAAATGGTCTTGTCCTGCATTTTCGCGTAGGTCTGCGTGGTTTTTATATTCGAGTGACCGAGCATCTTCGAAATGGTTTCTATCGACACATGGTTGTCGAGCGAAAGGCAGGCGAATGTGTGGCGCGCAACGTGCGTTGTCAGTTTTTTGGTGATACCCGCAAGGTCAGCAATTTCCTTCAGGTAGCCGTTGCATCGTTGGTTCGATAATACGGGCAGCAGTCTGTCTGTACCGATTATTTTCTTGTGGTCGGAATATTTTTCGATAATCTGGCGTGGGATTTCCAACAGTGGTATCGAACTGAGTTCGTCAGTCTTCTCTCGGTGCTTCCGTATCCAGAGTTCGCCGTCGGCATCGGTCACAATCTTGTCGGCAGTGAGGGTTGACACATCCGAAAAAGCCAGTCCGGTGAAGCAGCAGAACACAAATACATCACGCACCGCCTCCAGTCGTGGGAGTACCTTGAAGTCGAGCGACATGATTGCATTGAGTTCCGCTTCGCTAAGGTGCTCGCGATTGGTCTTTTTTTTTGAATAGGTCTTGCCGTAGAACGGATCGACGTCAAGCCATTTATAGTTTACAGCATCGCGTATAACGCTTCTTATGGTACTGATGTATCGAATCGCGCAGTTGTGCCCGCACCTCTTCTCTGTGCGTAGCCAAAGCTCGAAATCGTCAATCAGAGGGAGCGTCACATCACGCAAGGGAATGTCCTCGACCTTCTTGTGCGATTTGAGGTATTCTTTTAGATAGGTTACACAACGCTCCCAGCGAAGAACAGTGCCCTCTGAGATGTCGCCAAGTTCCAGCCGCTTACGATATTTCTCATTGTTTTCGCGGAAAGTTTCAATAAACATCCGGATTTTAACTTTTTCGTCAACACCGAGAAAGCGTTTTTTCATAGTGTCCGGATTGATTAGTGCACCTTCCGCCACCATTTGGGTGTGGATTGCAAGGAGCTTTGCCCTGACGGTTTCAAGATATCGGTTAAGTTCGATGTCGGCTCGGCTTTTGCCTTTGGACATACCCTTTGCCGCAACCCACATATCGGGTTTGACAGTCCGGTTGATGTTCAGTTCCGCACGTTGACCCGCGATTGATATACGCAGGATAATCGGCACCTCGCCGTTGCGTAGCACCCGCGCCTTTCGTGCGATAAAGGTCGCATTAAAGAATTGCTGATTCTTCATACTTTGATGTGGTTTAGTGTTACATTAAAGTTACAAAAATTTTCTCAGTTTTGCAAACTTCAAGGCAACGATTTGAAAAACACATCAGTACGAGTATCCGAGGGTACATTCGAGGGTACAATTGGGTGTCCGATGAAAAATGTACCCTCAAAGGCTGGTTCGACACTATAATTTGAGAGGTCTGGAAACGGTGTAAACTCTTGAACTATAGCGTTCAGAACCCTCGCGAGGGTACAATCTCCGCTCCTGTTGGCGATGTACCCTTTTGGGACACCCCGCCACTTCAATATTCTGCGTAGAAACACTGGTTGGGGATAACGAAAAACCTCTGAAATCGTCTGGATTTCAGAGGTTTTCTGCATTTTGATGCTTTGTCTTGTGACCCCGGAGAGGCTCGAACTCTCGACCCACTGATTAAGAGTCAGTTGCTCTACCAACTGAGCTACGGAGTCTTTTGGCGTAATGCCGAGCGCATTTCCTTAAATGCGATGCAAAGGTAGGAAGTTTTTTTTGATTGACAAATTTTTTTGGGATATTTTTTTGAAGAAGGTGGCGTTTTTGATGGTTTGGGATGTTTTTTTGCCGTTTTTTTGCAAACTGAGTATGAATGGAACCCAATCAGGGAACCAGGGAGAGCGGGATAATGGGAGAAGAGCAGAGGGCGGGAGAAGCAAACAAGGAATGGGATAGATGGGGTGGAGATAGAGGTGGAATGGATGGGGCGGGATAGGGATGGATGCTGCAAGCCGTTGCCTCAGGCTTCCGAGGGGGATTAGGGAGAAGGGATCAACGATGGCGACGGGACAGATGGCGGAGACGCTGGAGGCGTCCGCGGATGGAGCGGAGGATGGAGGGGGCGGAGGCCGGACCGGTGCCGAGGGGGTCGGCGAAGGTGGTTTGTGCGTCGTCAGGATTGAGGCGGTTTTCGCCGAACTGGGCGGGATAGATGAGCAGCAGGTTGTTGCGGTCGAAGTAGCGCTGGAGGAAGAGGGCTATGTCTGTCATCTCGGGGGTGTAGCTGACTGAGTCGCGGCGTGCGCCGATCACCACAAGGAGGTCGTCGTCAAGCACTTTGTTGGCCAGGAGCATGAAATCGTCGATGCCGTCGGCGGGGCGGTATTCGTGGCGTATGCCGAGACCGGCGTGTGTGATGACCCCGGCAATCTGGGAGCGGCCCTGGGCGTTGGCGCAGAATATCAGCCGGCAGCCGACTTCGCGGGCGAGGGAGCCGAGGGATTCGACCCACTGGCGGAAACCGGTCTCGTACTCGGCTTTTGGGGGGACGAAGACCACTATGCGGGTGACGGTGTTGACGGGAATGTAGCATCTCGACAGCACCACCATCTGGCGTGTGCCCTTGACGAGCTGTTCGATTTTAGAGCCGAGGAATGTGTCGATGACGCTCGACTTGCGGTGCATTCCCATCACTATGGCTGTGATGTCGCGCTCGTTGACGGTGTTGAGTATGCCGGTGACGGTGTTGAGGTCGTATCTCTCTATCGACTCCATGGCGACATCCACCCCCGCGGCGGCCCCTTTGGCGAGAGCCAGCGAGCTGGCCCCCATCTCTTTTGACGCGCGGGAGTTGTCGTTGCGGACATGCAGGGCGAAGAATCGGTCGGCGCGCGGGCCCTCCTTACGGCGCCTCATGAGCAACGCGAGTTCGGCGAGGGACGCCGCGGTTATCGGATTGGCCACCGGCACCAGTATGTTGCCCATCACCGGGGCGGTCTGGCCCGACGCAGCATCCGGAGCGCCAAGCATCCTGAGCTTGATGCGGGTGGCGGCCCGGGAGGTGACTATCGGGGCGATGGCGCATGTGACGAGTATCACAAGCACCGTGCCGTTGAGTATGGTCTCGTCCATCATCCTGGAGCCGTCGGGCAACACCATGTTGTAACCGATTGTGACCACGGCCAGGGCCACTGCCGTGTGGGCTGTCGTCAGGCCGAACATCACGCCCCGGTCTGCCGAGTCCATCCGGTAGCCTTTCTGGGCTATGTAGGCCGCCAGCCATTTGCTGGCCAGGGCCACGGCGAGCATCACCGACGCGACCCAGAGGGTGTTGCCTTTGACGATGACCCCCACGTTGATCATCATCCCTACCCCGATGAGGAAATAGGGGATGAACAGCGCGTTGCCCACAAACTCTATGGAGTTCATGAGCGGCGAGCTGGAGGGGACATAGCGGTTGAGCACCAGTCCGGCGAAGAATGCCCCCAGCACAGGCTCAAGACCCACCACCCCAGACAGCCATGCCGACAGGAAGACCATCGCGAGGATGAAGACATACTGCGTGACCTTCTCCGAATAGCTCTTGAAGAACCAGCGTGTCATCCTGGGGTAAAGATACAACACCCCGGCGCAATAAGCCCCGGACTTGGCCAGCAGCAACAGCATCCGCCCGACGCTTAGTTCGCCGGTCTCGTGGATGTTGACAGCTGCCGCCAGCACCAGGAGGGCGCCGATGACGCAGACGATGGTCGCGACCACCGAAATCAGCACCGCCGGCGATTTGGTGATGCCGAGCCTGGCCGCCACCGGATAGGCTATCAGCGTGTGGGAGGCATACATCGAGGCCAGCAGGAAAGCCGTAAGCCAGGGAGTATGCAACACATACACGCTGGCCGCCACGCCCATGGCCATCGGAATCAGGAACGTCAACGCGCCGAAGACAGCCCCGCGTCTGAGATTCAGGCGCAGGTGGAACATGTCTATCTCAAGTCCGGCAAGGAACATGAGATACAGCAGTCCCACCTGTCCGAAGATGTTGAACGAGCTGTCGCGGTCGAGGATATTGAGGCCGAAAGGCCCCACGGCCACCCCGGCCACAATCATGCCTATGATATGCGGAATCTTCAACCTGTTCAATGCCACAGGCGCGAGCAGGATGATGACCAGCACTATCAGGAATATCGTGACAGGGTCGGTCACCAGCGGAGCGGCATTCAACAGAGGCAACAGCATAGGGCAGGCTACGACAATCAGGATTTGTTGGCCGACAGGTATTCGGCGATCTGCACCGCGTTGAGGGCGGCACCTTTGCGTATCTGGTCGCTTACAGTCCAGAAGGTCAGCGAATTGTCCCCGGCAAGATCCTGACGGATACGTCCCACATACACAGGGTCGCAACCTGCCAGCCCAAGGGGCATCGGGTAAAACTTCTCCGCCGGATTGTCCATGACGACCACACCGGGGGCGGAGGCGAACGCCTCGCGAGCCTCCTCCACGGTCAGCGGCTTCTCGGTCTCGACCCATATCGCCTCGGAATGGGCGCGCATCACCGGCACACGCACGCAGGTGGCGCTCACCCTGATTTCCGGGTCATGCATTATCTTGCGGGTCTCGTTGACCATCTTCATCTCCTCCTTGGTGTAGCCGTTGTCGGTGAACACATCAATATGCGGAATCACATTGTAGGCAAGCTGGGCCACGAACTTCTCCACCTTGGGCTTACGGCCGGCGACAAGGTCGGCATACTGGCCGACAAGCTCATCCATGGCCGATGCCCCGGCCCCGGAGGCAGCCTGGTAGGTGGCCACCCTGACGCGCTTCAACCCGGCCAGACGGGCGATTGGCGCGAGGGCCACCACCATCTGGATGGTCGTGCAGTTGGGATTGCCGATGATGCGGCGGGGAGCGTCGAGCGCGTCAGCGCCGTTCACCTCGGGCACCACCAGGGGCACGTCGGAATCCATACGGAACGCGCTCGAGTTGTCGATCATCGTCGCCCCGAGGGCGGTGATTGTCTCGGCATACTCACGCGAAGTCCCGGCCCCGGCCGATGTGAACGCGAAATCGATGTCACGGAAGAGCTCCGGATCATGGGTCAACTCCTTGATGGTTATCTCCTTTCCCCGGAAAACGACCTTCTTTCCCGCCGAGCGGGATGAGCCGAACAGGCGCAGCTCGTCAATCGGGAAGTCACGCTGGTCAAGCACCTTGAGAAGTTCCTGACCCACGGCGCCGCTGGCGCCCACTATGGCTATATTCATTTCTGTCTGGCGGTTTTAGTCATTCATCAGCTTGCGGTAGCGACGGCGCGGAAGCTCCTTGCCGCCGTTCTGGACCTTCTTGTACTCCTCATAGTCGGAGTAAGAACCCTGGTAGTAGACAACCTTGCCGTCACCCTCGAAAGAGAGGATGTGGGTGCAGATACGGTCGAGGAACCAGCGGTCGTGGCTCACCACCACAGCGCATCCGGCAAAGTTCTCCAGACCCTCCTCAAGGGCGCGGAGCGTGTTGACATCGATGTCATTGGTAGGCTCGTCGAGGAGCAGCACATTGCCCTCCTCCTTGAGCGCCATGGCCAGATGGAGACGGTTGCGTTCACCTCCCGACAGCACACCGATTTTCTTCTCCTGGTCGGCTCCGGCGAAGTTGAACTTCGACAGGTAGGCACGGGCGTTGACATCGCGGCCCCCCATGCGGAAGCTCTCCACACCCTGCGAGATGACCTGGTAGACAGTGTGGTCAGGCACCAGGTCATGGTGGCGCTGGTCGACATAAGCCACCTTCACTGTCTCGCCGACCTCGAAAGAACCCGCGTCAGGTTTCTCCTGGTCCATTATCAGGCGGAACAGCGTGGTCTTGCCCGCGCCGTTGGGGCCTATCACGCCCACGATGCCGTTGGGGGGGAGCGCGAATTCCAGGTCTTTGAACAGCAGCTTCTTGCCGAACGACTTCTCAAGCCCCTTGGCCTCAATCACCTTGTTGCCCAGGCGCGGCCCGTTGGGGATGAAAATCTCAAGCTTCTCCTCGCGCTCCTTCTGGTCCTGGTTGAGCAGGCGGTCGTAGCTCGACAGACGCGCCTTACCCTTGGCCTGACGCGCCTTGGGGGCCATCCTCACCCATTCAAGCTCCCTCTCAAGGGTCTTGCGGCGCTTGCTGGCCTGCTTCTCCTCCTGGGCCATGCGCTTGGTCTTCTGGTCGAGCCATGAAGAGTAGTTACCCTTCCAGGGTATCCCCTCGCCACGGTCAAGCTCGAGAATCCATCCGGCCACATGGTCGAGGAAATAACGGTCGTGAGTGATGGCGATGACGGTGCCGGGATACTGCTGGAGATGCTGCTCGAGCCAGTCGATCGACTCCGCGTCAAGGTGGTTGGTGGGCTCGTCGAGCAACAGCACGTCGGGCTGCTGGAGCAACAGGCGGCAGAGGGCCACGCGGCGGCGCTCGCCACCCGAAAGGGTGTCAACCTTCTGGTCGTCGGGCGGACACTGCAGGGCATCCATGGCCCTCTCGAGCTTGGAGTCGATGTTCCAGGCGTCGCAGGCGTCGAGCGCGTCCTGCAGCTCGCCCTGGCGCTGTATGAGCTTGTCCATCTTGTCGGGATCCTCAAGCACGTCGGGGTCGGCAAAAGCGGCATTGACCTCGTCGAACTCCTGCAGCAGGTCCATGACAGGCTTGACACCCTCGCGGACCACCTCTATCACCGTCTTCTCCGGGTCGAGTTTGGGTTCCTGCTCAAGGTAGCCCACCGTGTATCCCGGCGAGAACACCACCTCGCCCTGGTATTCCTTGTCGATACCGGCGATGATTTTGAGAAGGGATGACTTACCTGAGCCGTTCAGACCGATGATGCCGATCTTTGCGCCGTAGAAAAACGAGAGGTATATGTTTTTGAGTACCTGTTTCTGGGGAGGGTAGGTCTTCGATACGCCTACCATCGAGAAGATGATCTTCTTGTCGTCTGGATTGGGTGCTGCCATGGTTTACTTGCGTTTGCGGGGAGCATACTTCGCCGGATAGTCACAGCGGGTCTTCCCCTCGATGATATTGTGGAGTTTGCCGCGTATGAACTGTTTGCGCAGCGGCGATATATGGTCGATGTAGAGGTTTCCGTCGAGATGGTCGATCTCATGCTGGACGATGCGCGCCAGGAAACCCGAGATTTCCTCGTCATGGGCCACGAAATCCTCGTCGACCCATTTCAGGCGGATATGCTCCACGCGCTTGACATCCTCGCTGAGGCCGGGCAGGCTGAGACAGCCCTCGGGACGGCTGACCTTCTCCCCGTCGAGAATCTCAAGCTCGGGATTGATGATCACCATCTTGCGTCCCTTGCACTCGGGGAAAGTGTCGCTGACAGGATCGGCGTCAATCACTACCATGTCGATGTTTCGGCCGATCTGGGGCGCGGCGAGGCCCACCCCCTCCGAGGCATACATCGTCTCGAACATGTCGGCCACAAGCTTCTTCAGCTCGGGGTAGTCCTGCCCCACCGGCTCTGACTGGTTCCTCAATACCGGATGGCCGTAAAGATAAACGGGTAATTTCATTTATGTGGTGTGGTTGTTTACAAGTTGCAGGTCACAGGAAGCGCCGGCTCTCGAGATAATCGTTGAGGATTATGCAGGCCGCCATCACGTCGGCTGTCCCCTTCTTGCGGCGGTCGGAGCGTTTCATCCCCGATTCCAGCATGGCCCGCTGGGCCAGCACCGAGGTGAACCTCTCGTCATACATCTCGAAGGTCATTCCGGGGAACGCCTTGCGCAGACGTCCAAGGGCCGGAAGCAGATACCGCTGCGAGTCAGACGGGGAACCGTCAAGGTTCTTGGGCAGGCCGACAATCACGGCATCGACCTCCTCGCGGCTGAAATACCCGCGCAGGTACTCCTCAAGCCTGGAGGTCTCGACCGTCTCAAGGCCATTGGCCACAATCCTCAGCGGGTCGGTGACGGCGACTCCCGTCCTTGCCTTCCCGAAATCCAGAGCGAGCAATCTTCCCATATCGACCGCAAAGTTACGAAAAAATCCGCAATCACACCGTATGTTTCTAATGACTGCACGCCCGCGCATTAAATATATTGCGCGCGAGAAGGCCCCTCTATCAACCGCCGTGGCAAAAACAGACAAACCCCAGAAGAGAATGCCCCAAATGTTAATAACTACAAAATTTATGATGACTAAATGGCACCTATGCAAAACAAGGTTAATTACAGGCTCTTTTTTCGTCGATAAATATGTTTTAAAACATAAAACCCCTTACCTTTGCATCAGTTTTTCATGGTATTAGATTTAAGGTAAGAAGATTATTCGTCGCGATGACGAGTAATTTTTTTTTGTACTTGCGAAAAAAACAGCTAACTTTGTAAACTGAATCTGCGCCGGGATGCCATTTCCGGCAGCATGCTCATATACAAGAGAACATAAAAAACACCCCTGTCCCCCCGAATACCAACCCGTCGAGATGAGAGTCAAGATCCACCGCGAAGGCACCAACATACTTATCATCCTGCTGGCAGTCCTGCTGCTGGTCAACGCGCCTTTGTGGATATGGCTCATAGACTACATCTGGATTCCGGCCACCGTGCTGGTGGCCTCCACCATATTCTACCTCCTGGTGGTCAACTTCTTCCGTTCGCCCCACCGTAATTTCCAGGGAGACATCGAGAACGTGGTGGTCGCCTCGGCCGACGGCAAAGTGGTCGCCCTCGAGGAGGTTTACGAGCCGGAATACCTCAAATGCGACTGCATCCAGCTCTCGGTGTTCATGTCGCCGATGAACGTCCACGCCAACTGGTTCCCCGTCGACGGCGAAGTGGTCTATTACAAGCACCATCCGGGCCGCTTCATGGCCGCCTACCTCCCCAAGTCAAGCGTCGAGAACGAGCGATCCACAGTCGTGATACGAACAAAAGAGGGGCAGCTCGTGTTGATGCGACAGGTGGCAGGAGCTATGGCCCGACGCATCGTCACCTACGCCCGCCCCGGCGACGAGGCCTCCATCGAAGACCATATGGGATTCATCAAATTCGGCTCACGCGTAGACCTTTACCTGCCCACCTCCACCTCCATCCTGGTCAAGCTCGGCGACAAGACAATCGGAGGCATCACCGAGGTCGGGCGCCTCAATCCATAAGAGATTGCCAAAATGTTTTTGAGAAAGATAATAACCTCCGTACCCAATACGCTGACCCTCTGCAACCTCGTGTCGGGGTGCCTGGCCTGCATATGCGCCTTCTCCTTCGACAGCGACATCGAGGCCCTCGGAGGACTCAACGGCCGACAGCTCGCCTGGATTTTGGTCGGACTGGCCGCAGTCTTCGACTTCTTCGACGGCGCCGCCGCCCGCTGGCTCCACGCCCCATCACCCCTTGGCAAGGAGCTCGACTCGCTGGCCGACCTGGTAAGCTTCGGAGTCGCCCCCTCGCTGCTGCTCTACAACATCCTCAGCGTCTGGACCGGCTCATGGTGGATACCATTCGTGGCCCTGTTCATCCCCGCAATGGGAGCCTTGCGCCTGGCCAAATTCAACCTCGACGACTCCCAGGCGACCGAGTTCAAGGGCCTCCCCATACCGGCCAACGCCATCTTCTGGATAGGCGCCACAGCCTGGATGCAGTCACACGCCAGCGAGTGGATGCACACCCATGTCTACTGGGGCAACCTGATTGTCAGCGCCGTCATCATCATCGTGGCCCTGCTGATGGTCTGCGATATGCGAATGTTCTCCCTGAAACTCAAGAACTTCCGCATCGGCGACAACCTGCTCCGCTACATCCTTCTGGTGGCTGCCGTGGCTTTCGTCAGCATCTTCGGCGTGGAAGGCTTCGCCTACACCATCATCCTCTACTTCCTGCTGTCGGCATTCGCCCTGACACGCATCGGCCAGGCCTCCTGACCCCCCTTTAACCCCCAAAGACACTCTCCTTATGTGGTTCGCAATAATCTGTTGCATAATAATATTCTACCTCTTCGTCCGCCCCGCCTGGAAAGTCTGGAAAGCCGTCAACACGGCCCGGCGACAGGCCCGCGAGATGAACGACGCATTCCAGCGCGCAGCCGGCATCGACCCCGAGCAGGCGCGCCGCCAAGCCGCCAGCCGGAAACAAGCCTCACGCAAAGGAGGATGGACAGCACCGGTGGCACGCCGCAAGAAAATCGACCCCGAAGTCGGTGAATATGTCAAATTCAAAGAGGTCGAGACCACAACCCAATCAGCCACCCCGGCCGACGACATCCGCCAGACAACAGTCGAGCAGCAGATTGAGGATGTGAAATGGGAAGACATCGTATGACAGACAACAGCTACATACCCCGCCTTTACGACTTCCTGGACGAACTTGGCCGCCGCCAGGACCGCCAGTGGTTCAAGGAAAACAAGACACTGTTTGACGACCTGCGCGCGGCCTGGATCGCCGATGTCGACCGCCTCATACTCCACTGCTCCCAATGGTGGCCCGAGGTGAAAGGGCAGACCGGCGCAGGCTCGGTCTACCGCATCTACCGCGACACCCGCTTCTCACCCGACAAGTCGCCTTACAAGACATACTTCTCGGCCACCGTCTCCCCACGTGGCCGCTCATCCTCGGCCGCCCACCTGCCAGGCTACTACATCCAGGCAGGCCCCGGACGCGCAGGCGGCGCCACCGACAACTACGAGGCGGCCGCAAGCGGCCTCTACGGCGGCCTGTGGTGCCCCGAGAGCCATGTCCTCAGGAAGCTCCGCAAAGCCATTGTCGACAACATCGACGAGTTTGAGGAGATAATCAACGAGCCGCGCCTGGCATCGCTCTTCCCCGGATGGTACGGCCCAAGACTGAAGACCATCCCCAAGGGCTACGACCGCGACCACCCGCAGGCCGAGCTGCTCCGCCTGAAGGAATACGGCAAGTTCATGCCCTGCGGCCGGGAATTCTTCAGCGACCCGGCCTGGCCCGAGAAAGCCGCCGGACATTTCGAGATTCTCCACCCGCTGCTGAGATTTCTCGAATACTCCATAAATGAGGAATGAACCGACATAAAATTTCCCGGCCCCCAGGCCCCGGGCCCGAGAAAAATTAGTAACTTTGCCGGGAGATTACAATATCCGAAACGACATCATCAAGAAACAAAACAAGGCCATGGCAGAAATAAAATGCATAGGAATACTGACCTCCGGAGGTGACGCCCCCGGCATGAACGCGGCAATCCGCGCCGTCACACGCGCGGCCATATTCGCCGGATTCAAAGTCAAAGGCATATACCGGGGATACCGCGGACTGGTGACCGACGAAATCGTCGAGTTCACCACAGCCAACGTCTCCAACATCATACAGCGCGGCGGCACCATACTCAAGACTGCCCGCTGCAAGGAGTTCCAGACCCCCGAAGGACGACAGCTCGCCTATGACACCCTGCGCCGCCACGGCATCGACGCGCTCGTGGTAATCGGCGGCGACGGCTCGCTCACCGGCGCCCGCATCTTCGCCAACGAGTTCAACCTCCCCATCATCGGCCTCCCCGGCACCATCGACAATGACCTCTTCGGCACCGACACCACCATCGGCTACGACACAGCCCTCAACACCATCATGGAGTGCGTCGACAAAATCCGCGACACCGCCACTTCCCACGAACGCCTCTTCTTCATCGAGGTCATGGGACGCGACGCGGGTTTCCTCGCCCTCAACGGCGCGATTGCCTCAGGAGCCGAGGCCGCCATCATCCCCGAAATCTCCACCGAGGCCGACCAGCTCGCCGACCTCATCGAAAACGGATTCCGCAAGAGCAAGAACTCATCGATAGTCCTCGTGGCCGAAAGCCCCGTCACAGGCGGCGCGATGGCCATCGCCAAACGCGTCGAGGAGGAATACCCCCAGTATGACGTGCGCGTGTCAATCCTCGGCCACCTCCAGCGAGGCGGCTCACCCACAGCCCACGACCGCATCCTTGCCTCACGCATGGGAGCAGCCGCCATCGACGCCCTGCTCGACGACCAGCGCAACGTCATGATCGGCGTGAAGAACGACGAAATAGTCTATGTGCCCTTCGTCAAGGCCATCAAGAACGACAAGCCCATCAACCGCGACCTGCTCAACACCCTGCGTCGCCTCTCCATCTGACGAGGTCGACACACCCACATATATGCGCCTGTCGCAGGTTACGCAGATTAAACAGATGCCATCCGGAACAAAACCCGTCCGGATGGCATCTGTTTAATCTGTTTAATCTGTGGAATCCTCCCGGGAGCGAAGCGACCTTTAATCCGCGGGAAATCTGCGTATCTGCGGAATCTGCGTGAGACCTTTTCAAGGACACGATATCAGACATCGCGGCTATTTGATGGAGAAAGACTCACGCAGATTCCACACGGACACGCAGATTTCCACAGATGATTTGAATGACATAAGTCTGTCACTCGGCGGGGGCGAGCTTCACCGTGAAGTGGCGCATCAGTTCCGCCTCCCAGATGATACGCAGACCGCGGGTTATCGACTCGCGGCGGTCGTAGACATTTTTCAGGGCCACTGCGATGACATCCATATGGTTGTCGGTGTAGACCCTGCGGGGAATCGCCAGGCGCAGCAGGTCAAGTCCTCCGAAACGGTTCTCGCGGGTCACAGGGTCACGGTCGGCGAGTATGTAACCGATCTCGCAGCCGCGTATACCCGCCTCACGGTAAAGCTCGACAGTAAGCGTCTGCGCCGGGAACTCCTCGCGCGGCACATGGGTCAGCACCTTGGAGGCGTCAACGAATATGGCGTGACCTCCGGCAGGTCTCTGGTAGGGAATGCCAAACTCGTCAAAACGCTTGGCCAGGTATTCCACCTGATGGATGCGTGAGTGGAGATTGTCAAATTCAGTGTTCTCGTCAAGCCCCACAGCCAGCGCCTCCATGTCGCGACCGTTCATGCCGCCATAGGTAAGGTACCCCTCGAAAGGTATGCAGAAACGTTTCGCGCCCTCATACCAGTCTTCATGGCGCGTGGCGATGAAGCCACCCATGTTGACGATGCCATCCTTCTTGGCCGACATCGTCATCGCGTCGGCAAGCGAGAACATGTCAAGCACGATTTCCTTGATCGTGCGGGCTGCCTGCCCCTCCTCGCGTGTCTTGATGAAATATGCGTTCTCGGCGAAACGGGCCGAGTCGAGGATGACACGTTTTCCCCACCGGTCAGCCACGGCGCGCACCTCGCGCAGGTTCTGCAACGAGACAGGCTGCCCACCGGCTGTGTTGTTGGTGATGGTTACAATTATGAACGGCACCCTGTCGTGATGCTCCTCCAACGCCTTCTCAAGCTTGGCGATGTCGACATTTCCCTTGAAAGGCACCTCCAGCTGGGTGTCGCGGGCCTCATCCACCGTGCAGTCAAGCGCAAACGCCTTGCGGCTCTCGATATGCCCCTTGGTGGTGTCGAAATGAGAGTTGCCGGGGACTATGTCACCCTCCTTGACCAGATGGCTGAAAAGCACATTCTCAGCCGCGCGCCCCTGGTGGGTAGGAATGAAGTAGTCAAACCCCGTGAGTCGCCCCACAGTCTCCTTCAGGCGGAAAAAAGAGCGCGCCCCGGCATAACTCTCGTCGCCGGTCATCATCGCGCCCCACTGGCGGTCGCTCATCGCGCCGGTGCCAGAGTCGGTCAGCAGGTCGATGTAGACCTGATCGGCTCTGAGCTGGAATACATTGTAATGGGCATCGCGGAGCCATTGCTCACGTTCTTCACGGGTCGACTTCCGTATAGGCTCGACCATCTTGATTTTCCAGGATTCAGCAAAAGGTAGTTCCATGGTATATAAGTTGTTGTCTGGGATTAGTCAGGTATGCCTGAACGCCGCCCAATGGCGACGGACGCAATTTAGCTAAAAAACATGGAACGCGCAACAAAAGGAGACTTAAGAAAATAAAAAAAGGTCGTTTCACAACGACCTTTCTCCTTTAAACCTTTATCTTAATCTAATACTATGAAAAACACACAGTGCAAAGTTCGGAATTATATCCGACTTTTCCAAATATTTTTTGAAAAAAATTCACATAAAAAACCAGCCACATCGTCACATCTGCTACATATGGCTGATTTTCAAAATATTATATATCAACAATTTTATCCGGGCCAATCAGAAATCATATCCCGCCGACTCAATCAGAGGCTTGTCATCGGCCACCTTGGAGCCGATGGTCGTCAACAGGTCGCCGACAACCCCGCCATTCATCCCTATCTGCAGGGCGCGCAGCTGGGTGGCACGGCTCAGACGAGCGCGCCCTCCGGCGAAACGCAGGATGGTGCGCGGATGCACGAAGCGGAATATCGCTATCGCGTCAAGCACCTCCTCCTCGCTCAGCGGCGGAGTCCCCTCAAGGGGCGTGCCGGGAATCGGACACAACAGGTTGATGGGAATCGAGTGTGGCTCGACCCGGCGCAACTCAATGGCGAGTTCCACACGCTGGCGCGCCGTCTCCCCCATACCTATGATTCCCCCGCTGCATACCTCCATGCCTATCTCGCGGGCCAGAAGGATGGTCTTTATCTTGTCCTCGACGGTGTGGGTGGTGCAGAGCGTCCCGAAGTATGAAGGGGCAGCCTCAAGGTTGCAGTGATAACGCGTCACACCCGAGTCGTAAAGCTTCTGCAGCTCATCGCGGTCGAGAAGTCCCATGGAGGCACACAGATGCATGCCCCCCTTCCCTTTCAGCTCCCGGTAATAGCCGCAGGCCGTCTCCAGGGCCTCCCCTTTCATCGCGCGGCCACTGGTCACCAGCGAGAAGCGCCGGATGCCCTGCAGCCGGTTATGCTCAGCTATCGACATACACTGCTCCCGGCTTATCAGGGGATAAACCTCCACATCGGCTTTGTGATGGGCCGACTGGGCGCACCATTTGCAATTCTCGGGACATTTGCCCGACCGGGCGTTGACTATCGAGCAAGAGTCAAACACCTTCGGGCAAAACCGCCTCGTGATTTCGCGGGCACTCTCCCAAAGCTCTTCATGCTGCTCGGGGGTGATGTCACACAGGCCGAAAGTCTCATCGGCAGAGATTTCCCCGCCTTCAAGTATCTTGTTTTTCAGTGACTGGATATCTACCATAGCATTTTTCCAATTAACCCCACAAAATTACAAAATTCCGCCAGTTATTTTAATATTTTTTGTATTTTTGCGAAATCAGTATTCATCGTTACAAACCAACCACAACCATATACCCGCAACCAGTCATATTGTCTCACTAATAAAATAAGTGCTAATGATCAAGAAGTTATCCCTCCTGTGTGGAGGACTGGCGACAGCCGGATTCCTCGCCGCCATCGGGTTGGCCGACCAGAAAGCCCAGCCCTCAGTCCCCCCTGCGGCCGAAAAAAACGTCACCGAGGCCCCGCGCCTGGTGCGCCTCGGTGCTTCAAAGACCATCCCCAACCGCGCCCCGGAGGGGGGCTACACTGCCCCCGTCACCTTCGCCCCGACCCCCGAGCAGTTTGCCGAATGCACAATCATCGACGGCAACAAAGACGGGAAGACCTGGAGCCTCGACGGGGAGTATTTCAAATACAGCTACAACTACAGCCTGCAGGCCGACGACTGGTGCATACTCCCCCCGATGAATCTCGACGGGGGGACATACAAGGTGACATACACCTACAAGACCCGCGCAGACATGGAGGACTTCAAGCTGTGTATCGGCTCCTCGACCGACCCCGCCTCCATGACCACCACAATCATGGAGAAGACCTCCTACACCAACCAGGAGGATGTGACAGAATCCCGCACGATAGACATCCCGGCTGACGGCATATGGCATTTCGGCCTCTACGCCTCGTCGCCGGCCAACAAATTCTACATCTTCTTCAAGAACATATCGATAGAGAAGCTGTCTTTGGACCAGCCGCAAGCGCCGGCGCTTGTAATCGATGCCGACGGCCTCGATTGCGCCCTCACCGTCACCCTCCCGTCACAGACCCTCGGAGGTGACCCGCTGCAGGCCTCATCCATCACGGCCACCGTGTTCCTCGACGGCAACGAAATCGAGGATGGCACATTCACCGGGGCGCCCGGCGAATCACAACTCTTCAACTTCAATGTCGCCACAAGCGGCACCCACACCATCTCCGCCACAGCCACCGTCGGGGGGCTTTCCTCCGAACCGGCATCGGTCGAGCACAAGTTCACCAAGCTTCAGCCGGCATTCATTCCTATGGGCTACACTTTCCTGCCCGACACCGACGAGTTTGAATGGTGTACGGTAATCAACGCCAATGACGACGGCAGCACTTGGGAATGGTGTGCCAGCGGCTACCCGGCCGGCAATTCCGCCGGTGACGGCTCATTCCGCTACAACTACTCCTGGTTCAATCCCGGCGACGACTGGATCATTCTGCCCGCGTTCGAGGCTGGCAGCGCAGGCGCGCGAAAACTGACATTCAACGTGGCCACGAAATACAACGACGAGGGACTGGAGGTCTGCATGGCCTATGAGCCTACGGTGGAAGCCCTGAGCCAGAACGTGTTGTGGAGAAACGCGGCGTTCCAAAGCCCTGAAGCGTTCGCCACCGAGGAGGCCATATTCCCCGTCGAGGCCGACCGCCCGTTCTATGTCGCCTTCCACGCCATCTCCCCCACCAGCGCGTCATACCTCTATCTCCAGAACATCTCAGTGGATGTCACCGACGGCTCGGCCCCGCAGGCAGCCATACTCTCTGACGCCGACTTTGACGGCGGTGACGGCTCGGTGACCATCACCTTCCCCACCACCAACCTCTCCGGGGAAACCCTGGCCGCCCAGACCGTCATCCATGCCGACATCACCCTCGACGGACAGCCATATGGCGAGCCGGTACAAGGAGCGCCAGGCGAGAGCAAGCCCATATCTTTCACCGGCCTCTCACTGGGCGCACACTCGGTCACCTCCATGTCATACATCCTTGACGGCGACGGCAAGAAGACCGGCAACCAGACAAGCTCCATCTCCTTCTCTTGCCGCATCTCCTCCTCATTCTATTTCGAGCTGCCGCTCGGCCTTGACCTCAACAAGGAGGTGTTTGACAACTTCCTGGTAGTCGACGCAAACAACGACGACCGCACATGGACCGGCGAGGATGACAGTTTCAAATACACTTACAGCGGCTCAAACGAGGCCGACGACTGGTTCATCTCCCCGGCCATCGAGGTCGCCGACGCGTCGGTGCTTTATGACATCGCCATCAACGTGAAATGCTACTCGTCATCCTATCCCGAGGATGTGGAGGTCTTCATAGGCCGCCAGCAGAGCGTGGAGGCCATGACAATCCCCGTAATCGAAAAGACCAGCGTCTCCTCCACCGAATGGATACGCCTCGAAAACACCTTGACGTTGCCCGAGGCCGGACGCTACTACATAGGTGTGCATTGCGTGTCTGACAAAAACAAATATTACCTCCACGTCAACCGTCTGGAAATGATGGAAAGCCTCGCCAACCAGGAGACTCCGGCCACAGTGACCGACCTGGCCGGCGACGGCCTTGAGACCGGCGAACTGCTCGCCGACATCACATTCAGGTTCCCCACACTCAACAACGGCGGCCAGACGCTCGACCCGGAGACACCGCTCACCGCCACAGTAGCCAGCGCCGCCGAGTCTAAGACCGTAGAGGGGAAACCTGGCGAAGAGGGAAATGCCAGCATAGCCTGCCCGGCAGGGAAATCACAGGTGACCGTGACGGTGTCTTCACCCGTCGGGACTGGCCCTCGCGCGTCAATCGAGGTCAACTGCGGCCTTGACCGCCCGACAGCTCCGGTAATCACGGCCCTGACCGTCAGCGAGGACAACATGAGTGTGAAAATCGACTACAAGGCCATCACCACCGGCGTGACCGGCGGACACGTCAATCCCGACGGTATGGACTATTACCTCTGGGAGTGGGACGAGGAGGATGAAGACTGGTATCAGATTGATGTCACCGACAAGCTGACCATGACCTATGAGCTTGAATACGCCAACATGCCACTGACCGTCCTCACCCTCGGCCTGCAGGCATACAACGGTATTAACTCCGGCTCGGCCATGACATCCTTCACCGTGATTCTCGGCAGGCCCTACACGCTGCCGATGGATGAGACATTCGCCGATGCCGCGCTCCACTATAAGCCCCTCGCACTGGGCTCGTCGCTCGAGGCTGAGTACTCCCCGACCTGGGGCCTTGTGAATCCCTCAGACATCATACCCACTGCCGTATCGGCCGAGGGAGGATTCGCCCTCTACGGCCACACCACCTGGAACCGTGGCGACTCCTACATCTATCTGCCAAAATTCTCCACCGAGGGAATCACAGACGCCGAAATCGAGTTCTCGAGCTACCACCACCCGCTGGCTTGCGAGCTGACCCTGATGGCTGCATGCCACGGCATGGATGAATATGTCATCCTCGGCCAGGTAAACGTGCCCCAGACCACCGACGGCTGGAAGAAGTTCAGCTACACCCTGCCCGAATCCCTCCAGGGCCAGAAGTGGGTTGATGCCCGCCTGCACGTCAACTTCATCGGCGGCAGCTCTTCCATACCCCTGATTGACTCCTATTCCATCCGTTCAGGCTCACAGTCAGGCCTGGAGGAGACCGCCGCCGAGGCAGTGTCATCGGTGACCGGACTGACCGGCGCGATACTCTTCACCGGCTTCCAGGGGGAGACTGCCCGTGTCTTCCTCCCGGCAGGAATCCAGGTGGCCGCCACACAGCTGACCTGCGACAAAATGCCGCTCCCCGTGGCTCCCGGCATCTATGTGGTGACCGTCGGAGAGAAGTCCTTCAAGGTGGCTGTCGACTGACACCCTGTTATCTGAATCCGACGGTATTGACGCTTACTGAGGATTGCCCCATTATCCGCCCCGGATTGACGCGCTGGAGTCCATCGCAGGCTCCCGGGCGGCAATCCGGGGTTTCGTGTGGAGAGCGCGCTTCCATAAGAAACTTTCGCTGCCTGATGCAACAGATTCCCGGGTCATATGTTAATCATTATATAAAAATGACCCATTATGACCGACCAGATATCCCACCTACCCGCCAATACCGCCGGAAGCCCACTGAAAGGGGTGCGCGGCGCGATGCTCACTTTCCGTGACGACCCGGCCATGGCTCCCGCCTCAGTTTGCCACGACTATTACGCCGACGGACTCGCCGTGATACAGGACGGCAGAATTCTCGCCGCAGGGGAATACGCCGACGTGATTCCCGCTTACCCGGGCCTGACCGACATTGACCGGTATGAGGACGCGCTCATACTGCCCGGATTCATCGACTGCCACGCCCACTATGTGCAGGCCCCGATGATTGGCTCCTACGGCGACACCCTCATCGACTGGCTCAACCGATACACTTTCCCGACAGAGGCGAGATTCCGCGACAAGGACTTCGCCGACGAGGTGGCACGGATGTTCTTCCGCCAGACCCTCTCGGCAGGCACCACCACAGCCAATGTCTTCTCCACCACCTTCGAGGCCTCGGTCAATGCCCTGTTTGAGGAATCGGAACGCTACAACGCCCGCACCATCACCGGGAAGGTGCTGCAAGACCGCAACCTCCCCGAAAACCTGAAAGACCCTTCGGCCGAAAGCTCAATACTGCTTACCGAGAAACTGATGGCCAAGTGGCACCGCCGCGGTCGCCAGCTCTACGCCATAATACCCCGTTTCGCCCCGACAAGCACCCCGAATCAACTCAAGATGGCCGGGGAGCTGTATCGCGCCCACCTCGGCCAAGGGGTCTATCTCCACACCCATCTCGACGAGGCGGAGGATGAAATCCGCTGGGCGATGTCGCTGTTCCCTGAGGCCAGAGACTACACCGACATATACGACCGGTTTGGCCTGCTCGACCACCACACTGTGCTGGCCCACTGCTGCATCGTCACCCCCCGGGAGTGGAAACGCCTGTCGGAGGCGGGATGCGGGGTGGCCCACTGCCCGTCGTCAAACCTCTTCCTGGGGGACGGGGAGTTCAAGTACCGCCAGGCCACCGACCCTTCCCGCCCCTGCCGTGTCGGCATCGGCTCTGATGTCGGAGCCGGGACAAGTTTCTCAATCCCCCGCCAGCTTGGCGACGCCTACAAAGTGGCGATGCTCGACGACAATCCTCTCGAAGCGTTGCGTAGCTTCTACATGGCCACACTCGGCGGGGCGCGTGTGCTGCGCCTCGAAGACACCATCGGGTCAATTCGTCCGGGCCGCGAGGCAGACCTGGCCGTGCTCGACCTGAAAGCCACCGAGTTCCTGGAATGGCGGCTGCAGTTTGCCCATACCCTCCCCGAAAAACTGTTCGTGCTGCAGACGCTCGCCCCCGACAACCTCAACCGGGCCACATACGTGGCGGGCAAAAAGGTATTCGACCGGTATCGGCCCCATCAGCTGTCTTACCCCTCTGAATTACCCTGTTGATTTGCTTTTTCGTCGAAAAATTAGTAACTTTGTCGCGAGTGCTATATTTGATAATTACACAACCAGACAAATTACTAAATTTTCATTGCATGAAAAAACTTTACATTCTCCCCCTTTGCGCCCTCCTCGGCGCATCTGCCGCTGTCGCCGACGGTCGTTTCAAAACCAAGAAAGGCAGTCCCCGCAAACTGGCAGTGATGAAGGCCGAAGGAGCTGCCCCGTTATGGCGTCCCGCCTCACAGACCGACTATATGTGGGACGATGTCGAGGAAGAGTGGCTGGAACTCGGCACCATCAATTTCACCTACGACGCCAACGGCAACGCCATCAAGGAGGAAGGGGAGACCGACGGTGTGATGTTCCTCACCGAGACCGAATACAACGAGTTCGGAATGCCCGTGTCAGTTCTCTCGCGTGTCGACGAGGGTGACGGATGGGAAAACGACTCCAAGCGCACCTATGTTTACGATCCTGTGATTCACACATTCTTCACCGAACGCCTCGGTTTCGACTGGAGCGACGGAGAGTGGACAAGAAACTACACCAGCGAGACCAACGAGGTGACCCGCAACGACCAGGGCAACATCATCGAAATCGTGAAATCGCTCCCATACATGAACGACATGGTGGCGGCTTACAAGTCTGTCTGGAACTACGACCAGACCACCGGCCAGGCCAACGAGTTCATGTATTTCTGCAACTACTCAGGCACGCCTGTCGAGTGGGAGCTTTACGATGATACAAGCTACCGCAACATCATCTGGGAAGCGACCGACGGCCAGATGACCGGAACCTCACTATACGAGATGACATCCGGAGCCAACCGCGTGAAGTCATGCGAGGTGTATTACGACAACGAGCTTGACGGACACCTCTTCGTCGAATACTCTGCCGAGACCCCGGGCAACTACCTCATGAAAGAGACATTCGCAGACCCGGCTATCGTAGGCATCACCTCACAGATGGAAATCATCGATGAAAACGGCAGCTTCCGCCTCACCGAGTCGGAATACTTCGACGAGGATGGCGAACCCACCGACGAGGCCACATACATCACGGTGACCGAGGTCACATATGACGACCACGGCAACGCCATACTCGAGACAATGACAGAAACCTACGATGGAATGACCGAACTCGTGGCAGGCACCAAAGCCGAATACACCTACGACAACAACGGCAACCCCACAGAGCTGATTGTCAGCGACTACGACTATGACACCGAGGAGTATTTCCCCACCTCCAGGATTGTCTATGCCGACTACACCGATGTCTCGGCCGGAGTAGACAATGTGGCTGCCGACAACGCCACCGAAGGCTACACCGTCTACAACCTGCAGGGTATCCTCGTAGCCCGCGTATCAGATGCCTCAGCCCTCTCCACCCTCCCCGCAGGCCTCTACATCATCAACGGCAAGAAGCACCTCATCCGCTGACAGCCGCCCCGCCTCCCTCTCCCCTGTCTCTCCTCCCTCTCACATTCCCTCCTCTCTCCCTCTCTCCGTCATCCAAATGACATAAACCTCGTTTCATAGATTGTGTAAGCCCCGGAACTCCGCGACGGAATTCCGGGGCTTACCTGTTTTTTATTATTTACCTGTTTTTATTATTGTAGTCCGTAAAAACTTCCAAACGCTATCTGACTTTGTATTTCCCCCTGACAGCCTATCCGACATTGATTACATCCTGGCAAACCCTGGCGACATTGATTTCATCCTGGCGACATTGATTACATCCACGAATCCGGAGGATTCATTAACTATTAGCCCCGGG